>NZ_JAJNOG010000024.1:0-1092 GCF_027947695.1 Enterobacter sp. PI-10 | reverse complement strand
GGCCGGCTCCGCCAGCTTGCTGTTGATCTCCCCACTCGCCGGGAACGCCGCCATACGGTCGCGTACCAGCTCGCCCAGCGTCTGTCCCTTCAGGCACAGCAGCTCGGTCACCAGCAGCCACGGGATCATCCCGCTGTCGCAGTAGGCAAAGTCACGGAAGTAGTGGTGGGCGCTCATCTCGCCGCCGTAGATGGCGTCTTCTTCGCGCATGCGCTCTTTGATGAAGGCGTGACCGGTTTTGGACATCACCGGCGTGCCGCCCGCCGCTGACACCACGTCGACGGTGTTCCAGGAAAGGCGCGGGTCATGAATGATTTTCGCGCCCGGGTTTTTCTCAAGGAACGCTTCCGCCAGCAGGCCGACAATATAGTAGCCCTCGATGAACTGCCCTTTCTCGTCGAACAGGAAGCAGCGGTCGAAGTCACCGTCAAAGGCGATGCCCATGTCCGCACCGTGCTCAATCACCGCATTGCGGGTGTCGTCGCGGCACTCCGGCAGCAGCGGGTTAGGAATACCGTTCGGGAAGTTGCCGTCCGGGGTGTTGTGCACTTTCACGAAGGTCACCGGCACGTTCAGGGCCTTAAAGCGCGCTTCCAGGGCATCGACAACCGGGCCGGCCGCGCCGTTGCCGGAGTTAATCACCAGCTTCAGCGGCTTCAGGTTTGCCACGTTGATGTAGCCCAGCAGGTGGTCGATGTACTCTTTCTGCAGGTTGATTTTTTTGTAGCTGCCGCGCTTCGCCTCGTTCACCGGCGGGAAATCGTTGGCTTCCGCCAGGCGCTGCACGTCGCGCAGGCCGGTGTCGCCGCTAATCGGGCGGGCGCCCTTGCGCACCAGCTTCATCCCGTTGTAGTCCATCGGGTTGTGGCTGGCCGTCACTTCGATACCGCCGTCCACGCCCAGGTGGAACGTGGCAAAGTAAATCTCTTCGGTTCCGGAAAGGCCGATATCCAGCACGTCCACGCCCGCATCCTGCAGCCCTTTCGCCAGGGCCAGCTTCAGGGATTCACTGGTCAGACGCACGTCGCCGCCCAGCACGATGGTCTGCGGTTTTAAGTATTCGCCGTACGCGCGGCCAATGCGCCACGCGAT
>NZ_JAJNOG010000023.1:0-1595 GCF_027947695.1 Enterobacter sp. PI-10 | reverse complement strand
AAATGAATACCAAGTCTCTGAGTGAACATACGTAATTCATTACGAAGTTTAATTCACGAGCATCAAACTTAAATTGAAGAGTTTGATCATGGCTCAGATTGAACGCTGGCGGCAGGCCTAACACATGCAAGTCGAGCGGTAACACAGGGAGCTTGCTCCTGGGTGACGAGCGGCGGACGGGTGAGTAATGTCTGGGAAACTGCCTGATGGAGGGGGATAACTACTGGAAACGGTAGCTAATACCGCATAACGTCGCAAGACCAAAGAGGGGGACCTTCGGGCCTCTTGCCATCAGATGTGCCCAGATGGGATTAGCTAGTAGGTGGGGTAACGGCTCACCTAGGCGACGATCCCTAGCTGGTCTGAGAGGATGACCAGCCACACTGGAACTGAGACACGGTCCAGACTCCTACGGGAGGCAGCAGTGGGGAATATTGCACAATGGGCGCAAGCCTGATGCAGCCATGCCGCGTGTATGAAGAAGGCCTTCGGGTTGTAAAGTACTTTCAGCGGGGAGGAAGGCGTTGAGGTTAATAACCTCAGCGATTGACGTTACCCGCAGAAGAAGCACCGGCTAACTCCGTGCCAGCAGCCGCGGTAATACGGAGGGTGCAAGCGTTAATCGGAATTACTGGGCGTAAAGCGCACGCAGGCGGTCTGTCAAGTCGGATGTGAAATCCCCGGGCTCAACCTGGGAACTGCATTCGAAACTGGCAGGCTAGAGTCTTGTAGAGGGGGGTAGAATTCCAGGTGTAGCGGTGAAATGCGTAGAGATCTGGAGGAATACCGGTGGCGAAGGCGGCCCCCTGGACAAAGACTGACGCTCAGGTGCGAAAGCGTGGGGAGCAAACAGGATTAGATACCCTGGTAGTCCACGCCGTAAACGATGTCGACTTGGAGGTTGTGCCCTTGAGGCGTGGCTTCCGGAGCTAACGCGTTAAGTCGACCGCCTGGGGAGTACGGCCGCAAGGTTAAAACTCAAATGAATTGACGGGGGCCCGCACAAGCGGTGGAGCATGTGGTTTAATTCGATGCAACGCGAAGAACCTTACCTACTCTTGACATCCAGAGAACTTAGCAGAGATGCTTTGGTGCCTTCGGGAACTCTGAGACAGGTGCTGCATGGCTGTCGTCAGCTCGTGTTGTGAAATGTTGGGTTAAGTCCCGCAACGAGCGCAACCCTTATCCTTTGTTGCCAGCGGTTAGGCCGGGAACTCAAAGGAGACTGCCAGTGATAAACTGGAGGAAGGTGGGGATGACGTCAAGTCATCATGGCCCTTACGAGTAGGGCTACACACGTGCTACAATGGCGCATACAAAGAGAAGCGACCTCGCGAGAGCAAGCGGACCTCATAAAGTGCGTCGTAGTCCGGATTGGAGTCTGCAACTCGACTCCATGAAGTCGGAATCGCTAGTAATCGTAGATCAGAATGCTACGGTGAATACGTTCCCGGGCCTTGTACACACCGCCCGTCACACCATGGGAGTGGGTTGCAAAAGAAGTAGGTAGCTTAACCTTCGGGAGGGCGCTTACCACTTTGTGATTCATGACTGGGGTGAAGTCGTAACAAGGTAACCGTAGGGGAACCTGCGGT
>NZ_JAJNOG010000022.1:0-1649 GCF_027947695.1 Enterobacter sp. PI-10 | reverse complement strand
AGGGTTCCGCTTTGCCGGTTGGCGTCCCCGTTCCGTGGCCGTCAGCAACTCCACCGACGGGGTGGCTTAAGTGCAACGGAGCCGCTTTCACTGCTTCCCTGTACCCTAAACTGGCTCAGGCCTACCCGGCTCTCAGACTGCCTGATTTACGCGGGGAGTTTATCCGTGGCTGGGATGACGGGCGTGGGGTTGATGCTGGTCGCGGGCTGCTGTCATTCCAGGAAGGTACTATTGTTTCGGGCTTTGATGACAATGATACGGGGGATATCAGCTCAATCGGGTCAGCCGAATATGGGTTCGGCGATGTAATAACCGCAGCACAATGGGAAAAAATCAAAGGAAAAAAATGGATCGGTAGTCCGGCCAATTCGCAACGTTACGATTGGTGGGCTTATGTTTCAGCCCGCCCCCGTAACGTCGCACTTAACTACATTGTGAGGGCAGCATAATGGCGGAGGCAAAATTAAACAATGAGCTTATTGCTACAGTGACCGGTGATATAACTGTGTTTAACTACGATGGTGAGACGCGCGAATATATTTCCTCCTCGGTTGAATATTTAGCGGAAGGTGTAGGCATTCCAGCCTTATCATGTATTGATGCGCCTGGAGAATCTAAAAAAGGTTTTACCATTTGTCGCACCTCTGACTTAAGCGCATGGGAGTACCTCGCCGATCATCGCGGTAAAACTGTATATAGCACAAAGTCAGGTGAGAAAGTCACGATTTCCCTACCGGGTGATTATCCGAAAGATACGACTACACAAGCCCCTGGAACGCCATATGATAAGTGGAATGGCAGCGAGTGGATAACCGACGCAAAAGCGAAACACTCTGCGGATGTGGAAAAGGCTGAACAGCAGAAAACCGCATTACTGGCTGAAGCGTCTGCAATTATCGCACCATTGGCAGATGCTCAGGCTGGAGGCTACATTGATGATGCAGATATTCCACGTCTGACTGAATGGCAGCGGTACCGTTATAAACTAACTAAGATTGATACCGGCACTGCTCCGAATCTTTACCTTCCACCAAAACCCGAGGTATAGGTCATCCAATATCAGGTGCTTTTGATGTATCAATAATCATCAGCAGCACCTGATATTTTCAGCATTCAGCCAGGAAACGTATTCATTTATTCGTTGCCTATACATCAAATTTAATTTCCATAAGAGTTGGTTCACCTTTTTCATTGACTTCAAGCCGCATTCCCTCAGGTATTTCCCGCATTGTGAAAAACCAGTTATCTTCAGGGAGCTCTATAGCACCAACAGTATCGTGGAAACCATGAATGACCTCCGTCATCGTGATCGGATTAAATAGGCGCATAGTAAACTCTCCACGAAAAACCATTATTTGATGGGGCACCCGTTGCGGCCATTGTGCAACGAGCTTTGAAACCGATATTTGTTGTTAAAGCATCAATGATCATTGATGAATGAGCAAAGTTTGGCGCTGTGCCAGGATCAGCAGAGAGACGTTCGGCAATGCTGATATAGCGGCTTATACCTGGTAGCGCAATTGGGTAATTAACGGTTGCCAGGCCGTTATCAAGGATTACACCATACCCCATAACCTCAATGGCTCCATCCGACCATATTACCCAAGCTCCATTTGCGTTACTTCCTCGACTGGTTACGTATTTAGCTC
>NZ_JAJNOG010000021.1:0-2818 GCF_027947695.1 Enterobacter sp. PI-10 | reverse complement strand
GAAGTGAAACATCTTCGGGTTGTGAGGTTAAGCGACTAAGCGTACACGGTGGATGCCCTGGCAGTCAGAGGCGATGAAGGACGTGCTAATCTGCGAAAAGCGCCGGCGAGGTGATATGAACCTTTGACCCGGCGATGTCCGAATGGGGAAACCCAGTGCAATTCGTTGCACTATCGTTAACTGAATACATAGGTTAACGAGGCGAACCGGGGGAACTGAAACATCTAAGTACCCCGAGGAAAAGAAATCAACCGAGATTCCCCCAGTAGCGGCGAGCGAACGGGGAGCAGCCCAGAGTCTGAATCAGCTTGTGTGTTAGTGGAAGCGTCTGGAAAGTCGCACGGTACAGGGTGACAGTCCCGTACACGAAAGCACACAGGTTGTGAACTCGAAGAGTAGGGCGGGACACGTGGTATCCTGTCTGAATATGGGGGGACCATCCTCCAAGGCTAAATACTCCTGACTGACCGATAGTGAACCAGTACCGTGAGGGAAAGGCGAAAAGAACCCCGGCGAGGGGAGTGAAAAAGAACCTGAAACCGTGTACGTACAAGCAGTGGGAGCACCTTCGTGGTGTGACTGCGTACCTTTTGTATAATGGGTCAGCGACTTATATTCTGTAGCAAGGTTAACCGTATAGGGGAGCCGAAGGGAAACCGAGTCTTAACTGGGCGTTAAGTTGCAGGGTATAGACCCGAAACCCGGTGATCTAGCCATGGGCAGGTTGAAGGTTGGGTAACACTAACTGGAGGACCGAACCGACTAATGTTGAAAAATTAGCGGATGACTTGTGGCTGGGGGTGAAAGGCCAATCAAACCGGGAGATAGCTGGTTCTCCCCGAAAGCTATTTAGGTAGCGCCTCGTGAACTCATCTTCGGGGGTAGAGCACTGTTTCGGCTAGGGGGCCATCCCGGCTTACCAACCCGATGCAAACTACGAATACCGAAGAATGTTATCACGGGAGACACACGGCGGGTGCTAACGTCCGTCGTGAAGAGGGAAACAACCCAGACCGCCAGCTAAGGTCCCAAAGTCATGGTTAAGTGGGAAACGATGTGGGAAGGCACAGACAGCCAGGATGTTGGCTTAGAAGCAGCCATCATTTAAAGAAAGCGTAATAGCTCACTGGTCGAGTCGGCCTGCGCGGAAGATGTAACGGGGCTAAACCATGCACCGAAGCTGCGGCAGCGACACTATGTGTTGTTGGGTAGGGGAGCGTTCTGTAAGCCGTTGAAGGTGTCCTGTGAGGGGTGCTGGAGGTATCAGAAGTGCGAATGCTGACATAAGTAACGATAAAGCGGGTGAAAAGC
This sequence comes from Enterobacter sp. PI-10, assembly GCF_027947695.1. Classification (NCBI taxonomy): domain Bacteria; kingdom Pseudomonadati; phylum Pseudomonadota; class Gammaproteobacteria; order Enterobacterales; family Enterobacteriaceae; genus Enterobacter; species Enterobacter sp. PI-10. Next base: position 1,507 of record NZ_JAJNOG010000021.1, on the reverse strand, counting down.
CCGCTCGCCGGAAGACCAAGGGTTCCTGTCCAACGTTAATCGGGGCAGGGTGAGTCGACCCCTAAGGCGAGGCCGAAAGGCGTAGTCGATGGGAAACAGGTTAATATTCCTGTACTTGGTGTTACTGCGAAGGGGGGACGGAGAAGGCTATGTTAGCCGGGCGACGGTTGTCCCGGTTTAAGCATGTAGGCGGAACGATTAGGTAAATCCGGTCGTTTTTTAACGCTGAGGTGTGATGACGAGGCACTACGGTGCTGAAGTAACAAATGCCCTGCTTCCAGGAAAAGCCTCTAAGCATCAGGTAACACGAAATCGTACCCCAAACCGACACAGGTGGTCAGGTAGAGAATACCAAGGCGCTTGAGAGAACTCGGGTGAAGGAACTAGGCAAAATGGTGCCGTAACTTCGGGAGAAGGCACGCTGATATGTAGGTGAAGCCCCTGCGGGTGGAGCTGAAATCAGTCGAAGATACCAGCTGGCTGCAACTGTTTATTAAAAACACAGCACTGTGCAAACACGAAAGTGGACGTATACGGTGTGACGCCTGCCCGGTGCCGGAAGGTTAATTGATGGGGTTAGCGGCAACGCGAAGCTCTTGATCGAAGCCCCGGTAAACGGCGGCCGTAACTATAACGGTCCTAAGGTAGCGAAATTCCTTGTCGGGTAAGTTCCGACCTGCACGAATGGCGTAATGATGGCCAGGCTGTCTCCACCCGAGACTCAGTGAAATTGAACTCGCTGTGAAGATGCAGTGTACCCGCGGCAAGACGGAAAGACCCCGTGAACCTTTACTATAGCTTGACACTGAACACTGGTCCTTGATGTGTAGGATAGGTGGGAGGCTTTGAAGCGTGGACGCCAGTCTGCGTGGAGCCGTCCTTGAAATACCACCCTTTAATGGCTGGTGTTCTAACGTAGACCCGTAATCCGGGTTGCGGACAGTGTCTGGTGGGTAGTTTGACTGGGGCGGTCTCCTCCCAAAGAGTAACGGAGGAGCACGAAGGTTAGCTAATCCTGGTCGGACATCAGGAGGTTAGTGCAATGGCATAAGCTAGCTTGACTGCGAGAGTGACGGCTCGAGCAGGTGCGAAAGCAGGTCATAGTGATCCGGTGGTTCTGAATGGAAGGGCCATCGCTCAACGGATAAAAGGTACTCCGGGGATAACAGGCTGATACCGCCCAAGAGTTCATATCGACGGCGGTGTTTGGCACCTCGATGTCGGCTCATCACATCCTGGGGCTGAAGTAGGTCCCAAGGGTATGGCTGTTCGCCATTTAAAGTGGTACGCGAGCTGGGTTTAGAACGTCGTGAGACAGTTCGGTCCCTATCTGCCGTGGGCGCTGGAGAATTGAGGGGGGCTGCTCCTAGTACGAGAGGACCGGAGTGGACGCATCACTGGTGTTCGGGTTGTCATGCCAATGGCACTGCCCGGTAGCTAAATGCGGAAAAGATAAGTGCTGAAAGCATCTAAGCACGAAACTTGCCCCGAGATGAGTTCTCCCTGA
>NZ_JAJNOG010000020.1:0-3927 GCF_027947695.1 Enterobacter sp. PI-10 | reverse complement strand
GGGCGCATATTATCGACCTGCGTTCGCCTTGTCAAAGGGTGGATCTACGCCTTTTGATCGTTTGCTGACAAAATCGGCAAAGTGATGTTTTTGGCAGCGGAATGCACCGTCATGGTGCGGGTATACCCCTAATGGGGCAGATCATAAACTGCTGTTTCGGTAATAAAACCCCCCTCCATGATTAGGTTTCCTTATTTTCAGGCGCTTAGCGCCCAATTCAGACCGCCTGGTAAAAGTGGCATTCATATTGCAAAACCTGTTCAACAACGACAGCCGGTTCCGGCACAGCATTTCGAACAGGGGGCAAAATGAACTTAAGACGACTGAAATACTTCGTAAAAATCGTCGATATCGGCAGCCTGACTCAAGCGGCAGAAGTGCTGCATATCGCGCAGCCTGCGCTGAGCCAGCAGGTGGCTACTCTGGAAGGCGAGATGGATCAGCAGCTACTGATTCGTACCAAACGCGGCGTTACGCCAACGGAAGCAGGCAAAATCCTCTATACCCACGCACGCACCATTCTTCGCCAGTGTGAACAGGCGCAGCTGGCGGTGAACAACGTAGGCCAGACACTGAGCGGGCACGTTTCTATCGGCCTGGCGCCGGGAACGGCCGCGTCCTCTATTACCATGCCGCTGCTGCAGGCCGTCCGCGCCGAGCTGCCTGAAGTTCTGGTCTATCTGCACGAAAACAGCGGTTCCGTACTGAATGAAAAACTGCTCAACGGCCAGCTGGATATGGCGGTTCTTTACGATCGCTCCCCGGTCGCCGGGATCACCAGCCAGCCGCTGCTGAAAGAAGATCTCTACCTCGTGGGCACCCGCGACTGTCCGGGTCAGAGCGTAGACCTTACCGCCGTGGCAGAGATGAACCTCTATCTGCCGCGCGACTACAGCGCCGTGCGCGTGCGCGTGGACGAAGCGTTCTCCCTGCGCCGCCTGACGGCCAAAATCATCGGTGAAATTGACTCAATCTCCACGCTCACCGCGGCCATTGCCAGCGGGATGGGGGTGACCGTGCTGCCGGAATCCGCAGCCCGCTCGCTGTGCAGCGCGGCAAACGGCTGGATGGCGCGGATCACCACGCCTTCCATGAGCCTGCCGCTGTCGCTGAACATGTCTGCTCGCGGTTCGCTGTCGCCGCAGGCGCAGGCGGTAAAAGAAATTTTGATGTCGCTGGTAAGCAAGCCGTCGCTTGAGAACCGTGAACTCCAGCTCGTGAGCTGATATTCCATAAAAGCATAAGATGCTGGTTTTTATTATTTGTTCTGCAGCGCGGCAGACTCTAACAATAGAGCTATGTCAGATGCGCCGGAGTGAATCGTGAATTTCCAGCAACTTAAAATCATCCGTGAGGCGGCCAGGCGGGACTACAACCTGACCGAGGTCGCCAATATGCTTTATACCTCCCAGTCCGGCGTCAGCCGCCATATCCGCGAGCTGGAAGAGGAACTGGGCATAGAGATCTTTATCCGTCGCGGCAAGCGGCTGCTCGGCATGACGGAGCCGGGTAAGGCTTTGCTCACCATCGCAGAGCGGATCCTCAACGAGGCCAGCAACGTGCGTCGTCTGGCGGATCTCTTCACTAACGACGCCTCGGGCGTGCTCACTATTGCCACTACCCACACCCAGGCGCGCTACAGCCTGCCGCCGGTGATTAAAGCGTTCCGCGAACTTTTCCCTGATGTCCGTCTGGAGCTTATTCAGGGCACGCCGCAGGAAATTGAAGTGCTGCTGCAAAACGGTGGGGCGGATATCGGTATCGCCAGCGAACGCCTGAGCAACGACCCGCTGCTGGTGGCGTTCCCCTGGTTCCGCTGGTACCACAGCTTATTACTCCCGGTCGATCATCCGCTCAATCAGGTCTCTCCCCTGACGCTGGAAGACGTTGCGAAATGGCCGCTCATTACCTACCGCCAGGGGATCACCGGACGCTCGCGTATTGATGAAGCCTTCAACCGTAAAGGGTTAACGCCGGACATCGTGCTGAGCGCGCAGGATTCTGACGTGATCAAAACCTACGTCGAGCTGGGGCTGGGCATTGGGCTGGTGGCGGAACAGTCCAGCGGAGAACGCGAAGACGGTAACCTGGTGCGTCTTGACACGCGTCATCTGTTTGACGCCAACACCGTATGGCTTGGCCTGAAGCGCGGACAGCTGCAGCGCAACTATGTGTGGCGCTTTATCGAGCTGTGCAATGCCGGGCTGTCGGTGGATGAGATTAAACGTCAGGTCATGGAGCCGGAAGAAGTGGCGATTGATTATCAGATATAGCTGCTGGCTTGCCCGGCAGCGCTGCGCTGACCGAATCAGAGGGCAGGGATGTCGTCACTTGTTGTAAGTAGTGGGGATATGCTGCTGCATCAACTCAACGATCCAGTCAATAAAAACACGCAGTCTGGCGTTGACATGGCGGTTCGGCGGAAATGCCAGGTACAGGGGCATTGGAGCAATACGCCAGCGTTCAAATAGCGGAATCAAGGCACCGCGAGCCTGATGTGCTGCCGCCATATAGACCGGCAGCGCAATCACGCCCAATCCCGCTAGCCCAGCTTCGAGGTAAGCATTGCCATCATCCACGGCAAGTACATAGTTGCCCGTGATTTCAATATGTTCACTCTCATCGTTCAGTACCAGAGGATCAATCTTACCGGTGCGTGAGGATAAGAATCCCACTATGCGATGGTCGGTATTTTCCAGCTCTCGCGGGTGCGCAGGGGCGCCGAGGCGTTCCACATAGCTCGGTGCGACGTAAACACCGATTTGCAAATCGCCGACATGGCGTGCGATCAGGGACTGGTCGTTGATTTCGCCGCCCCGCACGACACAATCCACGTTGTCGCCGATCAGATCCACCACCCGGTCACTCACGCCCATGTCGAACTGAATTTCAGGGTAGCGCGCGTGAAAAGCCGGTAGCGCGGGCACCAGCACCAGGCGGGCGAGAGGAGTCGGCACATCTACCCGCAGGCGTCCCCTGGGCGTCATCGTCGCACTGGACAGGCTGTTTTCAGCATCTTCCATGTCCGCCAGCAGGCGGATGACGCGCTCGTAGTAGACCGCGCCATCAGGAGTAACGCCGAGCCTGCGGGTGGTGCGATGGAGCAATTTGACGCGCAGGCGCGCTTCCAGCTGCTGAATGAGCTGCGTCACCGTGGTTTTGCTCATATGAAGCGTTTGGGCAGCCTTTGTGAAGCTACCTGCCTCCACCACGCGAGCAAAGGCGCGCATCGCGTCGAAACGATCCATCCCTTGTCCTCTCTTTTCACCGATTGTTTGGATATTACAAACAATGATGGACAAAGTCGCTTGTTTATCCGCCCGAACCTGCGCCTGTAAAGTGTCTTTATGTTCAACGGGCTGATTTCGCCCTATTTCAAAGGTACAAACATGACAACACGCGAAGCTGTTTTTCCCCTCGGACGCCAGGCACTCTATGAGCGCAATCGGTATTCACCGGCCATCAAATCCAACGGTTTCTTGTTCGTCTCGGGGCAGGTGGGTAGTCGCGAGGATGGTTCGCCTGAGCCCGATCTGAAAGCGCAGGTCAGGCTGGCCTTCGATAATCTTATTGCTGTCCTCGCGGCTGCGGGCTGCACGTTCGATGACGTGGTTGACGTGACCCTCTTTGTCGTCGATCCCGAGTCAAACCTCGACGCAATCTGGAGTATCCTGCCAGAATATTGGGGGGAAGCGCCTTACCCTACGCTGACCGGGCTCGGCGTGACGTGGCTGTACGGGTTCCAGTTTGAAATTAAGGTGATTGCCAGGCTGCCCTGAGTATTACTGGTCTTTCCGCCAGTCGAAAATAAGACAGAGGAAAAATGATGAGAGCAGCGGTTTATTGCCCGAGGCGCTGCGCTTACCGTGCCCCAGGGTCCCCTGGGCCGGGTAAGGCGAAGCCGCCACCCGGCAAATTTTCCGAATT
>NZ_JAJNOG010000002.1:0-843036 GCF_027947695.1 Enterobacter sp. PI-10 | reverse complement strand
GATTGCGCCCGGGCACACCTTCACGTTAACAAACGCGCCGTTCTTCAGCGACAACGGTGAGTATCTGGTCACGGCGGCGGGTTACCACCTCGAAGAGAACCGCTACGCCAGCGGCGAGGGTGAAACTATTCACCGCACCGATTTCACGGTGATCCCGTCGGCGGTGGTCTACCGTCCGGCGCAGGCCACGGCGTGGCCGCGCACCTACGGTCCGCAGACCGCAAAAGTGGTGGGGCCGAAGGGCGAGAGCATCTGGACGGACAAATACGGTCGGGTGAAGGTGAAGTTCCACTGGGACCGCCTGGCGAAGGGCGATGACACCAGCTCCTGCTGGGTGCGCGTGTCGAGCGCGTGGGCGGGCCAGGGCTACGGCGGGGTGCAGATCCCGCGCGTCGGCGACGAGGTGGTGGTGGACTTCATCAACGGCGATCCGGACCGTCCGATTATTACCGGGCGCGTGTACAACGACGCTAGCATGCCGCCGTGGGCGCTGCCGGCTGCGGCGACGCAGATGGGCTTTATGAGCCGCACGAAAGACGGTTCCGTCGACAATGCCAACGCCCTGCGCTTTGAGGATAAAGCGGGCGCAGAGCAGGTGTGGATCCAGGCCGAGCGCAACATGGACACCAGCGTTAAAAACGATGAAACGCACAGCGTCGGCGGGGCGCGCAGCCATTACGTGAAGAAAAATGAACTGCACCGCGTGGAAGCGAATCAGACTCAGGCCGTGAAAGGTGGCACCGAGATCCTGACGGGGAAAGGCAAGCTGGATGCGGCGGTGGAGCAGTACGTCATTGCTTCCGGGACGAAGCTGCGGCTGGTCTCCGGTGAGAGCGCCATTGAGCTGAACGCTAACGGCAAGATTAACCTGATCGGCAAAGAGTTTAACTTCTTCGTGGAAGGGGATGGTTATATCACCACGGGCGGTAAGCTGCATCTGAATACCTCTGGCACCAAGCCGGGCACAACGGCGCCGGGGTCAGGGCATAAAGGGGATATTGATGCGGCGGTGCAGGCAAAATTTACGGCCAAAGATGAGTAAGGCAGGTGCGGTGCTTATCGCGTTACTAACGACGGGAATGGCTGGAGGAGATGCGCAGAAAAAGGATCTTTGGATGTTTATTTCCGGGATGAGTGCATCGCTTAAGACGTTATCCGTTACAACCCTTAGTAACGCGCCGTTATCGTTTAAGATGAGCAGGCAAAATGAATATATCAATTTCTACAATGCCGACGATATCAAACTGGCGGATGGAACGAACATAACCGCAATTGAGTTACGTTTAAGCAAAGATAACGACGGCATGGCGCCTTTACTGAACTTTTCACCCTCCTCAGGTCAATGCATAACGCTTGATACCGTTAAAAAGCACTATCCGCAGCTGAGGTTAACTGATTATCCGCGCGGCCGTTCGGAGAACGAAGTGACCAGCTATACAGCCCTAAAAGATATGAATGGACAAAAGGTGAGCTTCAGCTTCACCGTGAAAAATCCTCACTGTCTGGGTTCAGTCGTCATTAGCGCAGACTAAGAAATACTGCACTCATGTCCTGGCGGTTTCTTCTGGATAATAATTGCAATACACATTCAATAAATGACGATTAACGTGAAAAAACACACGCCGACATTTCTTTTTTCTGCCCTGATGTTTACCTGTCTCGGCAGCAATGTGGTTTTGGCTCAGGTGATGCCTCCCGTTCTGACAAAACGGGATTTTTCTGTGCAGATCAAAGACCAGCCTGTCGCATTGGGCGACAGATGGACGCCTGATATTGCCCGTAAAATTGGCGTGCCGGTGGAAGGCAGTTTTACCGGTGAGGTTCTTTTTGATGGAGTCCAATATAAATTCTTTCAGCATCAAAACGCTGGAGTAGAGATATTCACTTCCAATCTCTGGTGGGATAAAGCTGAACGAAGCGTTGATGATTATATCGTGTCGCAGATTACGCTGACTGCCGAAGAATTCGCAACGCCGCGTGGTGTCCATGTGGGTTCAACGAGAAAGGAACTGAACAGCGCATACGGTACCGGTCAGGTCGACAATGATGCGGGGGAGCAGTGGATTACCTACGAATTGGATAAAGAAGTGCTCTCTTTTGAGATAAAAGGCGGCAACGTTATAAAAATAACGATGAATTACAAAAATGATTCTCAAGAATAATTTATGACCAAAAAATATCTGGCAGTCGTATTGTTCACGGCTTTATTGACAGGCGTCGTTGAAACGTCATCGGCACTTGAATTATCGCAATATAATAAGCTCGATACGGTAGGTCGCATCCTTAACGACAGTGAAGTGACAGACAATCTCAGGACGCTGCTGGGAAATCACTACCAAACCTTTATTGATAACTTTGACGTCTTCGGCGAACCGCATACCACCACAGGTGGAGGATTGTTTGTTGAAGGCTGGCTAAAAGATCTTTATCTGGAGAACGCGTCAGCGCTGGTTATCAATCCTGACGGCAAAATCTTTGCGGCCTGGGTGGTTCCGGAGTCGGACGTAATCCATTACCAATCCTCTGATAATAGCCCGGGTATTAATGTTGATATCCAGCAATGGGCCGCCAGGTTCAATACGATGCAGTTTGCAACGAACAGCCAGTCGAGACCTGCGTTTGACGGGGTTTGGGCAGGCGGCGCAGGCGGACGGGCTGTTCTGGAAATAAAGGGGAGTGAAATGGAATGGCGTCTGGTAACGCCTCCTCAAAAAGGAAATGATTATGCTCCACAGCCCTATACGTTACGTAAAGCCGCTTCGGTTCATCACGCTGAAACCAGAAAACTGGATACCGAAAAGTTCGCTATTTCTCTGATAAACAGGTGCGGTCATTTTGAGAGCGAATGTGACGAGATGGTCTATCTCGGCGTGTGAAAAAGCGATAACAGTACGATCTCCTTAAAGGGAAAAACGTTACGCGACTCCGCAGGTAAAATAATCGGCTCAACGTACAAGAATGGCGAGGTCGCTTATACCGTAACGTACGCCCCCGTGAATCTGGTTGTCAGCAAAGGCAACCATGTTTTAGTCGAGCAGTCAGGACAGTGGCTTAAATAACTATACAGCCAGCCAAAAGGCCAGCATGGATTGGCCTTCTTGTTTCTCTCAATATCAATCATCCCGAGTTCACTTATGAAATACACCCTCCAGGAAGGTTCGTTTTCCCTTTTTCCTGCTGCCTGGCAGGATAACAGCATGAACATTATTCGCGATGACGAAAGCGGGCTGTCCGTGGTGGTCAGCCGCGGCGTGATCCCCGATGGCAGCGACTATGAACAAGAGTTCCACCGCCAGTGGGATGTACTGCGTCCTCAGATGGGTGAGATCGCCCAGAGCGAATTTAGGAACGTAAAGGCCGGGCCTGACGGCAACATTAACGGGCTGGAAGTTGAGACCACGTTTGACCGTAACGGGCAGCGCCTGTGGCAAAAACAGCTGGCCGTGCAGACGCCGGGCAAACCGGTATTGATGATTTTTACCCTCTCGGCACTCAGAGCCTTTACCGAAGAGGACGAGGTGCGCTGGAGCGCGCTTAAGCAGAGTCTGACGCTAAACGACAACCGGAATGTGTAAGGCATGAGCGATAACAACGCGGCCCGTAAGGGCGACGAGATTATTCACTCCAGCATTTTTGCTGACATCACCAGCATTGTGGCGGAAGGTGCCGCCTATGCGGTGATCGGCGCGGCGGTAGGCGCAGCAGCAACCGTAGCGGCGCCATTGCTGGGGGCCGGGGCAGCAGCTGCAGGCGTGGCAGCAATTGGATCCAGCTGTCTGTTAAGCGGCATCATTGGCGGCGTGATGGCGAACGTCGCGGGGATCACCGACGATATCAGCAACGCCGCTGAGGGGTTAGGTAATGCGCTTTTCCCGCCGTCGCCTGCGGGTAAAATCACGACCGGTTCCAGTAACGTTCTCACCAACGCAATCCCCGCCGCACGCGCGGCGGGCACGCTGACGCCCGCAGATACTCCTTCACCTGAGCCGCAGTCGCCGGGCAGCTTTGCCGATTACGCGGGCATGCTGCTTTCTGCCGCCGGACAGTTTGGCAGCGAAATGTGGCAGCCGAGCGTGGCCTCTGCCGCTGCCGGAACCTCGCCGATGGAAGAAGACAAGGTGGCGTGCGAAAAGCACTCCGGGCCGCAGTATCTGGCGGAAGGCTCTAAAAGCGTCTTCATCAACGGGCAGCCCGCGGTGCGTGCGAAAGATCGCACCACCTGCGAAGGTACCGTGTCCGACGATGTTTCCCCGAACGTAATCATCGGCGGGGATACGCTCACGGTTCGCGATATCAAAAGCGGTAAAACGCCGGGTCTGGCGCTGGGGATGATTGCGCTCTCCCTGCTGCGCGGGCGTCCGGGCAAGATCCTGAAAAACATGCCCTGCGCGCTGGCGGCGGCCGGCGGCGGGATGCTGGCCGATATGGCCGTCAACGCCGTGTTTGGCTCATCGCACCCGGTTCACGCCGCCACCGGCGTGAAGGTGCTGAATGACGACGACGAACTCGACTTCTCGCTGCCGGGGCGCTTCCCGCTTCGCTGGCAGCGCAGCTACAACAGCCTGACCACCCGCGAAGGGCTGTTTGGTCTGGGCTGGGCAACCACTTTTGACAGCTACCTGGCGCTGGAAGAAGACAACGCGACCTGGTTCGACGAAACCGGACGCGAGCTGAGCTTCGAGCTGCCGCCGGTCGACCGGGCATTTTACAGCATCAGCGAAGGCATTATTATCCGCCGCAACGAGAGCGGCGACGTGGCGATTGCTGACGATGACGGCGCGGTGTGGCGTCTGTATAAACCAACCCGGGCGAACCCCTCCATCCTGCGTCTGGCCTCCCTCAGCGACGAATACGGCAACGCGCTGCTGACGGAGTGGGACGAGCACGGCAGGCTGACTGGTATTCACGACGAGCCGCGGGCAATCGACGTCACCCTGCGCTATGACGATGAACGTTTCCCGCAGCGCGTGACCGCAGCCAGCCATTTCGACGGCAACCAGACCTGGCCGCTGATGCAGTGGGGCTACGACGCGCGCGGCCAGCTGGCGAGCGCGACGGATGCCTCAGGCGTGGTGACGCGTGAATACCGCTACAACGACCACGGCCTGATGGTCTGGCACCGGATGCCGGGCGGTCTGGAGAGCGAATACCGGTGGCAAAAATTCGACCACTGGCGCGTGGTGGAAAACCGTACCAGCACCGGCGACGGGTGCCGCTTTAGCTACGATTTAGCCGCCGGGCTGACGACCGTCGAGCACTACGATGGTCAGACGCGCCGTCACTACAGGAACGCGCAGAATCTTATTGTCCGCTACGTTGACGAGCGCGGTGAAAACTGGCGCTACGAGTGGGACGAAAACGAGCTTCTCACGCGTCGCATCGATCCGCTCGGCAACGCCGTCACCTTTGTCTACGACGAGATGGGCAACCGGGTGCAGGAGACCGATGCCGACGGCAACACCCGCACCACCACCTGGCTGGAGCACCGCGCGCTTCCTGCGGCCATTATTGAAGCCGACGGCAGCGCCACCCGGTTCTGGTACGACGAACATCACGGGCTCAAGCGCGTAGTAGACCCGATGGGGCAGACGACGCAGCTGCGCCGGGACGAGTTTGGCCAGGTCGTGGAAGAGGTCGATGCCGCTGGCAACAGCCGTTACCAGGAGTACAACGAGGCCGGGCAGATTGTCCGTTCGACGGACTGTTCCGGGCGTATTGCCCGCTATCGCTATCATCCGCTGGGCTGGCTGGTGGCTGAGACTGGCGCCGACGGTGAAGAGACGCGCTACCGCTACGACGCCGCAGGGCGTCCGGTGCAGCTCGATCGCCCGGAAGGCTGGATGGAATCGCTCAAATGGAACGAACGTGGCCTGCCGGTGAAGCATGCGGGTGCTGACGGGAAAGAAAGTGAGTTCAGATACGACGAGGCGGGGCGCTTAACCGCCACCCGTAATACGCAGGGTGAAGAAGTGCGACGCCGCTGGGACAGCCGCGGGCGTCTGATTGCCCTGGAAAACGAGAACGGCGAAGCGTATCAGTTCCGCTGGGGGCCAGACTCGCTGCTGCTGGAAGAGGTGGGGCTCGATGGCGTGGCCTCGCAGTATCGCTATGATGCCTGCGGGCGCACGATTGCGCGCACCTTTGCCGCCGGTCATCCGGAGGCCATCACCCACGTCTTCGCCTGGAGCGCGAGCGGCCAGCTGGTCGCCCGCACCACGCCGGAGGGGCAGACCCGCTACCATTACACGCCGTCCGGGCTATTAAGCCGGATTGGGCTGCATCCTGCACTTGCAGCCGACGCGTGGACCACCGAGGCAGAGCAGGAGCTTGCCTTTGAGTATGACGCGCTCGGTCGCGTGACGCGCGAAGCGGGCGAGCACGGTGAGCTGGCGTGGGAGTATGACACGCTGGGCAACCGCACCTCCGTCACGCTGCCCGATGGTCGCGAGCTCAAGCAGTTTTACTACGGCAGCGGGCATCTGCTCAGCATTGCTCTCGATAAGCTGTCGGTCTCCGACTTTACCCGCGACGAACTCCACCGGGAGACCGGCCGCACCCAGGGGCTGCTGACCACCCGCAGCGAATACGATCGTCTTGGCCGACTGCATCGCCGGGACGTCTTTACCGGCAATGCCCAGCGTCCGTCCCCGCGCCGCTGGTCCCGCCGCTGGGACTACGACTATCGCAATAACCTGGTGCGGGAAGAGCGGGACGATAACCCGTTCAACTGGTACCGCTGGCAGTACGACAGCGCCGGGCGCCTGCTCGTTCAGGACGGCACGCTGCCCGGCCAGGAGCAGTGGCGCTGGGATGCTGCCGGTAACCCGCTGGAAGGATCTGCTGAGAAGGTCACGCACAACCGCCTGACGCAGCTGAACGGCATTCGCTGGCGGTATGATATCCACGGCCGCACCGTGGAGAAGGATAACGGCCAGACGCGCTGGCACTACCGCTACGACGGCGAACATCGCCTGACGGAAGTCATCAGCCAGCCGCGGGATCGCAACAAGCCGCAGACGCAGGTCAGCTTCCGCTACGATCCGCTCGGGCGACGCATCAGTAAAACGCGACGCCAGATGCTGGGCGGACAGCCAACCGGCAAGCCGGTCACCACCCGGTTTGTCTGGGAAGGGTTCCGCCTGCTGCAGGAGGTGCACGGAGATGTGCCGCTGACCTACGTCTACAGCGACCAGGACAGCTACGACCCGCTGGCGCGTATTGACGGTGTGGAAGCGCCGGAGATTTTCTGGTTCCACTGCCAGCCGAACGGCACGCCGGAGCGTATGACGGATGTCGAAGGGCAGGTGCGCTGGGAAGGAGTGAACAGCGCCTGGGGTAAGCTGCTGCGTGAAAGCGAGACGCAGGTATCAGGATATTCTCAGAACCTGCGCATGCAGGGGCAATACCTGGACCGTGAGACAGGGCTGCACTACAATCTGTTCCGGTATTACGACCCGGACTGCGGGCGGTTTACGCAGCAAGACCCGATAGGGCTGGCGGGGGGGATAAACCTTTACCAGTATGCGCCGAATGCGCTGGGGTGGGTGGATCCGTGGGGGTTGAAACCAAGATGTGCACCGACGAAAGCAAATGACCATAATCAGGCTGCTTTCGGAAGGCAGTGGCAAGGTCATGGGGAGTACAAAGGACGCGACTTATGGTCTAACACAATGTTAAAAGAGGGTGATGTCATCTACGGTGGTGCTCCTGGACAATCTGGCTTTTATTTTGATAAGGCAACTCTTGATGCCGCTGGCGGTAGTAGACAAAAATTATGGGAGAGTTTGCAGGTACAGCCACATAGAATTTTTGGATTCCGTAGCAAAATTCAGGCGTACCGTGTAAAACGTGATGCAGTAGCTGGAACAGGACAAGCCTTATCACAAGATCCTGTTGTTTTTGGTCAGGGAGGAGGAACACAATTTTTCCTTTCAAATTATAAAACTGTGCTTGAGCCTATTGGCAAGCCTTTTGATATCGGAATGTAACTATGAATCTTGATGTAGATACAGGCGCTTTTTTCTTCAATAAAATACTCACCCTGACACCATTTACAATCAAAAAAGAAATAATGAATAATGATAATTTAAATTGGGAGGCTTGGCCAGATAAGGGATGTGAAACAGTCTCCTATAGAGCTATTTTTAACATAAAAGGAAACGCGCATGGTGATATTTATTTGATAGTTAATTTTATTCAACCTAATGATGAAAATGCTATTATTGGCAGTTGGAGTTTCGCACCTTATAAATTAATCGATGGAGAACAAAAAAAACCGGAGGGGAAAGTTACAAAAAAATTAAGGGATTGGTTCAAAGATAAAACGAATGTTGATCTCCCAGTTCATGGAGCATGGGGCCATATAAATGCGGCTTATGACCACTGGAATTGTTCAGGTGCAATTTATTGTAATTATCGTTCTGGTTTTAGAGATGAAAAATCCTGGAAGGATTATTGCAGATGGAATAATATAAAGTTATGAATTGTCTGCGTATGGGTGTAAAAATACTCGCAATTATTTAATTATGCGGTGTAGAAAATCACATCGGGTAAATAGAATTGAAATTGACCCTGTGGGAGGCCATTTCGTCATGCCAAAGACAGTTGCCAATAAAAATTAACTAAACAATTGTAGTATTCCAAAAGCTAAAAATGTCAGATTTAAATGTAATTATTTTTTATAATCATCTAAGGCTTTATGTTAATAATCGTTCAGGGTTGCGAGTGCCAACCGGAAATTAATTCAGTAAAAAACTTGTCTGATTGGCAGAAAGAATCACTAAACTGGACACTCCTGATACCACGGAAAGAGACATGATTAGGTGGAACTTTGAGTGGTGGCGGGTTTCAGTCTCATATGAGAAAAAGTCATTTAATCATGGGATATATATGGTTTGGAATACAACGTAGTCACTTCCAGACAAGGTGGTTTAGATATGTTAGAAATGAACCTTGATGTTCACAATGGTTTTGTGGCAATTAACAACCACCCCCTCCAGTTAAAAGATGTTGATACTTTTAAATATTCCATATTTTACAAATCCTTCTCGCCATTTACTTCGATAGGTCCTTTTATTTCTCTATCGATAATATTAAATGGAAAGATCAAGTTTTCATTTTGGAACTGAGGCCTTCAGTATTTTCTTTTTCCCCATCAATATTCCTTACTAGTAAGGATGGAAGTTTTTATAAAACTCTAGATGATTGGGATAAAAGGGCTAATCTGAGTAATTTATCGGAGGAGCGGCAGCGTTTGACAGCATGGGTTGAGAATGAAATAACCTCGAACCCTAAACTTAAAATTACAACCCCACCATATGGAATTCACTGGGTGCATGAATGGGGAAGTATTGTTGTGCAGTCTAATGAAAAAAGCTTCGATTGTGGTATTTATATCGAATGGAATGTTTGACATAAATACTGTTATTAATTAATAAAATCCCTCATTTTTCTTCTCGTCTTACTTTTTTATTAATAAGCTCAAAAAATGAAAATAACTAATCGACTAAAAAAGAAGTTATTAGTCCTCGATGGCATTGACAATGATTTCATAGAGTATGGAAAGGAAATAGCATGCCCTGAATGCGAGGGAGTAATAGTCTATTCTATCGTAAACTCATATGATTTTGACACGCTCACTGAAGAGGTAAAATGCTTTTTGGTAAAGAAAATGAGAGGTGTGAAGCTTGTCAGTGAACATAAGAAATATAGCTATGACGATAGCCAATTAGATGTTTCGAAAAATACATGTACAAAGTGTTTGAAAGAGTTTTCTACTGTATTAACGTATAAAGAAGTGCAGCCAGCCCGATACCGGGTATATCTTGTGGGGCTTTTTGAAGGTGATTTGAAACAGATCAAACTTTAAAAGTTGAGGTTTACCAATGATTGAAAATCTCATTTGTATTAAAGAAAATGACCTGCTTCAATGGGCGCGTGGCGAAAGTAACATACTGGTTAGTATGCCATTTTTAGACTATGCAATGGTCGACTCAACACGCCAGTTAGTCTTTGTGTTAAGCAAGCCAAAGCCATTACCAACCGTTTTGACCATCTTCAATGCGCAGGGCAAAAAACTATTTTGGTCAGCACCTCCTGAAGGCGCATTTTTCTATTACTTAACCTTCAACCTGTCAAAGGAAGTGGTTGTGGTCTGTAGCTATGCGGAAAAGCAAAACGGCTGGCATGATTGGTTTTATTCCTGGGATATGAAGCGTAATGCTTTGTCTCAATTGGGCCCTGCGTATTAACATCAAAAGCGCCAAAAAACGATAACAATAACCGGTAGCCAAAGAGGGCCGCATAAGCAGTTCCAACAAGCGGTTTAAAACTGAACTGAGTGGCAAAGGATGAGCACGGTTTACATTGTCATTTTGACCTATATAAAAACACACGAAGAAATCGACGCAGCGAAACCTACTCATGTGGAGTGGCTAAAAAAGGGGGTATGCAGAGGGGATATTTCTGGCATCGGGTAGACGGATCCCAAGGACCGGTGGAGTCAGACTCGCTAAATGTGAGAGTCTTGCCTCTCTTGAAGAGCGCTTGCGCGAGGATCCTTTTTAGAGGTTAAAACTTGCGACTGCTGAAATCATTCCCTTTGAACCCAGCATGAAAACCGAACTCCTGGAAAATGTGTTTTAACCCCGCAATAAAAAAATCCACGCCAAAGCGTGGATTTTTTTCATTCAAAACAAATCAAACGTTAAACAGGAAGTTCATCACTTCGCCATCTTTAACGATGTAATCTTTCCCATTCGCATGCATCTTGCCTGATTCTTTCGCGCCTTGCTCACCTTGTTCTCAATAAGCTGTCGGTCTCCGACTTTACCCGCGACGAACTCCACCGCGAGACCAGCCGCACCCAGGGGCTGCTGACCACCCGCAGCGAATACGATCGTCTTGGCCGACTGCATCGCCGGGACGTCTTTACCGGCAATGCCCAGCGTCCGTCGCCGCGCCGCTGGTCCCGCCGCTGGCAGTACGACAGAGCCGGGCGCCTGCTCGTTCAGGACGGCACGCTGCCTGGCCAGGAGCAGTGGCGCTGGGATACTGCCGGTAACCCGCTCGAAGGGGCTGCTGAGAAGGTCACGCACAACCGCCGTACGCAGCTGAACGGCATTCGCTGGCGCTATGACATCCACGGCCGCACCGTGGAGAAGGATAACGGCCAGACGCGCTGGCACTACCGCTACGACGGCGAACATCGCCTGACGGAGGTCATCAGCCAGCCGCGGGATCGCAACAAGCCGCAGACGCAGGTCAGCTTCCGCTACGATCCGCTCGGGCGCCGCATCAGCAAAACGCGCCGCCAGGTGCTGGGCGGACAGCCAACCGGCAAGCCGGTCACCACCCGGTTTGTCTGGGAAGGGTTCCGCCTGCTGCAGGAGCAGCACGGAGATGTGCCGCTGACCTACGTCTACAGCGACCAGGACAGCTACGACCCTCTGGCACGTATTGACGGTGTGGAAGCGCCGGAGATTTTCTGGTTCCACTGCCAGCCGAACGGCACGCCGGAGCGGATGACGGATGTCGAAGGGCAGGTGCGCTGGGAAGGGGTCAACAGCGCCTGGGGCAAGCTGCTGCGGGAAAGCGAGACGCAGGTATCAGGATATTCCCAGAACCTGCGCATGCAGGGGCAATACCTGGACCGTGAGACAGGGCTGCACTACAATCTGTTCCGGTATTACGACCCGGACTGCGGAAGGTTTACGCAGCAGGACCCGATAGGGCTGGCGGGGGGGATAAACCTTTTACCAGTATGCGCCGAATGCGCTGGGGTGGGTGGATCCGTGGGGGTTAACTCCTGAAGATCTGATTCGCTACCGCCCACACGATTCTCTTGTAAGCAATTATAGGGGGAAAGATGAACATAAAAAATGCAGTCCAAGACTTTGTTAGCAAATTCAAAATGAATGATTTAAATATGGGAGAGATAGACTATACAGACGATGAAAATGAAACTTCTTTTCCAGTGAGTTTAAATGGCGAAATTCGTTTTTTTTATAGCCATTTGATTTTAAATGACCACCCAACATTTGATGGTACTTTCTTTATACAGATTGTTGAGCCCCAAGAGCTTAATGAAATGTTATCAGGCTGGCGAGTTCAAAATGACATGACCTGGCGCGATGAATATATAATCTTTGCTGAAAGAAATGGAGATGTTCTTTTTTGTGATACCCAAAATATTACATCTCCTGTTTATGGTAGTATTCAAAAAAGAAATTTCATTATTTCCAATTCGTTAGCCGACTTTTTGGATGCTTTTTGTTCTGCCATTGAGATAGAACAAAGTAAATATGATGGTGATGCTACAGATGATGATTTTAATTTCAGAGAGGACTTTCTGGAAGATATCGATTTAATGCTAAAAAGCAAGCTTAAGGATGTTGAGGCAGAAGCTTTTAAATATTTCTTTTTTGGTTAGTAACAATAAAAACTTACTCTTTTAGAGACCTCCATGCTTCTGAAGGCATTTATTGCTTATATCCCTTTTATATAAGCAAGGAGGTCTCTTTTCGAATGATAATGAATAAATATATGAAAAACGTATGCTATAAATTCGATGAAAAAAGAGTTACATCTCTTGTAGAAAAAGGAAACGAGTTTCACGACAACCAAAAATACGCCGAAGCTTTAGAGCAATACCAAAAAGCCTGGCAAGCTCTTCCTGAGCCAAAGTTTGAATCGGAATTTGCTAACTGGATCGCTGCGTGCATGTACAGCGCTTACTTTGATCTTGAGGATTACGATGAGGCGAAGAAATGAGGAGAGACGACTTTGCGCACACGTGGATCGGATATAGACACCGCACCATCAATCGACCTCGGCATGGTCTGTTACGAGTTGAATCAATTCGATGAAGCGTATAAATATTTCAACGATGCTTATAACTACGGCAAAGAGCGTGCGTTTCAGGATAGACCTAAAAAATACCTTGAGTTCTATCTGCACAAGAAGGCGTAAAATCGGTAATTTATGAAAAAAAATCCACGCCAAAGCGTGGATTTTTTTCATTCAAAACCAATCAAACGTTAAACAGGAAGTTCATCACATCGCCATCTTTAACGATGTAATCTTTCCCTTCCGCACGCATCTTGCCTGCTTCTTTCGCGCCTTGCTCACCCTTGTAGGTAATAAAGTCTTCAAACGCGATAGTCTGCGCACGAATAAAGCCTTTCTCGAAGTCGGTGTGGATCTTACCGGCCGCCTGAGGCGCGGTCGCACCTACAGGGATCGTCCACGCACGCACTTCTTTCACGCCAGCGGTGAAGTAGGTCTGTAGATTCAGCAGCTCATAGCCTGCGCGAATTACGCGGTTCAGGCCCGGCTCTTCCAGACCCAGCTCGGCCATGAACTCTTCACGGTCGGCATCGTCCAGCTCGGCGATGTCGGATTCAACGGCAGCGCACACGGCAACAACCACAGAACCTTCCGCCGCGGCGATTTCACGCACTTTGTCGAGGTAAGGGTTGTTCTCGAAACCGTCTTCGTTAACGTTGGCGATGTACATGGTCGGCTTCAGGGTCAGGAAGCTCAGGTATTTGATCGCCGCCTTGTCTTCTTCAGTCAGGTTTTTCAGCGCGCGCAGCATGCCGGCGTTTTCCAGCTGTGGCAGGCATTTTTCCAGCGCAGCCAGTTCCGCTTTCGCGTCCTTGTCGCCGCCTTTGGCTTTCTTCTGCACGCGGTGAATCGCGCGTTCGCAGGTGTCGAGGTCAGAGAGCGCCAGCTCGGTGTTGATAACGTCGATGTCGTCAGCCGGATCCACTTTGTTGTTAACGTGGATGATGTTGTCGTTCTCGAAGCAGCGCACAACGTGGCCGATCGCTTCGGTTTCACGGATATTGGTCAGGAACTGGTTGCCCAGGCCTTCACCTTTGGATGCGCCTTTTACCAGGCCCGCGATGTCTACGAATTCCATAGTGGTTGGCAGAATGCGCTGCGGCTTCACGATTTCCGCGAGCTGATCCAGACGCGGGTCCGGCATTGGCACAACGCCGGTGTTAGGTTCGATGGTACAGAACGGGAAGTTCGCCGCTTCGATACCCGCTTTGGTAAGCGCGTTAAACAGGGTGGATTTGCCCACGTTTGGCAGACCGACGATACCGCATTTGAATCCCATTTCTAAATCACCTTAATATCTTGATAATCAATCCGTTAGTCATAACCGATTGATGAAAAGTAAATAACTACGCCTATTATACACGTAACCCGCATGACGCGCGGTAAAAAAGCCGTATCGGGCGGATTATTGCGCTTTAAAAGCGTGCAAGCGGTTTGTCGCTTTGGTTAAGCCGTCTTTCAGCCAGATTTCAGTGCAGCGCGCCGCTTCGTCTACCGCCTCGTCAATCAGTTTCTGTTCGGAAACCGGGGGCTTACCGAGCACGAAACCGACAACTTTGTTTTTATCGCCCGGATGGCCGATTCCCACGCGCAAACGGTGGAAATTCGGGTTATTGCCCAGCTTGCTGATGATGTCTTTAAGACCGTTGTGGCCGCCGTGGCCGCCGCCCAGCTTGAATTTCGCCACACCAGGGGGGAGATCCAGCTCATCGTGGGCGACCAGAATTTCATCCGGATTGATGCGATAAAACGTTGCCATCGCCGCCACGGCTTTACCGCTCAGGTTCATAAACGTGGTGGGTACCAGCAGACGAACGTCCGCGCCTGCAAGGTTGATACGTGAGGTATACCCGAAGAATTTAGGTTCTTCACGCAGGGGCGCACGTAACCGCTCGGCCAGCAGATCGACGTACCATGCACCGGCATTATGGCGGGTAGCCGCATATTCTGCGCCCGGGTTGGCGAGGCCGACAATCAGTTTAATCGTCACGATTCAATTCCTAATGGGTTCCAGATCTGGCGCGTAGTTTACTGTCTGGCGCGCCGCTTGACAAAATTCTGCGTTCGTCGCAGCGAAATACGAATAATTACTTGTTTGAACAATTAGAATTTCAAGCTGTTCAAAGTCTTATTTGTAAACTTTTGTTTGGGAGTTATCTGTAATTGTGATCATTCACGCAACTCATAAAAGGGGCGTTGTCTATACTTTACACACAAGGATTAGGGGCTTTTCCCCTGACAACCCAAAGTTCCGGAGGTGACACATGAAACGCAAAAACGCTTCGTTACTCGGTAACGTGCTGATGGGGTTGGGGCTGTTCGTGATGGTAGGCGGCGTGGGTTATTCCATTTTGAACCAGTTGCCGCAGCTTGATCTCCCGCAATACTTCGCCCATGGCGCGATACTGAGCATCTTCCTCGGTGCGGTATTGTGGCTCGCCGGGGCGCGCATGAGCGGACATGAGGAAGTGTGCGATAAATACTGGTGGGTGCGCCACTACGACAAACGCTGTCGTCGCGACCAGCATAAGCACAGCTAGTGCTGCGATAAAGAACACCGAAACGGCTCCCGAGGGAGTCGTTTTTTTTTTGCATCAGGGGTTGACCCTCACGTAACGTAAGGCTCCAGAGTGGCGCTACTGGCAAAGAAAAAGGAGCAGTTATGTTGATTCAGGTGGGTGAGCTGGCGAAACGTGCCGGGATCACCGTGCGGACATTGCACCACTATGAGCAAACAGGGTTGTTGCTGCCTTCTGCCAGAAGCGCGGCAGGTTACCGGCTTTACAACCTGGCGGATGTCCAGCGTCTGCACATGATCCAGGCGCTGGCAAAAGCGGGGCTGGAACTTGCTGAAATCAGGGATTTCCTGGAACAGGAGTCGCTGTCGTTAACCGAGTTACTCGATGCGCAAATCACGCTGCTGGATAAACAGCTGCGCAGCATACATACGCTGCGCGACCGGCTGGTGGAGCTGCGAGCCGGGCTTCTCGACGATGCGACGCCTGATCTGGAATCCTGGCTACAGACTCTGGAGTTAATGAATATGTACGATCGCTGGTTTAGCAAAGAAGAGTTACAGCAGCTGCCGTTTGCGGTGCAGAAGGATGCGCTGGCGGCTATCTGGTCAGGGCTGGTTGCAGAGGCCAACACGCTGCTGGAGCAGCGCATACCCGCTACGGACGCGCGGGCGATGGATCTGGCGACGCGCTGGATGGAACGCCTGGAGCAGGACACGGCGGGCAAGCCTGAGTTTCTCACCCGGCTGAACGAGATGCACAGCGTTGAACCGCAGATGCAGGCGCAGACCGGCATCACGCCGGAGATGACCGATTACATTACGCGGGCGTTTGCCGAGTCGAAGCTGATTATCTGGGAGAAATATCTTTCTGCCGAGGAGATGGCCTTTACCCGGAAGCACTATTTTGACCGTATGATGGAGTGGCCGCCGCTGGTGGCGAAACTGCATCAGGCGCAGCGGGAAAATATCGATCCTGCCTCGGAGGAGGCGCAAAAGCTGGCTGAAAACTGGCTGGCATTGTTCCAGTCTTACGCGGGCACCAGCCCGGAAACTCAGCAAAAATTTCGCGCTGCCATGCAGCAGGAGCCGCACCTGATGAAAGGAACCTGGATGACGCCTGCCGTGCTTGCATGGCTCCAGCAGGCGATCGGAGTGATGATGCAGAGACGTTTCTCTGCATCAGATAACTCACATATCCGCTAGCGCGGCTTCACGGTTAGGATAGAAGGAGAGTCGGCCAGGGATAGGCTGGACACCCGCACGGGCCATGGTGCGCAGGGGCTGGAATTCCAGATTACTCACCCGCAGCTCGCAGCCTTCCGGCAGACGTTTCACAAAGCGCTGGAAGGCATCCAGGCCGCCTGCATCCAGCACCGGTACGGCATCCCATTTCAGCACCACAACCCGTTTGCCCGCGATGCGGGACTCCAGATCGCTGAACAGACCTTCCGCCGCGGCGAAGAACAGCGGGCCAATCACGCGCAGCACCAGCACATCGTCAGGCACCTCGACGTTTACCGGGGAAAGGCGCGTCATCTGCGCGATACGGCGCATAAACAGCAGGGAAGCCAGCACGATCCCGACGCTGATGGCGATAACCATATCGAACAGCACGGTCAGCGACATGCAGATCAGCATCACGATGATGTCGTCTTTCGGCGCGCGACGCAGCAGGTTCACGACCTTATGCGCCTCGCTCATGTTCCAGGCCACCATCAGCAGCAGGGCGGCCATGGCGGAAAGCGGTAGCCAGGAGAGCAGCGGGGCAAGGATCAGCAGGGCAAGGATCACCAGCACGGAGTGGATAACCGCCGAAACGGGTGACGTTGCACCCGCGCGCACGTTGGCCGCAGAGCGGGCGATGGCAGCCGTTGCGGTAATACCGCCAAAGAACGGCGCGACGAGGTTCCCCAATCCCTGACCGACCAGTTCGCTGTTAGCTTTGTGCTTGGTGCCGGTCATGCCGTCCAGAACGACGGCGCAGAGCAGGGATTCAATCGCTCCCAGCATCGCCATCGAGAACGCGGCGGGAAGCAGGGCGCGCAGGGAATCCCAGCTTAGGGTAAAGCTGGAGCCGGGCATGTCCCACGGCAGCACCAGCTGCGGTAACAGTTGTGGAATGCCGCTACCCTGTGAGCCGTCTGCCAGAACATAGTGGAACTGCGAGCCGATAGTCGCGACATGACCACCGAACATATTGACGATGGCCATCACCGCGCAGCCCAGCAGCAGCGCGGGCAGGTGACCCGGCAGACGGATACCCAGACGAGGCCAGACGATCAGCGTGCCCAGCGTCACAATCCCAATGGCGGCGTCGCCCAGGTTCGCAGTTGGCAGCGCCATAAACAGCGCCCCCACTTTTTGCAGGTAGTGCTCCGGTACGTGGGGCATCTGCAGGCCGAGGAAATCCTTGATCTGCATGGTTCCGATGGTGATACCAATCCCAGAGGTGAACCCCAGCGTCACGGAAAGGGGAATGTACTCAATCAGGCGACCAAAGCGAGCCACGCCAAACAGAATCAAAAAGACGCCGGACATCAGGGTGGCGACCAGCAGGCCTGCCAGACCAAACTGTTGCGAAACGGGGTAGAGGATCACCACAAAGGCGGCAGTCGGGCCGGAGACGCTGAAGCGCGAGCCGCCCGTCAGGGCAATGACGATCCCGGCAACGGCCGAGGTGTACAGACCGTACTGCGGCGCAACGCCGCTGCCAATTGCCAGCGCCATCGCCAGCGGGATGGCGATAATGCCGACGGTGATCCCGGCAATCAGGTCACGGACAAAGCGTGACGAGGTGTACTTCTCTTTCCAGCAGGCGTCGATGAGGGCGCGAAAGGGCAGAACATGTGAGGAGGCTACGTTTTTCACAATTATCTATCATCCGTATGCGCATCATCTGTCATATGAATGGCAGGTGAAGGAGGCATTAATCATACAAATAAAACCCGGAGACAAAAAAACCCGCCGCAGCGGGTTTTTCGGCCGTGTTCGATTAGTGTTCGAACATTGCAGAGATGGATTCTTCGTTGCTGATACGACGAATCGCTTCGGCCAGCATCCCGGACAGGGTCAGGGTACGCACGTTTGGCAGTGCCTTGATCTCGTCGCTCAGTGGGATGGTATCGCATACTACAACTTCGTCAATGACGGAGTTGCGCAGGTTGTTTACCGCATTACCGGAGAATATCGGGTGAGTCGCGTACGCGAACACGCGCTTGGCACCACGCTCTTTCAGCGCTTCAGCTGCTTTACACAGCGTACCGCCGGTATCGATCATGTCGTCGACCAGCACGCAGTCGCGGCCAGCCACGTCACCGATGATGTGCATCACCTGAGAAACGTTAGCGCGCGGACGACGTTTGTCGATGATCGCCATGTCGGTATCATTCAGCAGCTTAGCGATAGCACGGGCACGTACCACGCCGCCGATGTCCGGAGAAACCACGATTGGGTTATCCAGGTTCAGCTGCAGCATGTCTTCCAGCAGGATTGGGCTGCCGAATACGTTATCAACCGGGACGTCGAAGAAGCCCTGGATCTGCTCAGCGTGCAGGTCAACGGTCAGTACGCGGTCAACGCCGACGCTTGACAGGAAGTCAGCGACAACTTTAGCGGTAATTGGCACACGCGCGGAACGGACGCGACGGTCCTGACGTGCATAGCCGAAGTAAGGGATTACAGCAGTGATACGGCCTGCGGAAGCGCGACGCAGAGCGTCGACCATAACAACCAGTTCCATCAGGTTGTCGTTCGTTGGAGCACAGGTGGACTGGATGATGAAAATATCACCACCGCGTACATTTTCGTTAATTTGTACGCTGACTTCGCCGTCGCTAAAGCGACCTACGGCGGCGTCGCCGAGGGAAGTGTACAGGCGGTTGGCAATACGTTGTGCTAGTTCCGGGGTGGCGTTACCAGCAAAAAGCTTCATATCAGGCACGAGAAGAACCTCAGGCATGCGTCCAGTGGTGGATAGCGTTCGCCGTAAACTGTGCGGGCCAGGCAAAGGCTATCCAGGCGGTGTATTAAAGAGCGCGATGCAACGTCTGGAACAGGGTGACGTTGTCACCGAAACTCAGTCTGCGCCAGAATGGCCTGCTGTAGGGGGGAGGTGTTCATCCCACGTGCTACAAAACCATGCAGCCAAACCGGCGCTTGCTCAAGCACCTGACGAGCGGCGGATTCGGTGTCAAATTCAGCAAAGACACAGGCTCCTGTACCAGTCAGGCGCGACGGCGCGTATTCTAACAGCCAGGAAAGCACCGCATCAACCTCGCGAAAACGTTTTCTTGCGATATCCTCGCAATCGTTGCTGAATTCACAATTTAATAACGTTTCTATTGACCGAACCGGGGTATTCCTTTTCAGGTCAGGATCTTTAAAGATGACCGGGGTCGGAATGCTTACGCCAGGATGGGCAACCAGATACCATTTTTCCGGCGGTTCTACAGGGGAGAGGATTTCCCCCACGCCCTCGGCAAAGGCCGCATGACCGCGCACAAACACCGGGACATCAGCCCCCAGCGTCAAGCCCAGTGCTGCCAGTTCATCCTTCGACAGCCCGCAGCCCCAGAGATGGTTCAGCGCAACCAGCACGGTGGCGGCGTTGGATGAGCCACCGCCCAGACCGCCGCCCATCGGCAGACGTTTCTCGATACGAATATCCGCGCCGCTTCCCGCAGGCAGGCGACCCGATTCCGCTGCGGCTTTCATCAGCAGACGCGCTGCGCGCACAATCAGGTTGTCCTCATGCGCCACGCCTTCGACCGGGGTCAGGAGGCAAATCTGCCCGTCCTGGCGCTGTTCAATGGAGATCGTGTCGCCATAGTCAATAAACTGAAACAGCGTCTGCAGCGTGTGATAGCCGTCAGCGCGCTGGCCGGTAATGTATAAAAACAGGTTTAGCTTTGCCGGAGAGGGCCAGTGGGTCATCATTTAACGATCCAGTTGTCCATTTTCAGCTTGATGCGCTGGCTTCCCTGAGTGAGTTCCATATTCGATGGCAGCGACGGTTTACTCTTACTGTCATAGGCGCTGTACACCACTTTCCAGGTTTTGCCGTTCTGGGTGTAGTTCACCTGGCTCAGACGGTACTGGTCGTCCAGGGTGTAGTCGGTGGCGTCACCCGGCAGGCCCAGGATCCACTGGCGCAGGCTGTTGAGCGGGATAGGCATCCCGGTCAGCTTGCCAATCATCTCTTCGGCATCGGTCGCGGTATAGTGCTGGCCTTTGTTATCGGTGATCTGCGCTTCGCCAGGTTTGGCGATAAGCTCCAGCTCGGTGCTGCCCAGCGGGTTCAGCAGCAGCAGGCGGTAGTTGTCCTGCCCCGTCTGCTGCCAGAAGAAGCGGGCATAAACCTTTTGTTCGTCAGAGAGATAAGCGAAAGCGCCGCGGGTCTGGTACTGGTTCAAATTACGGACGTCCTGCTGGTGCTGACGCCACTGCGGTGAATCAGGGCTTTTGCCCGGGCCTTTTGGTTGGGTGACGGTACAGGCGGTCAGAACCAGTGCTGCCAGCGGCAGCAGGCGAATCAGTCGGGTCATAATGAGGACAAATCCTTGAGATACGTTGCAGTTATGACTGTTAATGCTAGCGTCGAAGGGGGCTACCGTCTACGTTCAAATTATCTCAAAGCGCTGTGTAACCTATTACTCCGAAAGGGGGCTGTCTCTTTTATTGATCTCGCGCATCCTGTATGATGCGTTCTGCTAACCTTATTAACGCTGGTACTACTCCCGCTCAACATGACCCTATTAGCACTCGGTATCAACCACAAAACAGCCCCGGTTTCGCTGCGAGAACGCGTAACGTTTTCGCCGGATACGCTTGACCTGGCGCTGGACAGCCTGCTTGCACAGCCGATGGTGCAGGGTGGCGTGGTGCTCTCGACGTGCAACCGTACCGAGCTCTATTTAAGCGTGGAAGAGCAGGACAACCTGCACGAAGCGCTGATCCGCTGGCTATGCGACTACCACAATCTCAACGAAGACGAGCTGCGTAACAGCCTGTACTGGCATCAGGACAACGATGCCGTCAGCCATCTGATGCGCGTGGCCAGCGGTCTGGATTCGCTGGTGCTGGGCGAGCCGCAAATTCTCGGTCAGGTGAAAAAAGCGTTTGCCGATTCACAAAAAGGGCATCTGAAGGCCAGCGAACTGGAGCGCATGTTCCAGAAGTCGTTCTCCGTGGCGAAGCGTGTGCGAACCGAAACCGACATTGGTGCCAGTGCGGTTTCCGTTGCTTTCGCGGCCTGCACCCTTGCGCGCCAAATCTTTGAATCCCTTTCTACCGTCACCGTGATGCTGGTGGGCGCGGGCGAAACCATCGAACTTGTGGCGCGCCATCTGCGCGAGCATAAAGTGAAAAAGATGATCATCGCTAACCGCACCCGCGAACGCGCGCAGGTGCTGGCGGATGAAGTGGGGGCAGAGGTGGTTGCCCTGAGCGACATCGATGAACGCCTGAAAGAGGCGGACATTATCATCAGCTCTACCGCCAGCCCGCTGCCGATTATCGGAAAAGGGATGGTGGAGCGTGCGCTGAAGTCCCGTCGCAATCAGCCAATGCTGCTGGTGGATATCGCCGTCCCGCGCGATGTTGAACCGGAAGTGGGCAAGCTGCCTAACGCCTACCTCTACAGCGTGGATGACCTGCAAAGCATCATTTCGCACAACCTTGCCCAGCGTAAAGCGGCGGCGGTTCAGGCGGAAACCATCGTTGAGCAGGAAACCAGTGAGTTTATGGCCTGGCTGCGCGCGCAAAGCGTCAGCGAGACCATCCGCGAGTATCGCGGACAGGCGGAGCAGGTGCGTGACGACCTGACTGCCAAAGCGTTAGCGGCCCTTGAACAGGGCGGTGACGCGCACGCAATTATGCAGGATCTGGCGTGGAAACTGACCAACCGCCTTATCCATGCACCAACCAAATCTCTTCAGCAGGCCGCCCGTGACGGGGATGATGAACGCCTGACTATTCTGCGCAACAGCCTCGGGCTGGAATAGCGCCCTATACCCATTTTCTAAGACAAGGTGCACTTACGCCTATGAAGCCTTCTATCGTCGCTAAACTGGAAGCTCTGCACGAGCGCCATGAAGAAGTACAGGCGCTGCTCGGGGATGCCGGGACCATTGCGGACCAGGAACGTTTTCGCGCGCTTTCACGTGAATACGCGCAGTTAAGTGATGTTTCTAAATGCTTTACCGACTGGCGACAGGTTCAGGAAGATATCGAAACCGCGCAGATGATGCTCGACGATCCTGAAATGCGCGAGATGGCGCAGGAAGAGCTGCAGGATGCGAAAGCGCGTTCTGAAGAGATGGAGCAGCAGCTTCAGGTACTTCTCCTGCCGAAAGATCCGGACGATGAGCGTAACGCCTTTGTGGAAGTTCGCGCCGGTACCGGCGGTGACGAAGCGGCGCTGTTTGCCGGGGATCTGTTCCGCATGTACAGCCGCTACGCCGAGTCGCGTCGCTGGCGCGTGGAGATCATGAGCGCCAACGAAGGCGAACACGGTGGCTATAAAGAGGTTATCGCCAAGATCAGCGGCGACGGCGTGTATGGACGTCTCAAGTTTGAATCCGGCGGTCACCGCGTGCAGCGCGTACCGGCCACCGAATCTCAGGGCCGCATTCACACCTCCGCCTGTACGGTGGCGGTGATGCCGGAGCTGCCGGAAGCGGAACTGCCGGACATCAATCCGGCGGACCTGCGTATTGATACTTTCCGCTCCTCTGGCGCGGGCGGTCAGCACGTTAACACCACCGATTCCGCCATTCGTATTACCCACCTGCCAACCGGTATAGTTGTCGAATGTCAGGACGAGCGTTCCCAGCATAAAAACAAAGCCAAAGCGTTGTCGGTGCTGGGCGCGCGTATCCACGCGGCCGAAATGGCGAAACGCCAGCAGGCGGAAGCATCCACGCGTCGTAACCTGCTGGGCAGCGGCGATCGCAGCGACCGAAACCGCACCTACAACTTCCCGCAGGGGCGCGTAACCGACCACCGCATCAACCTGACGCTGTACCGTCTGGACGAGGTGATGGAAGGCAAGCTGGACATGCTGATTGAGCCTATCGTGCAGGAATACCAGGCCGACCAGCTGGCGGCACTGTCCGAGCAGGAATAATGGATTTTCAGCGCTGGTTACGTGAGGCTGCCGGTGAGCTTTCCGAAAGTGAAAGCCCTAAACGCGATGCCGAAATTTTGCTTGAGCATGTGACGGGTAAAGCCCGCACGTACCTGCTGGCCTTCGGCGAAACTGAACTGACCGCGGAACAGGAAGCACAGCTCGCCGCGCTGCTTGCCCGCCGTAAAACCGGCGAGCCGGTGGCGCATCTTGTCGGCGAGCGCGAGTTCTGGTCGTTACCGCTGTACGTTTCGGCGGCAACGCTGATCCCGCGTCCGGACACCGAGTGTCTGGTTGAGCAGGCGCTGGCGCGTTTACCTGCGGAGGCCTGCAGCATTCTCGATCTCGGTACAGGCACCGGGGCCATCGCGCTGGCGCTCGCCAGCGAGCGGCCGGACTGCACCGTTACGGCGGTGGACGTGATGCCTGATGCGGTCGCGCTGGCGCAGCGTAACGTGGAACGTCTCGGGCTCAGCAACGTAACAGTGCTGCAAAGCAGCTGGTTTGCCGCGCTTGAGAATCGTTCATTTGCGATGATTGTCAGCAATCCTCCCTACATCGACGAACATGATCCGCACCTTGCGCAGGGAGATGTTCGCTTTGAACCGCTCACGGCGCTGGTTGCTGCCAACGCGGGATTAGCCGATCTTGATCACATTGTGACAACGTCACGACAACATTTACTTCCCGGTGGCTGGCTGCTCGTGGAGCATGGCTGGACGCAGGGGGAAGCCGTGCGAGCGCTGTTTATGCAAGCAGGCTACGCCGCTGTTGAAACCTGCCGCGACTACGGCGGCAACGAGCGCCTGACGCTGGGGCAGTGGTTATGAGCCTGTTTACCGTACTTATTACCGTCCACTTGATTTCCGTTGCGCTGACCATCACCTTTTTCATCGTCCGTTACTGGTGGCGCTACAGCAACAATCCGCTGATGGATGCCCGCTGGGTGCGTATCGCGCCACACTGTATTGACACGGTGTTGCTCCTCTCCGGTGCCGGGCTTATGTGGAAGACCGGCTATCTGCCATTTACTGATAAAGGCGCATGGCTGACTGAAAAGCTGTTTGGCGTTATCATCTACATCGTTTTGGGTTTTATCGCGCTTGGGCGTCGTCGTCCGCGCAGCCAGCAGGTCGGGTTTATCGCCTTTCTGCTGGGTCTGGTGGTGCTGTACATCATCATTAAACTCGCCACCACAAGAATACCGTTACTGGGGTAAGTCATGAGGTCCTTAGCCGATTTCGAATTTAATAAAGTGCCGCTTTGCGATGGCATGATCCTGATTTCAGAGATGATTCGCGACGATTTTACGTCGCAGTTTGTCTACGATGAGCTGGAGAATCTGGTCAGCCTGGCGCGTGAAGAGATTAATCAGGCTCGCCCGCAAGACTGGCAATTAGAGAAGCTGCTGGAGCTTTTCTACGGCGAATGGGGTTTCTGCGACACGCGGGGCGTGTATCGCCTGTCTGACGCATTATGGCTGGACCAGGTCTTAAAAAATCGTCAGGGCAGCGCCGTGGCGCTGGGCTCTATTTTGCTGTGGGTCGCGCACCGTCTGGATATTCCGCTGGTCCCGGTCATTTTCCCGACGCAGATGATCCTGCGTGCTGAGTGGCTGGACGGCGAAATGTGGCTCATTAATCCTTTCAACGGCGACACGCTGGATGAACATACGCTGGACGTATGGCTGAAAGGCAATATTAGCCCGGTTGCTGAACTCTTCAACGAAGATCTCGACGAGGCGGATAACGCAGAGGTCATTCGTAAGCTGCTGGACACGCTAAAGTCCGCGTTAATGGAAGAGCGTCAGATGGAGCTGGCGTTGCGCGCCAGTGAAGTACTGCTGCAGTTCAACCCGGAAGATCCGTACGAAATCCGCGACCGAGGGCTGATTTATGCCCAGCTCGACTGCGAGCACGTGGCGCTGAACGATCTGAGCTATTTCGTCGAGCAATGCCCGGAAGACCCTATTAGCGAAATGATTCGTGCGCAGATCAACGCGATCTCGCACAAACAAATTACACTGCATTAATCTTAATTCCGATTCACACCTGAATAAGGCGATCCTATGAAACAAAAAGTGGTTAGCATTGGTGATATCAAGGTAGCAAACGATCTGCCGTTCGTACTGTTTGGCGGCATGAACGTGCTGGAATCCCGCGATCTCGCCATGCGTATCTGCGAACACTACGTGACCGTGACCCAGAAGCTGGGCATCCCGTACGTGTTTAAAGCCTCTTTTGACAAAGCCAACCGCTCCTCCATCAACTCTTACCGTGGCCCGGGCCTGGAAGAGGGTATGAAAATTTTCCAGGAGCTGAAGCAGACCTTTGGCGTGAAAGTGATCACCGACGTGCATGAAGCCTCCCAGGCGCAGCCGGTGGCAGACGTGGTGGACGTGATTCAGCTCCCGGCATTCCTGGCTCGCCAGACCGACCTGGTGGCCGCGATGGCGAAAACCGGTGCCGTGATCAACGTGAAAAAACCACAGTTCGTCAGCCCGGGTCAGATGGGTAACATCGTCGATAAGTTTATCGAAGGTGGTAACGATCAGGTCATCCTGTGCGACCGTGGTGCAAACTTCGGTTACGACAACCTGGTCGTGGATATGCTGGGCTTCAGCGTAATGAAGAACGTCTCTAACCAGTCTCCGGTGATTTTCGACGTGACCCATGCCCTGCAGTGCCGCGACCCGTTTGGCGCCGCGTCCGGCGGCCGCCGTGCTCAGGTGACCGAACTGGCGCGCGCCGGTATGGCAACCGGTCTGGCTGGCCTGTTCATTGAAGCGCACCCGGATCCGGATAACGCAAAATGCGACGGTCCATCCGCGCTGCCGCTGGATAAGCTTGAGCCGTTCCTGAAACAGATCAAAGCGATTGACGATCTGGTGAAGAGCTTCGACGAGCTGGATACCAGCAAATAATAAAAAAACCCGCTTCGGCGGGTTTTTTTATGCCTCCCTCTCCCTGGCGGAGAGGGTTGGGGTGGGGGCATCAGCCCGCACCGGCCCACTCTTACGCAAATATCGTCATCAGATACGCAACAAACAACGCCATATGCGCCGCTCCGTTCAGCACGTTGGTGCGCCCGGTGGAGAACGAAATCTGGCACAGCAGCAATGATGCTACCATCACGATCATCTCCGGCGCACCCAGCGCAAACTGCAGCTCGTTACCGGTCATAAAGGCAATCAGCGTCACCACCGGTACGGTGAGTGAAATCGTCGCCAGCACGGAGCCGAAGAACAGGTTCATTGCGCGCTGCACCTGATTATTCAACACCGCTTTCAGCGCGCCCAGCCCTTCAGGGGACAGGATCAGCAGCGCCACCAGGAAGCCGGTAAACGCCACCGGCGCGTTCAGCTCGGTTAACAGCGTCTCCAGTGGGTTAGCGTTCATCTTGGTAACGGCAATCACCGCAATCAGATGCACGATCAGCCAAACCGTATGCCACGCGCTGCTGTGGGCCGACGGCTTACCGTGGTGCGGATCATCGTCGTCGCCGTCGTCTTCATGCTCATACACAAACAGGCTCTGGTGCGTTTTGGTCTGAATCAACAGGAACACGCCGTACATGGCGGCGGAAATCAGCGCGACCAGCAGCGCCTGACCGGTGGAGAAGTTTGCACCCGGCAGCGCCATCGGGAAGACCAGCACGATAATGGCAAGCGGGAAGAGGGCAATCAGATACTGTTTGATGCCAAACAGGTTCATATACTGGGTCGCGAATTTACGCCCACCCAGCAGCAGAGAGAAGCCCACCAGACCACCCGTCACAATCATAATGATCGAGTAAAGCGTATCGCGCATCAGCGTCGGCGCGGCATCGCCGGTCGCCATGAGCGCGGAAATCAGGCTAACTTCGAGAATAACAACGGAAAGGCTGAGAATTAAAGAACCGTACGGCTCGCCCAGACGGTGGGCCAGGACGTCCGCATGGCGAACGACGCTAAATGCGCTGGTTAAGATGCCGACCAGGGCAAGAATATTGATACCAACCACCACTGGCAGTGACTGACTGCTTCCCCAGAAGAGCAGCACAGCCAGTGCCAGAACCGGGAAAATGAGTGACGTCTCCTTGTGGCGGGTCTTTACCGCCTCGTGTGTTGCTGTCATGTGCTTCTCCATCAATGCAGGTGCTTGTAATTATAGATAGATTTTTAAGGGCATTAAACTAACAGATCTCTGTTAAATACCCTTTATTTTTTACTTAATTTTACCCTTTTCTTTGAAATTTGCGCCTGACCCATATAATTTACTTTATCTCTAAAATAGATTTTAAATAACAATAAATTAGAGTTTTAATCAATGCATAAATTAAGTCCGGGTGGCACTATGCTATATCGTCGTCCACACTTATCTCTTTAAGCAAAAGAGAGGTGAGTGATGCCATATAAAACGAAACGCGAATTACCCGATAACGTGCAAAACGTGCTGCCCGCTCACGCGCAGGATATCTATAAAGAGGCGTTTAACAGCGCCTGGGATCAATACAAAGACAAGAAAGATCGCCGGGATGATGCCAGCCGTGAAGAGACGGCCCACAAAGTCGCCTGGGCCGCCGTAAAACATGAATATGAAAAAGGAGACGACGATAAATGGCATAAAAAGAAATAGCCCTGAAATAATTCGCTGCCTTCATTTTGACTTTTCAGGCGGTTGAACTGCCGTTGTATTGCAACTGGTCCGCTAATTGCTTATCGTTATTTAACTGCTGGCAAAATGACCAGCACCTAAGGCCGGGAAGGCGAATTACAGATGTCGCAAGGAAGCATGCAGTGGCGGAGGTGGAAAGTGTTAACGCGTGATTTCTTAATGAAGGCAGATTGTAAGACGGCATTTGGTGCTATTGAGGAATCGCTTCTCTGGTCAGCTGAACAACGTGCGGCGTCGCTCGCTGCCACGCTTGCCTGCCGCCCGGATGATGGCCCGGTATGGATTTTTGGCTACGGCTCCCTGATGTGGAACCCGGCGCTCGAATTTGTCGAATCGGCAACGGGAACGCTGCCTGGCTGGCACCGCGCATTTTGCCTGCGTCTGACGGCCGGACGCGGCAGCGCGTGCCAGCCCGGGCGCATGCTTGCACTGAAAGAGGGCGGGCGCACCACTGGCGTGGCGTATCGCCTGCCGGATGCCACGCTGGAAGAGGAGCTTACGCTGCTCTGGAAGCGCGAGATGATCACCGGCTGCTACATGCCAAGCTGGTGCAAGCTGGAACTGGACGACGGACGCACCGTCAATGCGCTGGTGTTTATCATGGACCCCCGACATCCGCTGTATGAAGCGGATACCCGCACGCAGGTGATTGCTCCGTTAATTGCCGCCGCCAGCGGACCGCTGGGTACCAACGCGCAGTATCTCTTCTCCCTCGATCAGGAGTTGACCCGCCTCGGCATGCAGGACGATTGTCTGAATGAACTGGTGGTGAAGGTGAAGGCGTTGCTGGAAGGGAACCCGCTCAACGGCACGCTGCGACCGGGTTTTGCCTGATATTACGCCCGGCTTGCCGGGCGTTTAATATTATGCTGCCACGTAGCTGATGGAATGCTCCAGAGACTGACTGTGGCTGTCAATCAGCACATCCCATGTGCCGGTGTAGGGCACTGTAAGCCAGGCCTTATCATCCTGTACGGTGAGAATATCCGCCTGGGACTGTTTTTGTGCTTTCGAACTCATCAAATGAATACGACAGCGTTCTGAGCAACGCACCACCACCGTATCCCCGCCAAACAGCTTCAAACTTGTTTTTACCAGTGCCATTTTTTACCCCGTAGTCTTAAACAACGCTCTCCCTGCAGCCATATCCGAGCGTGATGTTGTTCACAATTCACTCATGGCATAACACCAAAGGGGAGGGGGTGAGATGCTGATTTTGATCAAAAAATGGCATAACGATTAAACAAAAATGACAAAATTCCTCAAAATTTCAGCTGGCGCGCGTTTTACCCGCTAAACGCGCGCCGCCAGAAAATTAAATGCGGAAATGACCGGCTGTTTCAGCAAGGTCGCCCGCCTGGCTCTGCAGGGCACCCGCAGCGGCGGCGGATTGCACGACCAGCTCGGCGTTCTGCTGAACCATTCTGTCGAGATGGGTCACCGCGTGGTTGATCTCATGAATCCCTTTCATCTGCTCGCTGGTGGCGATGGAAATTTCGCGCATAATGCCGGAGACGCTGCCGATGCTGGAGCGGATCTCATCCATGCTTTCCCCGGCCAGATGCACGTAGCGGGAGCCGGTCGCCACGCTGTCGGTGGTGGAGTCAATCAGGGATTTGATCTCTTTCGCCGCCTGGGCGCTGCGGCTCGCCAGGTTACGCACTTCGCCTGCCACCACGGCAAACCCGCGTCCCTGCTCACCCGCACGCGCCGCCTCGACGGAGGCGTTCAGCGCCAGAATGTTGGTCTGGAACGCGATGCCGTCAATCACGCTGGTGATATCGCCAATTTTAGCCGACGCGACTTCGATGGACTGCATGGTGCTGATCGCCTGGGATACCACCTCGCCGCCGCGCGCAGCGGCCGCGGAGGCCTTGCTCGCTTGGTCATTCGCTTCTGCCGCCGATTCGTTCGACTGGGTCACGGAGGCGGTGATCTGCTCCACGGCGCTGGCCGTCTCGCGCAGGCTGGATGCGGCCTGCTCGGTACGTCCGGAAAGATCCTGGTTACCCGCCGCAATCTCCTGAGCGGCGTTTTTCACCGACTCGCTGGCATCACGGAGCTGCACCATCACCACCGACAGCTTATCGCTGAAGGCGTTAAAGGCCTGCGCAATCTGCGCAACCTCGTCCTCGCCGTTGTCCGGCAGGCGCTGGGACAGATCGTTAGTCCCGTTAGCAATGTTGTGCATCGCGTCGCGAATGTCTGACAAACGCTTGAGCAGGCGGGCAATCAGGAAATGCACAATGGCCGCGCTCAGCAGTGCCAGGATCACCAGCGAAATCGCCGAGGCTTTAAGCAGGGAACGCATGCCGGAGGTGGCATCACCGTTGTCGAGCGCGACGACTAACAGCCAGTTTGTACCCGGCACGGCTGTCGCCACGAAGGTTTTTTCAGCGTCGTTCAGCGTTCCGTCGACGAGGTTACCGCTTTTCAGTGCAGCAAAATCAATGCCTTTGATCGTCTCAGCGAATGGTTTAAGCGTGAGCGCCGGATCGTTAGCGGCAATCACGCTGCCGTCACTGTTCAGAAGCAACCCGCTGCTGGCCGGTGTTGGATGGATCCCGCGCACGTTAGCCACCACGCTGTCCATCGCCACATCGCCCGCCACCACCGCTTTCAGCGTACCATTCTCTTTTACCGGCACGGCGAAGGTTACCACCAGTTTGCCGGTCCCCGCGTCAACGTAGGGCGCGGTGACGACCGGACCGTCCGTGCTGACCACCTGCTGATACCACGGGCGGATAGTCGGGTCATAGTCCGCCGGGACACCCGCCGGTTCAGAGAATTTCGCCGTTTTGCTGGCGTAGCCAACATAAACGTTGGTGAAGCCACCCGCCTGCGCAAGCTGTTTAAACACCGGTACCGGATCGTCACTCAGCGCAACGGTCTGCGCTGAGGCGATCACCGCCATCTTGCTTTTTACCCAGTCGGCAATCGCCATGTTATGGCTGGCGCTGGTGCTGGTCAGAATATCGCGCTGGGACTGCTGGTTATCCTGGCGCGTGACCTGGAAGTTAATAACGGTATTAAGGAGAAGTGCGACGACCAGACAGCCTGCCGTCGTCGCGATGATGCGTGCACGAATCGATCTGAACATAAGTGAAATACCTGCTGTGTTGTTTCCATGCCTATCGGCATCCCCGCAGGTAAACTTGATGCTGAAACCGCGTCCATAAGAAAATAATATTTTTACGGGTTTATTATTAAAAAGCTAATACTTTATCCGCGGACAGCGTCCACTCGGCCAGCTCAACCAGCGTACCAATCTCTACGCCATCAATCAGCGGCAGACCGGTAATACCGCGGCCGTCGGTACAGGTCTTGCACAGCTTCACCGGCACGTTTTGCGCGGTCAGGATCTCCAGCATCTGCTGAATGTTATAGCCTTCTGCCGGTTTTTGTCCCTTCAGCCCCGCGGTGACCGCGTCCGACATTAAAAAGAGTCGTAACGCGAGGTCACTCTCTTTTTCACGCAGCGCAATCGCCAGGCGCAGGCTATTAAAAAGGGATTCGCTGCCGTAGGCCGCACCGTTGGCGACGATCACAATCTTTTGCATGTTGACTCCTGTTCTTATAAAGGCACGAATATTGCTTAGCTTTCCCGAGTTTCGCTGTTCCGGAGAGAAAGCATGACATTAATGGCTGGCATTTCGCCAGGCGCTGCCGAATGGCTCGAGCGCGCAAAGATGATGCGCCGGGAGCAGCTCAGCAAGCTGGCACAGCTTGGCGAGCTTGTGCACGGCATTAGCCAACTGGTGCACATGTTACAGTGCGAGCGTGGGGCGTCCAACGTCTGGCTCTGCTCACAGGGTAAGCTTTACGCCCCCGAATGCAAAGCCAGCCGGGCGCTGGTGGATGAAAACCTCGCTGCACTTTATGTGATTCTTGAAAAACAGTCGCCGATCCCGGGAAGTACGGTCTGTGAACGCATCGGCGGCGCGCTCCTGAGCCTGGATATGCTTTCCGCGCTGCGCGACGGTGTGATTCAGCAAACGGTAACGGCACCACAGGCGATGGAACACTACTCCCGCATGCTTCGCCATCTGCTCAGTATCGTACCGCAGCTTAATGACAGCATTGACGATCCGCAAATAGCCGGGCGTTTTGTCGCCCTGTATAGCCTGATGCAGGGGAAAGAGCTGGCGGGACAGGAGCGGGCGCTGGGGGCGATTGGCTTCACGCAGGGTTTTTTCGATGATGTGACTCGCCAGAGGCTGGTTGACCGCATCGACGGGCAGCAGGCCTGCTTTGAAATCTTTCTCTCGCACAGCCACGCTGAGGTACAGGCCACCTTTGCCTTAAACTGCCAGCCCGATCGTGAAACGGAGCAGCTACGAAGGGTGGCCTGCACCCGCCAGCCCGCCGCCGATAACGGCCATACCGCACTGGCCTGGTTTGCTCTGCAAACCGCGCGCCTTGAGCATCTGCGCGCGCTGGAGGAGACGCTCATCGCCGATCTGATGACGGCGGTGGACGAGCGTATTTACCGTAACGATGAGTACGTGCCTCCCGCCGATGAGCAGGACGATCCGCTGATACAGTACCCGGAAAAACCGTTGCTCACCCTGGTGCGCCAGCAGGCGCGCGAGATAGAACAGCTCTCGCGCCAGCTGGCGTCGCTGCGCGATACGCTTGAAGAGCGCAAAGTCATAGATAAAGCGAAAAGCGTTTTGATGACCCACCAGAATATGAGTGAGGAACAGGCCTGGACGGCGCTGCGCAAAATGGCGATGGATAAGAACCAAAGGATGGTGGATATCGCCCGCGCGCTGCTCATGGTGAAGAATTTGTGGCAGGTAATACCAAAGGAGTAGCTGCACGGTCAGCGGGCATTTTGTGCCTGATTGAGGTGCGTAAAACTGAGGGTAAAGCGGAATACACCGCAAAAACCGCGTGTTAAAACCTGGCATTCGCTTTGCATTATCAGATTAACCATTTTTGACGATGCGCCAACGGCGGTGCATTCGTCTTCGGGATAAAGGCGTCCACTGGTGCTTCGGCATCGTGGGCGCTTTTTTTTGGTTTTTATTCAGGAGTGGTCATGGCGGATTTGTCGAGACGGCGTTTTTTGCAGGCCAGCATGCTGGCGAGTGGAGCAATGCTGTTACCGGGTATCATGCAGGCCGCATGGGCGGCAGGCTCGGATAAACCGGAGCAGGAAACAGTGCGCATCGGGTTTATCCCGCTGACCGACTGCGCGCCCGTGGTTATCGCGGCGCTGAAAGGCTTTGATAAAAAATACGGCATTACCATCGTGCCCACCAAAGAGGC
Organism: Enterobacter sp. PI-10; assembly: GCF_027947695.1. Taxonomy (NCBI): domain Bacteria; kingdom Pseudomonadati; phylum Pseudomonadota; class Gammaproteobacteria; order Enterobacterales; family Enterobacteriaceae; genus Enterobacter; species Enterobacter sp. PI-10. The sequence goes on along the minus strand of NZ_JAJNOG010000002.1, from coordinate 809,618 downwards.
GAGCTGGGCGGCGGTGCGCGACAAGCTGGTGGCGGGCGAGCTTGATGCCGCGCACATTCTCTACGGCCTGCTGTACGGCCTGGAGCTGGGCATTGCCGGCAAGCCGCAGCAGATGGCAAACCTGATGACGCTTAATCAGAACGGCCAGGCGATTACGCTTTCCAGCGATCTGGCGGAGAAGGGCGTTCGAGACCTTGACGGGCTGAAAAAGCTAATTGGTCAGCAGGCGCCCGGCACCTACACCTTCGCGCACACCTTCCCGACCGGGACGCACGCCATGTGGCTCTACTACTGGCTGGCCAGCGCGGGCATTAACCCCTTTGACGACGTGCGCACGGTGGTGGTGCCGCCGCCGCAGATGGTGATGAACATGCGCATTGGCAACATGGTCGGCTTTTGCGTCGGCGAGCCGTGGAACGCGCGGGCGATTAACGACCGCATCGGCTTTACCGCCGCGACGTCACAGTCTGTCTGGGCCGACCATCCGGAAAAAATCCTCGGCACGCGTCGCGACTGGGTGGAGAAAAACCCGCACACCGCGCGGGCGCTGGTCAGCGCGGTGCTGGAGGCCGCACGCTGGATCGAAGCCTCCCCGGAAAACAAGCGCGAGACCGCGCGGATCCTCTCCCGCCGGGCGTGGCTCAACTGCAAGGAACAGTTTCTCACCGGGCGAATGCTCGGCGAGTACGACAACGGCCTGGGCCAGCGCTGGCAGGACGCGCACCCGATCCGTTTCTTCAACGAGGGGGCCGTCAGCTACCCATATCTCTCCGACGGTATGTGGTTCTTAACCCAGTTCCGCCGCTGGGGCTTGCTCAAAACCGCGCCGGACTACGCGGGTATTGCACAGCGCATTAACCAGACCGCTGTCTGGCAGGATGCCGCCACGGCGGTGGGGGGCATCACCACACCGACTTCACCATTACGCAGCAGCACATTGATGGACGGCACCGTCTGGAACGGTACCGACCCGGAAGGATACGCCAGCCGTTTCGCCATTCATCGTAAAGGGGCCTGATTATGCAGCATCTGCAAAAGACGAAATCACCAGATACGCCAGAGAGTGGGGAGGTGATTGTCCTCCCTCCGGTGCAGGTTCGTCGCCGTACGCCGACGTTTGCGCGTCGGATTAACGCGATCATTCAACGCATCATTCCGGCGTTACTCGGTCTGGGACTGCTGGTCGTGCTGTGGCAGCTGGCGGCGATTAACAGCAAAGGTTTCCCGACGCCGCTCAGCACGCTCGATTCCGCCATTACTCTGTTTGCCGATCCGTTTTATCGCGACGGGCCTAACGATATGGGCATCGGCTGGAACGTGCTCGCCTCATTACAGCGCGTGGCGGTGGGCTTTGGCCTGGCCGCGTTCGCCGGGATCCCGCTCGGCTTCCTGATTGGCCGCTTCACCTTTTTTTCGCGCATGTTCGGCCCGCTGATCGCGCTGTTACGCCCGGTTAGCCCGCTGGCCTGGCTGCCCATCGGCCTGCTGCTGTTCCAGAAAGCGGAGCCCGCGTCGAGCTGGACCATTTTTATCTGCTCTATCTGGCCGATGGTGATCAACACCGCCGAAGGCGTGCGCCGCATTCCGCAGGACTACCTCAACGTTGCCCGGGTGCTGCAGCTTTCCGAGTGGACCATCCTGCGCCGCATTCTCTTCCCGGCGGTGCTGCCCGCGGTGCTGACCGGGGTGCGCCTCTCCATCGGCATCGCCTGGCTGGTGATTGTCGCCGCCGAGATGCTGACCGGAGGGCTGGGGATCGGCTTCTGGATCTGGAACGAGTGGAACAACCTCAACGTCGAAAACATTCTCATCGCCATCGTCATCATTGGCGTGGTCGGGCTGCTGCTGGAGCAGGGGCTGATGCTGATCGCCCGGCGCTTTAGCTGGCAGGAAAAATAAGGAGCGAACATGAAACCATTAATTCAGGTCCAGGCCGTGAGCCAGCGTTTTTCCACCGCCAGCGGCGAGTTTCTGGCGCTGCAGAACGTCTCTTTTGATATCCACGAGGGCGAAACCGTGAGCCTGATTGGGCACTCCGGCTGCGGCAAATCGACGCTGCTGAACCTCATCGCCGGTATTACCCTGCCGACGGAAGGCGGGCTGATTTGTGACAACCGCGAAATCGCCGGGCCGGGGCCGGAGCGCGCGGTGGTGTTCCAGAACCACTCGCTGCTGCCGTGGCTCACCTGCTTCGACAACGTGGCCCTGGCGGTAGATCACGTGTTTCGCCACAGCATGAGCAAGGCGGAGCGCAGGGAGTGGATTGAACACAATCTCGACCGCGTGCAGATGGGGCACGCCCTGCACAAGCGCCCGGGGGAGATCTCCGGCGGCATGAAGCAGCGCGTCGGGATTGCCCGCGCGCTGGCGATGAAGCCGAAAGTCCTGCTGATGGATGAACCCTTCGGCGCGCTGGATGCGCTGACGCGCGCCCATCTGCAGGACTCGGTGATGCAGATCCAGCAGGCGCTGAACACCACCATCGTGCTCATTACCCACGACGTGGACGAGGCGGTGCTGCTCTCCGATCGCGTGCTGATGATGACCAACGGCCCTGCGGCGACCGTCGGGGAGATCCTGCGCGTCGATCTGCCGCGCCCGCGCAACCGGGTGCAGCTGGCGGACGACAGCCGCTATCACCACATGCGCCAGCAGATCCTTCATTTCCTCTATGAAAAGCAGCCAAAAGCGGCGTAGCGAGGGGGCTTTGATGCGACTGGTCATTATCGGAAATGGCATGGCGGCCACGCGGCTGATTGCCTCGCTCACCGGGGGTGCTGCCGGTCGTTTCGCTATCACCGTCATCGGTGACGAGCCGGAACATGCCTATAACCGCATCCAGCTTTCGCCGGTGCTGGGCGGTGAAAAGCAGGCTGCAGACATCTGTCTTCAGGATGACGACTGGTACCAGGCGCGCGGCGTGACGGTGCTGCGGGGCGAAAAGGCGATCGCCGTAAACGTGGACACGCGGGAAGTGCAAACCGCCGCCCGCACGCTGGACTGGGATGCGCTGGTATTTGCCACCGGATCAACGCCCTTTATTCCGCCAATCCCCGGCTGCGATGCGCCGCATGTGTTCACTTTCCGTACCCTGGAAGATACCCGGGCCATTCAGGCGATCGTCGGTCCGGCGGTGGTGCTGGGCGGCGGCGTGCTCGGGGTTGAGGCGGCGGCAGCGCTGGCGCGTTCAGGTGACGAGGTCACGCTTGTTCATCGCGGTCCGTGGCTGATGGAGCAGCAGCTGGATCGGCAGGCGGGAATGCTGCTGGAAGAGGCGCTGGCGGCGCGGGGCGTGCGCTGTGAGCTCGTCTCTGGCATCGCAGCGGTGAACGGAAATAGCGTGACGCTGATAAACGGACGCAGTATCGCCGCCGCGCGCGTGGTGCTGGCGACGGGCGTGCAGCCCAGCGTCGCGCTGGCGCAGGCCAGCGGCATACGCTGCGCGCGCGGCATCGTGGTGGATCACAAGATGCAAACCTCCGAGCCGGACGTCTACGCCATTGGCGAGTGCTGCGAAATCGACGGCCAGACGTTTGGCCTGGTCGCCCCCTGTCTGGCGCAGGCGGATATTCTTGCCGCGCGGCTGGCCGGGGACGTCACCGCGCCGTTTGTCCTGACTGACAGCGGCGTACGCCTCAAGGTGACCGGCGTGGAGCTGTTCAGCCTCGGTCGCGCGGCAGAGCAGGAGGGCGACGTGGTCTGGAGCGCATGGGATCCGCTGACCCGTTACTATCGTCGTTTACTGATCCATCAGGGGGCGCTGGCTGGCGTGCTGCTGATGGGGGACTGCCGCAGCGCGGCGACATTTACCGATTTACTGGCAACGGCTGCGCCCGCCCACGCGGACTGGCTGTTCGATCGTTTCACTACGCAACCGCAGGTTGCAGGACACAATGCTATGACAAAACCTACTCTGGTGGTGGTTGGGCACGGTATGGTCGGCCATCATTTCCTCGAAGACTGCGTTAACCGCAATCTGCATCAGCAGTATCAGATCGTTGTCTTTGGCGAGGAGCGCTATGCCGCCTATGACCGCGTGCATCTGTCGGAATATTTTGGCGGCCGCAGCGCGGCGTCGCTTTCGCTGGTGGAGGGGGATTTCTTTGCCGACAACGGCATTGAGCTTCGCCTGTCGCAGCAGGTCGTCGCTATCGATCGCGACGCGCGCGTGGTGCGTACCGCCAGCGGGCACGAAACCCACTGGGACAAGCTGGTGCTGGCGACCGGATCATACCCGTTCGTGCCGCCCGTGCCGGGCAACGATTTGCCGGGCTGTTTTGTCTACCGCACCCTTGACGACCTGGACAACATTGCGGCGCACGCGGCGGGCTCGCGCCGCGGCGTGGTGATTGGCGGCGGCCTGCTCGGGCTGGAGGCGGCGAATGCCCTGAAGCAGCTCGGGCTGGAAACCCACGTGGTGGAATTTGCGCCTAACCTGATGGCGGTCCAGCTCGACAACGACGGCGCGATGATGCTGCGCAAGAAAATTGAGGCGCTGGGCGTCGGCGTTCACACCAGTAAAGCGACAACGGAGATCGCCACGGCGGACGGCGGGCTGGTGCTGCGCTTTGCCGATGGCGAACAGCTGGAAACGGACATGGTGGTCTTTTCTGCCGGCATTCGTCCCCAGGACGCGCTGGCGCGCAGCTGCGGGCTGGCTATCGGCGAACGCGGCGGGATCTGCATTGACGACGGTTGCCAGACCTCCGATCCAGACGTGCTGGCCATCGGTGAATGCGCGCTGTGGGAAGGGAAAATCTTCGGTCTGGTCGCGCCCGGCTATCAGATGGCGCGGGTGGCCGCCGCCGCGCTGGCGGGTGAGGATAAAACCTTCGCCGGCGCGGATATGAGCACTAAGCTCAAGCTGCTCGGCGTGGACGTCGCCTCGTTCGGCGACGCTCACGGGCGCACGCCGGGGGCGCAGAGCTATCAGTGGACGCACGGTCCGCAGCAAATCTACAAGAAAATCGTGGTCAGCCACGACGGCAAAACGCTGCTCGGTGGCGTGCTGGTGGGTGACGCCAGCGAATACGCCACGCTGGTGCAGATGATGCTTAACGGGATAGCCCTGCCAAAAGAGCCGGAAACGCTGATTTTACCCGCGTCGTCAGGCAGCGCGCCGAAAGCGCTCGGCGTGGCGGCGCTGCCGGAAAGCGCGCAAATCTGTTCGTGTCATAACGTCAGCAAAGGCGATATCTGCCGGGCGGTGAGCTCGGGCGCGACGGATATCGGCGCCGTTAAGCAGTGCACCAAAGCGGCGACCGGCTGCGGGGGATGTAGCGCGCTGGTGAAGCAGGTGATGGAGTTCCAGCTGGCGGAGCAGGGCGTGGAGGTGAAAAAGGACATCTGCGAGCACTTCCCGTACTCGCGCCAGGAGATTTACCACCTCGTGCGCGTCAACCATATTCGCACCTTTGACCAGCTTATCAGCCGCTACGGACAGGGACACGGATGCGAAATTTGTAAGCCGCTGGTGGGGTCGGTGCTTGCCTCGTGCTGGAACGAGTATCTGCTGAAACCGGCACACCTGCCGCTGCAGGACACCAACGACCGCTACTTCGCCAATATCCAGAAGGACGGTACCTACTCCATCGTGCCGCGCATGCCGGCGGGAGAAGTGACCGCCGACGGGCTGATCGCCATCGGGCAGATTGCGAAACGCTACAGCCTGTACAGCAAAATTACCGGCGGACAGCGTATCGACCTTTTCGGCGCCACTCTGGAACAGCTGCCGGCGATCTGGCAGGCGCTGGTGGAGGCCGGGTTTGAAACCGGGCACGCTTACGGGAAATCCCTGCGCACGGTGAAATCCTGCGTCGGTTCAACCTGGTGCCGCTACGGGGTGCAGGACTCCACCGGCCTCGCGGTCAGGCTTGAGCACCGCTACAAGGGGCTGCGTGCGCCGCACAAAATCAAAATGGCGGTCTCCGGCTGCACCCGCGAGTGCGCGGAGGCGCAGAGCAAAGATGTGGGGGTCATTGCTACCGATAAAGGCTGGAACCTCTATCTGTGCGGCAACGGCGGGATGAAGCCGCGCCATGCGGATCTCTTTGCCAGCGATCTGGATGACGAAACGTTAATCCGCACCGTCGACCGCTTCCTGATGTTCTACATCCGCACGGCGGATCGCCTGCAGCGCACCAGCACCTGGATGGATAACCTGGAAGGCGGTCTCGACTACCTGCGGGAGGTGATCCTCAACGACAGCCTGGGTATCGCCCACGAGCTGGAGCAGGAGATGGCCCGGGTGGTGGAAACCTATCAGTGCGAATGGCAAACCACGCTTAACGATCCCAACCGGCTGGCGCTGTTCCGCACGACGGTGAACGACACCGCGCCGGATGAAAGCAAGCGCTGGCAGGAAATTTGCGGCATCGACGATATCCCCGAGCAGGCGGGCATCGGCGCGCGGCTTGGACGTAAGCCGATTGCGCTCTTCCGTTTTGGCAAAACCGTTTACGCCCTCGACGATCGGGAACCGGGCGGTAATGCGAACGTGCTTTCACGCGGCATTCTTGGCGATGCTGCGGGCGAGCCGGTGGTGATTTCACCGCTGTATAAGCAGCGCATTCGCCTGCGCGACGGCTGTCAGGTAGAGAACGGCGAACCCGCGGTGCGCGCCTGGCCGGTGAAAATTGAAAACGGCAAGGTATGGGTTGGCAGCGACACCCTGGTAATGCGTGCGGAGGCTTCATGACGGAAACCCGGACAACGTGCCCCTACTGCGGGGTCGGCTGCGGCGTAGTTGCCAGCGTGGAAGGTGAAGCGGTCAGCGTTCGGGGAGATGAAACCCATCCTGCGAACCTGGGGCGCCTGTGCGTGAAAGGATCGGCCCTGGCGGAAACGACGGGATTACAGGGGCGATTGCTGCGCCCCGTTGTTGACGGACTTGAGGTGGACTGGGCGCAGGCGCTGAACGCGACAGGGGAGCGTCTGCGGGAGATTATCGACACATGGGGACCGCAGGCGGTGGCGTTTTACGCCTCGGGACAATTGCTTACCGAGGACTACTACGCCGCCAACAAGCTGATGAAAGGGTTTATCGGTGCGGCAAACATCGATACCAACTCCCGGCTCTGCATGTCTTCGGCGGTGGTGGGCTACAAGCGCGCCTTCGGCGAAGACGTGGTGCCGTGCAGCTACGAGGACGTCGAAAACAGCGATCTGGTGGTGCTGGTGGGTTCAAACGCGGCCTGGACGCATCCGGTGCTCTATCAGCGGCTGGTGCAGGCGAAGCGCAACAACCCGCAGATGAAGGTGGTGGTAATCGATCCGCGCAGAACCGCCACCTGTGATATTGCTGACCTGCATCTGGCGCTCGCCCCCGGCAGCGACGCCGGTCTGTTTGTAGGATTGCTCAATCTGATTCAGGGGACCGAGGCGTGGCCGATTGCCCGCGTGGCGGCGTTTTGCGATCTTCCGTCAGAAGACATTGGTACCTTTTACGACTGGTTTATCACCGCGCCTCGCGCAATTACGCTCTACACCATGGGTATCAACCAGTCCGCCAGCGGCAGCGACAAGTGTAACGCTATTATTAACGTTCATCTTGCCAGCGGGAAGTTCAACCGTCCGGGCTGCGGCCCGTTTTCGCTGACCGGACAGCCAAACGCGATGGGAGGAAGGGAGGTGGGCGGACTGGCGAACCAGCTGGCGGCACACATGAACTTTGAGCCGGACGATCTTTCGCGGGTGGCGCGTTTCTGGGGAACGGAACGGCTGGCGCAGACGCCGGGCCTGATGGCGGTGGAGCTGTTTGACGCCATTGCCCGCGGCGAGGTGAAGGCGGTGTGGATCATGGGCACCAACCCTGCCGTGTCGCTGCCGGACAGCCACGCGGTGTGTCAGGCGCTGGCGAGCTGCCCGCTGGTGATGGTCTCTGAAGTGATGAACGATACCGACACCAGCCGGTTCGCCCATATCCGTTTTCCGGCTTTGGGCTGGGGAGAAAAGGACGGGACGGTGACCAATTCCGAGCGGCGCATTTCACGCCAGCGCGCGTTTCTGCCTGCGCCGGGCGAGGCGAAGCCGGACTGGTGGATCGTCGCGCAGATGGCGAAGCGGCTGGGCTACGGCGAGGCCTTTGCCTGGCAACATCCGCACGAGATTTTTTGCGAACATGCGGCGCTGACGGCCTTTGAAAATGACGGCGCGCGTGCGTTAAACCTTCATGACCTGGCTGCGCTAACCCGTGAGGAGTGGGAGCAGCTTGAGCCTTATCAGTGGCCGACAGGGGATTTCCCGCGCCGAAACATTGTTCCCGTTAACCCTCTGTCGCACGGTGCGACGGTCAGCGCGTTGTACCCGCTGATTCTTAACTCGGGGCGCATCCGCGATCAGTGGCATACCATGACCCGAACGGGATACGTAGCCAGACTGATGCAGCATATCGCCGAACCGTTTGTTGAGGTTTGCCCCGCAGACGCCGTTCGGCTTTCCCTGTGCGACGGCCAGCTGGCGCGAATTAGCTCGCCGCGCGGCGTGATGGTCGTCAGAGTACGAATCAATGACGGGATACGGGAAGGCGAGGCGTTTGCCCCGATGCACTGGAACGCTGAGTTTGCCCGCCAGGGAAAGGTGAATGCGCTGGTGGAAGGGCGCTGCGATCCGGTTTCGGGCCAGCCGGAGAGTAAACAAACTGCGGTCAGAATTCTGCCGTGGCAGCCTGCCTGGCAGGGGGAATTCTATGCCAGGGAATGGCCGGAAATGCCTTCTTCGGTTTACTGGTGGCGCAAAGCCTCACGTCTGAAGGTGGCGTGCGATAAACCTTTGCTGTCGTGGGTAATGGAATACGCCGGCGTCCGGGGCTGGCAGCTGCAGGTTGCCCAAACCGGCGAACGCAGCAGCGTGCTGGCCTGGCATGAAGGCCAGCTGATGCTGGGCTTCTGGGAGGGCACCGCGTTACCGGCGCTGGCGCATACGGTGATTGAAGCCGCTTTTCAATCACCACCCGTGCTGGCCTCAGAACGTCACGCCTTGCTGAACGGACAGAGCGTCGGGAATGAAGCGGATCCGGGACGCATCATCTGCAGCTGTTTCAGCGTCGGGGAGAATGCGATACGGGAGGCGATCGTCGGAGGGTGTGATTCCGTCAACGCGCTGGGGGCGAAGCTGCGCTGTGGTACGAACTGTGGTTCCTGCGTGCCGGAGCTGAAAGGGCTGTTTCAGGATAATCCTGAAATGTCCGCCAGGACTGCATTTCAGGGCTTATCGCGTTAACATAATAAGAGTTTATTCATAAACACAGGTTCTTATTGACGACGTTGATGGCTGTATCGTCCCGCATTCGTTTGCTGTTTTTACTCCCCCTTCTTACGGTCGGAGCCGTTCACGGTGCGCCGAATTCCTTTATCCAGCAGGCACAAAATCCCTTTGATAACGACGGGGATAACCTGCCCGACCTCGGCATGGCGGCGCCAACCGGCGAGGGGGAGAAGCATCTGGCCGAAATGGCGAAAGCCTTTGGTGAAGCCAGCATGACCGACAATGGACTGACGACCGGCGAGCAGGCGCGTCAGTTCGCGTTTGGCCAGGTGCGCGACGCGGTAAGCGGCGAAGTGAACCAGCAGATTGAGTCCTGGCTTTCGCCCTGGGGGAACGCCAGCGTGAACTTACTGGTGGATAACGATGGCAAATTTAACGGCAGCAGCGGGAGCTGGTTTATCCCCTGGAACGATAACAGCCGTTACCTGAGCTGGAGCCAGCTTGGCCTGACCCAGCAGACGGATGGCCTGGTCAGTAACGCCGGTATAGGCCAGCGCTGGGTCGCCGGGAAATGGCTGCTGGGTTACAACACCTTTTACGATAACCTGCTGGATGAAAACCTGCAGCGTGCCGGGCTGGGCGCGGAAGCGTGGGGGGAAAATCTGCGCCTGTCAGCCAACTATTATCAGCCCTTTGCCGGCTGGCGCGATCGCTCTGACGTCCAGGAGCAGCGCATGGCGCGCGGCTATGACGTCACCGCTAAAGCCTGGCTGCCGTGGTTCCATCACCTGAACACCAGCGTCAGCTTCGAGCAATACTTTGGCGATAACGTCGATCTCTTCAACAGCGGAACCGGCTACCACAATCCGGTAGCGGTGAATCTGGGGCTTAACTACACCCCCGTTCCGCTGGTCACGTTGACTGCCGGGCATAAGCAGGGTGAAAGCGGCGCGAGCCAGAATAACCTCGGGCTGAAGCTCAACTATCGCTTTGGCGTGCCGCTGGTGAAACAGCTTTCCGCCGGTGAAGTCGCCGCCACGCGATCCCTGCGCGGAAGCCGCTACGACTCGCCGGAGCGCAATAGCCTGCTGGTGATGGAGTTCCGTCAGCGCAAAACGCTGTCCGTGTGGCTGGCAACGCCTCCGTGGGATCTGAAAGGGGGCGAGACCGTCATGCTGAAGCTCCAGGTCCGCAGCACGCACGGCATTCGTCATATCCACTGGCAGGGGGATACGCAGGCATTGAGCCTGACGTCACCGGCGAAAAGCAACAGCACAGACGGCTGGAGCGTGATTATGCCTGCCTGGGATGACAGCGAAGGGGCGACAAACCGCTGGCACCTGTCGGCGGTGGTGGAAGATGAGAAAGGCCAGCGCGTCTCGTCCAATGAGATCGCGCTTGCTGTGGTGCAGCCGCTGGTCGCATTGCCTGACGACGATCCGCGCTGGAAGCTGCTGCCGGATGAGTAGCCCTTAAAAAATGCGTTCCTGATGCACCCACACCGCGGCTTCGACGCGGGATTTAAGCTTCATTTTCTTCAGCATATGCTTCACGTGCACTTTGACCGTACTTTCCGTGATGTCCAGGCGCCGGGCGATCATTTTGTTCGGCAGCCCCTGGGCAATGAGCTTGAGAATGTCGCGCTCGCGCGGCGTTAGCTGGCTGACGTCGCGGTCAGAGGTGGCGCGGTTGGCGCGCAGGCTGGCGGCCAGCACCGGCGTTAAGGCTTCGCTGAGAACCATCTCGCCTGCCGCAGCCTGCTGCAGCGCCTTAAGCAAGTCTTCCGGCTCCATGTCTTTGAGCAGATAACCATCCGCCCCGCGCTTCAGCGCCGTGACCACATCCTCTTCATGGTTCGAGACGCTAAAGACGACGATGCGCCCGGAAAGCGATTTTTCCCGCAGCTTGTCGAGGGTCTCCAGACCGTTCATGCCCGGCATATTCAGATCGAGCAGGATCAGATCGGGATCGAGGGATTCGGCAAGCTCAATGCCCTGTTCGCCGTTGCTGGCTTCGCCAACCACCGTGATATCGGGCGCCATGCTGACCAGCTGTTTCACGCCAGTACGCAGCATCGGATGGTCGTCGATCAACAGGATGGATGCCGGTTCCTGATTAGTCATGGGTTTCTCCTTGAGCAGTTGTAAGCGGTTTCTCGGGAATAAAGGTGACGACAACTTCCGTGCCGCCCGTCTCTCTCCGGCGAACCTGGCAATCACCGCGCAGGCTTTGGGCGCGGTCTCGCATAATAATTAAACCATAGTGGTTAGTGCGTTCGGCATTTTCCGGCACGCCGCGGCCGTTGTCGTGAACCGTAAGCTTCACCTGGTTGTTGTGCTGGCTGACGGTGACCGTTACCGCCGTCGCGCCGGAGTGCTTGAGCACGTTGCTCAGCGCTTCACGGGCGATCTGCAGTAAATGTATGGCCTGATGGGAGGGGACAAACCGCGGCGGCAGCTGGTAGTCAAGCTTCACCGGGAACCCCAGCCGGGCGCTAAATTCGTGACAGCTGGCTTCCAGCGCCGGGCGCAGGCCCGGCTCGGTCAGCTGCAGGCGGAAGGTGGTCAGCAGCTCGCGAAGCTGTACCCAGGAGGTGTTCAGCTCGTTGCGGATCTGGCTAAGCAGCTGCTTATTGCTTTCCGGCATCTCTGCATCCTGCATCTGCAGGCAGCTCACCTGCATTTTCATACAGGAGAGCGACTGGGCGATAGAGTCGTGAAGCTCGCGGGCGATGGTTGCGCGCTCCTCCATGACGATAAGCTGCTGCTGCTTTTCCTGATGTCTGTCGAGCGCCAGCGTGGCCGTTAGCTGTTCGACCAGCGTATCGACCAGCTGCTGCTGGTCGTGGCTCAGGTGACGCCCGGCTGGCAGCGTTGCCAGCAGAATACCGTACTGAGTGTGGCTGTCGGTCAGGCGCCACTTCAGGGTGGTGCCGCCGGACGTCAGCGGCGGCAGGCCACGAGGGCAAAGATGGCAGCCTTTGTCATCGCACGACATATCCGACTGGCAGGTAAATTCCTGATGGTTATCTTCGTCTTCCACGTCGTAGACGCGCAGCTCAAGGTCGTGCAGCAGGGTCAGATTTTGCAGGCCGTTCAGCACCGGAGAGAGGCGCTCGCATAGCGGCACCTGCATGTGCAGACGGCGGTTGGCTTGCCACAGGAAGGAGAGGATCTCGTTTTTCTGCTCCAGTCCCGCCGTTTTTTCCTGAACGCGCTGTTCCAGTACCGCGTAGCTCTCGGAGAGCTCTGCCGACATGGTGTTGAGCGCCTGGCCAAGCATGGCCATCTCGTTGCGCCCGCTGATGTGCGTGCGCTGGGTAAAATCGCGTGCGGTCACCGCGCGGGCCATCGCCAGCAGCTGTTTCCACGGGTTCAGCAGCCGCGCGCGGAGCCAGACGATGGTGAAGATCAGCAGCAGCCCCATAAACAGCGCCATTGCGCGGTGCACCATCACCACCCGGTCGATGCGTAATTCGGTCGTCTGGTCAAAAGCGGAGACCAGCGCATCAATACGTGAGACGAACCCCGCAACGTCCTGCGCAACGGTTTCCGTGCTGCGAGCCTGTTTCAGCCCGGGCTGCAGCTGGGTGTGCCAGTAACCCTGAAGGGCGTTAAGCTGGGACTCCTGACCGGCGCGGATGGCGGCGTTTTCCAGCTCGGGGCTGAAGACCGTGCGCTCCATTTCATCAATCAGAGGCCGATCGTCCTGCGTCAGGGGGACCGACGCCAGCAGGCGATAACTCTGCATGCGTAGCGAGCCTGCCTCGTTGATGGCATGCGCATTACCCTGTACTCCCTGTACCAGCCAGCCGGAGATCGCCATGCCGGTCACGCCGATGGCGGTGGACAGCAAAACAATCAGGGCTAGCTGATTTACGAGCGTCAGCGGAGATAAACATCTTTTTAACATAGAGGTGGCGTGCTCCTGACGTGGCCTGCTTGCAGGAATGGCGCTATTCTGGTGCATACCCTGGAGTATACCCATACCAATAAAGGATTACCCCTAAATTGCCAACGGAGTAGGGGGAAGGAGGTGGGAGTAGCCAGGAACCGTCAGTGCCGTGAAAAACCACGTCTTTTTTACCGAATTAGCCTACTCATTAAGGGTGAGACCTTATTTTGCGCCGCAAATCCTCCCACTTTTCCTTTGATTTATATCAACTTACCGCCGTCCTAAAACCCTAATGTTTGCAGCATCATTCGAGAATCAGAGGTGTCTATGAGTCACTCATCCGCTCCCGAAAGGGAAAATGGTGCCGTTATTACAGACTGGCGTCCAGAGGATCCGGCGTTCTGGCAACAGCGCGGCCATCGTGTAGCAAGCCGGAATCTTTGGATTTCCGTGCCGTGTTTGTTATTGGCGTTTTGCGTATGGATGTTGTTTAGCGCGGTGGCGGTAAACCTGCCGAAAGTGGGTTTTACGTTTACGACCGATCAGCTGTTTATGCTGACCGCGCTGCCGTCGCTGTCAGGCGCGCTGCTGCGTGTGCCTTACGCGTTTATGGTGCCGGTCTTTGGCGGCCGTCGCTGGACGGCATTCAGTACGGGCATCATGATCGTCCCCTGCGTCTGGCTCGGCTTCGCGGTGCAGGATACCTCTACGCCGTTCAGCGTATTCGTGACTATCTCCCTGCTGTGCGGTTTTGCGGGTGCGAACTTCGCCTCCAGCATGGCAAACATCAGCTTCTTCTTCCCGAAAGCGAAGCAGGGCGGCGCGCTGGGTATTAACGGCGGTCTGGGCAATATGGGCGTGAGCGTGATGCAGCTGATTGCCCCGCTGGCGATCTCTGTTTCTATTTTTGCGGCCTTTGGCGGCGGTGGCGTTGAGCAGGCGGATGGTTCTTCCCTCTATCTGCAGAACGCCGCCTGGATCTGGGTACCTTTCCTGGTGGTCTTCACCCTCGCAGCCTGGTTCTTTATGAACGACCTGTCCGCGTCGAAGGCGTCGCTGAGCGAACAGCTGCCGGTGCTGAAGCGTGGACACCTCTGGGTGATGGCGCTGCTGTATCTGGCCACCTTCGGTTCGTTTATCGGCTTCTCTGCGGGCTTCGCGATGCTGTCGAAAACGCAGTTCCCGGACGTGCAGATCCTGCAATTCGCCTTCTTCGGCCCATTTATTGGCGCCCTTGCTCGCTCGCTGGGCGGCATGGTCTCTGACCGTCTGGGCGGTACCCGCGTGACGCTGGTTAACTTCATCGTGATGGCGGTGTTCTGCGCGCTGCTGTTCCTCACGCTGCCGGCCGACGGGCAGGGCGGTAACTTCATCGCCTTCTTCGGCGTGTTTATGGTGCTGTTCCTGACGGCGGGGCTGGGGAGTGCGTCCACCTTCCAGATGATCTCCGTGATCTTCCGTAAGCTGACGATGGATCGCGTGAAAGCGCAGGGCGGGAGCGAAGAGCAGGCAATGCGCGAAGCGGCGACGGATACGGCTGCGGCGCTGGGCTTTATCTCAGCCATCGGCGCGATTGGCGGCTTCTTTATCCCGAAAGCGTTCGGTATCTCTCTGGATCTGACCGGCTCTCCGGCTGGCGCCATGAAAGTTTTCCTCGTCTTCTATATCGCCTGCGTTGTGATTACGTGGCTGGTATATGGCCGAAATACCAAGAAAAATAAGTAAGTGTGATTATCCGTTTACGCGGCCTTCGGGCCGCGTTTTTTTTTGCCTGAATAATAGTTACAACATACTTATGGCTTTTACGGCGGACGCCTGCGGTGACACTGCGATCGCCATCGCTTTGCAGGTGGGTCTACCCCTTAATACCTGAGATGTTAAATTTCGACTGGCTTTTTGTACGATGAAATAAAATTAACGTTATTTTTCATATTGATATGGATTTTTTGAAGATACCGCTTTGGTGGTATTCGGTGTAACCCCTCGCCTGAGAGTCCATCCTCGTCTTGATCGTTATCAATTATCCCCCTCTTTCAGGGCGTTACCTTCGCTGCAAATCAGCAATGTCGATTTAGAGAGCCACAGGCTCCATACAGGAGATACCCGATGAGCAAATTTTTGGACCGGTTTCGCTACTTCAAACAGAAGGGTGAAACTTTTGCCGATGGGCACGGCCAGGTTCTGGATACCAACCGGGACTGGGAAGACGGTTACCGTCAGCGCTGGCAGCATGACAAAGTCGTCCGTTCGACCCACGGCGTGAACTGTACTGGCTCATGCAGCTGGAAGATTTTCGTTAAAAATGGTCTGGTGACCTGGGAAATGCAGCAGACCGACTACCCGCGCACCCGCCCGGATATGCCAAACCATGAACCGCGTGGCTGCCCGCGTGGCGCCAGCTACTCCTGGTATCTCTACAGCGCTAACCGTCTGAAATATCCGCTGATGCGCAAGCGTCTGATGAAAATGTGGCGTGAAGCGAAAGCGCAGCACAGCGATCCGGTTGATGCCTGGGCCTCCATCATTGAAGACGCGGATAAAGCGAAAAGCTTCAAGCAGGCTCGCGGCCGCGGCGGCTTTGTGCGTTCCTCATGGAAAGAAGTGAACGAGCTGATTGCCGCCTCCAACGTCTACACCGTGAAAACCTACGGTCCTGACCGCGTGGCGGGCTTCTCGCCGATCCCGGCGATGTCGATGGTCTCTTACGCTTCCGGCGCGCGCTATCTGTCACTTATCGGCGGTACCTGCCTGAGCTTCTACGACTGGTACTGCGACCTGCCGCCGGCGTCTCCGCAGACCTGGGGCGAACAGACCGACGTGCCGGAGTCCGCCGACTGGTACAACTCCAGCTACATCATCGCCTGGGGCTCTAACGTGCCGCAGACGCGCACGCCGGATGCGCACTTCTTTACCGAAGTCCGTTACAAAGGCACCAAAACCGTGGCGGTCACCCCTGACTACGCGGAAATCGCCAAGCTGTGCGATCTGTGGCTGGCACCGAAACAGGGTACCGATGCCGCGATGGCGATGGCGATGGGCCACGTCATGCTGCGCGAATTCCATCTTGATAAGCCAAGCCAGTACTTCACCGACTACGTCCGCCGCTACACCGACATGCCAATGCTGGTCATGCTGGAAGAGCGTGACGGCTACTATGCCGCAGGACGTACGCTGCGCGCCGCCGATCTGGTGGACGCGCTGGGTCAGGAAAATAACCCTGAGTGGAAAACCGTTGCCTATAACAGCAACGGCGAGCTGGTGGCGCCAAACGGCTCTATCGGCTTCCGCTGGGGCGAGAAGGGCAAGTGGAACCTTGAGCAACGTAACGGCACCACCGGCGAAGAGACTGAGCTGCGCCTCAGCATGCTGGGTAGCCAGGACGAGATCGCCGAGGTCGGGTTCCCGTACTTCGGCGGCGAAGGTTCCGAGCACTTCAAAAAGGTTGAACTGAAAAACGTACTGATGCACAAGCTGCCGGTGAAACGCCTGCAGCTTGCCGACGGCTCTACCGCGCTGGTCACCACCGTCTATGACCTGACCATGGCGAACTACGGTCTGGAACGCGGCCTGGGCGATGAAAACTGCGCAACCGGCTATGACGACGTGAAGGCCTACACCCCGGCCTGGGCGGAACAGATTACCGGAGTTCCTCGCGCGCACATTACCCGTATCGCACGCGAGTTCGCAGAAAACGCGGACAAAACGCACGGCCGTTCGATGATCATCGTCGGTGCCGGTCTGAACCACTGGTATCACCTCGATATGAACTACCGTGGACTGATCAACATGCTGATCTTCTGCGGCTGCGTCGGTCAGAGCGGCGGCGGCTGGGCGCACTACGTTGGCCAGGAGAAACTGCGTCCGCAGACCGGCTGGCAGCCTCTGGCGTTTGCCCTCGACTGGCAGCGTCCTGCACGCCACATGAACAGCACCTCTTACTTCTATAACCACTCCAGCCAGTGGCGCTACGAGACGGTCACCGCGCAGGAGCTGCTCTCGCCGATGGCGGATAAATCCCGCTACAGCGGCCACCTTATTGACTTCAACGTGCGCGCCGAGCGCATGGGCTGGCTGCCGTCGGCACCGCAGCTGGGCACTAACCCGCTGCGCATTGCACAAGAGGCGAAGCAGGCGGGTATGTCACCGGTGGATTACACCGTGCAATCGCTGAAGGATGGCTCAATCCGCTTCGCGGCGGAACAGCCGGAAAACGGTAAAAACCACCCGCGCAACCTGTTCATCTGGCGCTCCAACCTGCTGGGCTCGTCCGGTAAAGGCCACGAGTACATGCTGAAGTATCTGCTCGGTACTGAAAACGGTATCCAGGGGAAAGATCTCGGCAAGCAGGGCGGCGTGAAGCCGGAAGAGGTGGAGTGGAAAGACAACGGTCTCGACGGCAAGCTGGATCTGGTGGTGACCCTCGACTTCCGTCTGTCCAGCACCTGCCTGTACTCCGACATCGTGCTGCCAACCGCGACCTGGTACGAAAAAGACGACATGAATACCTCGGATATGCATCCGTTTATTCATCCGCTGTCTGCCGCCGTTGACCCGGCGTGGGAATCGAAAAGCGACTGGGATATCTACAAAGACATCGCGAAGAAATTCTCCGAAGTCTGCGTAGGTCACCTGGGCAAAGAGACCGACGTGGTGACGCTGCCAATCCAGCACGACTCTGCCGCCGAACTGGCGCAGCCGCTGGACGTGAAGGACTGGAAAAAAGGCGAATGCGACCTGATCCCGGGCGTGACCGCACCGCACATTATTCCGGTTGAACGCGACTACCCGGCAACTTACGAGCGCTTTACCTCTATCGGCCCGCTGATGGAGAAAATCGGTAACGGCGGGAAAGGGATCGCCTGGAACACCCAGAGCGAAATGGACCTGCTGCGCAAGCTCAACTACACCAAAGCGGACGGTCCGGCGAAAGGCCAGCCAATGCTGAATACGGCAATTGATGCGGCGGAGATGATCCTGACCCTGGCACCGGAAACCAACGGCCACGTTGCCGTGAAGGCCTGGGCGGCACTGAGCGAGTTCACCGGTCGCGACCATACGCATCTGGCGACGAATAAAGAGGAAGAGAAAATCCGCTTCCGCGATATTCAGGCCCAGCCGCGCAAGATTATCTCCAGCCCGACCTGGTCAGGCCTGGAAGATGAGCACGTGTCCTATAACGCGGGTTATACCAACGTTCACGAGCTGATCCCATGGCGCACCCTGTCAGGCCGTCAGTCGCTGTATCAGGATCACCAGTGGATGCGCGACTTCGGTGAAAGCCTGCTGGTTTACCGCCCGCCAATCGACACCCGCTCCGTGAAAGCGGTGATGGGCGCGAAATCGAACGGTAACCCTGAGAAGGCGCTGAACTTCCTGACGCCGCATCAGAAGTGGGGTATCCACTCCACCTACAGCGACAACCTGCTGATGCTGACCCTGTCGCGCGGCGGTCCGATTGTCTGGATGAGCGAAACGGACGCCAAAGACCTGGGTATTGAAGATAACGACTGGATCGAAGTGTTCAACAGCAACGGTGCCCTGACGGCGCGTGCGGTGGTGAGCCAGCGCGTACCGGCCGGGATGACCATGATGTACCACGCGCAGGAACGTATCGTTAACCTGCCGGGGTCAGAAATTACCGAGCAGCGCGGCGGGATCCACAACTCCGTGACCCGCATTACGCCTAAGCCGACCCACATGATCGGTGGTTATGCACAGCTGGCCTACGGCTTTAACTACTACGGCACCGTAGGATCGAACCGCGATGAGTTCGTGGTGGTACGTAAGATGAAGAACATTAACTGGTTAGACGGCGAAGGTAATGACCAGGTACAGGAGAGCGTAAAATGAAAATTCGTTCACAAGTCGGCATGGTGCTGAATCTGGATAAATGCATCGGCTGCCATACCTGCTCGGTCACCTGTAAAAACGTCTGGACCAGCCGCGAAGGTATGGAATACGCCTGGTTCAACAACGTGGAAAGCAAGCCGGGCACCGGCTTCCCGACCGACTGGGAAAACCAAGAGAAGTGGAAGGGCGGCTGGATCCGTAAAATCAACGGCAAGCTGCAGCCGCGCATGGGCAACCGCGCTTGGCTTCTGGGAAAAATCTTCGCCAACCCGCACCTGCCGGGCATCGACGATTACTACGAGCCGTTTGATTACGACTACCAGAACCTGCACAACGCGCCGGAAAGCAAACACCAGCCGATTGCCCGTCCTCGCTCGCTGATCACCGGTCAGCGCATGGACAAGATCACCAGCGGTCCAAACTGGGAAGAGATTCTGGGCGGCGAGTTCGAGAAACGCGCCAAAGACCAGAACTTCGAGAATATGCAGAAGGCGATGTACGGCCAGTTCGAAAACACCTTCATGATGTATCTGCCGCGCCTGTGCGAGCACTGCCTCAACCCGGCGTGCGTGGCGACCTGCCCGAGCGGCGCGATCTACAAGCGTGAAGAAGACGGTATCGTGCTGATCGACCAGGACAAGTGCCGCGGCTGGCGTATGTGCATAACCGGTTGCCCGTACAAAAAGATCTACTTCAACTGGAAGAGCGGCAAGTCAGAGAAGTGCATCTTCTGCTACCCGCGTATTGAAGCTGGGATGCCAACCGTCTGTTCCGAAAGCTGCGTAGGCCGTATTCGCTACCTCGGCGTGCTGCTGTACAACGCGGACGCGATTGAAAACGCCGCGAGCACCGAGAACGAGAAAGATCTGTATCAGCGTCAGCTGGACGTGTTCCTCGATCCGAACGATCCGAAGGTCATTGAGCAGGCCCTGAAGGACGGCATTCCGCAGAGCGTGATTGACGCCGCGCAGCAGTCTCCGGTGTACAAAATGGCGATGGACTGGAAGCTGGCCCTGCCGCTGCATCCGGAATACCGCACCCTGCCGATGGTCTGGTACGTGCCGCCGCTGTCGCCGATTCAGTCTGCGGCTGACGCGGGCGAACTGGGCAGTAACGGCATTCTGCCGGACGTGGAAAGCCTGCGTATCCCGGTTCAGTACCTGGCTAACCTGCTGACCGCAGGCGATGCCCAGCCGGTACTGCTGGCGCTGAAGCGTATGCTGGCGATGCGCCACTTCAAGCGTGCCGAAACCGTGGATGGCGTAACCGATACCCGCGCGCTGGAAGAGGTCGGCCTGACCGAAGCGCAGGCGCAGGAGATGTACCGCTATCTGGCGATTGCCAACTACGAAGACCGTTTCGTGGTGCCGAGCAGCCACCGAGAGCTGGCCCGCGAAGCCTTCCCGGAAAAAAATGGCTGTGGCTTTACATTTGGCGACGGTTGCCACGGGTCAGACAGTAAATTCAACCTGTTCAACAGCCGCCGCATCGACGCCATGGATGTGACCAGTAAAACGGAGCCGCACTCATGATTGAACTTGTCATTGTTTCGCGTCTGCTCGAGTACCCGGATGCTGCGCTTGCGCAGCATCAGCAGGAGCTTTTTGACGCGCTCGCGTCATCTGAAAACCTGGATAAAGACGATGCCCAGCGGCTTGGCGTTTTCCTCCGCGATCTGCTGGCGCGCGACCTTCTGGATGCCCAGGCGGACTACAGCCAGCTGTTTGATCGGGGGCGCGCAACCTCGTTGCTGCTGTTTGAACACGTTCACGGTGAATCCCGCGACCGCGGTCAGGCGATGGTGGACCTGATGGCCCAGTACGAACAGCACGGCCTGCAGCTCGACAGCCGCGAGCTGCCGGACCATCTGCCGCTCTATCTGGAGTATCTGGCGCAGCTGCCGAAAGAGGAGGCGCTGGGTGGTCTGCAGGACATCGCGCCGATCCTGGCGCTGCTCGGCGCGCGCCTTCAGCAGCGCGAGAGCCGCTATGAGGTGCTGTTCGATCTGCTGGTGAAGCTGGCCAACGCCTCGGTCGACAGCGAAAAAGTGGCGGAGAAAATCGCGGATGAAGCCCGGGACGATACTCCACAAGCGCTGGATGCGGTCTGGGAAGAAGAGCAGGTGAAATTCTTTGCTGACCAGAACTGCGGCGAGTCTGAAATCTCTGCCCACCAGCGTCGTTTTGCCGGCGCGGTTGCCCCGCAATATTTGAATATCTCTAACGGAGGACGGCACTAATGCACTTCCTGAATATGTTCTTCTTTGACATTTACCCGTATATCGCGGGCACCGTGTTCCTGGTGGGAAGCTGGCTGCGCTACGACTACGGCCAGTACACCTGGCGTGCGGCCTCCAGCCAGATGCTGGATCGTAAAGGGATGCATGTGGGCTCTAACCTGTTCCACATCGGTATTCTGGGCATTTTTGCCGGTCACTTCCTGGGGATGCTGACGCCGCACTGGATGTATGAAGCGTGGCTACCGATTGAGGTGAAGCAGAAGATGGCGATGATCGCCGGCGGTGCCTGCGGGGTGATGACCTTAGTCGGTGGCCTGCTGCTGCTGAAACGTCGCCTGTTCAGCCCGCGCGTGCGTGCGACCACGACCGCAGCGGATATTCTGATCCTCTCCCTGCTGATGGTGCAGTGTGCGCTGGGCCTGCTGACCATTCCGTTCTCGGCACAGCATATGGACGGCAGCGAAATGATGAAGCTGGTCGGCTGGGCGCAGTCCGTGGTGACCTTCCACAGCGGAGCATCTGAGCACCTGGACGGCGTGGCGTTTATCTTCCGCGTTCACCTGGTGCTGGGGATGACGCTGTTTGTGCTGTTCCCGTTCTCCCGCCTGGTCCACATCTGGAGCGCGCCGGTAGAGTACCTGACGCGCAAATACCAGATTGTGCGCGCCCGTCGCTAATTCGCCGTTTTGATACCAACCCCGCACTCGCGGGGTTTTTTTTCGCCCCAGCCCAGGTTGTTGCCTGCGGCAGCAAACAGGATCAGCGCGCCGCCCGCCAGCTGCGTCAGGTTAAGCGCGTGTCCGAACACCCGATTATCGACAACGATCGCCACCACCGGATAGATAAACGACAGGGAGCCGGTTATGGGCGTCGGCAGCTTCTGAATTGCGCTGTAGAGCAGCTGGTACATAATGCCGGTATGGACGATGCCCAGCGTCAGCAGGGTAGGCCAGGGAAAATCACCGGTAAATGACGGCATGCTGGCAAACGGCAAAAGCATCACGACGCCCGTCAGCACCTGGATAAAGGCAATATGCTGCGGCGCGATTGTTTTCAGCTTGCGCGCAATGATTGCCGTCAGCGCGTAGAAGAAGGCCGCGGCCATTGCCAGGCCGATTCCGGCGAGCCATTCACTGCCATGCGCGCCGGTCAGCTCGCTGGAGAGCAAGATCACCACGCCGCCAAAGGCGAGGAACAACCAGCCCCATTTCACCAGGCTGACGCGCTCGCCTAAAAACATCCCCATCAGGACCAGCATAAACGGCTGGGTGTTATAGACCACGGTCGAAAGACCAATCGAGACCCGTTCATAGGCCGCGAAGAGCAGCAGCCAGTTCACCACGAGCGCTACGCCGCCGAGCATAGCCAGCATCAGCGAGGTGCGTGTGAGGGGGCTAAAGGGCTTTTGACTCACCCGGATAAAAATAAAAAGCGCCATTGCCCCGATAAGACAGCGCCAGAACACTACTTCCGTCACCGGCAGGCCGCTGAGCAAAACAAACGCACCGATAGAGCCGGAAATTAACATCGCCAGGCTCATTTGCCAGACGCCTTTATGTAAATCACGCATCATCCACCTCCTGAGTAATGACGTTATTGTCGAAAATCGCTGTCGGGTTTTACAGGGTTGAGATAAGGTGAAATGCAGCAATGGCTTATTAAAATTAGGTGAAAGCGATGGATTACCTTATCGATGATATCGACCGGCAAATTTTAGCCTGCCTGGTTGAGGACGCGCGCATGTCGTTGAAGGTGCTCAGCGGCCGCATCGGTCTGACGTCTCCCAGCACGGCAGAACGTCTTAAAAGGCTGGAAGAGCGCGGTGTGATTGAGGGTTATGGTGCACGGGTGAACCTGGCGGCGCTGGGGTATACGCTGCAGGCGCTGGTGCGCGTGCGGCCTTTGCCGGGGTTGTTGCATAAGGTGGATAAGTATATTCAGGCGATGCCGGAGTGTATTGAGAGCGACAAGGTGACCGGGGAGGACTGCTTTGTTATCAGGCTGGTGGTGCGGTCAATCGAACAGCTTGATGCGCTGCTGGATGGGCTGGCGGAACATGCCCAGTGTAATACGTCGATTGTGAAAAGTTCACCGGTCAGGCGTCGTTTGCCGCCGATGTAGCCCTCTGTTGCCGGGTGGCGGCTGCGCCTTACCCGGCCTACAGAGGCGGATTCGGTTGAGTGTTTGGTTTTAATATGACTTGGGATGTTGCTGGAAGTGATGGTGGTGGGGGAAGGATTACTCGGCGCGTTGCGCCTCGCCCTTCGGGTCGTTGCCTGCGGCAACGCTTTCTCGCTGCGCTCGAATCGAACCTTAGTCGAAGCTTCTCATCCTTCCCCTTGCGGAAATACATGATGCACGGTGCGAGCAGAATGTTACGTGTCGTTTGAAAGTGATGGTGGTGGGGGAAGGATTCGAACCTTCGAAGTCGATGACGGCAGATTTACAGTCTGCTCCCTTTGGCCGCTCGGGAACCCCACCAGGGGTAATTCAAATTTTGAGGTCGTGCTGAGAGATGGTGGTGGGGGAAGGATTCGAACCTTCGAAGTCGATGACGGCAGATTTACAGTCTGCTCCCTTTGGCCGCTCGGGAACCCCACCACGGGGTAATGCTTTTTTTACTGGCCTGCTTCCTGCTGGAAGCGGGGCGCATCATATCAAATGAGACGCCCCTGTAAAGCATTCCTTTAGGGAAATGAAGCTGTTTGCCTGCTTTTTATTCGTAAAGGCGCAAAGCTAATCAATTCATTTTCCGAAAGATTAAAGAATGATGGTTCTGTTGCCGTAAACGAAGACACGCTGGGCCAGCACCTGATACAGCGCGCGGCTTAACACATTCTTCTCAACGTCACGCCCTGCACGCATCATGTCCTCAGCGGTGTAAGTGTGATCCACATGAATCACGTCCTGCATGATGATGGGACCTTCGTCCAGGTTGTCATTCACGTAGTGGGCTGTCGCGCCAATAATCTTAACGCCACGCTCGTACGCCTGGTGGTATGGACGCGCACCAATAAAGGCCGGCAGGAACGAGTGGTGAATGTTGATGATCTTGTTCGGGAAACGCGCCACGAAAGATGGCGTTAACACGCGCATGTATTTCGCCAGCACCACGTAGTCCGGGTTATGCGCTTCAATGGCCTGGGCCATCAAATCGTCGTGTTCTTCACGCGTATGGCCTTCGTGGCTGACCAGCTCGAACGGAATATCAAAGCGTTCGACCAGCGTGCGCAGCGTCTCGTGGTTGCCAATAACGGCAGCAATTTCGACGTCCAGACCGCCGTAGTTTGCTTTCATCAGCAGGTCGCCAAGACAGTGTGCTTCTTTGGTCACCAGGATCACGATGCGGCGTCGACCGGCTGGAGTCAGTTCGCGCACGGAACCCTCCGGAAGCGCGCTGTCCAGATCGGCCAGCAGAGTGGTGTCGTTGAAAATACCTTCCAGTTCGGTACGCATAAAGAAGCGGCCGGTACGGTGGTCAACGAACTCATTGTTCTGCACGATATTCAGTTCATGTTTATAGCAAATGTTGGTAATTCGTGCGATCAGCCCTTTTTGATCGGGACAGATGGTGCGCAGAACTTTACGTTGTAATGATTGCATCGCCGGGAAATCCTGTTTGTATTTGCGAAGTCTGGGTTGTCAGGCATTACTGCCCGCAACACTTTTTAAATTTTTTACCTGAACCACACGGGCAGGGATCGTTACGACCAAACTGTGGGCGCGTTCCGTCAATATAATACCACTGCCCGCTTTCCTTTAAGAACCGGGAACGTTCGATAATGGCCCCCGGTTTATTATTCTCGTTAAAACGGGCTACAAAGCTGACGTAACCTTCATCAACATGACTGCCAGTTGAGGATTCATAGACGGTGAGGCCAAGCCACTGCGTGTTCGCGAAGCCGGCTTCGATGTCCTTTCTGAATTCGGCAGCGTGGCAGGAGGGATGCCAGGTTTTAATCAGGTAGTCTGCGTCTTTGATCACAAAAGCGGTGTAACGTGAACGCATGAGGTGTGACGGGTCTGGTGCAACCTGATCGCCAGACAGATATCGCTGGCAACATAGGCTATACTCCAGAGCGCTACCACAAGGGCAGAGTTGAGACACGATTCTCTTCCTGGAACAAAAATAAAGGCGTAAAACGCTTCGGGTAGCACTATGTTAACTGAGCTGTTGCGTTGACGCTATGTCAGGAATCCAGGGGAAGTAAAACAGGGCTAATGAGAAAGGTTAAAATTGGACTGGCGCTGGGCTCAGGTGCAGCCCGGGGATGGTCACACATCGGCGTGATTAATGCCTTAAACAAGATGGGCATTGACGTAGATATTGTCGCAGGGTGTTCAATCGGGTCGCTTGTCGGATCCGCTTACGCGTGCGGAAAGCTTACGGAACTCGAGACTTGGGTGCGTTCCTTCAGCTACTGGGACGTGCTGCGTCTGATGGACCTCTCCTGGCAGCGTGGTGGACTGTTGCGCGGCGAACGCGTTTTTAACCAGTTCCGCCAGGTTATGCCTCTTGAAGACTTCACTGATTGTCAGATGCCTTTCGGCGCCGTCGCGACGAACCTCAGTACAGGACGCGAACTTTGGCTAACCGAAGGGGATATCCATCTTGCCGTGCGCGCCTCCTGCAGTATGCCGGGGCTCATGGCGCCTGTCCCACACAACGGTTACTGGCTTGTCGATGGTGGCGTCGTTAACCCGGTTCCCATTTCTCTGACCCGTGCAATGGGGGCGGATATCGTGATTGCCGTCGATCTGCAGCACGATGCCCACCTGATGCAACAGGACCTCATGCCGGTCAATCTGCAGAGCGAAGATGCCGAGGACGAGAAACTGGCCTGGCACGAGCGCCTGCGCGGCAGAATCGGGCGTATGGCCGCGCGACGCTCGGTTACCGCGCCGACGGCGATAGAAATCATGACCACGTCAATACAGGTACTCGAGAATCGCCTTAAACGTAACCGTATGGCAGGCGACCCTCCGGATATCCTTATTCAGCCGTACTGTCCGCAAATCTCTACTCTTGATTTCCATCGGGCTGAGGCCGCCATCGCAGCGGGCTCGTTAGCCGTCGAAAAGAAAATGGACGAATTGTTGCCTTTTGTGCAGACCGCACGTTAAGCACCTTTTTTTGACTACTTCAGCAAAATCTGACAGGCGATAGTGCCGATCGCATGCCACTATTTAGTTACTGTCAGCCAGGGGAGGAACCATGACGCAGCCATTGGCCGGAAAACACATTTTGATTGTTGAAGACGAGCCCGTTTTCCGATCGCTACTGGATTCGTGGTTATCCTCGCTGGGCGCAATGACGTCACTGGCTGAAGATGGCATCGACGCCCTGGAAAAAATGATCGGCATTACGCCCGATTTGATGATTTGCGACATAGCGATGCCGCGCATGAATGGACTGAAGCTGGTTGAACATCTGCGTAACGAAGGTAACCAGACGCCGATTCTGGTGATCTCTGCCACAGAGAATATGGCGGATATTGCCAAAGCATTACGTCTTGGCGTCCAGGATATTCTGCTTAAACCGGTCAAGGATCTGAACCGGCTGCGTGAAACGGTCCTGGCGTGCCTTTATCCCAATATGTTTAATTCCCGGGTAGAGGAAGAGGAACGTCTTTTCCAGGACTGGGATGCCCTGGTGAGTAATCCGCCTGCTGCGGCGAAACTATTGCAAGAGCTCCAGCCGCCTGTACAGCAAACTATTTCACACTGTCGCGTAAATTATCGCCAGCTGGTAGCGGCTGACCAGCCCGGACTGGTGCTGGATATCGCACCTTTATCTGATACCGACCTTGCGTTTTATTCTCTGGATGTCACCCGGGCAGGGGATAACGGTGTATTAGCCGCGTTACTTCTTCGCGCGCTATTTAATGGTTTGTTGCAGGAACAGTTATCGCATCAGGGACAACGGCTACCGGAGTTAGGCAGTTTACTCAAACAAGTAAACCAGCTTTTTCGTCAGGCCAATTTACCTGGACAGTTCCCGCTTCTGGTCGGCTATTACCACAGCGGTTTAAAAAATCTGATCCTCGTCTCAGCAGGTCTCAACGCTTCACTGAATACCGGTGAACATCATATTCAGGTGAGTAACGGCGTGCCGCTTGGGACATTGGGAACGGCTTATCTTAATCAAATTAGCCACCGCTGTTCCTCCTGGCAGTGCCAAATTTGGGGCGCCGGGGGACGGCTACGCTTAATGTTGTCCACGGAATAAGCAATTGGATCTTAATTTTAAGATTGCTTTACCTGTGTTTTACGGGGAGTGCTACTATCGCTGCCCAGATTCATGCGTATTTGTCCTAATTGATCGGCAACGCGTTCTTTTCAGACCCGGACTGCGGGGCGAGGCTGATATACTCAACGCGTTATTTATTGCATAAAAGTTCAAAACTTGAACAGCTCAGGAGAATTTGAATGGCTGCCCTAAATTCGAAAGTCAGAAAGGCCGTTATCCCGGTAGCGGGATTGGGGACCAGGATGTTACCAGCAACTAAGGCGATTCCTAAAGAGATGCTGCCTCTGGTTGATAAGCCATTAATCCAGTATGTCGTTAATGAATGTATCGCAGCCGGCATCACTGAAATTGTGCTGGTTACGCATTCATCTAAAAACTCTATCGAAAACCATTTCGATACAAGCTTTGAACTTGAGGCCATGCTGGAAAAGCGTGTTAAGCGTCAGCTCTTAGAAGAAGTTCAATCTATTTGCCCTCCACACGTCACCATTATGCAGGTTCGTCAGGGCCTGGCTAAAGGTCTGGGCCACGCTGTTATGTGTGCGCATCCTGTTGTAGGTGATGAGCCTGTAGCGGTAATTCTGCCCGACGTAATTCTGGACGAATACGAATCCGATCTTTCTCAGGATAACCTGGCTGAAATGATCAAACGTTTCGACGAAACCGGCAGTAGCCAGATTATGGTTGAGCCTGTTGAAGACGTAACGGCATACGGTGTGGTTGACTGCAAAGGCGTTAACCTTGAGCCGGGCGAAAGTGTGCCAATGGTTGGTGTCGTAGAGAAGCCTAAAGCCGACGTAGCGCCTTCAAACCTTGCCGTTGTAGGTCGCTATGTCCTGAGTGCTGAAATCTGGCCTCTGCTGGCTAAAACGCCTCCAGGCGCGGGTGATGAGATCCAGCTGACGGATGCCATCGATATGCTGATCGAGAAAGAGACCGTTGAGGCCTACCATATGAAAGGTAAGAGCCATGACTGCGGTAATAAGCTCGGTTATATGCAGGCATTTGTTGAATATGGTATCCGCCACAATACCCTTGGTGAAGAATTTAAAACCTGGCTCAAAGAGAGCGTAGGTATTAAGAAATAAGCCACGGTTGTAAATGTTCGAAACCGGTGAGGCATTGCCCACCGGTTTTTTTATGCCCATAACACTCCCAAAAACCTGTCTGAAAGTACAGTCGATGAAATTGCTAAATAATGCTTTATGACAGAGTGTAAGAGGATGTATGCGACAAATTTAGGTTAAAAAAAATCCCGCAATATGCGGGATTTTTCTGAATATGGCTCGATTAATCCTTGATCAGGAAGTCGTCCAGCTGTTTACCCTGCTCATCCATCGCTTTCTTGATTACAGCAGGAGTACGACCCTGGCCAGTCCAGGTTTTAGTTTCGCCGTTCTCGTCAACGTAGCTATATTTAGCAGGACGTGCCGCACGCTTGGCTTTAGTACCGGTTTTAGCGGCAGCCATGCTGTTCAGCAATTCATTTGGATCGATACCATCAGCAATCAGCATTTCACGATATTGCTGCAGTTTACGAGTACGTTCTTCGATTTCAGCCGCAGCAGCGCTTTCTTCTTCACGACGTTCATTAACTACAACTTCTAATTTTTCCAGCATTTCTTCAAGCGTTTCGAGGGTGCATTCTCTTGCCTGCGCACGAAGAGTACGGATGTTGTTCAGAATTTTAAGTGCTTCGCTCATTGTAGTAATCTCAAACTTATAATGGGGGGTGGTTTGTTGACCTAATAATAGAGCCATAAATTCAGTTGTGCAATAGCCAGGAATGTAAGGAATTCAAAAAATACTAAATAAAGGCGCTATTATTAATTACGCTAACTTAAATTTCACCACCCGGCAGTCTCGGTTGTTATCACCGGAAGCTGCTTAACCCGGTCGATTGTGTCTTTTTTTTGTGACATTTCCCGCAGGAATTATAGTTGCGGCGGAGAAATATCAGACTTTTGTATTAGTTCCCCTCCGTGATGTTAAGACTGAAATAGTTAATAAATAGTGAATTTTAATGAACGGGGATTCCACTATAAAAAGCAGTGTTATGTTTTGCTGAACATATAACATATTGGCCGAGGAGGGGGCGTTTACTACATGTTTTAACGGGTTATTTTCATGAAAAGAAGGTTGTAAACTCCGCGCTGAAACGCTTCCCCTGTGTGCTACATCGCTGATGACCAGACAAAATATGGTACAATGACTCATCGGGAATATTACACATTGATTAGGGTTTTACGGCCAATGGCACAACTTTATTTCTACTATTCGGCAATGAATGCCGGGAAATCCACCGCGTTGCTGCAATCCTCGTACAATTACCAGGAGCGCGGGATGCGTACCGTTGTTTATACGGCTGAAATTGACGATCGCTTTGGTGCAGGTAAGGTGAGCTCAAGAATAGGACTCTCGTCGCCTGCGAGGCTTTTTAACCCGAAAACCGATCTGTTTGAAGACATTCATGCAGAACATGCTGCAAAGCCGATTCACTGTGTCCTGGTCGATGAGAGCCAGTTTCTGACGCGTGAACAGGTATATGCCCTGTCAGAAGTGGTCGATGAGCTTGATATCCCCGTTCTTTGTTACGGCCTGCGCACGGATTTTCGCGGTGAACTCTTTGCCGGGAGTCAGTATTTGCTTGCCTGGTCGGATAAACTTGTTGAATTGAAAACAATCTGCTTCTGCGGTCGTAAAGCCAGTATGGTGCTTCGTCTTGACCAGGCCGGTAAACCTTATGCAGATGGTGAGCAGGTGGTGATAGGCGGTAATGAACGCTATGTTTCGGTCTGCCGTAAGCATTATAAAGAAGCGTTGTCTGTAGGCTCGCTGACGGCGATTCAGCACGACAACAGAAAATAATGTCAGTCTTGTTATTCAGACATAAAAAAACCCGCCAATAAGGCGGGTTTTTCATCTGCTGCTGTCAATTAAGCGCTTTTCTTCGCTTTCTTGTCAGCTTTGATGACAGGAACTTCTGTTTTCACAGCGGCAACATCACCTTCTTTGAACTCACGACCATAGTAGGTATCCAGCAGAATCTGTTTCAGCTCGGAGATCAGTGGGTAGCGCGGGTTAGCACCAGTACACTGGTCATCGAAGGCATCTTCAGACAGCTTATCTACATGAGCGAGGAAGTCAGCTTCCTGAACGCCTGCTTCACGGATAGATTTAGGAATACCCAGCTCAGCTTTCAGGCTTTCCAGCCATGCCAGCAGTTTCTCAATCTTCGCAGCAGTACGGTCGCCCGGTGCGCTCAGACCAAGGTGGTCAGCGATTTCAGCATAGCGACGACGTGCTTGTGGACGGTCGTACTGGCTGAAAGCAGTCTGTTTAGTTGGGTTGTCGTTAGCGTTATAACGGATAACGTTGCTGATCAACAGGGCGTTCGCCAGACCGTGAGGAATGTGGAACTGTGAGCCAAGTTTGTGCGCCATTGAGTGGCAAACACCCAGGAAGGCGTTGGCAAACGCGATACCTGCGATGGTTGCTGCACTGTGAACGCGTTCACGTGCTACCGGGTTTTTAGACCCTTCATTGTAGGACGCTGGCAGGTTTTCTTTCAGCAGTTTCAGAGCCTGCAGAGCCTGACCGTCAGAGAACTCAGATGCCAGTACAGAAACGTAGGCTTCCAGGGCGTGAGTTACCGCATCCAGACCACCGAACGCACACAGTGACTTAGGCATTTCCATGACCAGGTTTGCATCAACGATAGCCATGTCTGGGGTCAGCGCGTAGTCAGCCAGCGGGTATTTCTGACCTGTCGCATCGTCTGTTACTACCGCAAATGGTGTAACTTCTGAACCGGTACCGGAAGTAGTGGTTACCGCGATCATTTTGGCTTTTACGCCCATTTTCGGGAACTTGTAGATACGTTTACGGATATCCATAAAGCGCAGCGCCAGTTCTTCGAAGTGGGTTTCAGGGTGCTCGTACATGACCCACATGATTTTCGCGGCATCCATTGGGGAACCACCGCCCAGTGCGATAATCACATCTGGTTTGAAGGAGTTAGCCAGCTCAGCACCTTTACGTACAACGCTCAGGGTAGGGTCAGCTTCAACTTCAAAGAACACTTCAGTTTCAACGCCAGCCGCTTTCAGCACAGAGGTAATCTGGTCAGCGTAGCCGTTGTTGAACAGGAAACGGTCAGTCACGATGAGCGCACGTTTGTGGCCATCAGTAATCACTTCATCCAACGCGATTGGCAGTGAGCCACGGCGGAAGTAGATAGATTTCGGAAGTTTGTGCCACAACATGTTTTCAGCTCGCTTAGCAACGGTTTTCTTGTTGATCAGGTGTTTTGGACCAACGTTTTCAGAGATGGAGTTACCACCCCAGGAACCACAACCCAGAGTCAGGGAAGGTGCGAGTTTGAAGTTGTAAAGGTCACCGATACCACCCTGGGAAGCAGGGGTGTTGATCAGGATACGCGCAGTTTTCATCATCTGACCGAAGTGAGCGACGCGTTCTGGCTGGTTATCCTGGTCGGTGTACAGGCAAGACGTGTGACCGATACCGCCCATGGCAACCAGCTTCTCAGCTTTCTCTACCGCGTCTTCGAAATCTTTCGCACGGTACATGGCAAGTGTAGGAGACAGTTTTTCGTGTGCAAACGGCTCGCTCTCGTCGACAACTTTCACTTCACCGATCAGGATTTTGGTTGTAGCCGGGACGGTAAAGCCTGCAAGTTCAGCGATTTTGTACGCTGGCTGACCCACGATAGCGGCGTTCAGCGCGCCATTTTTCAGGATAATGTCCTGAACTGCTTTCAGCTCTTTGCCCTGCAGCAGGTAGCCGCCGTGGCTGGCGAAACGTTCACGAACGGCGTCGTAAACAGAGTCTACGACAACAACAGACTGTTCAGATGCACAGATAACGCCGTTATCGAAGGTTTTAGACATCAGTACAGACGCAACGGCACGTTTGATGTCAGCGGTTTCGTCGATAACAACAGGTGTGTTACCGGCGCCAACACCGATCGCTGGTTTACCGGAGCTGTATGCGGCTTTAACCATGCCAGGACCACCGGTCGCCAGGATCAGGTTAATGTCCGGGTGATGCATCAGCGCATTGGAGAGCTCAACGGAAGGTTGGTCGATCCAGCCAATCAGATCTTTTGGTGCACCAGCAGCGATCGCCGCCTGAAGGACGATATCCGCAGCTTTGTTAGTCGCATCTTTCGCACGTGGATGTGGAGAGAAGATGATTGCGTTACGGGTCTTCAGGCTAATCAGTGATTTGAAGATAGCAGTAGACGTTGGGTTAGTGGTCGGAACGATACCGCAGATGATGCCGATAGGTTCAGCGATGGTGATGGTACCGAAGGTGTCGTCTTCGGACAGCACGCCACAGGTTTTCTCATCTTTATAGGCGTTGTAGATATACTCGGAAGCGAAGTGGTTTTTAATCACTTTATCTTCCACGATACCCATGCCGGATTCGGCAACGGCCATTTTAGCGAGAGGGATTCGAGCATCTGCAGCAGCCAGTGCGGCCGCGCGGAAGATTTTATCAACCTGTTCTTGGGTGAAATTGGCATATTCACGCTGGGCTTTTTTAACGCGCTCGACGAGGGCGTTCAGTTCAGCGATATTAGTAACAGCCATAATGCTCTCCTGATAATGTTTAAACTCTTTTAGTAAACCAGCGCTCGATACGTCACACAGTATAGACAGAGCCGATACGACTTGCGTAACACAAAGTAAAACAAAGAGTTACTTTCTGCATTAGCACACTAATTTACTAAAAGAGCCTTACCTTAGCATCATCCCTTTTTGTCAGGTGACCTCCCTGGGGGTGTAACCAAGATTACTCACTTCTGAGTACTGAAATCATGATCTGTGTCAATTTTTCCCCAAGCTGATACCTTTCAGCAGGGTTATTTCTTTGAGATTTTTCCAGTGTTAAATAATTAAGTAAGTATTGGAAGCGGCGCTATCATTGATTATACATCTGTTTAACATCCTGAAATGATAACGTTTTGGTACAGATTTCAAGTGAAGTATGCTGATAAAAAGGGTATCTTCAGCGCGATTTCTCACGACAAATTGTCAGTCCCGGGCATGTGTATAAGCGGAGCAAAACGTGATCCAAACGCTCTTTGATTTTCCAACGTATTTTAAATTTTTTATTGGTTTGTTTGCCCTGGTCAACCCGGTGGGGATCATTCCAGTCTTCATTAGTATGACGAGTTACCAGACGGCGGCGGCCAGGAACAAGACAAACCTTACCGCTAACCTGTCGGTCGCTATCATATTGTTGACCTCCCTTTTTCTCGGAGACACGATTCTTCAGCTGTTCGGGATTTCAATTGATTCTTTCCGCATTGCTGGTGGGATCCTGGTCGTGACCATCGCTATGTCCATGATCAGCGGTAAGCTCGGCGAGGATAAACAGAACAAGCAGGAGAAGTCAGAAACCGCCATCCGCGAAAGTATTGGCGTGGTGCCACTGGCCTTACCGCTGATGGCCGGTCCTGGTGCCATCAGTTCAACCATTGTCTGGGGGACGCGATACCATAGCCTGATGCACCTGATCGGTTTTTCCGTCGCAATTGCTATTTTTGCGCTCTGCTGTTGGGGAGTGTTCCGCATGGCGCCCTGGCTTGTACGCCTGTTGGGGCAGACGGGAATTAACGTCATAACGCGTATCATGGGCCTGCTGTTGATGGCGTTAGGGATTGAATTTATCGTGACGGGAATTAAAAGCATTTTCCCCGGTTTGCTGCACTGATATTTCGTATGAAAGAACGGAGCAACGGCTCCGTTTTTTTACGTCATTATCAGTAAATCCTATAACTAAAGTTGAAATGCTCACATATCATAATAAATTCTACTAATAATGTTCATTACTTGTATTTCAATAAGTTATTAATCCCCCTAAAACCCACCTGCACAGAAAATCTTCGATCGCTCTGTTATTTTACTCACATGATACTCTGGGGCTTGCTGAGAGATAACCGA
The DNA here is from genome assembly GCF_027947695.1 of Enterobacter sp. PI-10. NCBI lineage: Bacteria > Pseudomonadati > Pseudomonadota > Gammaproteobacteria > Enterobacterales > Enterobacteriaceae > Enterobacter > Enterobacter sp. PI-10. Next base: position 775,210 of record NZ_JAJNOG010000002.1, on the reverse strand, counting down.
AATGATATTAGTAATTTCAACATTCCCCTAGATGAATGTGCTAAATAATAACCAGTTGTTAAATTTTTGTACAAAATCACTCGATGATAGCGCAGCGACGCGCTTGTAGAGAAAATTTTCTCTATCCTATTGAATATCATGTTTTTTTAGTGATGTTCGATGTCCGGCAAGGCTGCCCTCAACGATACGGTACTCACCGTAAAAGAGAATTGCTTAACAAATTTGCAAAATGTATTGGCGCACGTTAACGCCATTTGATACTTTCCGGCCTAATATTTTGCAGCATAAAACAAGCAGATGAGAATTATTTTCATATGGTTCTCATCTCAGATATCCAGCCCAGGCCTCAAACAGGGGAGGCCTGTAAAGAATCGACGCAAGACGGCCATACGAGCGGTCAGTAATAAAAAAGTCGGTGATAGCAAGCAGTAAAAGAAGAACCTGACAGCAGCAAAAAAAACTCCTGCGCTGTACAGGCCCCAATAGGGGATTACACAGCTGGCGAAGGCCAGTCATTATAATGAGTGGAGTACCAACACAATGTCCATCATCACAAAAAAAAATCTGGTAGCGGCGGGGATTTTAACTGCGCTAATCGCGGGCAACGCTGCAATGGCTGCGGACGTTCCTGCAGGTGTTCAACTGGCTGAGAAACAGACGCTGGTGCGTAACAACGGTGCGGAAGTTCAGTCTCTTGACCCGCACAAAATTGAAGGTGTTCCTGAGTCTAACGTTAACCGCGACCTGTTCGAAGGCCTGCTGGTGACAGACGTAGACGGCCACCCGGCACCGGGTGTAGCAGAAAAATGGGAAAACAAAGATTTCAAAGTCTGGACCTTCCATCTGCGTAAGGATGCGAAATGGTCCGACGGTACGCCAGTCACGGCTGAAGATTTCGTTTATAGCTGGCAGCGTCTGGCGAATCCTACTACCGCCTCTCCGTATGCGAGCTACCTGCAATATGGCCACATCGCCAATATTGATGACATCATCGCGGGCAAAAAACCAATCACCGATCTGGGCGTTAAAGCGATCGATGCCAATACCTTCGAAGTGACGTTGAGCGAACCTGTTCCGTACTTCTATAAGCTGCTGGTTCACCCGTCCGTCTCCCCGGTGCCAAAATCTGCCGTGGAAAAATTTGGTGAGAAATGGACCCAGCCTGCCAATATCGTGACCAACGGTGCCTATAAGCTGAAAGACTGGGTGGTCAACGAGCGTATGGTGCTTGAGCGTAATCCGCAATACTGGGACAACGCTAAAACCGTTATTAATCAGGTGACCTACCTGCCAATTTCGTCCGAAGTGACTGACGTTAACCGCTACCGCAGCGGTGAAATCGACATGACCTATAACAACATGCCGATTGAGCTGTTCCAGAAACTGAAGAAAGAGATCCCTAAAGAAGTTCACGTCGATCCGTACCTGTGCACCTATTACTATGAAATCAACAACCAGAAAGCACCGTTTACCGACGTACGTGTTCGTACCGCGCTGAAGCTGGCACTGGATCGCGATATCATCGTCAACAAAGTGAAAAACCAGGGCGATCTGCCTGCGTACAGCTATACCCCTCCATACACCGATGGCGCAAAACTGACCGAGCCAGACTGGTTCAAACAGACTCAGGAACAGCGTAACGCAGAAGCGAAGAAACTGCTGGCCGAAGCGGGCTACACCGCAGATAAGCCGCTGACCTTCAGCCTGTTGTACAACACCTCCGATCTGCACAAAAAACTGGCTATCGCCGTCGCCTCGATCTGGAAAAAGAACCTGGGCGCGAACGTGAAGCTGGAGAACCAGGAGTGGAAGACCTTCCTCGACAGCCGTCATCAGGGTACCTTTGACGTGGCGCGTGCTGGCTGGTGTGCGGACTATAACGAACCGACCTCCTTCCTGAACACCATGCTGAGTGACAGCTCAAACAATACCGCGCACTATAAGAGCCCGGCATTCGACAAGCTGATTGGCGACACGCTGAAAACCACTGACGAAGCACAGCGTACTGAACTGTACTCTAAAGCCGAGCAGCAGCTGGATAAAGATTCCGCGATCGTTCCGGTTTACTACTACGTTAACGCCCGTCTGGTGAAACCGTGGGTAGGTGGGTATACCGGTAAAGACCCGATGGATAATATCTACGTTAAAAACTTGTATATTATCAAGCATTAATGGCAATGAGTGGGGCGAGTTCGCTCGCCCCACGGTGTCTAACCAACGTCACACTATATAGGCACACGCCAGAAGGTACGGGCAATGTTGAAATTTATCCTACGTCGCTGTCTTGAAGCGATTCCAACGCTATTTATTCTTATCACGATTTCCTTCTTCATGATGCGCCTCGCGCCGGGAAGTCCATTTACCGGTGAGCGTACGCTGCCGCCAGAAGTCATGGCGAATATCGAAGCGAAATACCACTTAAACGATCCTATCTCTACCCAGTACTTCAATTACCTGAAGCAGCTGGCCCACGGTGATTTTGGACCGTCATTTAAATATAAAGACTATTCCGTTAACGACCTGGTGGCCTCCAGCTTCCCGGTTTCGGCGAAATTGGGTGCTGCGGCATTCATTCTGGCGATCGTTTTCGGGGTCACCGCAGGCGTTATCGCCGCGCTCAGACAAAATACCAAATGGGATTATGCCGTAATGGGGGTGGCAATGACCGGGGTAGTCATACCCAGCTTCGTTGTTGCGCCATTACTGGTGATGATATTTGCCATTACGCTGAAGTGGCTGCCTGGCGGCGGCTGGAACGGCGGGGCATTGAAGTTCATGATTTTGCCGATGGTGGCATTATCTCTGGCGTACATCGCCAGTATCGCGCGTATCACCCGTGGTTCAATGATCGAAGTGCTGCACTCGAACTTCATTCGTACCGCGCGTGCTAAAGGGCTGCCGATGCGTCGGATTATCTTCCGCCACGCGCTTAAGCCGGCACTGTTGCCCGTGCTCTCCTACATGGGACCGGCATTCGTCGGGATCATTACCGGCTCGATGGTTATCGAAACAATTTACGGCCTGCCGGGCATCGGCCAGCTGTTTGTTAACGGCGCGCTTAACCGCGACTATTCGCTGGTACTGAGCCTGACTATTCTCGTCGGTGCGCTGACCATTCTCTTTAACGCTATCGTTGATGTGCTGTATGCCGTCATCGACCCGAAAATCCGTTACTAACTGGAGCACGCCATGATGTTGAGTAAGAAAAACAGCGAGGCGCTGGAAAACTTCAGTGAAAAACTGGAAGTGGAAGGTCGTAGCCTCTGGCAGGACGCGCGCCGTCGCTTTATGCACAACCGCGCGGCGGTTGCGAGTCTGGTGGTTCTGGTGATCATCGCGCTGTTTGTGACCCTGGCGCCGATGCTGTCGCAATTTACCTATTTCGACACCGACTGGGGCATGATGTCCAGCGCGCCGGATATGGAATCAGGCCACTATTTTGGCACGGATTCATCCGGACGCGATCTGCTGGTGCGTGTCGCTATCGGTGGTCGTATCTCTCTTATGGTCGGTATTGCTGCCGCTCTGGTGGCGGTGATCGTGGGGACGCTCTATGGCTCTCTGTCCGGCTACCTTGGCGGCAAAGTGGACTCGGTGATGATGCGTCTGCTTGAAATCCTGAACTCCTTCCCGTTTATGTTCTTCGTCATCCTGCTGGTGACCTTCTTTGGTCAGAATATCCTGTTGATCTTCGTGGCCATCGGGATGGTTTCCTGGCTGGATATGGCGCGTATCGTCCGCGGCCAGACGCTGAGCCTCAAACGCAAAGAGTTTATCGAAGCGGCGCAGGTAGGCGGTGTCTCTACCGGGAATATCGTGGTTCGCCATATCGTTCCTAACGTGCTGGGCGTGGTGGTGGTCTATGCCTCGCTGCTGGTGCCAAGCATGATCCTGTTTGAATCTTTCCTGAGCTTCCTGGGTCTCGGTACACAAGAGCCGCTGAGCAGCTGGGGCGCGCTGCTGAGCGATGGCGCAAACTCAATGGAAGTGTCTCCGTGGCTGCTGCTTTATCCGGCGGGTTTCCTGGTCGTTACCCTGTTTTGTTTTAACTTTATCGGCGATGGCCTGCGTGATGCCCTCGACCCGAAAGACCGTTAAGGAGCGCCGTCATGACAATTATTGAAACGGCAACCGCGCCACAGGCGCAGCAGCGGAGCGACCTTCTGCTGGACGTAAAAGATCTTCGCGTCACCTTTAAGACTCCGGACGGGGATGTCACCGCCGTGAACGATCTCAACTTCAACCTGCGCGCGGGTGAAACGCTCGGCATCGTCGGTGAATCCGGTTCCGGGAAATCTCAGACCGCCTTTGCGTTAATGGGCCTGCTGGCTGCTAACGGCGTGATTGGGGGTTCCGCGAAATTCAACGGGCGTGAAATCCTTAACCTGCCGGAGCACGAGCTGAACAAGCTGCGCGCCGAACAGATCTCGATGATTTTCCAGGATCCGATGACTTCGCTGAACCCGTACATGCGCGTTGGTGAGCAGCTGATGGAAGTCCTGATGCTGCACAAAGGTCTGGGCAAAGCCGAAGCCTTTGAAGAGTCGGTCAAAATGCTCGATGCGGTGAAAATGCCGGAGGCACGCAAGCGCATGCGCATGTTCCCGCACGAGTTCTCTGGCGGTATGCGTCAGCGCGTGATGATTGCGATGGCGCTGCTGTGTCGGCCAAAACTGTTGATTGCCGACGAACCTACTACCGCGCTGGACGTTACCGTTCAGGCGCAAATCATGACCCTGTTGAACGAGTTGAAGCGTGAGTTCAACACGGCGATTATCATGATTACCCACGACCTGGGCGTGGTGGCGGGCATCTGTGACAAAGTGCTGGTGATGTACGCCGGGCGAACGATGGAATATGGCAAAGCGCGCGATGTCTTCTATCAGCCTGCTCACCCGTACTCCATTGGCCTGCTGAACGCGGTGCCGCGTCTTGATGCGGAAGGGGAATCCCTGCTCACCATTCCTGGCAACCCGCCAAACCTGCTGCGCCTGCCGAAAGGCTGTCCGTTCCAGCCGCGCTGCCCGCACGCGATGGAAATCTGCAACAGCGCTCCGCCGCTGGAAGAGTTTGCACCAGGCCGTCTGCGCGCCTGCTTTAAGCCGCAGGAGGAGCTGGTATGAACGCATTAGATGAAAAACGCAACGTGCTGCTCGAAATTGCTGACCTTAAGGTGCATTTCGACATTAAAGACGGAAAACAGTGGTTCTGGCAGCCGTCGAAGACCCTGAAAGCGGTGGATGGCGTTACGCTGCGCCTGTACGAAGGGGAAACCCTGGGCGTGGTCGGAGAGTCCGGCTGCGGTAAATCGACCTTTGCGCGCGCCATTATCGGTCTGGTAAAAGCGACCGACGGCAAAGTGGCCTGGCTGGGTAAAGATCTGCTGGGCATGAAACCCGACGAGTGGCGCGAGGTGCGCAGCGATATCCAGATGATTTTCCAGGATCCGCTGGCATCCCTTAACCCGCGTATGACCATCGGTGAGATTATTGCCGAGCCGCTGCGGACCTATCATCCGAAGATGTCTCGTCAGGAAGTGCGCGATCGCGTTAAGGCGATGATGATGAAAGTCGGCCTGTTGCCTAACCTCATCAACCGCTACCCGCACGAATTCTCCGGCGGCCAGTGCCAGCGTATTGGTATCGCCCGTGCGCTGATCCTCGAACCGAAGCTGATTATCTGCGACGAGCCGGTTTCTGCGCTGGACGTGTCCATTCAGGCACAGGTGGTTAACCTGCTGCAGAAGCTGCAGCGTGAAATGGGGCTGTCGCTGATCTTCATCGCGCATGACCTGGCCGTAGTGAAACACATTTCAGACCGCGTGCTGGTGATGTATCTGGGTCACGCCGTGGAGCTGGGTACCTATGACGAGGTGTACCACAATCCGCTGCACCCTTACACCAAAGCGCTGATGTCGGCGGTACCGATCCCCGATCCGGATCTGGAAAAGAATAAGACCATCCAGCTGCTGGAAGGTGAATTGCCCTCACCGATTAACCCGCCGTCGGGCTGCGTCTTCCGCACGCGCTGCCCAATGGCCGGTCCGGAATGTGCGAAAACGCGTCCAGTTCTGGAAGGCAGTTTCCGACATGCGGTTTCCTGCCTGAAAGTAGACCCGTTATAATCGCAAGGGCTGACATGATGTCAGCCCTTATTTTTTGCGAGGTTACTGTGTCGCGTTTATTAACGTCAGCCCGTCGGCGGCTTTATCATTTTTTATTCGATCCTGAAACGGTATCCGGACGTCGCTTCGAAGGTCTTTGCGGTTTATTTGCGCTTCTCAGCGTGGTCGTCATCTTTATTGAATCGGGTGCCGGGACGCAATATCACCTGACGTTTGACGAATGGCACATCTTTGTCTGGCTTGAGCTGGCGATTACCCTGGTTTTTACCGCTGAATATCTCCTCCGGGTAATAGCCTGGCCCAACCCGGCCCGATATGTTTTCAGCTTCTGGGGATTTATTGATTTAGCCACCATTTTGCCGCTCTACGTCATGTGGCTGTGGCCGGAAATCAGCCTGAGCTATGTCTTTGCCTGGCGAGCGATGCGCGTTATTCGCGTATTACGTATTCTGAAATTACTGCGTTTTATGCCCTCATTGCGCGTGTTCTGGAGTGCAATCGTCAGCGCACGGCATCAGCTCATTCTGTTCTACTCGTTTATTGCCATCGTCATGATTGTTTTCGGCGCGCTGATGTATTTAATAGAAGGTCCCAAATATGGCTTTACGACGCTCAATGCCTCCGTCTACTGGGCGATTGTGACCGTCACGACCGTGGGTTATGGTGATATTACGCCCCACACGCCGCTGGGCCGCATTGTGGCGTCAGTGCTGATTTTGATTGGCTATTCGGTGATTGCCATTCCGACTGGACTTATTACCACACACATGAGCAGCGCGTTTCAGAGCCGCAAGCAGCAGCGCAAGTGTCCTCATTGCCAGCAGGGTGAACATGATCACGACGCGCGGTTTTGTCATCGCTGTGGCAATAAATTGCCGGAGTAAATAAAAAAGGCTGCAATCGCAGCCTTTTTTATTATTCGCGCCAGAGTATATGGCACAGCTTATGGTCTTTCTCTCGACACAGCAGGACGCGAGCGAAAATATCGTTAATTTCGCCACCGTCTTCATCTGCCAGCCCAATCACCACTTCGGCAAAAAAGTCAGGGTTCAGGTCGAAATCCACATGCTCAGCCCAGTCTTCTGAAGGGTCAAACAGCTCGGCACCGCCGCGCTCTTCGAACTGCAGATTAAAAAGGATCACGTCTGCGGGATCGAGGTTATCAACCGCCAGTTCGAGAAAAATGTCATAGGCCTGCTCGAGCGTTTCGTCTTCGGTCAGGCGATTGTTCAGATCCATTTCCATGATGACTACCTGTTTAACATCGTTGGGCACGTTTTACAGCAACGGACTAAAGAAGTAAAACAGTCGTTCGGCAATTCTCTGCCACAGCGGACGTTTTACCCACAGTCTGGCATCCAGCAGACGCGAGCGGGAGATATAATCATCCTGCACCGCCGCGAGATCGCCGCCAAAGCCGGCATCATCAATGACCAGCGTGATTTCAAAGTTGAGCCACAGGCTGCGCATATCCAGGTTGACCGTGCCCACCAGGCTCAGCTCACCGTCGACGAGCACGCTCTTGGTGTGGAGCAATCCGCCTTCAAACTGGTAAATTTTCACCCCGGCGGCCAGCAGTTCGCTGAAGAATGCCCGGCTGGCCCAGCCCACCAGGAGAGAGTCATTTTTGCGCGGCAAAATGATGCTCACATCGACACCGCGCTGCGCGGCTGTACAGATGGCGTGCAGGAGGTCGTCGCTGGGGACAAAGTAGGGCGTCGTCATGATCAGATATTCACGCGCCGAGTAGGTCGCCGTCAGCAGCGCCTGATGAATCAAATCCTCCGGGAAGCCCGGCCCGGAAGCAATGGTATGAATAGTGTGACCGCTGGCCTCTTCAAACGGCATAATATTGCCGTCCGGCGGCGGCGGCAGGATACGCTTGCCGGTTTCAATCTCCCAGTCGCAGGAATAAACGATGCCCATCGAGGTGGCAATCGGCCCCTCCATTCGCGCCATCAAATCAACCCATTGACCTACTCCTGAGTCCTGTTTGAAGAAGCGCGGGTCGACCATGTTCATGCTGCCGGTGTAGGCAATATAGTTATCGATCATGATCATTTTGCGATGCTGGCGGAGATCCATCCGGCGCAGAAACACGCGCAGGAGATTCACCTTCAGCGCTTCAACCACTTCGATCCCGGCATTACGCATCATGCCCGCCCAGGGGCTGCGGAAAAATGCCACGCTACCCGCGGAGTCAAGCATCAGGCGGCAATGAATGCCGCGCCGTGCGGCGGCCATCAGCGATTCAGCGACCTGGTCAGCCATCCCGCCGGGCTGCCAGATATAAAAAACCATCTCGATATTATGACGAGCCAGCTGAATATCGCGGATTAACGCCTGCATGACGTCGTCGGAGGAGGTCAGCAGCTGCAGTTGGTTGCCCTTAACGCCGCCAATCCCCTGGCGGCGCTCGCACAGCTTAAACAGTGAGGAGGCGACGCTGCTGTTCTCCTCGGCAAAAATATGTTTGCAGGCTTTAAGATCGTTCAGCCACTTCGCGGTGGAGGGCCACATGGCACGGGCGCGCTCGGCACGGCGTTTACCCAGATGAAGCTCACCAAAAGAGAGATAGGCAATAATTCCCACCAGCGGGAGGATGTAAATGATCAGAAGCCAGGCCATGGCAGAGGGTACGGCTCTGCGCTTCATCAGGATGCGTAACGTCACACCCGCGATTAACAGCCAGTATCCCAGAATGACCAGCCAACTCACCACGGTGTAGAAGGTTGTCATAGGTAAAAAAATCCTTTTGAAAGCGTATTGTTATGAGTGTACGCATCAGGATTCATCTGGCAAATAAAAACGCCAGGTAAAAGCGCTGGTTTGCTGCCGGGTTGGGTTTATAATGGCGGCTCAGTTAGTTTAAGAGTTGTAGACATGAAGCGCAGTAGAACAGAAGTAGGGCGCTGGCGCATGTTGCGACAGGTGAGTCGTCGCAAGGCTCGTTGGCTGGAAGCACAATCCCGCCGCAATATGCGTATTCACGCCATCAGAAAATGTGGATTGACGCGGCACCGCAATGCGTTGCTGTTCGCAGTCCAGGATATCTGAGAACCATGAGGGCACCGTAACTGGTGCCCGCTGATTTTATTGCGTCTGATTTTTTGGGGATAGCGTATTTGCAGCGTTGTTCCTGTTGTGTTTAGCAAAAGGAGGGAGAAGTGTTTGCGGAGTTTGGCGTACTGAATTTCTGGACGTATGTTGTTGGCGCATTTTTTATCGTTCTGGTGCCGGGACCGAATACCCTGTTCGTGCTAAAAACCGGGATCGGTCACGGTGTTAAAAAAGGGTATCTCGCCGCTATGGGCGTATTTATTGGCGATGCGGTGCTGATGTTTCTCGCCTGGGCGGGCGTCGCGGCATTAATCCAGACCACGCCGGTACTGTTTAATATCGTGCGCTATCTCGGGGCTTTCTATCTGCTCTGGCTGGGGGGCAAAATGCTCTGGTCGGTGGTAAACCGTCAAAAAAACGCGCATGAGAGCGGCCCCGAACCTGCCAGTATGATCATGAAACGTTCCCTGGTGTTAAGCCTGACCAACCCCAAAGCGATTCTGTTCTACGTATCGTTCTTCGTTCAGTTCATTGACGTGAATGCGAAGAGTACCGGCACTTCTTTCCTGATCCTTGCGACGACGCTGGAGTTGATAAGCTTTATGTACATGAGCTTCCTGATCTTCTCCGGCGCGTTTGTCACACGTTATCTGAAAACAAAAAAGAAACTGGCAAAGCTGGGGAACGGGCTGATAGGGCTGCTATTTGTCGGATTTGCGGCGAGGTTAGCGTCGCTGCATTGATGGTTTGAAAGGCTCCTGAAGGAGCCTTTCAACAGATTATAAAAATTAGCTACAGTCTTTGAAAATGGTACATAACTCGTTGAGTTTATAATTTGTTTTGTTTATAAACACATCTAATGGGATATCAGGGCTCCCTAAAATGAACTTAGTATCGCTTTTAGTATAAGTTCCTATTATTTGCTGTCTGGGGGCCAGGTCAGTAGCCGCATTCGCGCGCAATAATTCATTAACTGATGGTCTGGTTTCATAAGGGATACAAAAAACAGACTCATTTGAAGCAATGATGAGAGTCGAACTATCTTTACCAATCAAGTTTTTTACTGCATTCACATCAACTGGAACGTTATTGCATGTGTTAAAATTGGCCAAGAGTTTTATTTTTTTATTTTCTCCTTCAAGTTTGTAAAAATTAATCCCATATGGCATGGTTTGCTCTTGAATATTATCATTAATGCCTGTCTGGACATTAAGTGGCCCAGACGAAATGCCGATAAGTTCCTGAGAAAATAAAGGAGATACAGCGTTAAGCTCTCTTCTATTGAAAATACCTTTTTCATTTATTTGGTACTGTGTCGTACTATTATGTGTTAGTTCATAACCACATAAGCCTTGTTTACTTTTCGATGTTACTGAACAATTATTTATATAAAAAAGAATATTATCTTCGGCAGTAATTCTTTGCGCGTTTAAGGCAAAGGCTTCAAAATAAATGCTCTTGATGTTTTTATTCTTATCAGCGGTTCCGAAGAGAGGCCATTTGTATTCTTGTTGGCCAATTGTCAATTTGCCATCTTTAAATGAGAATTTATCATTTAGGGAAGGGTAATTCCATAGTGAAGACGAAAACCCTAGATAATCACTAATGTTTTTAGATTTTTCCCATGATTGTAAAATCTGGCTTTTTTCATTCCGAAGTAAACTGTGACCAAATCCAAAATCAGGTTTATCAGCCGAAGAGATATCAAGTATAGTCGGCCAGACATCCAGCAATGTTCCTGGTTTGGCGATTTTAGTGGGTTTAATTCCTTTTTTTATAATAATAAAATTGTTCCTACGCTTGTCCTGAATGCTGTCAAGCTCTTTACTAGCAGCGTTAGCCATCATCAAATGATCTGAAACAAGAACAATGATTGTATTGTCAAAATGGTCTGAGTCGATGATTTTTTTAATAAATGTACCAATAAGATAATCAGAACAACTTGCTGATTTAAACATAGGGTTAGTGATGGCAGCATTAATATGTCCATCACAAGCAGATAAATAGGTACCTGCTGGCGGATGAGTATTGACGGTTAAGAATGAGAGGAGAAAATTATCTTTTGAGGTCGATAACTTTTCAAATTCATTATATACATGGTCAATGAGCGAATCATCATGAACACCCCATCCGCTAATGTCATTTTGATTTACTACGTGATGATTAAGCAAATATTGTTTATCATGTTGATAAATCCAGCCATGCTGAGAAAAGAACTTATCCCCTCCAGCAAATTCTTTATCACTCCCACGTATAAATTCCGTAGTGTATCCACTTTTTTTCAAATGTGTTGCAATGCAATCAGCCCCACCCAAGAAATGTGACATATTATTCGCTGAATTACCTTGAGGGAGGACTAATGGAATAGCACATTGGGTATTGACCATACCTGCCATTGTCCACCCCATACCCGGAATTTGACGTATGTCAGTGAATTCAAGATATTGATCTGCAAGTTTACTTATTTGTGGTATATAATTGATGCCATCAATGTTTCTCAGTGAACGTTCAAGGCTCTCAGCATAAATAAAAACATAGTTGTACTTTTTATTCATTTCGTAATCAACGCTGTTATACTGCCTGGCCACTTTTACACCATTCCCATAGGATAAGTTCTGAAGCGAGTTGTATATATTTTGGGTTGCATTAGATTGAAAAACGAAAAATAAAAGGGATGAAATAAATAAAACATTATAGAATGTGGCATTGCGCCGTGGCAATTTTTTTCGAAATTTGAATGACGCAAATATTATCGCTATAGAAATCAAAATAAATATGCTGGCTGCAAAAACTTTAGGCAATATATCATCAATAGACGTCCCGTGAACATTACTTCTCAGATGATAATAAACTGCATCATTTACACCATTTCCGGTAAACATATTTGATATAAACCAGAAAGCAAATATCAGTAATGCAATAACCACCGCAATCGATTTGATTCTGATAAATGTAGCATTAGCAAAACAAACGGCCAATAATAATACTAATAAGATATAATCCATAACAAACTTTTCTAAGTAAAAGAGATGAATGGATTATATCTTTTTTCATTCAAAAAGGTAGTAGGGCAATGCAACGTTAGTTTGCTGCCCTACATTTACACGATTGATTTAAAACACTTTCTTATACGGTCTCACCGTCACTTTTGCATACACACCCGCTGCAACGTACGGGTCTGCGTCAGCCCAGGCCTGAGCGGCTTCCTGGGATTCAAATTCAGCAATAACCGTGGAGCCGGCAAAACCGGCAGCACCCGGATCGTTGCTGTCGACTGCGGGCATGGGGCCAGCGGTCAGTAATCGGCCTTCATCCTGGAGCAGCTGCAAACGTGCCAGATGCGCAGGGCGCACAGACTGGCGTTTTTCGAGCGAATCAGCAACATCTTCAGAGTAAATTACGTAAAACACGGCGAAGCTCCTTAACCGGTAAAAGTGTCAGTTACGTTATGTGAAAGGGCAAACGACTGCAATGTAAAATAAAAACAATGTTAATACCCTGATCTGACTGCGTCTTTTTTGGCCTCTCAGGCGCTAAAGTTGCGCCAGAGCATAGTGTCTTATTGAATATGATTGCTATTTGCATTTAAAATCATAGTTCGGTTTTTTAACGTTGATGAATATGACTTCGATGACCCTTGATTTACCTCGCCGCTTTCCCTGGCCGACGCTGCTTTCTGTCGTGATTCACGGTGCCGTTGTTGCGGGTTTGCTGTATACCTCGGTTCATCAGGTTATTGAAATGCCCGCGCCCGCGCAGCCGATTTCGGTAACGATGGTCTCGCCAGCGGATCTTGAACCGCCGCAGGTTGTCCCTCCACCACCACAGCCGGTGGCTGAACCTGAGCCAGAACCCGAGCCCGTTCCGGAGCCACCGAAGGAAGCGCCGGTGGTGATCCACAAGCCTGAACCGAAGCCAAAACCTCAGCCGAAGCCAAAGCCGGTGAAGAAGGTGGAGGAGCGTCCGAAACGTGAGGAACGTCCGGTTGAACCGCGTGCGACCCAGCCGGTTGAAAATGCAGCGCCTTCACGTCCAGTGATGAACAATACGGCAACGACATCAAAGCCAACGGTTAGTGCGCCAGCGGGCCCGCGTGCCGTAAGCCGCAACCAGCCTCAGTATCCGGCGCGAGCTCAGGCCTTGCGTATTGAAGGCCGCGTAAGGGTGAAATTTGACGTGACTGCGGATGGCCGAGTGGATAACGTGGAAATCTTGTCCGCTCAGCCTTCTAATATGTTTGAGCGCGAAGTGAAATCTGCAATGCGCAGATGGCGTTATGAGCCAGGCAAGCCGGGCAGCGGATTGATTGTGAATATCGTTTTCCGCCTGAACGGCGGGGCGCAGATGGAATAAAAAAAGCCTCCGAAAGGAGGCTTTTTTTTACCTGTCGATCAGGCCTGAGGAAGTTGACGAGGTTTACCCTCGCTGTCCACTGCGACATAAATAAACAGCGCCTCAGTGGCCTTATAACGCTGCCCAATCGGCTCAGAAGAGACTTTCTTAACCCACACTTCGATGTTAATTGAAATAGAGGTATTGCCGCGTTTGACGCAGCGAGCGTAGCAGCAAACCACATCACCTACCGCAACCGGGCGCAGGAAGGTCATGCCATCCACTCGCACAGTCACCACGCGCCCGTGGGCGATCTCTTTTGCCAGAATTGCGCCGCCCATATCCATCTGCGACATCAGCCAGCCGCCAAAAATATCGCCATTGGCATTGGTGTCAGCGGGCATTGCCAGTGTGCGTAAAACCAGTTCGCCCTGCGGGGCGTTAGTTGTTGTCATTGTTTTAACTCGTAACGGAAGACTTCAGGCGGGATGCTACTATGATTTTACAGCAGAGAGAATAGACCAGAACGCCTGTCGCTGACGTTCTGGTCAGTCATTAATCAGTGCTTGTCGTCCTGCGGCATGTGGCGATAAATGTATACGCCGCTTAACAGCGTGAAGATAAGGGTCAGTGCGGTCAGGCCGAAGACCTTAAAGTTGACCCAAATATTCTGCGGCAGCCAGAAAGCAATATAGATGTTAGCGAGACCGCAGAGAATAAAGAAGACCGCCCAGGCGATATTCAGACGGGACCAGACTTCCTGAGGCAGCGTCAGCTCTTTGCCCAGCATGCGTTGGATCAGCGGTTTTTTCATCACCCACTGGCTGATTAATAATGCGCCCGCAAACAGGGCGTAAATCACGGTCACTTTCCACTTGATAAATTCATCGTTATGGAAGAACAGAGTCAGTCCGCCGAATACGGCGACCAAGACGAAGGTGACCAGCGCCATTTTTTCGACTTTACGGTAGCGAACCCAGCTATAGATCAGGACCACAGCCGTTGCAACGATCAGCGCAGTGGTCGCGGCATAAATATCGTACAGCTTATAAAAAGCAAAAAAGACCACGAGCGGTAAAAAATCAAGAAACTGCTTCATTCTGTGATTCCATCTTCTGAGCGGGGCGGGAGGCAGCGATGCCACCCGCCTCAGGATTACTGACGAATTAACATATACAGGCGGAACAGATAGACCAGCAGCACCGCTGAAATCAGATTGCTCAGCGTATTCGCCACTACCGCGCCAACGTTCGGCGTTAATACCGCAAAATTCGGCGCAAACAACAGCAGGAGCGTTTTGGCGAGCAGCCAGCCGATCACGGCAGGCGCCACCAGACGCATATTAGCCCATGCCAGTCGGATGCTGCTGCGCATCGCGGTAAAAATACCCATCTTATCCTGCACGACCATCACAGGCGCAAACGAGAGCACGATAGCCAGCAGTACGCCCGGCACCACGACCAGCATTATCCCCATCTGCACCAGCAGGGTGGTCAAAAAGATCAGGATAAACAGCTTAGGTAAGACCGGCGCGCTGGCACCAATCGCCCGTAAGGCGCTGACCCGGTGACCCGCCGATACCAGCTGAATCATCAGCAAAACGCCGCCCGCCAGAACTGCATTACCAATCAGGCCCGAGAAGGTGGACGCGGCAGAGGCGCGCAGCAGGATTTGCTGCTGTTCCGGCGTCATGTTTTGCACCAGCTCAAACAACCCCACGCTACCCGCAAGATGGTCGCCCTGGCTCAGGCTGGCAATCTGTTCTTCACTCGGTGAAAACGCATGACCCAGCACCACCGTGATAAAGGCGCAAAGCAACGCGATCAGTAAAAAGGTTATGAACTGATTGCGGAAAAAGTTTCCCGTGTCACGGTAGACAGACTTCGCCGTGATAGACATGCACTCTCCTTGAGTATTGCAGGTGTTAATTAGCCGGCAATTGTACACCGGATGCACCTGCTGTGGCAGCATCAAGGCTTGTATGGAAAAGCATATCTTTGTAAAGCGGCGGTAATCCCACGCGTGCGCGTGCGCGATTGCAGGCTTCGTTGACCTGGCCATCTTCCCCCGACATGGCAAATTCCCGGCACGGGCTGGGGCGATCCTCATAGATGGAACATCGGGTAGAGACCCCAGGCTCACCCTGTAGCGCCACACAGCGAGCCTGCTTTTGGTTCGTGCCGCTCATGCAGCGCAGAAAGGGGGTTAACGGCTCGGTGAGATGAACCGGAACGGTACCGCCGCCATCGCTGGCTTCGGCCCAGTAGAAAGAGACTCGAAAATACGCACAACAGGCTCCGCACGTCATGCACGGGTTGATATCACTCATGGCACACCTGCAAAAGAAGAACGCATCAAATCAATTTGTGAGAGCGATAAATTATCCAGCCGCCAGAGGAAGAGCAAGAGGGGGGAAAGGGAAAATTTTGTAACCGTGAAATGCCAAAAATTGACATGGAAACAACTTATCGCTTTTGAACGCGCCACAAAAAATTAACCCAGATCAATGAATGTTAAGTTACTGGTTTTAATGTGATCTGTGGCAGATCACTTATTACCCTTTTGTGAGTATATTCTCATCCGCGATTAAAACCACAACGATGGAGCGGATATGAAAAAATTAGCGGTGGCAGCCCTTGTATTAAGCAGTCTCTCTGGCGGCGCGTACGCGCATGAAGCAGGCGAATTCTTTATTCGTGCCGGTTCGGCTACGGTTCGCCCAACTGAAGGATCGGATAACGTGCTGGGTATGGGCGGTTTTAACGTCAGTAATAACACCCAGTTAGGGTTAACGTTCACCTATATGGCGACGGAAAACGTTGGTGTTGAGCTTCTTGCTGCAACGCCGTTCCGTCATCGCGTGGGTCTGGGCGCAACCGGTGATATTGCAACGGTTCACCATTTACCGCCAACGCTGATGGCGCAATGGTACTTTGGCGACTCAAGCAGCAAGGTGCGCCCTTATATTGGCGCTGGTTTGAACTACACCACCTTCTTTGACGAGAAGTTTAACGATACCGGTAAAGAGGCCGGTCTGACTGACCTCAGCCTGAAAGATTCGTGGGGCATGGCGGGGCAGGTCGGTCTGGATTACCTGATTAACCGCGACTGGTTAATTAACGCCTCCGTCTGGTATATGGATATTGATACGGACGTACGCTTCAAGGCGGGCGGTCAGCAGCAAAGCATCAACACGCGACTGGATCCGTGGGTGTTTATGTTCTCTGCGGGTTATCGTTTCTGATCCCCCGTCAAACTGGCCACAGGGTGGCCAGTTTGCTTTGCTCACTTCAAAACGACGGATAAACCGGCCGCTCATCAAGCTTTACGCAGTGCCTCAGGATCGTTTCCCCATCATATAAATAGCTGAAAGCGTCGCTGGACAGGGAATGGAAGAGAATATCGCCATTGGCAAACGGGATAATTTCGGTATCACCCGCACGTTTATGTCCCGCGCCGGTTTCAAAATGGCCGCGCCACCGTTCCTGGGTATGGTCATAGACGTGCAGAATAACCTCGACAAGTCCTCTTTGCGGACAATCAAGGCGCAGGAAGGTGGAAGAGAAATTCAGGGACAGCGCATGGAAGGGAATCAATAAGGCGAAAACCAGTAAAGCTCGTAAATACATCAAATCGCGAAAACCTCCTTCAAAAGGGAAATGAGATTTTACTTAAGTCAAAAATCCCGTTTTTGCCGTGGATCAAGATGTCTTATAATTCAATACGATAAAGGCCCCTGGCGAGGCCCTTAGGGATCATTTTTGAATCAGATAGCGAATGGTTGGGCCATCCTGCTGGATATCCAGCACCGTATAACCGTGGTTTTTTGCATCCAGCGGTATGTTGTTGATGGACTGCGGGCAGTCGCTCACCACCTCCAGAATTTCCCCTTTCTTTAGCTGCGGTAGCGCTTCAAGCGTAGCCACCGCCGGATATGGACAGGGCTCGCCAACCATATCCAGACGATAATCAGGCACGATCTCTTTCATGCAGCATTCTCCTGCGTTTCTGTTTTAACGCCCGCACGGCGGAAGAAACGTTTCTCCTGTGCGACGACCAGTAAAAAAGCAACCAACAGCAGGGCGTAGGTGACCAGCAGGCCGCCGAGAGGGCCGAAGGTGCTCAGCAGGTTGACCTTGTCCCAACTTGTGGCAAGCGCCGGGGACAAATCGTCCCAGAAGTACGCCAGGACCGTCGAGCCAATCACATTTCCAAGACCCACCCACCAGTAGTGCACCTGTCCTTCGACGGCGCGATACATCCAGCCGGTTTCACACCCGCCGGCCAGCACGATCCCGAAGCCGAACAGCAGGCCGCCAATGACCGCGTTAGGGCCGGCCCACATGATTTTCGGTTCGACGCCCAGTTGAACATAGCTGAAGATGCCGATGGCGCTGACCGCCATCCCGGCGATAATCGCCTTCGCCATCATCGTGCGGCCGGTGATCCACATATCGCGAAACGCGGAGGTGAAGCAGATCTGCGCGCGTTCAATGAGCAGACCAAAACCCACGCCGAACAGCATCGCCAGACCGAGTTTGGGCTGGTTCAGAGCCGTACACAGCGCCCATGCCACCATAGCGAAAAAGACCAGCATTCCGAGACGGAAACGGCGGCGTGCCTGAGAGGGCTTCTGGGTTAACGGAGACGCTGCGCTGACTTTGGTCATTTTCACTGGAATGCGAAACAGCGGCAGCAGGGTAAATTTTGCGCCAAAGTAAGAGCCGATGGCCGTGGCGACGGCAAAGAACCAGGCGTGAAGCGAAAACTGAGGAATCCCCGTAAAGAAAGCGGCCAGGTTACAGCCCATCGCCAGACGGGCGCCAAACCCGGCAATGATACCGCCGACAACTGCCTGAAGAATGCGGATCCGGCTTTTGGGCATACGCAACTTAACGTTGTTTGCCCACAGCGCCGCCGCGAAGCAGCCGCCGAACATGCCGATGATCATCATCCCGTCGATGCGGGTAAGCGGCGTGCCGTCCAGATGGATGAGTTTAAAGTAACCCCACTCTTCGGTATGCACGCCAGCGAGCTGCAGCAATTGACCACCCCAGCGGGTGAACTCGCCGGTCACGGCCCAGAAGGTGCCGGTAATGCCGAAATAGTAGGTAGAGAGAATGCCAGCCGCGATAACAGCCGGAACGGGTGACCAGAACTTAACCAGGTAAGTCTGTTTGAAGGATTGCCATGACATGAATAAGCCTCTGAACTCAGAAGGATTAAAGATAAAAAAGAGTCCAGATCATACGCTTACATAACAGTTTGAAAAGCCATTCACACCGAAAATATCGAAAGGATCAATTTTGACGTAATCCTTTGTTGATGGCGGGGAAGAAAGGGTAACCGTCTGGCAGGGGTGCCAGACGGTGGAGGGGTCAGGCTTTAAGCGTCGCCGCCTTCATGGCCGTCACAAACGCTTTCAGCTCGGCCAGCATCTGCTCGGGTTTGTCCACGTTCTTCTCGATGATCTTCACAATCGCAGAGCCGGAGATGGCACCCGCAGCCTTCGCGTCAATCGCCGCGGTGACCTGATCCGGAGAGGAGATCCCGAAGCCCTGCAGCGGCGGCGCGGCATGGTACTCGGCCAGCTTTTCCACCAGATGATGCAGCGGCAGGGCGGCTTTATTCTCGGCACCGGTTACGCCTGCGCGGGAGAGCAGGTAGGTGTAGCCGCGCCCGTAAGAGGCTATCTGGCGCAGCAGTGTGTCATCCGCGTTCGGCGGGCAGATGAAAATCGGGGCGACGTTGTGACGCATCGCAGCCTGGCGGAACGGCGCGGACTCCTCGACCGGCACGTCGGCGACCAGAACGGAGTCGACGCCTACGCGTGCGCACTCGGCGTAAAACTCATCGATACCGCGGTTGAACACCAGGTTGGCGTACATCAGCAGGCCAATCGGAATGGTCGGGTGCTTCTGGCGAATTGCCGCCAGCATCTCAAAGCACTGGGTTGGCGTCACACCAGAGGCAAACGCGCGCAGCGTCGCATTCTGAATGGTTGGGCCATCCGCCAGCGGGTCAGAGAACGGGATCCCCAGCTCCAGCGCGTCGGCACCGGCCTCAATCAGGGTGTCGATAATCTTCAGCGACTGTTCCGGGCCCGGGTCGCCCAGGGTGACGAAGGGAACGAACGCGCCTTCCTGGCGGGATTTCAGTTCTGCAAATACGTTATCGTAGCGTTCCATCAGATTTCCCCTCGTGCTTTCAGAATATCGTGAACGGTGAAGATATCTTTGTCACCGCGTCCGGAAAGGTTTACCACCAGCAGCTGTTCTTTTTCCGGATTGTCTTTCATCATTTTCAGCGCATGGGCCAGAGCGTGTGAAGACTCCAGGGCCGGGATGATCCCTTCGCTGCGGCACAGCGTTTTGAACGCTTCCAGCGCTTCGTCATCGGTAATGGAGACATAGTCCGCGCGACCCGTACTGTTCAGATAGGCGTGCTGCGGCCCGACGGAAGGGAAGTCGAGGCCGGCAGAGATAGAGTAAGACTCTTCAATCTGGCCCTCATCGGTCTGCATCATCGGGGATTTCATGCCGAAGTAGATCCCCACGCGGCCATGCTTCAGCGGCGCGCCGTGTTCACCTGATTCAATGCCGTGACCGGCAGGCTCAACGCCAATCAGACCCACGCTGGTGTCGTCGATAAAGTCTGCGAACATGCCGATGGCGTTTGACCCGCCGCCGACGCAGGCGATCACCGCATCCGGCAGGCGACCCTCTTTTTCGAGGATCTGCGCTTTGGTCTCTTCCCCGATCATGCGCTGGAATTCGCGCACGATGGTCGGGAACGGGTGCGGGCCCGCCGCGGTTCCGAGCATATAGTGCGCGGTTTCATAGCTGCCGGACCAGTCGCGCAGCGCTTCGTTACAGGCATCCTTCAGCGTCGCGGAGCCGCTGTGTACCGGGATCACTTCCGCACCCATCAGGCGCATACGGAAGACGTTCGGAGACTGACGCTCAACGTCTTTCGCCCCCATATAGATGCGGCATTTCAGGCCGAGCAGGGCGCTGGCGAGCGCCGAGGCCACGCCGTGCTGGCCTGCGCCGGTTTCGGCGATGATTTCGGTTTTGCCCATACGCTTCGCAAGCAGCGCCTGGCCCAGCACCTGATTAGTCTTGTGCGCGCCGCCGTGAAGCAGGTCTTCACGCTTAAGATACAGCGTGGTTTTCGTACCTTCCGTCAGATTGCGGCATTTGGTCAGCGCGGTCGGACGACCGGCGTAATTTTTCAGCAGGTCGGTAAATTCAGCCTGAAACGCCGGATCCTTTTGCGCGCTGACAAACGCTTCTTCCAGCTGGCGCAGCGCGGGCATCAGGATTTGCGGGACGTACATCCCGCCGAACTCACCAAAATACGGGTTAAGTAATGTCGTCATCTTCTCTTCCTTAATATGCACGCAGAGTTTTAAAAACCGAGGCCAGCTTGCTGGCATCTTTGATACCCGGTTGGGACTCTACGCCTGAATTGAAATCGAGGCCTGCGCAGCCGGTTTTCGCGGCTTCTACACAGTTGTCCGGGCTTAATCCGCCCGCCAGCAGGACGTTGTCCAGCTTTTCGCCGTTCAGCAGAGACCAGTCAAAACGCTGGCCGCTTCCGCCCTGGCCGTTATCGAGGACGTATTTATCCACGTGGTTCAGGTTACGCGGGGGCAACGTATCGCTAACGCTTTGCGCTTTCCAGATCTGTACCTGCGGCGCCAGCGCGGCGCGCAGGGCATCGATATAGGCCTGATCCTCATCGCCGTGCAGCTGCACCGCGCTCAGGGATAACGCGTCGGCTTTTACAACCATCTCTGCGATATCCGCATTGCGGAACACGCCAACATAGCTGAGCGGTGCCGCGGCGATGATCTTACGCGCCTGCTCTTCGCTCACCGCGCGAGGAGAGGAATCCACAAAAATCAGCCCGCCATAAATCGCTCCGGCTTCATACGCGGCCTGGGCGTCCTGTTCGCGGGTTAAGCCGCAGACTTTGTTTTCACCCAGCAGCACGCGACGCACTGCCGCATTGAGATCGTCATGTTCCATCATGGCGGAGCCAATCAGGAAACCGTTGGCGAAGTGGCTCAGCTCGCGCACCTGGGCGTAGCTGTTTATGCCGGATTCGCTGATCACCGTGACGCCAGCGCCCAGACGCGGCGCCAGCTGGCGCGTGCGGTTCAGGTCGATTGACAGATCGCGCAGATCGCGGTTGTTGATGCCAACCACTTTGGCTTCCAGCGCAATCGCGCGCTCCAGCTCCTCTTCGTTGCTCACTTCGGTCAGCACGCCCATTTTCAGGCTGTGCGCCACGGCAGAGAGCTGGCGGTACTGCTCGTCGTCAAGCACCGAGAGCATCAGCAGGCAGGCGTCGGCCTGGTAAAAGCGCGCCAGCCAAATCTGATAAGGGTCGATAATAAAGTCTTTGCACAGGATCGGCTGCGGCGCGATGCCGCTGACGATCGGCAGAAAATCGAAGCTGCCCTGAAAATATTTCTCATCCGTCAGCACGGAGATGGCTGAGGCATGATGCTTATAAATACCGGCAATGCGCGCCGGGTCGAAATCGTCACGGATAACGCCTTTGGACGGGGACGCTTTTTTGCACTCCAGAATAAACGCGGTGCGCGCACCCTGCAGGGCGTCATAGAAACGACGGCTGCTAGGGACGACGTCGTTCTGAAAACTGGCAAGCGGCTGCTGTTGCTTGCGGGCTTCCACCCAGATGGCCTTATCGGCAACGATTTTCGCTAAAACGGTCTGCATTCTTTACCCTCTTGCCGCAAGTGCGGTAACGCGATCGTAAGCTGCACCGGAGCGCAGTACATCCAGAACTTTTTGAACGTTGGCCTTCAGGTCTTCCTCACCGTGCAAACGCATCAGCATGGCGACGTTGGCGGCAACGGCGGCCTCATGAGCGACCTCTCCCTTACCTTGTAATAAGCGCGTCAGAATGTCACGGTTTTCTTCCGGGGTACCGCCTGCCAGCGCTTCCTGGTGATACGGAGTTAAACCAAAGTCATCGGCTTCGAGCTGGTAGCTCAGGATTTCACCGTCGCGCAGTTCGGCCACCAGCGTCGGCGCATGCAGTGACACTTCGTCCATTCCGCCGCTGTGCACCACGGCGGCACGCTGGTAACCCAGCACGCGCAGCGTCTCGGCAATCGGCAGGACCAGCTCCGGGCCGTAGACACCGATCAGCGCCAGCGGCGGGTGCGCCGGGTTGATCAGCGGGCCGAGCACGTTAAACAGCGTGCGGGTTTTAAGCTGCTGACGAACCGGCATCGCGTGGCGGAAACCGGTGTGATACTTCGGCGCAAACAGGAAGCAGACGCCCAGGTCATCCAGCGCTTCACGGGAACGTTCGGCGTTCATATCGAGATTAATGCCGAATGCGGCGAGCAGATCGGAAGAACCTGACCGGCTGGACACGCTGCGGTTACCGTGCTTCGCGACCTTTAAACCACACGCTGCCGCTACGAAGGCGCTGGCGGTTGAAATATTGATACTGT
Organism: Enterobacter sp. PI-10; assembly: GCF_027947695.1. Taxonomy (NCBI): domain Bacteria; kingdom Pseudomonadati; phylum Pseudomonadota; class Gammaproteobacteria; order Enterobacterales; family Enterobacteriaceae; genus Enterobacter; species Enterobacter sp. PI-10. Next base: position 752,198 of record NZ_JAJNOG010000002.1, on the reverse strand, counting down.
TGCTGCCATCACCGCCGGTACCGACGATATCGGCAAACTGATAGTCCGGGCGCGGGAACGGGGCGGCATTTTCCAGCAGGGCCGTAGCGGCACCGGCGATCTCCTGCGGGCTTTCGCCGCGGACCTTCATGCTCACCAGCGCGGCCGCCAGCTGTTCCGGCTTCAGCTCACCGCGAACCACGGCGGAGAAGAGCTGGTGGCTCTCCTGCTGGCTCAGGGTCTGCGCCTGGTACAGTTTTTCCAGAATCGGCTGCAGGGTGTTGGTCTGCTCCAGCTTCTGTAACGCCCAGTCGAGCGTCTGCTCCAGCAGGCAGGCACCGTGAGAGGTCAGGATGGATTCCGGATGGAACTGCATCCCGCAGACGCGATCCGCGTCGTGACGCACCGCCATCACCATCCCTTCAAACGAGGCGTTAATGGTCAGCCCGGCGGGAATGTTGCTGCCGATCAGCGAGTGGTAGCGCGCGACCGGGAGCGGATTCGGCAGCCCGGCAAACATTGCCTGGCCGTCATGTTCAATGCTGGACGCTTTACCGTGCAGGATCTCTCCCGCCTGGCCAACGTAGCCGCCGTAGGCTTCAACAATCGCCTGATGGCCGAGGCAGATACCGATAATCGGCAGCTTGCCGCGCATACGGGTCAGCAGCTCCGGCATACAGCCCGCTTCGCTCGGTGCGCCAGGCCCAGGAGAGAGCATCAGCACCGGGTTTTGCATGGTTGCCAGACGGTCAATCAAGGTCTGGGCCGGCACGTGGTTGCGATAGATAACGACGTTATGGCCATTCGCACGCAGCTGATCTGCCAGGTTGTAGGTAAAGGAATCGATATTATCGAGCAGCAGAATGTCAGCCATCAGAAAATCTCCTGTGCATGGTGTGCGGTAGCAATGGCGCGAAGGACCGCTCGGGCTTTACTGCGCGTTTCGTCAGCTTCAGACTGCGGAACGGAATCAAGAACAATCCCGGCTCCCGCCTGGACGGTGGCAATGCCGTCTTCTACATAGGCGGAGCGGATCACGATGCAGGTATCGAGGTCGCCGTGGGCGGTGAAGTAACCCACCGCGCCGCCGTAGCTGCCGCGACGACGCCCTTCGGCGGCGGCAATCAGCTGCATGGCACGCACTTTCGGCGCACCGCTCAGGGTGCCCATATTCATGCAGGCGCGGTAGGCGTGCAGCACGTCGAGGTCGTGGCGCAGCTCACCGACCACGCGAGAGACCAGGTGCATCACGAACGAATAGCGGTCAACTTTGGTCAGATCCGCCACGTAGCGGCTGCCCGGGGTGCAAATGCGTGCCAGGTCGTTACGCGCCAGGTCAACCAGCATCAGGTGCTCGGAGAGCTCTTTATGGTCGGTACGCATTTCCAGCTCGATGCGGCTGTCGAGATCGCGATCCAACGAGCCGTCTGCGCGACGTCCGCGTGGACGGGTTCCGGCGATCGGGTAGATCTCAATCTGACGGCTGGTGGCGTCGTACTTCAGCGAGCTTTCCGGCGAGGCGCCGAACAGCGTGAATTCGTTGTCCTGCATGAAAAACATGTACGGGCTTGGATTGCTTTTCTTCAGCACGTCGTAGGCCGCCAGCGGAGACGGGCAGAGCAGCGAGAAGCGACGGGACGGCACGACCTGGAAAATTTCCCCGGCGCGAATCGCTTTTTGCATCTGGCGAACCACGGCGCCATACTGATCGTCGGTCTGGTTCACATCGCAGGTCATTTTTTCCACTCGCTGCACCGGAAGCGCAGGAGGCGCTTCCGTCATCTGCTGCTGAAGCTGCGCGATGCGATGCTCAAGACGGTTTTTCTCAGCGGTCGAAGGCGTGAACAGGCTGGCCTGAATGCGGGTGTATTGTTTCTGATGGTCGATCACCAGCAGGGTTTCGGCCAGATAGAAACAATAGTCCGGGCAGCGATTGCCCTGCTCGGTTTCCGGTAAATCTTCAAAGCCGGCGACCAGATCGTAGGCAAACAGCCCGCCAAAGAACATCGCTTCACGCTCATCGTGCGGAACGGTGACCAGGTTCTGCAGCAGGCGGAAGGCATCAAAGACGGACAGGGAGCAGAGGCGAGCGTCTTCATCCAGCAGCTGGCTAACCGGCGGGAAATGCAGAATACGCATTTCTGGATGACGTTCGTTTTCAATGCCTGACGGCAGGGCGGCATCCAGCAGTGGCAGCAGCGATGCGCCGTTGTCTGATAAGGCCTTAATTGTGACAGTGTCACCTAGAGCGGTAATGCGCAACGCGCTGTCGACCAGCAGCAGGCTCTTGAGATCGTCCTTGCTGTCGATGTCCGCAGATTCCAGCAGCAGCGTCGCCGGACGTGCGCCGCAAACCTGATGAAACAGCGCTGTCGGGTTGTGGCGGTAGGCCGCCTCGCAGGTCAGCAGTTCGAGGTGTGGTTTGGCTGTTTGCATTATATTGTTCTCATTTTCTGTTCAAAAAAAAGCCCGCTTGGAAGCGGGCTGGGTATCTGTTTGCATTTCGCAGACGCGTGACACTGCCCGAAGATCAGGAAGTACGCCACCAACCGTGCAGAGTGAAATGCGCTGTCATTTTCAGATACCTTTCTCGTGTGAACTTGCGTACTAGTTAACTAGTTCGATGGCGTGTTGTCAACCCTTGATTTCAGAATTTCGATATAAGTCGGTATCATGGCGTTTTCGGATGTCTCCAACCTGTTATGGGAAGTGCTTTGAGCGATACCACCTACGCTATTATTTATGATTTACACAGCCATACTCAGGCCTCTGATGGCCTGCTGACACCCGAAGCCCTGGTTCATCGTGCCGTTGAAATGCGCGTCGGTACGCTGGCGATAACCGATCACGATACGACGGATGCAATACCGGCGGCGCGCGCCGAGATCGCCCGCCGCGGGCTGGCGCTCAATCTGGTGTCCGGCGTCGAAATTTCGACCGTCTGGGAAAACCATGAGATTCATATCGTTGGCCTGAACATCGATATAGACCATCCGGCACTTACTGCCTTTTTGCAAGAACAAAAAACGCGCCGCAACCAGCGCGCAGAGATGATCGGCGAGCGTCTGGAAAAGGCGCATATTCCGGGCGCGCTGGAAGGTGCCAAAAAGCTGGCGAACGGCGGGGCGGTCACGCGCGGTCATTTCGCCCGTTTTCTGGTTGAGGCGGGTAAAGCCACGACGATGGCGGATGTCTTTAAAAAATATCTGGCGCGCGGGAAAACCGGATACGTTCCGCCACAGTGGTGTACAATAAAACAAGCTATTGATGTGATTCATCATTCTGGCGGTAAGGCCGTGCTGGCCCATCCGGGCCGGTATAATCTTTCTGCTAAATGGCTGAAAAGGCTGCTGGCACATTTTGCCGAATGCGGTGGCGAGGCGATGGAAGTCGCCCAGTGTCAGCAGGCGCCCAACGAGCGCGCCCAGCTCGCGACCTATGCCCGCCAGTTCGGCCTGCTTGGGTCACAGGGATCTGATTTTCATCAGCCCTGCGCGTGGATCGAACTTGGGCGCAAGCTCTGGCTGCCCGCTGGCGTTGAGCCGGTCTGGCAGCTCTGGGAACAGCCGCAGCAAATTGAAGAGAGGGAAGTATGAGTCAGTTTTTCTATATCCATCCGGATAACCCGCAGCCACGTTTGATTAACCAGGCGGTGGAGATCGTCCGCAAAGGCGGCGTGATTGTCTACCCGACCGATTCAGGCTACGCGCTGGGCTGCAAAATTGAAGACAAAGGGGCAATGGAGCGTATTTGCCGTATTCGCCAGCTGCCGGACGGCCATAACTTTACCCTGATGTGCCGCGATCTTTCTGAGCTGTCGACCTATGCTTACGTCGATAACGTGGCGTTTCGCCTGATCAAGAACAATACGCCGGGTAACTACACCTTCATCCTGAAAGGGACGAAAGAGGTGCCGCGCCGCCTGCTGCAGGAAAAGCGTAAGACTATCGGTATGCGCGTGCCGTCGAACCCGATAGCGCAGGCGCTGCTGGAAACCCTCGGCGAACCGATGCTGTCTACCTCGCTGATGCTGCCCGGCAGCGAGTTTACCGAGTCCGATCCGGAAGAGATCAAAGATCGTCTGGAAAAGGTGGTCGAGCTAATTATTCACGGCGGCTATCTCGGCCAGCAGCCCACTACCGTGGTCGACTTAACCGAAGATGCGCCGGAAGTGATTCGAGAAGGCGTGGGTGACGTAAAGCCTTTCTTGTAGTGGTATAAGCAGATATACTACGCGGCCATCAAAGCAGGGCTAAGCCCTCTTTTGACCTGATTCGACGCCTGTGAAGGCGACACCTGAGGAAGCTCAATGAGCGAGAAGTTACAGAAAGTGCTGGCGCGTGCCGGCCACGGTTCACGCCGTGAAATCGAAGCCATTATTGAAGCGGGCCGCGTGAGTGTGGATGGTAAAATCGCCACGCTGGGTGACCGCGTAGAAATCGTACCGGGGCTGAAGATCCGTATCGACGGTCATCTTATCTCCGTGAAAGAGTCCGCTGAACAAATCTGCCGCGTGCTGGCTTACTACAAGCCGGAAGGCGAGCTGTGTACCCGCAATGACCCGGAAGGTCGCCCGACGGTGTTTGACCGTCTGCCTAAACTGCGTGGCGCTCGCTGGATTGCCGTTGGTCGTCTGGACGTGAATACCTGCGGTCTGCTGCTGTTTACCACCGATGGTGAACTGGCAAACCGTCTGATGCATCCAAGCCGTGAAGTGGAACGTGAATACGCGGTGCGCGTGTTCGGCCAGGTTGATGAGAATAAACTGCGCGATCTCTCGCGTGGCGTTCAGCTGGAAGACGGTCCTGCGGCGTTCAAAACCATCAAGTTTACCGGTGGGGAAGGCATTAACCAGTGGTACAACGTGACCCTGACCGAAGGCCGCAACCGCGAAGTGCGTCGTCTCTGGGAAGCGGTAGGCGTGCAGGTTAGCCGCCTGATCCGCGTCCGCTACGGCGACATCCTGCTGCCGAAAGGTTTGCCGCGTGGGGGTTATACCGAACTGGATCTGACCCAAACCAACTACCTGCGCGAGCTGGTCGGCCTGACGCCGGAAACCACCTCTAAAGTGGCGGTGGAAAAAGATCGTCGCCGCATGAAGGCGAACCAGATTCGCCGTGCGGTGAAGCGTCACAGCCAGGTGAGCAGCAGCCGCCGCTCCGGCAGCCGTAATAACAACGGTTAACGTAAAAGCCCGGTGAAGTCACCGGGCTTTTTTCTTTAGTAATCAATCCCAATTTGCGCTTTGATGCCCGCATCAAACGCATGTTTAACCGGACGCAGCTCGCTGACGGTATCTGCCAGCTCCAGAATATCCCGATGACACCCGCGGCCCGTGATGATGACCGTCTGATGGGCGGGACGGTCTTTCAGTGCATTAAGCACGTCTTCCAGCGGCAAATAGTCGTAGGCGACCATATAGGTGATCTCATCCAGCAGAACCATATTGAGTGAAGGATCGGCCAGCATTCTTTTAGCGTGCTCCCAGACGGCCAGACAGGCGGCGGTGTCGGTTTCACGATTCTGGGTGTCCCACGTAAATCCGGTCGCCATCACCTGAAACTCAACCCCGTGGGGCTCAAGCAGATTACGCTCGCCGTTAGGCCACTCACCTTTAATAAACTGGATAACGCCGACCTTCTGCCCGTGGCCGACGGCGCGGGTAGCGGTGCCAAACGCGGCGGTGGTTTTGCCTTTGCCGTTGCCGGTAAAGACGATGACGATCCCTCGCTCGTCCTGTGCTGCCGCGACGCGCGCATCGACCTGTTCTTTCAGACGCTGCTGGCGCTGCTGATGACGTTCTTCACTCATTGCGAAATTCCTGGTTTACGGCCCGGCTGGGCGTCGAAGGTCATCCCGGTTTTGCGGCGGCTGTCGTCGCCCATCAGCCAGAGATAGAGCGGCATAATGTCTGCCGGGGTTTTCAGCTTCTGCGGATCTTCGCTCGGGAACGCGCTGGCGCGCATTTTGGTGCGCGTACCACCCGGGTTAATGCAGTTTACGCGCAGATGGCGGCTTTGATACTCCTCCGCCAGTACCTGCATCATGCCTTCGGTCGCGAATTTGGATACGGCATAGGCTCCCCAGTTTGCACGTCCTTCACGACCAACGCTGGAAGAGGTAAAGACCAGAGACCCTGACTCGGATTTGAGTAATAAAGGAAGCAATGCCTGCGTAAGGAAAAAAGTGCCGTTGACGTTGACCTGCATCACCTGCTGCCAGATATCAGGATCCTGTTCATCCATCGGACGCACTTCACCTAACAAGCCGGCGTTATGAAGTACGCCGTCGAGTCTCGGATAGTGAGCGCTAATGCGCTGGGCTAATTCCTGGCACACTGCGGGCGTGCAGGTCAGTAAATCGAGGGTATACCACGGGGCTGGCGTACCAGATACCGACTCAATCTCCTGAGCGACGCTTTTCAGTTTTTCTTCGTTGCGCCCAATCAGAATGACGTTCGCGCCATATTCGGCGTATGTCAGGGCCGCCTCGCGACCAATCCCGTCGCTGGCACCGGTGACAAGAATAATCCGGTTTTGCAGCAGATTTTTTTGCGGTTGATAATGCACGGTGACTCCTCAGGCGACCGGTAACGCAATGGCGCCTTTATGATGACTTTTCGGCTTTATGCCCGAATTCGCCTGATAATTCAATCAGTCTACAGGACGCGTTACAGTAAAATTAACAATTTGCAAATATTTAAAGACCAGCCCGGGGATTCCTGAAGGCGGCTCGCAGAGGTAATGTCACGAGCGAGACGCATGGGCAGGGCTGTTGTACACTGCCGTGAAAGATTCGTGGTTAAATCAAGGTGGAACGCGTGGAATTACTTTCTCAATATGGGTTGTTTTTGGCCAAAATCGCGACGGTGGTGGTTGCCATTGCGGTAGTTGCCGTTCTGATTGTCAACCTGACGCAGCGCAAGCGTCAGCGTGGGGAGTTACGCATCACCCGCCTGAGCGAGCAGTATAAAGAGATGCAGGATGATATGTCTCTGGCGCTGCTTGATAGTCATCAACAGAAACTGTGGCTGAAAGCGCAGAAGAAAAAGCATAAACAGGAAGCTAAAGCGGCAAAAGCAAAAGCAAAACTCAATGCGCCGCAGGATAAGGCCACGCCACGGGTCTATGTGCTCGATTTTAAAGGCAGCATGGATGCGCATGAGGTTTCTTCTCTGCGGGAGGAGGTGACTGCCGTTCTGGCCGTGGCGACACCGCAGGATCAGGTTGTCGTGCGTCTTGAAAGCCCGGGCGGGGTGGTTCACGGTTACGGGCTGGCTGCCTCACAGCTGCAGCGCCTGCGTGAAAAACAGATCCCGCTGACCGTGGCCGTAGATAAAGTGGCAGCGAGCGGTGGCTACATGATGGCCTGCGTGGCGGACAAAATTGTGGCCGCGCCGTTCTCCATTATCGGCTCGATCGGCGTGGTAGCGCAGATCCCGAACTTTAACCGCTTTCTGAAAAATAAAGAGATTGATATTGAACTTCACACCGCGGGTCAGTACAAACGTACCCTGACGCTGCTGGGGGAAAATACGGAGGAAGGGCGCCAAAAATTCCGTGAGGATCTCAACGAAACGCATCATCTCTTTAAAGATTTTGTGCACCGTATGCGCCCGACGCTGGACATTGAGCAGGTCGCGACTGGCGAGCACTGGTACGGCGTTCAGGCGCAGGAGAAAGGGCTGGTGGATGAAGTCGGAACCAGCGACGATCTTCTGCTCAACCTGATGGAAGGCCGGGAACTGGTTGGCGTGCGCTTTACACAGCGCAAACGACTGATGGACCGCTTTACCAACAGTGCGGCAGAAAGTGCTGACCGCCTGCTGCTGCGCTGGCTACAGCGCGGACAAAAACCGCTGCTGTAAACAAAAACGCGAGGCTTATGCCTCGCGTTTTGCGTTAATCGACCAGGTGATATTTCTCTGAAAGCGTATGCGCCAGATATTTAAACATGTTAAACACGGCGGTGCTTTTCGGGGTCGGCAACCCCTGTTCGTCAAGGAAGTATTCGCCGCTGAAAACCAGCACCCCATTGCGCTGTTCTACGCCGGTGGCTTCAATACCCGCCAGCGTATCTTCATGGTCCCGGATAAGCTTGTTTGCTTCGATAAGCAGAGAGGCTCGGTCAATAGGTTGGGTCGTATTCTGCATAATCCACTCCTTAAACAGTGACAATAGTCTACGCCGGGGGCGCTTTGGGGGCAAATTTTCCCTGTAATGTGAGGGGATAAGCTGCAGGGGCCTGGCTGGCGGGATTTGCTTTTGCATGCTAATAAAGTTGCGTAACGAATTTTATCAGGTAGAGTGTGCGCTTTCGTCATTCTGGCAACAGAATTGCTTGACATTCAACCGGGAATTCGTCACGAATTACACGAGATGTGAGAAAAATACCCGAGAACTCAATCACCTGGGCGTCTTTTCTTTAACGCCCGGTAAGACAAAGGGGTTGATATCTCCTGACGCAGTCGCAATATCATTGGCTCGTCGTCAGCGGAAGGGAAATCAACGTGCGGCGTATTCCTGGAAGAATTAAATTAGGTAAAGGTGAATATGGGTAAAGCTCTCGTCATCGTTGAGTCCCCGGCAAAAGCCAAAACGATCAATAAGTATCTGGGTAATGACTACGTGGTTAAGTCCAGCGTTGGTCATATCCGCGATTTGCCGACCAGTGGCTCAGCCAGCAAAAAGAGCGCAGACTCTACCTCCACCAAAGGGGCTAAAAAGCCTAAAAAGGATGAACGTAGCGCGCTTGTCAACCGCATGGGTGTTAACCCATGGCATAACTGGGATGCACAATATGAAGTGCTTCCAGGGAAAGAAAAAGTCGTTAACGAGCTGAAGCAGCTTGCTGAAAAAGCAGACCACATCTATCTCGCAACCGACCTTGACCGCGAAGGGGAAGCCATTGCGTGGCACCTGCGGGAAGTGATTGGTGGTGATGACAAACGCTACAGCCGTGTAGTGTTTAACGAAATTACGAAGAATGCGATTCGTCAGGCGTTTGAGAAGCCGGGCGAACTGAATATTGACCGTGTAAACGCCCAGCAGGCACGTCGCTTTATGGACCGCGTTGTGGGCTACATGGTTTCTCCACTGCTGTGGAAGAAGATTGCCCGTGGCCTGTCCGCAGGGCGTGTGCAATCCGTCGCCGTGCGTCTGGTCGTTGAGCGTGAGCGCGAGATTAAAGCCTTCGTCCCGGAAGAGTTCTGGGAAGTTGACGCCAATGTGACCACGCCGGGCGGTGACGCTCTGCCGCTGCAGGTCAGCCATCAGAACGATAAGCCTTTCCGTCCGGAAAACCGCGACCAGACCATGGCCGCCGTGGCGCTGCTTGAAAAGGCACGCTATCAGGTGCTGGAACGTGAAGACAAACCGACCAGCAGTAAGCCTGGTGCGCCGTTTATCACCTCCACCCTGCAACAGGCTGCAAGCACGCGTCTGGGCTACGGTGTGAAGAAGACCATGATGATGGCCCAGCGTCTGTATGAAGCGGGCTACATCACCTACATGCGTACCGACTCGACCAACCTGAGCCAGGACGCGGTCAATATGGTGCGTGGCTACATCAGCGACAACTTCGGTAAGAAATACCTGCCGGAGAGCGCTAACCAGTTTGCCAGCAAAGAGAACTCTCAGGAAGCGCACGAAGCGATTCGTCCTTCTGATGTCTCTGTCCTGGCTGAATCGCTGAAGGATATGGAAGCCGACGCGCAGAAGCTGTATCAGCTGATCTGGCGCCAGTTCGTGGCGTGCCAGATGACGCCAGCGCAGTACGACTCCACCACGCTGACCGTAGGCGCGGGTGAGTTCCGTCTTAAAGCTCGCGGTCGTATCCTGCGTTTTGACGGCTGGACGAAAGTGATGCCTGCGCTGCGTAAAGGCGATGAAGACCGAACGCTGCCGGCGGTGAACAAAGGGGATGAACTCTCGCTGGTTGACCTCGTGCCTGCTCAGCACTTCACCAAGCCGCCTGCGCGCTTCAGTGAAGCATCTCTGGTGAAAGAGCTGGAAAAACGCGGTATTGGTCGTCCTTCGACCTACGCGTCCATCATCTCGACGATTCAGGATCGTGGCTATGTGCGCGTTGAAAACCGCCGTTTCTATGCGGAAAAAATGGGTGAGATCGTCACCGACCGTCTGGAAGCAAACTTCCGCGAGCTGATGAATTACGATTTCACCGCGCAAATGGAAGACAGCCTCGACCAGGTTGCCAGCCACCAGGCGGAATGGAAAAAGGTACTCGACAGCTTCTTCAGCGACTTTACCGACCAGCTTGAAAAAGCGGAGAAGGATCCTGAAGAGGGCGGCATGCTGCCTAACCAGATGGTTCTGACCAGCATCGACTGTCCAACCTGTGGTCGCAAGATGGGGATCCGTACTGCCACGACGGGCGTATTCCTTGGCTGCTCCGGCTATGCGCTGTCGCCAAAAGAGCGCTGCAAAACCACCATCAACCTGGTGCCTGAGAACGAAGTTCTCAACGTGCTGGAAGGTGACGATGCGGAAACGAATGCTCTGCGTGCCAAACGCCGCTGCAAGAAATGCGGCACGGCAATGGACAGTTACCTGATCGATCCAAAACGCAAGCTGCACGTCTGCGGTAATAACCCAACGTGTGACGGATATGAGATCGAAGAGGGCGAGTTCCGCATTAAGGGCTATGACGGCCCGATTGTGGAGTGTGAGAAGTGCGGTTCTGAAATGCACCTTAAAATGGGGCGTTTCGGTAAGTACATGGCGTGCACCAACGACGACTGTAAAAACACGCGCAAAATTCTGCGAAACGGCGAAGTGGCTCCGCCGAAGGAAGATCCGGTTCCGCTGCCAGAGCTGCCTTGTGAGAAATCCGACGCGTACTTCGTGCTGCGTGACGGCGCTGCGGGTGTCTTCCTCGCCGCCAACACCTTCCCGAAATCGCGTGAAACGCGCGCGCCGCTGGTGGAAGAGCTGCATCGCTTCCGCGATCGTCTGCCTGAGAAACTGCGTTATCTGGCCGACGCGCCACAGCAGGATCCGGAAGGCAACAAAACCGTGGTGCGGTTTAGCCGTAAAACCAAGCAGCAGTATGTTGCGGCAGAGAAAGAGGGTAAAGCGACCGGATGGTCAGCCTTCTTTGTCGATGGCAAATGGGTTGAAGGCAAGAAATAATCTTCCCTTACCGTAACTTACCTGTAAAAGGGCCGGATTTCCGGCCCTTTTTTATTGCCTTGTTATTATTTTTTGTTCCGTACTATACAGTCAGGCTATAAATGATATAGTGGTTATAGTTAACCTGTTTCTTATTATTAAATCGTCTTAAGCGATTGACCGCATGCGCTAAATCGGATGGTCTGGCATGAAATTACAGCAGCTTCGTTATATCGTTGAGGTGGTGAATCATAACCTTAACGTCTCTTCTACCGCCGAGGGGTTGTATACCTCGCAACCGGGCATCAGCAAACAAGTTCGTATGCTGGAGGATGAACTAGGTATCCAGATATTTGCCCGCAGCGGTAAGCACCTTACCCAGGTGACGCCTGCGGGGCAGGAAATCATCCGCATTGCGCGGGAAGTTCTCTCTAAAGTCGATGCGATCAAGTCTGTGGCGGGGGAGCATACCTGGCCGGATAAAGGCTCGCTGTATATTGCCACGACGCATACTCAGGCGCGCTATGCGTTACCCGGCGTCATCAAAGGCTTTATAGAGCGTTATCCTCGCGTCTCTTTGCATATGCACCAGGGGTCGCCAACACAAATCGCTGAAGCCGTTTCCAAGGGGAATGCAGACTTTGCCATCGCCACCGAAGCGCTTCACCTCTATGACGATCTGGTGATGCTCCCGTGCTACCACTGGAACCGTTCTATCGTGGTGACCCCCGATCACCCACTGGCAGGTAAAGGGTCGGTCACTATCGAAGAGCTGGCCCAATATCCCCTGGTGACGTATACGTTTGGCTTTACCGGACGCTCCGAACTTGATACGGCCTTTAACCGGGCAGGGTTAACGCCGCGCATTGTCTTTACCGCGACGGATGCCGACGTGATTAAGACCTATGTGCGGCTTGGTCTGGGGGTGGGTGTTATTGCCAGCATGGCGGTGGACCCGGTGTCAGACCCTGACCTGGTGCGTCTTGATGCGCACGATGTTTTCAGTCATAGCACCACTAAGATTGGCTTCCGTCGTAGCACCTTCCTGCGCAGCTATATGTATGATTTTATTCAGCGCTTTGCCCCTCATTTAACGCGTGACGTTGTTGATACCGCCGTTGCATTACGCTCAAATGAAGATATTGAAGAGATGTTTAAAGACATCAAACTCCCCGAAAAATAATCACACCCGGTATCTTTCCCTAAGGGAAAGATACCGAAATAACGCCTCAAAGCTAAATTAGAATTATCATCATCTACGTATCCCCTGTCATATAATGTCATTATCCATTTAATCAGTAAGGTTATAATGTCGTGAATTGGCGACAAAAGTAGAAACTAATTTACGCCTTCGCAAATTTTTCTTTTCAATTATTTATTTCTGGTCAAAAGAATGAATATTTCATACCTTCCGGTGCGTAAATTCACTGGCTTTTCGGCTAAAGTTTCTTTAGGATTTATCTCAACAGATGATTAATTGTACCAATTGTTTGGTCCTAAATGATAAGCGATGTCGATTGTATGAGGTTAGCAATGCCTTCAGGAAGTGAAGAACCGCAAAGGGATCCTGCGCTCAAGCGTAAAGCCTGGCTGGCGGTCTTTCTCGTCTCTACCCTGTTTTGGGTGGTGGTTGCTCTCCTGGCCTGGAAATATTGGGGTTGAATATGGCAGTGACGGTACGTACAGAAACGGTAAAACAGATGTGTCAGCATCGTGACAACGGCCACAGAGGGCGTAAAGCGCCTGCGACTGTTGTACCCGCGTCCTGGAAACTGACGCCGCAGCAGCAAGCGTTTATTGATGTGTTCGCAGAAGACGAACCCAAAAAACAATAATTTAGTTTATTGCGTAATGATGCAAATAGTCTGAATATCGACTCTGCACTTTTGTACTCTTTAATAAATACACATCAGCAATATAGCACTGAGGACAAACCTCGGAACTTTTTATAAATAATGCCTGGTGTCCCTATGATGAATAACATGACGTCTCACAAATACTGGTCATGGATCGGCGTTTTTACCGTGTCGATTCTGTTCTGGAGTCAGCTCATCTGGTTGGCCCTCCACTAAATTGTAAAACCTCGCTACGGCGGGGTTTTTTGTTTTCCCGTTCGGGACCAATCCTAAATTTATCAATTTGGGTTGTTATCAAAACGTTACGACATCTTTGTGTTATCTTTAATTACGGCCCTGATGATTGTCGGGGCATCTCTGTGATTAAGGAGGAGCTTATGTCGTTAACCCTACGCGAAGCCAGTAAGGACACATTACAGGCAGAAAATAAAACCTGGCATTACTACAGCCTGCCGCTGGCTGCCAGAACGCTTGGGGACATTTCGCGTTTACCCAAGTCATTGAAAGTTTTACTGGAAAATCTTTTGCGCTGGCAGGATGGTGACTCTGTCACCCTCGATGATATCAAGGCGCTGGCAGGGTGGCTTGAAAATGCCCATGCCGACAGAGAAATCGCCTATCGCCCGGCCAGGGTGCTGATGCAGGACTTTACCGGTGTCCCTGCCGTCGTTGATTTAGCCGCGATGCGCGAGGCCGTTAAGCGTCTCGGCGGAGATACGGCAAAAGTGAATCCGCTTTCCCCTGTTGACCTTGTCATTGACCACTCCGTAACCGTTGACCGCTTTGGCGATGATGACGCCTTTGGCGAGAACGTGCGTCTCGAGATGGAACGTAACCACGAGCGGTATGTTTTCCTGAAGTGGGGGCAGCAGGCGTTCAGCCGGTTTAGCGTGGTCCCGCCGGGTACCGGTATTTGTCACCAGGTTAACCTTGAATATCTGGGGAAAGCCGTCTGGAGTGAGTTGCAGGATAAAGAGTGGGTCGCCTATCCGGACACGCTGGTGGGCACGGACTCCCATACCACTATGATTAACGGTCTGGGCGTGTTGGGCTGGGGCGTCGGCGGTATCGAAGCAGAAGCGGCCATGCTCGGCCAGCCGGTGTCCATGCTTATTCCTGACGTGGTGGGCTTCAAGCTTACCGGTAAGCTGTCTGAAGGCATTACTGCCACCGATCTGGTGCTCACCGTCACTCAGATGCTGCGTAAGCATGGTGTGGTGGGCAAGTTTGTAGAATTCTACGGTGATGGTCTGGATTCGCTGCCACTGGCCGACCGTGCCACCATTGCCAATATGGCGCCGGAATACGGTGCAACCTGTGGCTTTTTCCCCATTGATGATGTCACGCTGGAATACATGCGCCTTAGCGGGCGCAGCGAAGAGCAGGTCGCGCTGGTGGAGGCCTATACCAAAGCGCAGGGCATGTGGCGAAACCCGGGTGATGAACCGGTCTTCACCAGTACGCTAGAACTCGATATGGGAAGCGTCGAGGCGAGCCTCGCCGGGCCGAAACGTCCGCAGGATCGGGTTGCGCTGAGTGACGTGCCAAAAGCCTTTGCCGCCAGCAATGCGCTGGAGGTGAACGTGGCGCAGAAAGACCATCGCCCCGTAGACTATGTTCTGAACGGACATCAGTATCAGCTCCCGGATGGCGCGGTAGTTATTGCAGCCATTACCTCCTGCACCAACACTTCGAACCCCAGCGTGTTAATGGCGGCTGGTTTGTTGGCTAAAAAGGCGGTAGAGCTTGGGCTAAAACCTCAGCCATGGGTCAAGGCCTCGCTGGCACCGGGTTCCAAAGTGGTATCGGATTACCTGGCGCAGGCCAAACTGACGCCGTACCTTGACGAACTTGGCTTTAACCTCGTGGGCTACGGCTGTACGACCTGTATTGGTAACTCCGGCCCGCTGCCTGAACCCATTGAAACGGCGATCAAGCAGGGTGACCTGACGGTAGGCGCGGTCCTGTCCGGTAACCGAAACTTTGAAGGGCGTATTCACCCGCTGGTGAAAACTAACTGGCTCGCCTCGCCGCCGCTGGTTGTGGCATATGCCCTGGCAGGGAACATGAATATCAACCTTGCGACCGATCCGATTGGTCACGATCGCAAGAATGACCCTGTCTACCTGAAAGATATCTGGCCATCATCGCGTGAAATCGCGCTGGCCGTTGAGAAGGTTTCTACCGAGATGTTCCGTAAAGAATACGCGGAAGTCTTTGAAGGCACGCCGGAATGGAAAGCCATCAACGTTGCAGGTTCGGATACCTATGGCTGGCAGGATGACTCGACCTATATTCGTCTGTCGCCGTTCTTTGATGAGATGCTGGCCGAGCCGGCACCGCTTAAGGATATCCACGGCGCGCGCATCCTGGCGATGCTGGGAGATTCCGTCACGACGGATCATATCTCTCCGGCGGGGAGTATCAAAGCCGATAGCCCGGCGGGCCGTTACCTGCAGAGCCGGGGCGTCGAGCGTCGCGATTTTAACTCCTACGGATCGCGTCGCGGCAACCATGAGGTGATGATGCGCGGGACCTTTGCCAACATCCGCATTCGTAACGAAATGGTACCAGGCGTGGAAGGGGGCATGACCCGTCATCTGCCGGGGACGGAAGTCGTGTCGATTTATGATGCGGCGGTCAAATATCAGCAGGAAGGTACGCCGCTGGCGGTGATCGCCGGGAAAGAGTACGGTTCCGGCTCCAGCCGCGACTGGGCGGCGAAAGGTCCGCGTCTGCTTGGCGTTCGCGTGGTCATCGCCGAATCGTTCGAACGTATTCACCGTTCGAATCTGATCGGTATGGGGATCCTGCCGCTTGAGTTCCCGCAGGGCGTGACGCGTAAAACGCTGGGCCTGACCGGGGAAGAGCTGATTGAGATTAGCGGTCTGCAAAGCCTGCTGCCGGGTAAAACGGTGCCGGTGAAGTTAACCCGTGCAGACGGGAAAACCGAGGTGCTGGATTGCCGGTGCCGTATAGATACGGCAACCGAGCTGACCTATTACCAGAACGACGGCATTTTACATTATGTGATTCGTAAGATGCTGGATTGATGATACGAGCCCGGCACGCGTGCCGGGCTTTTTAGCATCACTCTTTCAGCAGATGGCCCATTTTGGCGGCTTTGGTATCGAGATAGTGGGCGTTTTTCGGGTTACGGCCGACAATCAGGGGTACACGCTCGACGATGTTGATCCCCGCTTCGGTCAGGATCTCCACTTTTTTCGGGTTATTGGTCAGCAGGCGAACTTCGTCCACGCCCAGCAGCTTGAACATATCGGCGCACAAGGTGAAGTCGCGTTCGTCAGCGGCAAAGCCGAGCTGATGGTTTGCTTCAACCGTATCGTAGCCCTGATCCTGAAGCGCGTAGGCGCGAATTTTATTTAGCAGGCCAATATTACGACCTTCCTGACGGTGATAAAGCAGCACGCCGCGGCCTTCTTCAGCAATATGAGACAGGGCGGCTTCCAGCTGGAAACCACAATCACAGCGCAGGCTGAACAGCGCGTCGCCGGTGAGACACTCTGAATGGACGCGGGACAGCACCGGCGTCTGCCCTGAAATGTCGCCATACACCAGCGCGACATGATCCTGTCCGGTTGCCAGTTCTTCAAAACCCACCATCAGGAAATCGCCCCATGGGGTTGGCAGTTTGGCTTCTGCCACACGTTTAAGCTGCATGTGATTCTCCAGAGTAGGCTGACACGTTTCGTGCCTTTGCCCTGTTTTGCTTTCTGTATCAGTTCATTTTGCCACAAGCTCAGCAGGTTCGCCTAATGGGCACCATGCTATATGAACGTTAAACGCACGATCCGACATATCCACCCAAAGGATTAATTTCAGTTATGATTGTGACGCTTAGCGAAAAAGGAGAAGACATGCTTTCAATCGCCAGACGTACGGCAGCAGGTGCGGCCATTTTACTGATTATGCCTCTGACCGTATGGCTTTCAGGCTGGATGTGGCAGCCCGGGCATAATGCCATGTGGCTGAAAACCTTATACTGGATAACGGAAACGGTCACCCAGCCGTGGGGAATAATTACCCACGTACTCCTGTGCGCCTGGTTTCTGTGGTGCCTGCGCTTTCGCCTGCGCGCGGCACTGATGCTCTTTGCTATCCTCGGTGGCGCTATCATTGTCGGTCAGGGGGTGAAGTCCTGGGTGAAGGATCGCGTTCAGGAGCCGCGTCCTTTTGTCGTCTGGCTGGAAAAAACCCATCATGTTCCGGTGGATGAGTTCTACAATTTAAAGCGTAAAGATCGTGGCGCGCTGGTAAAAGAACAGCTTGCGGAACAGCAGGATATCCCGAAATTCTTGCGTAAACACTGGCAGAAAGAGACGGGGTTCGCGTTTCCTTCGGGTCACACCATGTTTGCGGCCAGCTGGGCGTTACTGGGGGTTGGGCTGCTTTGGCCAAGGCGTCGAACGATTACGATTGCGATTTTACTGGTCTGGGCGACGGGGGTTATGGGAAGCCGCTTGCTGCTGGGGATGCACTGGCCGCGCGACCTGGTCGTCGCCACGCTCATCTCATGGCTGCTGATCGTGCTGGCGACCTGGCTCACTGAACGATTCTGCGGCCCGCTAACGCCACCGCCAGAAGAGAAAGAAGAAATAGCCGAAAGGGACCAAACCGACGCCTGACGGTTGATATTCCGTATTTTGCCCATAGATCCATGACCTGCGCGTCACTTTTTCCGTTTCGCGCTCGTCGCTAAAATGGTAGTTTATAAGGCTGATTGCGGTAAATTGAACACACTTTATTCGCTTGAACCACATAACGGGAAGTAATGTGAAATATTTACTCATTTTCTTACTGGTATTGGCGATTTTTGTCATTTCAGTCACGTTGGGTGCACAAAACGATCAGCAGGTGACGTTTAACTATCTGCTGGCTCAGGGTGAGTATCGCGTCTCGAGCCTGCTGGCGGTCTTATTTGCTGCCGGCTTTGCCATTGGCTGGCTGGTTTGCGGTCTGTTCTGGCTGAAAGTCCGTGTTTCGCTTGCGCGCGCTGAACGTAAAATTAAGCGACTTGAAAATAACATTGCCCCTGCGTCTGACATCCCGGAAAGCTCTGGCGTGCCGGTCGTGAAGGAATAATCGACTATGCTGGAGTTGTTGTTTCTGCTTTTGCCTGTAGCCGCAGCCTATGGCTGGTATATGGGCCGCAGAAGTGCGCAACAAACAAAACAGGATGAGGCCAATCGGCTCTCCCGCGACTACGTTGCGGGGGTAAACTTCCTCCTGAGCAATCAGCAGGACAAAGCGGTAGACCTGTTCCTCGATATGCTGAAAGAGGATACCGGGACGGTTGAAGCGCATCTCACCCTGGGAAACCTGTTCCGCTCTCGCGGCGAGGTTGACCGCGCCATTCGTATTCACCAGACGCTGATGGAAAGCGCCTCTCTGACCTACGATCAACGTCTACTTGCAGTGCAACAGCTGGGGCGGGATTACATGGCCGCGGGGTTGTACGATCGCGCTGAAGATATGTTCTCCCAACTGGTGGATGAAACAGATTTCCGCATCGGCGCGCTGCAGCAGCTCCTGCAGATTTATCAGGCCACCAGCGACTGGCAGAAAGCCATTGATACGGCTGAACGTCTGGTGAAGCTGGGGAAAGATAAGCAGCGCGTTGAGATAGCCCATTTCTACTGTGAGCTTGCGCTTCAGCAGATGGGCAATGACGACATGGACAAAGCCATGGCGTTACTGAAGAAAGGTGCCGCCGCGGATCGAAACAGCGCGCGAATCTCCATCATGATGGGGCGCGTGTTTATGGCGAATGGCGACTACGCCAAAGCCGTTGAAAGCCTGCTGCGGGTGATCGACCAGGACAAAGAGCTGGTCAGTGAAACGCTGGAAATGCTGCAAACCTGCTATCAGCAGCTGGATAAGCAGGAAGAGTGGGTAGCATTCCTGCGTCGCTGCGTGGAAGAGAACACCGGTGCCACCGCTGAACTGATGCTCTCAGACGTCGTTGAACAGTATGAAGGAAGCGACACCGCGCAGGTTTACATTACGCGTCAGCTGCAGCGTCATCCGACCATGCGGGTCTTCCATAAGCTGATGGATTACCACCTGAACGATGCTGAAGAAGGGCGCGCCAAAGAGAGCCTGATGGTGCTGCGCGATATGGTTGGCGAGCAGGTGCGTAGCAAGCCACGCTATCGTTGTCAGAAGTGTGGTTTTACCGCGTATACGCTCTACTGGCACTGTCCTTCCTGCCGCGCCTGGTCCACTATCAAGCCAATCCGTGGCCTGGACGGGCAGTAATTTTTTTAAAAGCCTTCATTTTAGTTACAACATACTGATGGCTTTTAACGGTTTCTCAACACCGTGCGGTTTGCTGGCCTGTCAGGGAAATAAATGGATTCTGTCAATTTGCGACGACGGCAGGTAGAATGCTGGCCGTTTATCTGTTCCGCGCCGCTGCGCGCCCATAGACGAAAAGGGCTGGTCATGACGTCTGTTACATCCTCCACTTCCCGAGTTATTACGGATTCTCCTGTTGTTGTTGCGCTTGATTACAATAAGCGTGACGCTGCACTGGCGTTTGTCGACGGCATTGACCCTCGCGACTGCCGTCTGAAAGTTGGCAAAGAGATGTTCACGCTGTTTGGACCGCAAATCGTTCGCGATCTGCAGCAGCGCGGCTTTGACGTTTTCCTCGATCTGAAATTCCATGATATCCCGAATACCACGGCGCACGCCGTTGCCGCAGCCGCAGAGTTGGGCGTATGGATGGTTAATGTCCACGCGTCGGGTGGGGCAAGAATGATGACCGCTGCCCGTGAGGCGCTCCTGCCGTTCGGTAAAGATGCACCGTTGCTGATTGCGGTCACCGTGCTGACCAGTATGGACGAAAGCGATTTACGCGACCTGGGTGTGACGTTGTCACCAGCAGAGCACGCTGAGCGCCTCGCGCGTCTGACCCAGCATTGCGGCCTGGATGGCGTCGTCTGCTCCGCGCAGGAAGCGGTACGTTTCAAATCAGCGCTGGGCAAGGATTTTAAACTCGTCACGCCGGGTATCCGTCCTGCAGGCAGCGACGTGGGCGATCAGCGCCGCATTATGACGCCTGAGCAGGCGCTGGCTGCAGGCGTTGACTACATGGTCATTGGGCGTCCGGTGACGCAGTCTGCAAACCCGGCTGAGACGCTTAAGGCTATTAACGCATCGCTGAAGAAGGGGGCGTAATGACCGATTCCAACAGCCGCCTGGTCTATTCAACCGATAGCGGGCGTATTGACGAACCGAAAGCGAAAGTGGAACGTCCAAAGGGGGACGGCATTGTTCGGATCCAGCGCCAGACCAGTGGACGAAAAGGAAAAGGGGTTTGTCTTATCTCCGGCATTGACCTTGATGATGCTGAACTGACAGCGCTGGCAGCCGAACTGAAAAAGAAATGTGGCTGCGGCGGTGCCGTGAAAGACGGCATTATTGAAATCCAGGGTGATAAACGTGATTTAATTAAATCTCTGCTGGAAGCCAAAGGTATGAAAGTCAAACTGGCAGGCGGCTAAAATAAATGAGCCACGGCAAATGCCGTGGCTCGTGTTATATACGTGCGTATGTCAGACCTGAAATGCGTTTAAATATCGCATTACCGGGGAAGGCTTGGATAATTATTATTTGCCAACCTGGTGACCGATAATACCACCGACAGCAGCGCCACCTAATGTACCCAGCGTACTACCATCCGTTAATACTGCACCACCGAGAGCACCGGCACCGGCACCAATAGCGGTGTTACGGTCGCGTTTAGACCAGTTAGAGCACGCGCTCAGGGACATTGCTACAGTGATTGCCAGAACAGCGGCGGCTAATTTTTTGCTGGTTAAGGTCATAATACTTTCTCCTGAATTATCGATTCACGGAAAGATGTACGCATTAAGTATAGACGAATCGAATACTTAATTCTTTTTCCCGTGAAAGCTGGTCGCGCAGGCGTTACTTCATCACGCAGGTGATAGTCACTTCCTGTTATATCGCTAACAGTAATTTTACGACTTTAATGCAGGTTAAACAGGTAAAAACTCTTAAAGCAGGGTTAAGAATCATCTCAGAGAAAGAAAGGCGTATGCGCCCGAAGTTCGGGCGCGGAGGGGAGTCAGGCGCTGGTTTTAATAATATTGACGATCAGACCACTGTCTTCCAGTTTATTACGGTGCGCGTCGCTCAACCGCTCGTCGGTAATCACACGGCTAAAGCGTGAAACGGGGCCCATCGTGTAAGGGTGAACGGCGCCAAATTTAGAGCTGTCTGTGAGCACAATGGCTTCACACTCTTTTTCCAGGACGGCATTCACTACGTCAGAGCGCATCATATCCCGACCGGTAAAACCTGTCTCCGGCTGCCAGCCGTCAATCCCAATAAAGGCCTTGCTGAAATGAACCTGCTGGACGTACTGACGGGTCAGCGGGCCTACCATGCTTTCGCTTTTTTTCTGGTAAATTCCGCCGAGCAGTATCACCTCGCAGCGCGTCTCTTTGAGCAAATGCGCGATATAGCTGCTGACGGTGATGATGGTCACGTCTTTTTGATCGGCAAGCGTGCGCGCCAGAAGGGCATTACTGCTGCCGTTTTCAATAAAGACGGTCTCGCCGTTGTTCACCAGGGACGCGGCAAATTCAGCCAGTTCACGTTTGAGCGCGTAGTTGTTCATCATGCGCGTCTCAACGTCATCACTGTCCAGAGGGACAGCATATCCGTGCGCACGACGCAGATAGCTCTGTTTTTCCAGCAGATTAAGATCCTGACGGATGGTGACTTCAGAAACGCCAGTGGTTTTAGCGAGATCGACTACGCTTACGCGTCCCTGATCGATGACCATCTGCAAAATGAGTTGTTGTCGGGAATTCATAGCATCCATTTAATAAAGCGAAACGAGGTCGGAGACGGTGGGGTTAAACTTCCCACGGCGCTTTTGGCTGTCCGTTTTCAGGCGTATTGTCAGCGCCATTCTGAGCGAGAAGTTCAGACTTCAGGATCTCGAGATTACGGATAGCAGAGTGATAATCGCCTGCCACCAGGATATCCAGCACGGTATCAATTCGTTGTGCTACAGCTTGTGCGTCAATAGTCGACATAATCTCACTCCAGGCGCGAAAAGTTAATATTTTCAATGATGCAGAAATTAGGGTCAAAAGAGAAGGGAAAAAATGCAATAACTAAATTACATAAACGTAAGTGATAAATTTATTCCCCCTCATGCAGCAGGCTTAATGAGTGGATTAGTCTAAAACTGCGCGCAAGGCGCTTTTTTATAAGAGGAATTAGACTATGACAGTTATCAATCAGCCTACCTGTACACTGTTTACCGACACTGAACGGTTCACGCAGCTGTCGGGTTATTACGAGGCGGAGCGTCACACCGTCTGGATGATGCTGCGGGCTCAGCCGCGACCTTGCTTTAACCATGCGTTAATTGAGGAGATCATGAACTTTTCATGGCTGGTTCGCCAGTCTGGCTTTGCGGTTGATTTTTGGGTAACCGGATCGCTGGTTCCGGAGATGTACAATGTGGGCGGTGACTTACAGTTCTTCGTCGAGTGCATTCAGAACGGACGTCGGGAAGCGTTGCGGGCGTACGCGCGCGCCTGCGTTGATTGCGTCCATGCGGCCTCACGAGGGTTTGATACGGGAGCCATCACTCTGGCAATGGTCGAGGGCAGTGCGTTAGGAGGTGGTTTTGAGGCCGCTCTGGCGCACCATTTCGTCCTGGCTCAGCGCGATGCCCGTTTAGGTTTCCCGGAGATAGCCTTCAACCTGTTTCCGGGTATGGGAGGATATTCCCTGGTTGCACGCCGTTCAGGCATGAAGCTGGCGGAGGAACTCATCTACAAAGGGGAATCCCATACGGCTGAATGGTACGAGCAGCACGGGCTGGTGGAAGTCCTGTTTGAACCCGGACAAAGCTATGTCTCCACCCGAACCTTCATCGATACGCTGCGGCCAAAACTGAACGGCGTAAGGGCGATGCTGCGCGCCCGTACCCGCGTTCTGCAATTGCCCCGCAGTGAACTGATGGACATAACGGAAGACTGGGTGGATGCTGCTTTCTGCCTGGAGCCGAAAGATATCGCCTACATGGAGCGCCTGGTCACGCTGCAAAACCGCCATCACGCGGCGGGTCTGCGTAAAGCCAGTTAACGTTGATTTCGCGCTTGATATCGTTTTAGCCACCGCTCGAATGCGGCAGCGGGCATCGGCTTAGCAAACAGAAAACCCTGCCGCTCGTTGACGCCGTTCTTGGTCAGAAAGGCGTCTTCTTTTGCATTTTCCACACCTTCGGCAATTACCTGCAGATTTAACGCCTGCGCCACGGCGACAATAGCGCGCACCAGTGACTGGGAAATAGACTGCTTATGAATGTCCCTGACAAAGGATTGATCGAGTTTAATGGCGTCGATAGGGAAGCGGGCGAGCTGCGAAAGAGAAGAGTAGCCGGTGCCAAAATCATCCAGATGAATTTGCGCGCCGAGTCTGCTGAACTGCTGGATCACGGAGAGCGCCAGCTCTTCGTTCTCGATAAGACAGCTTTCGGTCAACTCGACGTCGACCGGGCAGTATTCAAAATTCAGATCCTTCAGCGCCTGCTTTAAGTCGCTGAAGATAGTCTGGTCGGCCAGCTGTCGTGCAGAGACGTTCACCGCCACGCGCAGGTTAATTCCCTTATCGCGCCATTTTGCCACCTGGCGAACCACATCGAGCATCACCCAGCGCCCCAGCGGCACAATCAGCCCCGACTCCTCGGCATAAGAGATAAACTCCAGCGGCGGGATCAGACCGCGTTCTGGTGATTGCCAGCGGACCAGTGCTTCAAGACTTCTGACTTCTCCACGCCAGGTTATTTTGGGCTGATAGTGGATTAGAAGCTGATCGTTATCCAGTGCTTTACGCAGGTTGGTATCCAGCCAGAGATACTCAAATACGCGCTGGTTCATCTCGGGCGAGAAGACGCAGAATTTGCCCCGGCCGTTCTCTTTGGCGGTGTACATGGCGGTATCGGCGTTACGAATGACGCTTTCCCGGTCGCTACCATGCTGTGGGGCGAGGGCGATACCCAGAGAGCAGCCGGTATAAATCTCAATCAGACCGATTCGGAACGGCTGGCGCAGACGGGTTAAAATGCGCGACGCCATCGCCTCCAGAGAGCCCTGTGAGGTATTGGTGGCCATGACGATAAACTCATCACCGCCCAGTCGCGCCAGCACCTGTTCCTCATCCAGACAGCTCAAAATGGCGAGGGCGACAGCCTGTAACAGCTGATCGCCAAACATATGCCCGTAAGCGTCGTTGACCTTTTTAAAGTTATCCAGATCGAGATACACCACGCCTACCTGCGTGTCGCCGCGGTTGGCGATGGCGTCAGAAATCAGATCGTGGATCGCATTGCGGTTTGGCAAGCCGGTGATGGTATCGGTATTGGCCAGCACGCGCAGCCGCTCCTGAGCGCGGCGCTCCTCGGTAATATCGGTCCCGGAACAGATAAGGAAAATTTCATTTTTACCGCTGCCGCTGTGAACGAATTTGTTTCTGAACAGAAACAGCCGCTGCCCTTTACGCGTTTTGATCCAGCGTTCGACTTCGTAGGAGCTGCCGTTGCGAAAAAAACCGGTAATATTGCGCTTTGAAGCGGCCGCTTCGCTGCGGCTCATAAACAGCTTAAACACGTTCTGGCCAATCACTTCCTGCTCTTTCAGGCCGGTATACTCTTCGCTAAGCCGGTTAAAACGCTGGATGTTGCCGTGCCGATCGAGAATAACAATCACGGAGTTGGCCTCAGAGACAACCTGTTCCGCAAAAGAGAGCCCTTGAGCCAGATCGCGCGCCACGGAGGGCGTATCGTTCCAGGCGGAAGCGGTTCCGGCCCACTCGTTACGGGTAATTTTGCGGCCCACAAGATGCACCGGGACATCTTCTCCGTACAGGGAGAGCGACATGGAAATGCTGGAGGTAATAACGGTTAAATGACGGATGAGATCGGCCTGTTCATCGTCCAGCGCCACGACCTGAGTGACATCGGCATTTTCGCTGGTGGAAAGGTGCAGAGCGTTGCTGTCAGCTGACAAGCGCCACCACGGGCTGTGAGTCCCCATGTAGCGAAACAGCAAATTCTGCTCCAGATCGTCCATCATGTTTTCTCCCGCAGCTGTTCATTAGCGCACAAATTATTCATTTGTTGTCGACTTTTCCGTTGAGAAACAGCGGCAAAACCGAAGTGAACCTGTTGTTTTTCCCTGCTTTCTTATAATAAAACGAGTCAGGTTAAAAAGGATACTGAGCGTATAAAAATTCACGCAACCGAATATAACAACACTCTTTTACTGTAGATAATTCTGGCGATTTTGGGCGAAGGGATACTGAAAATAGTAAGGAAAAATAATGATTTTGTGGCGGGGATAAAAATAAAAATTGTCGGCCCTTCCGAAACGAAAAGACCGACAGTTGAAGCGGTTATCAGGCGACAGGACGCGCGATAATACTGCGGGTTTCCATGCGGACTTCGGCGATATTAACGTCAATCACGTCGGTGACTTTGTAAACTGTTTCACCTTTGATTTGCACGGTACCGTTTTCCTGACTACAGACCATTTCGTCGCGAACCGCATGCAGGAATGGCGCAGGAATAAACGCGACGGCGCCGTTATCGACCAGACGGACGCGCATCCCCCCGCGGCTAATATCGATGATCTCTGCGGCAAAACGGGTGTCCGTACCGGCTTTATCCTGCAGGAAGCGTGCGTACAGCCAGTCCCCAACGTCACGTTCCGCCATACGGTTCAGACGGCGACGATCGGCCATCTGCTGCGTGGTGTCCTCCTGAGGACGGGCAATGGTTTCACCTTTGATAATCGCTTTCAGCAGACGGTGGTTAACCATATCGCCATACTTACGGATCGGCGATGTCCAGGTGGCGTAGGCTTCGAGGCCAAGACCAAAGTGCGGCCCAGGCTCGGTGCTGATTTCAGCGAATGACTGGAAGCGACGAATGCGGCTGTCCAGGAAGCCTGACGGTTGCGCGTCCAGTTCGCGGCGAAGCTTGCAGAAGCCCGGCAGCGTCAGCACTTCTTCCGGATCAACGTGCACATCGTGATTCTTCAGCAGGGCCGCCAGCGCTTCGGTATTCGCCGGGTCAAACCCGGTGTGAACGTTGTAAATGCCAAAGCCCAGTTTGTCGCGCAGTACGCGTGCGGCACAGATGTTGGCGGAAATCATCGCCTCTTCAACGATGCGGTTTGCAATGCGTCGCGGTTCGGCCACGATGTCCAGCACTTCGCCTTTCTCGCCCAGAACAAAGCGATAATCAGGGCGGTCCTTGAACACCAGCGCGTGAGTTTTACGCCACTCGCCGCGGTTCAGGCAGATGCGATGCAGGAGACGGATCTGCGCGGCAATGGCGTCGGAATCAGGTTTCCAGCTACCGGTATTTTCCAGCCAGTCGGAGACGTTATCGTAGGCAAGCTTGGCTTTCGACTCGATAGTGGCGGCGAAGAACTCGATATCGTCTTCAATCGCGCCATCTGCGGCGATAGTCATGCGGCAGGCAAGGACCGGGCGCACTTCATTTGGACGCAGCGAGCAGAGATCGTCTGACAATTCGCGCGGCAGCATCGGAATATTGAAGCCCGGCAGGTAGTTGGTGAACGCACGGATTTTCGCCGCGTCATCCAGCTTGCTGCCCTCGGCAATCCATGCGGTGGGATCGGCAATGGCAACGGTCAGATGCAGTTTGCCGTCGGCGCTCTCTTCAGCGTACAGCGCGTCATCCATATCTTCTGTGCTGGCGCTGTCGATGGTGACAAACTCCAGCGCGGTAAGATCGCGACGGGTCAGACCCTCATCCTGCATCTCGGTCGCTACGCCGTTCGGCGCTTCTTTTTCAAGATTATGGCGTGCCAGGGTGACCCACCATGGCACGAAATGGTCGGCGCCAAAGGTGATGAACTGGGTCAGTTCAGCATAAAAACCGCGATCGCCTTTCAGAGGATGACGGCGCATTTCTGCTACGGCCCAGTCACCTTCTTTAAAATCATGCTCAACGCCACGGGCGGCGCGGCAGGGAATAGCATCTTTCAGCAGGGGATGGTCCGGCACGATAGAAAGACGATCGTCTTTTCTCTGTACCTTACCCACAAAACGGGTCAGGAACGGTTCGATCAGTTCTTCCGGCTCGGCAGACTCGCGGTCCTTCTCGGTATGAATGACGGCCATGACGCGATCGCCATGCATCACTTTCTTCATCTGCGGAGGCGGAATGAAGTAGCTTTTCTGCGCGTCAACCTCAAGGAAGCCAAAGCCCTTTTCCGTGGCTTTTACGACCCCTTCTGCACGCGGCGTCTGGGAATGCAGTTGCTGTTTAAGCTGCGCTAGCAGCGGGTTGTCCTGAAACATAATGTTCTATTTTCGTAGCCATTGAGCGGCTGACAGTTTTACGCGATTCTCACTGTCTCAGCAAGCGGTCTTTGGGTAATGAGTGTGGTTATTCCTCTTTACCAAACGCGACTTTCAGACGATTAAGCCAGCCATCAAACGCACTCCGGGTAAGCAGCGTGATGGCTTGTTCGCCCGTGAGCCCTTGATCCGTGATCGGGGTAAACTGCGCGGCGCTGAAGCGGTCCGGAGAGCGTGTCAGCAGTTCGAGCGCCGCTGAAAGTGCGGGAGACGTCATCGGGATCTCTTCGCGAGTTTTTAACAGGATTTCGCCGGTCAGATCGAGCAGCGTCGGTTCATGACAAAGAACCGGCGTCAACGCCTCAAGCGCGGGTTCAGCCTGCCAGCGGGACAAGGACTCAAGCTGATGCGCATTCGCATAGCGCAGCTCAACGACAGGTAAAAGCGGCGTCCACGAATCGTGGCTCGCGGGGAGCGTGTGCGGCTGAATATGATGTCCCGGCAACCAGCGAACAGGATGTCCCAGCAGGGCCTGGAAAATTGCGACCACGCGCGCCTGAAAACCGATAAAGCCGATAATCTGGTTAATTACAACGATGTCGTACGTGGACAGGCCCACCTCATCAAGCTGGTTGCGGGCTTTATCATCGATCACATCAGGAGAGCTGGAGAGCTGGCGGGCATACTGCGTAATTTGCGCCAGACGTCGGTTGCTTTCGCGCGAGGAGTCCGGGCCGGGAAGCGGGGCGAGGAGGGCGGCATAGTGGTTACAGAGCCGTTGAACGCCGCAGGCCTGTGCGACGGTTAGCGCGGAACTGAGCCGATCGTAGGCGCTGAGCGTATGCAGGCGGTTCACGGGAATCGAGAGCGGAAACAGCTGGTGGCATAAGGCTCTGGCAGGAGCAAGCCAGCCAGAACAGGCGGCGACAATCTCATCAGGCAAGGCTAAATCGAGCAAAAAACGATCGTCGACGTTAGCGGCTTCGGGCACCAGGGGCAGAACATCAGTCTGCGCGTGGTTTGACTGGGTCTCGTGATACCAGTGGCCTTTGCCGGAAAAACGGCGTTGTTCCATGTGCGTTCCTTGATCTCAAAATGGCGATCAATATCCTGGCGTAAGGCAGATAAAGGGAAAAATATTGTTAGGTGATAACAAATAGCAGAACGGAATAACGAAGGGATAGGGCGGGGGGAAACCTCTCTTCCCGTGCGGGAAGAGAGTCACAGCTTATTTAATTTCCAGCTCGTTCATTGCAGCGATGTTGAAGCCGCCGTCAACGTGAACCACTTCGCCGGAAATACCCGCGGAAAGGTCAGAGCACAGGAATGCTGCAGAGTTACCCACATCTTCAATGGTAACGGTACGACGAATCGGGGTAACCGCTTCGCAGTGAGCCAGCATTTTACGGAAATCTTTAATACCGGAAGCTGCCAGGGTGCGGATAGGGCCTGCAGAGATGGCGTTAACGCGCACGCCTTCAGGACCCATTGCGTTCGCCATGTAGCGTACGTTGGCTTCCAGAGAGGCTTTCGCCAGGCCCATAACGTTGTAGTTAGGGATAGCACGTTCAGCGCCAAGGTAGGACAGGGTCAGCAGAGCTGCGCCCGGGTTCAGCATCGCGCGGCAGGATTTTGCCATCGCAACGAAGCTGTAGGAGCTGATGTCGTGAGCGATTTTAAAGCCATCACGGGTAACCGCGTTTACGTAGTCGCCGTCCAGCTGGTCGCCAGGAGCGAAGCCGATGGAGTGAACGAAACCGTCGAATTTCGGCCATGCTTTTGCCAGTTCAGCAAACATCCCGTCGATGCTTTCGTCTTGTGCAACGTCGCATTCCAGAACGATGCTGGAACCCAGCTGCGCGGCAAACTCTTCAACACGGCCTTTCAGCTTGTCGTTCTGATAGGTGAACGCCAGCTCAGCGCCTTCGCGATGCATTGCCTGTGCGATGCCGTATGCGATGGACAGTTTGCTGGCAACGCCAGTCACCAGAATGCGCTTACCGGAAAGAAAACCCATAGCTTTAATCCTTATATTCATTGCTTATTTTGCCTTGTAATTCATAGCGTTACAGGCAGTATTTCAAAATCATTCGAAATTAGCTCGAAATTATAGCCCACTCACAGCCCCTTGTGTCACGATATTTCTCGCACTTCTCGCGAGAGATATGCCTCAGATGGTGCCGGGCGAACTCAATCAGGTTGTTTCGCATCTGGCCGGGCAGACTAACGCGAAGCTCCTGAAAGGACGGTGGGGCATTTCCCGGACCAGCCCTGTAGCTTTGCGCGCAGTGGCAAAGTGAGTAGTAACATTCACTGCCGGAAACCTCGCCTGCGAGAGTGAGAAAGGCTGTAAGCACCTTTGATATTTTCCAGCATCCGTCCAGTATATCATTGAGCCTTTGATTCGCCTCATCCAACCAGAGGGGAAGAGTGACCATTACTGGTGTGTTTCACGAAAAGCAGACCATCCTTTATTGAATCCCATCGAATTAATATCGCTCACTCGTTGACCGTTCGTGAAACCTGGATCCAGACTCAAGCCAACCCAGCTCTTCATTTACGTGGCAGCTTCCCCGATCGAGACTTTCTTCGAAAGTTAGCCAGTGTTGCGGAACATCGCCCTGCATTTGTTAACTATTTGTTTTGATGTTGAGTCGGCGAATAACATAATGTCTATTTATAAACAAATTTCGCCCTGTTATTAACGTTTATGTACGTATATTCTCGGCGGGTCTATGAGGAAACCTGGCGGTAAAAACAGCGTAAAGAATAAATTCTTATACCTGATATGTTGCGCGGCGCAAAGACTTTTTATAAATGAAAAGGGCTCTTTTTTATTTTGAATCGCTTACTTTTACAAGTTTCCGAAATTTTTTTGTGCTGGTCGGGTGTTGAGAGGCTTTATGTCATTGGTTGTACTTACGAAAAATAATTTCCTGCGGCTTGCGCTCCACTCTATTTACGATGAGCTTGATTTAAAAGAAAATACCTGCGTGATTGATACTGAATCTTTCAGTGCACTTATAGATATTTTATACGAAATATATACCAGGGATTTAGTATCTTTTCGCCGAGTTCTTCTGCTGGGAGGTGATGATATTGGTTCAAAGATACTATTTCCCTTAAATGTCATTTCACTTGATTCACCTCTCACGGTGCTGAAAAATCAAATGTATACTGGGTATAGCCTGAAGACCGTGCTGGAACGTATTCACGAGTGTAGAAGACTGGTTGCACTGACTGATGGCGAGCGCTTGTTTGCTCAATACTACAGCTCGAGAAACTCGATTAAAAACATAGCGCGTAGAATCGGTTTAAGTGAAAAAACGGTGTATCATCAAACGGCGAGTGCAGCTGCAAAACTTAACCTGCGCTCGGGAAAGGAGTTTCTGCTTTTCCTGGACCGAGAGTTTAGTAATAATCCTGGTCGTTAAACCTATAAAAATGCAGTTCGCAAGCTAATCGAGGTCATTGAGCACTGGCCGGGAACCGCCGGCTCAAAATGGCGATAAAAGGGGGTACTTGCGAACGGGGCAGATCAAAATTCGCGGAGCACTCTGCGTCTGGCATTTTTTATTTTACAAAACAATATACATAGGTATATTTTCCATTTTTGGACGATATAGTAGATGTAAGAGTGCTGGGTGCAAGTGTAAAATATAAAAACAGTTTAATAAAATTTGGCCATGCTAAATGAAGCCCTTTTATCGTCAATATATTAACCCATCATTTTTTCTATTTTTTATTATGGCTGTATATTTCCTTGCAGCGCTGTTAGTTTATGTTCCTAACATGGGAGGAGATGGCCTCAGATTGCCGCATAATATAATTTGCTGGGGAGTAATGTTATTTATAACCCTGGCATCTGGTTATTGCATATTGCTGCGTAAAAAAATAAAGGTAAATGAGGCTTTAGCCTTTTTCATTATCGGTGCGTGTTTAATGTCGCTTCCATTATTGTGGAGTGATAAAGATGTGATGATATTCGCGTTGCCGAGATTTGCTGGTCTCTGGGGTGGTGTGCTTTTTTACCTGGCGCTACTGCAAATTCCAATCCGATTCTCGATGAAAATCCGATTGATTATCGTATTTGTCATAAGTGCACTGATTCAGGCGTGTCTTGGTTTTTGGCAGTTACTGGTCGCCTCACCAGATAATTTCATGGAGTTCATACCGGGTACACGGCCTTACGGTATCTTTCAACAAGTTAATGTGTTGGCGAGTTTTGTTGCCACGGGTTATGCGTGTACCTTGTGGCTATTGTTTCAGGCAAAAACAAAGCGGTCTTGCTTTTTACTTCTGTTCGCAACGGTTGTTTTTACGGCAATTTTAGAGATCTTACAATCCAGAGCTGGAATGTATGGCATCATTCTTTATTTAGCCTTGATTTTGCTAGCCCGTCATCGCCCAAAAGTAAAAGGTGTCTTTATTGTCTATATCATGTTAGTGATAGGAACGTTATTAACTATTCATATATTAAAGAATTTAGGGTTCGCTGAGCACTTTTTACGGTTTGTTGGCTCGGTTGACAAAATGGGGTCGAACGCTGAACGGTGGAGAATAATTACTATAACCTTATCGATGATTCAGCGGCATCCTTTGAGTGGTTGGGGGTATGGAGGTTATGAGTTTAATCTTTCAAGGTTCGCACTCCACCATTTTGATTATCTTTTTGACGGAGTCGATAATGCCCACAATGAATTTTTATTTGAATGGGCAGAGGGCGGGGTGCTGGCTCTTACAGGGATGGTTTTTATTATTGTGGGCTATTTCTATCTTTTACGCAGATACTCGCCATCACGAATTGCGCTGTGGGGGTTAGCTTTACCGATAACGTTTCATATGATGGTCGAGTATCCATTACTGCTTTCTACACCACACTGGATGCTTTTATTGCTGATTTGCCGTCTGGTAACATCAGAAAAATGTAGCAAACGGAAGAAAAATAGTAATCGATATGGAATAGCATTGCTATCAGTTGGCGTTATGGGTGTCCTCTTTATGCTAACTGGGTTTCGTACGGGCATGGCGCTTACGGAATTTGAGCGTAACAAAATGCAGGATTTTACAGCAGCATCCATGGTATTGAATCCATGGGCTCAATGGGACCGCTGGCAATACGACTCGCATACATCCATGCTACTCAAATATTATCAGACGCATCAACCTGAATTATTAATAAGTTACGTTGATTGGGGTAAAAAGTATCTTATGCACAGGAATGATTTAAGAGTGTTTAAAAATATGGTGCAGATAAATAAAGTGTATCCTCAACAAGCAACAACAACATGGTTGCAGCAGCAATGGTACGATTACTACCAGTCAGTCGAGAGTGCTCATAAAGTAAAATGAATCATGAGGGGCCATTGTGGCCCTTCGTTTTGTTAGAAGTTTTTGGGGAGTTGCTTTGTGATTTCGACGAGTTTCCCGTTTCTGGTCTTGATGTATCCACCCTCAGCCAGTTGCGAAATGATGTTATATATCAAACTGCGCGACAGGTGCGTCGTTTCCTGAATATAGGCCACAATACCAGTTCGACTTAAATCACTTACCTCTTGTTTTTTCATGTACTCAAGCAGTTTAGCTCGAATTATTGAGTAAGAAGTTTTACTCACCAAATGTTCGTCCCGGTAGACCATCATATGAACTGTAAAGGCGAGTACTTCTGCGACATCCTGCCAGAGTTGCTGCTCGGTAATAATTGATTTGGCATATTCACCTGGCATGCATGAAACCTTCGAACTCCGCGAAGCTCGAAAGTAGTAACGGCCAAGGGGTTCAAATAAGTCTCCAAGGCCTGCAACAATGGGGCCTGCTGTTACTGATACTTTCAGGTCATCATAGGATCTGTGAATGGATACAGAACCATTGCTCACGAGCCAAAGTGTGTTCGTATTTTTTTGCGACTTAATCCTGGTCCGGTTGGATGTTGACTCGTAAGGTGTTGAAAACGGCAGTAATGCATCATGAATTTTGCGCAATGCCCCGCCTGGAAACGTGATCGCATCTAACGCCATATAGCTTTGGAAGGGGAGGACATCAGGCGAAATCACCGGTGATACGTTCCCTTCTGTTGCGATGGTTTTTGTATGCTCATTTATTGATTTTGGTTTCGTTGACATTGTATCACCCTTCGGTATCGAAGCAGTACTAACGATAGCAGTAAGAATCAGTACTTATGATAGCAGCAAATGGCTCAGGCATTCATGAAAACGCTGAAGGCCGAGGGTTTGCCGCAAGATGGTACTTTTTAAGGGGGGGGATTATGGCTGAATATAAACGGACGTCAACAATGATATTTTAATCGTTTATTTTTAACAATCCAACAACAACGATTCCAAAAGTGTACGCTTTATCTTCTTCAGACACTCCACGCTTTTTTATAGAATGATTTCCGTCTGATGACGTTAGTCATTTGAAGGTATCAGTATCAATGTTGTGAAGTTTATTTAGACGTGTTGTTAATGTGAATTTGTATCAACTTGATACTCATCGTAATTGGAAAATATAAATTTTAAAACAGGATTTATGTAATGAACGCAAAAAAAATACTGCTGGCAATGGCACTCTCCTCCTTAATGGCCGCAGGTGCTCATGCGGCAACCGATCAGGGACACGGTAAAATTACATTCCTTGGTTCTGTCATTGATGCACCATGTTCTATCGATGCAAAAAGCCTCGATCAGACAATTCAGCTGGGTGCAATTTCTAAAAACCAGCTCTCTGAAGGTGGTAAATCTACGCCGGTAAGCTTTGATATCCAACTTCATGACTGTGATTCCGCAACGGCGAATAAAGCGTCCATCACTTTCAACGGCCTGGCTGGGGATAAAACTGATGGCCTGGACGGTGCTTTTGCTGTTACCGGTCAGGCAGCCGGTGTAGGTGTAGTGATTTCTGATATGGGTGGCAAAGTGATTAAGCCGAGTACCAAATCAGCTCTTGCAGCCATGAATGATGGTGACAATGATCTGCAATTCCTGGCCTACGTACAGGGGTCAACTGCTTCTGACGCCGTCGTCCCAGGAAACTTTGGCGCGATCGCTAACTTCATGATGACCTACGAGTAAGTAAATACTGTCTACCCGAAAGGGTAGACATCTATTCATGGAATTGTGAGGGCCTATGTTGACAGCCGTAGTTCTTCGCCAGTGTTTTGCTGTTGGTGTGCTTTTTTTGTTTTCTGTCGTATGTCACGCTTCCGAACTCGGGCGTGTTAGCGTGTCAGGCAGTATTTATGAGAGCTCTTGCTCAATAGATATGGCATCGACGAAACAGATAATCATGATGAAAACCGTGTCTGTAGGCCAATTAATGCAGAATGGTGAAGCCGGAAACACGTTGCTCAGAATTCATCTGGTGGGGTGCTCAACACAATTAGATGATCACCGTTTTTACATAACTTTTAGTGGTTCCAATGACGATCGTGAAACATTCCATGTTCTGGGAAATACGCAGGGCGTAGGCATACGTATTACAGATGCAAATGGAGTGCGTATAAAACCGGGTGAGCCAGCTTATATTAATCAGTCGATGGCTAAAATAAATACCCTGGACTACACCCTTACATTAACGGGTAATGGGGAAATACTGCATCCTGGCTTTTATGCCACCGTTGTGCGCATGAACCTTGATTATTTTTGACTGATTTAAGGTGATGTTAGTGTATAAAATACAGATATCTCGTCGGTCAATTATCGCCAGCGTGTTAATTACCGTATTTGCCAGATACGCCTATGCTGAAGAAAAAACCATTCAGTTTAATACTGACGTTCTGGATGTGCAGGATCGTGGCCATATCGATTTAAGCCAGTTCTCGCGAGCGGGTTACGTTATGCCCGGCACATACGCATTATCAATTCAGATTAATAAAAGCTCATTGCCCGAACAGCAAATCACATTTTTGGTTCCAGACAATGATAAAAATGGAAGCGAAGCGTGCCTGACTAATGACATTGTTACTCAGTTTGGGCTAACCACGGCAGCAAGTAAAAACTTATCCTGGTGGCATAACGGTGAATGTCTCGACCCGACTTCACTTCAGGGGATGGTTATGCGGACTGACATGGCCAGCAATACGCTTTTTATTAACCTACCTCAGGCCTACCTTGATTACGTGGCCGAGAACTGGGACCCACCTTCACGCTGGGATGAAGGGGTTGCAGGCATTCTGTTTGACTATAATTTGAACGGCCAGTCTATACGTCAGAAAGAAAGTGGCAATACTGAAGAAAGCAAGACTCTCAGCGGTAATGGAACCACTGGGATGAACGTTGGCGCATGGCGTTTTCGCGCAGACTGGCAAGGTCAGATGGATAAACATTCAGGGAACGTAGCAAGCAATACGCAAAATTTTGAATGGAACCGCTATTACTTATACCGGGCGGTGCCCTCTATGCGGGCAAAAATGACATTGGGTGAAGACTACCTCACCTCCGATATGTTTGACAGCTTCCGTTTTACCGGCGTGAGCCTGGTGTCCAGCGACAATATGTTGCCGCCGAACCTGCGTGGCTACGCTCCGGAGGTTACGGGGCTGGCGAAAACAAACGCCAAAGTGACGATCAGCCAACAGGGGCGTGTGCTTAATGAAACTACGGTGGCAGCCGGCCCTTTTCGTATCCAGGATCTGAATAATGCTGTGTCCGGCACGCTTGACGTCAAAATTACTGAACAGGATGGCTCTGTACAGACCTATCAGATTAATACGTCGACGATTCCCTATCTGACTCGCCCTGGGATGGTTCGATACAAATTAGCAGCAGGGAAACCTTCAGATTTTGATCATCACAGTGATGGTCCTGTATTCGGTACAGGAGAATTCTCCTGGGGGGTCAACAACGGTTGGTCACTTTATGGCGGCGCGCTGGTTGCCGGTGACTACAACGCGATATCGATAGGGATCGGGCGAGATTTATTGGCTCTCGGGGCAATATCTATTGATGCAACTGAATCTCGAGCTCGTCTGCCGCAGCAGGAGTCCCGGCAGGGTGGGTCGTACAAAGTAAGCTACTCCAAGCGATTTGACAGCACTGATAGCCAGGTGACCTTTGCCGGGTATCGCTTCTCTGAGCGCGGTTTTATGAGCATGACGGACTACCTTGATGCGCGTTACCACGATAACGACAACGGTGGCAGCGGCAAAGAAATGTATACGGTGACGTTTAACCAACAAATAAAGCCGTTGAACATGAGTATTTATTTGGACTACAGCCGTCAAACCTATTGGGATCATCCCTCTAGCACAACGTATAACGTGTCGCTTTCGCACTATTTTGATATTGCTAGTTTTAAAAATCTTAGTCTGAGTATATCTGCGTTTCGCACTACGAATAATGACACCGACGATCGTGGTGCTTACATGAGTCTGTCTGTTCCATGGGGCGAATCTGGCTATTTCAATTATGGCAATCAGATCAGCCAGGATGGGGCGAGTCATTCCTTATCTTACAGCGATCGCATCGACAAGGATAACTCGTACCAGATAAGCCTCAACTCCGATCAAAACGGGGTTATAGGGGGGAGCGGCTATCTTACGCATGATGGTGATGCAGCTGAAGTAACGGCCACAGCGACGCAGCAGGGCAATAAGTACAGTTCGATGGGATTATCAGTACGCGGTGGCATGACGGCAACAGCGCGCGGTGCGGCTCTGCACCGTATGTCTGTAGCAGGTGGCACGCGCATGATGGTGGACGCCGATGGTGTAAGTGGCGTGCCCGTTAAAACAGGTGGGAACAACACCCATACCAATGCTT
Source organism: Enterobacter sp. PI-10 (assembly GCF_027947695.1). Classification (NCBI taxonomy): domain Bacteria; kingdom Pseudomonadati; phylum Pseudomonadota; class Gammaproteobacteria; order Enterobacterales; family Enterobacteriaceae; genus Enterobacter; species Enterobacter sp. PI-10. The sequence goes on along the minus strand of NZ_JAJNOG010000002.1, from coordinate 715,073 downwards.
TTGGTAAGGCAGTGGTCGGAGATGTGAGTAGCTATTACCGAAACAGCATGAATATCGATATGGATGAACTGGGTGATGATGTGGACGCCAGCCGTTCAGTGGTGCAGGGCACGCTGACGGAAGGCGCGATCGGCTATCGCAAGTTCGGCATTATTGCCGGTCAAAAGGCTATGGCGATATTGCGCCTGACGAATAATAGCGTGCCGCCATTCGGCGCCATGGTGACTAACAAGGATAAGGAACAGACCGGGCTGGTCAGCGAAGACGGTATCGTTTGGCTGACGGGAATAAAGCCTGGTGAGGTGATGAGCGTGAGTTGGGATGGTTCAGAAAAGTGTCACATTAACCTCCCGGCAGTACTGCCCCCGGACCTGGAGAGTCAAAAATTGCTGTTGCCGTGCACTACGGCAGACAGCATCAAATAATCCTATTTGTTGAAGAGAAAAGAGTCATGATTCGCAATACGTTAAAACGTAATAGTTGTTTGCTTGCATTGGCATTCACTACCTTGATCGCGCAACAGGCGAATGCTGCACTTGCGCTGGATCGCACCCGCGCGGTCGTTAATGGTGGCGATAAATCGGTGAGCCTGGGGGTGACTAACCAAAACCGTGAGCTGCCGTATCTGGCACAAGCGTGGGTAGAGGATGCTCAGGGTAACAAGATAAGCGATCCACTGGTGGCACTTCCGCCGGTACAGCGTATTGAACCTAACAGCAAAAGCCAGATAAAAATTCAGATTACGCCTGCAATGAATCTGTTAGCGCAGGATAAAGAAACGCTTTTCTTCTTTAACCTGCGTGAAATCCCGCCGAAGACGGACAAACCGAATACCTTGCAGATTGCGCTGCAAACCCGCATCAAGCTTTTCTATCGTCCGGCATCCCTGGCGGTGGAGCAGAACAGCAAACCCTGGCAGGAGCAAATGACGCTGACGCGCCAGGGAGAAGGTTACACGGTGAATAATCCGACTCCGTATTACATTTCCGTGGTTGAGGTTGCCCCATCGCTGAAGGGTGAGCCGCTTAAAAGCGTGAAGCCGTTGCTGGTCGCCCCTAAAAGTAGCGCCCGGTTAGAAGGTGATACTCACAATCTGGGAAACAACCCGGTTATTACCTACATAAATGATTACGGCGGACGCCCGAAGCTGGTCTTCAGCTGCAGTGGCAGTAGTTGCAATCTTACATCTGCGCATGCGGGCTAAACAGATGAAAAAAGTATGCATGTCGTTATCTCTGCTGTTGATCGTAAGCTCCACGACGCTGGCTGGTGAAAAGAGTGTGAGCGGGGATGTTCCTTTTATTGTTGGAGGAATGATGGTTGAGGGGGCATGCATACTAGAAATGCAGTCAGCATCACAGGAGATTTCACTCAGTACTGTGTCTGCATCGCTGCTGAAAAAAGTCGGTAACCGTGGAGCATCTGTACCTGTAGTCCTCCACCTCAAATATTGCGTAAGAATGCAGGGCTCAATTACGGACAGACGCACCGGCAGTCGCTCCTGGGATGCTATCCAACCCATCGCCACCTTAACGTTTTTGGCTCCTGCTGATAGCTATAACCCTGAACTGGTGCAGGTAACCGGGGCTCGAGGCATTGGTCTACGTATCACAGATGCCAGGCAGAATGACATTCATTTAGGGGAACGCAGTAAGCCACATTTTCTCACTCCGGGTAGTAGCGACCTCGTGTTTTACGTCACGCCTGAGAGAACCCCTGAACAGTTGATTTTGGGTCCCTATAAGGCAGTGGTGAATTTTTCTCTGGAGTACGATTGATGACGCGTTTTTTATGGCTGTTGGGTTTTCTTATTTTCATACCTCATGCATTTGCCGGGGATAATAATGTCAAAATCAGTGGTGCGCTGGTTTCAGAGCCCTGCACGCTATCTGAAGCATCATCAGATATTCAACTTGATTTTGGTAACCTGGTAAGCACCTTTTTCTATAACAGCAACCGCACGCCGGGTGAACCGTTCAGTATTACGCTGGTTAACTGTGATACGACATTGGGCAGCAGTGCCACTGTCACCTTTAAGGGGAGTGAGAGCGTGGCCTTGCCGGGTTTATTAACGCCAGATGCGGGTGATACGCAGGGTATCGCCATCGGTATCGAAACCAATAGCGCAGACCCACAGCAGCTGGCGCTGAATAAGCCAAGCCCCGTATTCAGTTTGACGAGCGGTAACAATGTCATCGCGCTGAAGGGATATGTCCAGGCCGAGCCGGCCGCTATTGCCGCTCACAGCATCACTGCCGGGGCATTTACGGCAACAGCCACATTCGAAATAGCGTATCCATGAGAGGCAATACAATGAAATTTTGGCTACACATCATGGTGGCTTCGGTATTGTTCGCATTTACATTTTTTGCGAAGGCGGATGATCCTGTAAGGCTAAACATCAATATCACTGGGACGGTGGTAGCAAATGGCTCCTGTACTTTTAACAAAGGTGAGACGCTGACGGTAGATTTTGGTGATGTGGAAATTACGACCGTTAACGGAAGTTCCAAAATTGATGGATCCTATCAAAAAACTTTGTCATCCATGATGACCTGTTCTGGTGACATTGCAGGTAGTGCTCAAATGACCCTGAAATCGGTGGCGGGAGGGACTGTGGAATACCAGGGGCAGAAACTGTTACCCGTCAGTATTAATGCTAAGAATCCTGGGCAGGAATTAGGAATAAGGCTTCTGGTGGATGGCGTGGAGCAGGATATTGATGCTGCATTCCCAGTGGATGCTTCCCAACAACCAGGACTGCAGGTGGAATTGGTGCAAATAGGTGACGGAAGCGGCCTGGTTGGTGGTGCACCTATTACGGCCAGTGCAACACTGATAATGGAGTTCGTATGAGGGGTATTAAGTTGCTTTTATTTTCACTTGCGTCTGTGTTGTTTCTTTTGCATGTGAACGTGGCGCTCGCATCACAAACTGGAGATACCATGTCCATTGATTTTACTGGCAGGCTTATTAACCGAAAACCCTGTACGATTAACAACGGAGAAGTGATTAATATCACTTTTGGTAACGTGAGTATTAACAAGGTGGCAACGGGACATATAACTCAGCCGTTAAATTACACGCTGGACTGCCCAGGGGCGACGAGCAGCAATACCATTCAGATGACCATCAAGGCAACCCCAGTTTCGGGGGACTCGGCCGCAATGGAATCAAGCTCGACGGGGTTGTGGTTGAAGTTTATGAATAATGGAGAGCCTCAGGATTTAAATGTTCCATTTGGTATTGAGGATGTTAATGCTCTTCCGAAGCTCGATGTAGAGCTTGAAAAAAATCCTGCTTCTGAACTGCACGCTGATGCGTTTACAGGAACAGCAACGTTAATGGCCGAGTTTTTTTGAAGGGCAACAATATGCATCTCAGGCAATTGAACGGTTACTTTAAAGTTGTATCTTTTACTATCATATTGTTCATGGGGCTATGGTCCCAGTCTAGCCTTGCAACCTGGACGGGAGCATATGGTTATGAGTATTATTCAAAAACTGTTTGTGCAACATCAATTGATGAAAACATTCGTTCCAAGATTGATACCAACTGGACTGCTGCACCTATTTGTTCTTTTGATATTGGTGAAGGGAATGCAGTCCCTGAATCTGGCCAGTATTCTCTCGTGGGGTATTTTACCCCTACAATTGGCAATGCCACTCGAGGAGGATGGGTGAACAACCCACAGTATATAAATGCCGGTGTGCAGTTGAAAGATTTACAGCTAGCCTGGACCGGCAATCTCTACGGAGCAGGTACTCCATATCCTTATATCTGTTACGCGCTAAGAAATACTAGCACTCAAAAAATGTACAAGTTTAATTCGACGCCCATGGGTTGTACTGTCGTACCAGATAGTTCGGATTTACCACCCGGACCCGGTATGCTTAAGTGTTCATTTAATAATGGAAATGCGCTAAACGTTTCTTTAGGGGATGTTGTACGTAGTGAAATTGGTACTGCGCCAGGCTCAACACCTGCTGTCGAGAAACAACTTGACGTGACGTGTACAGGGGCTGGAACTGCTACTTACTCAATTAATTTTCAGTATACTGCGATTGATGTTTCAGGTGATGAACTTGTTACGACATCAGCTAATGGATTAGCAGTTGCGATGTCCTTCAATGATGAGTTAATTAATACAACGGGCACATACACACGGACTTATGGCGTTGGTTCGCAGTCAGAGTCACTAAAGTTTGAACCAGTACGCAATCCATCGGTAAGCGTTAGTGATATTCCAACCGGTGCCTTTTCAGCTAGCGCAGTGATGGTATTAACTATTCAATAGTGCGAAGTTCAAGTCGAACAACCAGTACAGGACGTGGTGCTAAATGAAGGCGTGAGATGACATGCCGAACTATTTTCAGAAACAGCAACATTAATGTGAGTACATATTGGAATGCATAATGTTAAATATGTTATTGAAATGCTGGTGTTTATTTTCGTAATGGTGCTACCTTTTCTTTTTCTGCCTCTCTCATGTTTTGCCTCGTGGAGTGCTCTGGGAGTACATCAGAACAGTTCAGGTAACACCCTATGTCCTGTTACGCCGGATACGCTTGTGGATTTGAATGCTGAAGATTATGCCATTGCGGGATGCCAGTTAACCATAGGGATGGGGAATCAGGTCCCTCGCAGTGATTTTTATAGAGTTGTCCTTGCTGTTGTTGACTCTGGTGGGAATTACAATAAGGCAATCACAACTGCTGATTCATATATTGATGCGGGATCTGATTTAAGTACATCGGTTATCGGCTGGGCATTTCATTCGCAATTAAAACTCGGTGGTCATTATATTCATATTTGCTATATGCTTGCAGATCGTTTTGGCGATTACTTTACTTTTAATAACACCCCACAAAGTTGCCCTGAAGGTTCGGGAGGATCAACTCCGTTACCTTCACCATTTCAGTGTGCATTTGGCGATGGAAGCACACTGAATATTTCATTAGGCGATGTGGACAGAACTGAAATCGGAGCGGTTCCCGGCACGCTTCCCGGGACCGAGAAAAATATCAACATCACCTGTACGGGGGATGGCTCTGCGACCTACACAATTGGTTTTGAATACACCGCCATCAATATAGACGGGACAGAAATGGTTTCCTCATCGGCAAATGGACTCGCGGTGGCTGTGTCGTTGAATGATGAACTGGTCAACCCAACGGATACGTATACCCGAACCTATAGTACGGGGACTCAGACAGAGAAATTAACATTCGAACCCGTGCGCGATCCCTCGGTGAAAATCGGTGATATCCCAACGGGTGCCTTTTCAGCAAGCGCAGTTATGGTATTAACTCTCCAATAGTTTGAAGAGATGCGTGAACCCACAAAGGTATTCACGCTTTCCTGATGTTGTCGATGAAACGCGCGATGACGATAAAGAAAACCGGTACGAAGAAGATTGCGAGAAGCGTACCGCTAATCATGCCGCCAAAGACTCCGGTACCAATGGCATGCTGCGTACTGTCGCTCGCACCGCTGGCCAGCATCAACGGAACAACCCCCAGAGTGAAGGCTAACGATGTCATCAGAATGGGGCGCAGGCGCTGGCTGGCGGCATGAACGGTTGCCGCCAGCAGGGGCTGCCCCTGAAGATGGAGCTGCCTGGCAAATTCGACAATCAGAATGGCGTTCTTGGCCGACAGGCCGATGAGCGTAATCAGGCCCACCTTGAAGAAAACGTCATTCGTCATACCGGCGACAGACACCGCTACTACCGCGCCGATAAGACCCAGTGGAACGACCAGCATGACCGCGAATGGGATAGACCAGCTCTCATACAGCGCGGCGAGCACCATAAATACGACCAGTATCGACAGGACGATAAGGCCCGGAAGCTGAGATTCCGATTTTATCTCCTGTAGCGAACTCCCGGCCCACTCGCCAGCCATACCCTGAGGCAGGCTCCTGGATAAACCTTCCATGACCTTCATTGCGGTGCCGCTGGACTCTCCCGACGCCGCATTGCCGGTAATGCGAATAGCAGAATATCCCTGGTAACGCGTCAACTGCTGCGGCGCAACGTTCCAGGAAAGCGTGGCAAATGTAGATACCGGCACCATCTGACCCATCCGGTTTTTTACTGATAATTTCAGTATCTGCTCAGGCTGCATTCGGTAGGGCGCATCGGCCTGAATAATCACCTGCTGAACGCGGCCGTTGTTCGTATAGTCATTGACGTAATTTGAGCCCAGGGTGACGGAGAGCGTCTGGTTGATTTCATCAAATGAAAGGCCCATCGCTTCTGCCTTTTCTCTGTCCACCTGTAGCGCAAGGCTTGTTCCTTCCGGAAGACCGTCTATATACACGTCACTCAGTTCAGGGCGCTGATTGGCCTGCAGGACCAGCGCGTCGGCAGCTCGCTTTAAAGCCTCGTAGCCCAGTCCCGCTCTGTCCTGCACGTACCAGGTAAAGCCCGACGAGGTGCCCATATCCGAAATGGCCGGCGGGAGCAGGCTCATCGTGACGGCATCAGAGACGTTCGCCATGCTGGCCTGTATATGGTCGGCTTCATCCTGGGCCGTCGAACCCTGCCGATATTTCCAGTCCTTCAGCGTGGTGAAGGCCATAGCCGAATTCGGTCCTGAACCTGAAAATCCAAACCCCAGGATCATAATGTTGCTTTCAATATCCGGCCGGGCCGCAATTTTCCCTTCAAATTTTTTAACCACGTTCAGGGTACGCTGCATGGTGGCATCAGAAGGCAGCTGGATTGAAGACATAAAATAGCCCTGATCTTCGTCAGGCAGAAAGGACGACGGTAAGGAAGACATCCCCAAAAACAGCGCAGCACATAGCGCAACGTACAGGAGCAGCATACGTCCGGTTCGCTTCAGAACGGCACCCAGCCCGGCTTCGTAACAGGCGGTAAGCGAGCGGAAGCGCGCGTTAAACCCGACCGCGAACCGTCCGCCTCCGCTCTTTCCTGCCTTATGCGGCTTGAGTAACGTTGCGCACAGGGCAGGCGTCAGCGTCAGGGCAAGAAACGCGGAAAGCAGTATAGAGACCGCCATGGAAATACAAAATTGTCGGTAGATAATCCCGACGGATCCTTCAGCAAACCCCATGGGGATAAAGACGGCAGTGAGCACCAGCGTGATCCCGATAATCGCCGGGGTGATTTCCTGCATGGCTTGCCGCGTAGCGTCACGCGGGGAAAGGCTTTTTTCCTCCATCAGTCGTTCAACGTTTTCTACAACCACAATGGCATCATCAACAATAATCCCTATCGCCAGCACCATGCCGAACATCGTCAGAATATTGATGGAGTATCCGCTGAGTAGCATTACCGTGAAGGTGCCAAGAAGTGCAACGGGGGCAACAATCGCCGGGATAAGGGTGCAGCGTATCTTGTGCAGAAAAAGCAGCATAACCAGGAAGACGAGGACCATCGCTTCCACAAATGTCTGAACAACCTTCATGATAGAAAGTTTCACAAACGGGGCGGTATCGAAGGGAACCGTAAATGCCATTCCTTCGGGTAACACCTGGGAAAGTTCGTCGATGCGCGCGCGTACGCCTGAAGCCGTACTCATTGCGTTGGCGCCAGGCGAGAGCTGGATAGCCGCTGCCGTTGCAGGAACCCCATTTTCGCGGATACCGAAAGCGTAGCTTTGCAGGCCAGATTCAATGCGTGCAATGTCGGACAATTTCAGACGGGCGCCGGATGCGTCAGACTTCAGAGTAATATTCCTGAACGCCTCTACCGAGGAGAGTTGTCCCTTCACCGTGATGGGATACGTTACCCCTTGTCCTTCAGATGCTGGCTCATCTCCCGTTTTACCGGGCGAAACGAGGGCATTCTGCTGGCCAACAGCGGTAAGCACATCGCTCACCGAAAGGCCGTAGGTGTGGAGCTTCATCGGATCCAACCAGATTCGTAGCGCTTTTTCGCCGCCAAACAGCTGAACTTTCCCTACGCCGGGCACGCGACGAAGCTCGTCACTGACGTTTCGGGCAAAATAGTCGCTTAAGTCGGCTTCCTCAAATTGACCTGTCGTGGACTTAAGCCCCACCATCATCAGAAACCCGGAATTAGCGGCCTCGACGTTAATACCGTTTTGTCTTACCGCCTGAGGGAGACGAGGCTCGACAATCTTAATCTGATTCTGCAGGTCCATCTGCGCCAGCTTGATGTCCGTACCCGGTTTAAACGTGACGGTAATTGATGCCGAACCGGTTGTGTCGCTGGATGATTCGAAATAGAGCAAATTATCGACCCCAGAGATTTCGCGCTCGATTAACGATACCACCGACGTATTCATGATATCGGGGCTCGCCCCCGGGTAACTGACGGAAATAATGATCCCCGGCGGTGCCACCGCCGGATACTGCGCAACCGGCAAACGGGGAATAGACAGGAGTCCTGCCAGCACGATAAACAGCGCCACTACCCAGGCGAAAACGGGGCGTTCAATAAAAAAATGAGGCATTAAATTAACGTCCAGTTACGTGAATTTCTTCATCAGTGGATACGCGTTTACCGATATCCCTGAGCTGAGAAAACTTCTCTAGAAGCTGCGGTGCGTCATCGAGGCTTGTCGCGAACATCCACATGTAGGTCATCACGGAATAAATATGTCCGGCGGTGATGCCGGTTGAGCGCGTCATCCAGACGATGGTCAGCGTAAAAAGCACGGCAACAAGTACGCCAACCCACAAATATCCCCACGCCTCGCGGTCAGATAACGCGATACGTAAACGCGCAAGCGTGGAGTAATGTCGGTGAAGAGTGGCCGTTCTCGCCTTATGAACATAATCCACTTCTTTTTCCAGACGATTATTCAGGCGCATGAATAGCCATTCATTTTTACGGGCATATCCGGAGACAAATCCGAGCAGGACAAATACAATCGCAAAGCACATGACGCCGGCCCAAAATTCAATAAACAGCAACATGATTGCGGCGCCAAACAGTGAACTCAGCGATGTAATCAGCAGGGGAAGGTGCATTTCAAAGAAATCCACGTACTCACGCGAGAGCGTTACCCTGGCGGCGATTGCCGAATGGTTTAGCTGATACTTGCGCTGTGCCAGAACGACGGATACCGCGAGGCCGGCATAAATGCGTGCAAACGTGCGGGTATCGACGCTTCGTCTGGCCGCGCCGATGAACCACATACAAAGCACCATCAGGCCATATAGCGCGGCGTTAAGCGTCTTCCCTGCGAGGATGGCATTTATCGCGATACCTGCCAGAACGGGGTAAAGTAGAAACGTTACGTTTTCGGCCACCACCAGGAAGAAAGTGACAACCAATTTTTTCCGGTGCTGTATCGCGAGTTTTTTAAGCGAGTGCATCACTCCGGCAGGCTCAGAAGGACTAAGATTATTATTACGGTTCATCATTATGGGCAAATCGTGTCAGACTTTTTTTAGTGAATTATTTTTGTGCAAAATAGTGTGATGGAGAGCCTACCGCGCGCCTGTTTAGCGGAAATGGGCGGTTTGTGGAGGATGTGTGGAGCGGTGGCTCAAATCATTCTCATAATGAGGTACAGCGGGGCTCCACCAAAAAAAATGATTAAATAACACTCGTAGTAAAAGACCAGATCCTCGATGTCGGGCATTGTGTTTAACAACACGGTGAACGTAATAATGAGATAAAGAAAAATTACTATTAGCCAGAAGGCGATGACAAGCAGCTCAGTCAACGCACCGGCTTTATTTTGGATTATCAGAGAGACAACCGACAATGCGATACAGCCATAGATGATGGGTGACGAGGGTAGCGTCGAGGCGACTTTCTCATCCATTCTGTGTACCAGCACCAGCCAGGTATAAAGTAATCCCCACGACAGCAGCAGAAACAGGGAATATATGCCCAGTTTTTTCGGGGAGAAATATTTTGAAAGTTCCATGTTCATTATTTCAGCCAACTTCATAAAGTCTTTAAGAAACAGTGGTAATTTGCAACGCTCAATGCACAAAGGCTTATGCCTCAATAGCGATTTTGAACGGACATTGTCGAGTCTTTATTGACTGAATGTGTAGGTTGTGTGGAGAAATAACCGGGCAATTAAATCAACCGGGAAATTCTCGTGACCATGGCACTTTTTCGCGGAGGCTGTGTCTTATTGTGCTAAAGATATCTGATAGCGTGCTTAAAGGGATTTCACCCGCGGAGATAACATGCACAAAAATACGCTGATCCTTGTTGTTGAAGATGAAGACGAAATTGCCGAGATACTGATGAGTTACTTAGAGCGTTCGGGAATGAAAACGCTCAGGGCCAGGCAGGGCGAGCAGGCGATAACCCTCAATCGCCTGCATAAACCGGATCTCATCTTGCTGGATATTCATCTGCCCGTATGTGACGGCTGGAGCGTACTTACCACGCTCCGTCAGGAAAGTTCTGTGCCCGTCATTATGGTTTCCGCTCTCGATCAGGATGTCGATAAGCTCATGGGTCTGAGGCTCGGCGCGGATGATTACGTGATCAAACCCTTCAACCCCTCTGAAGTTGTCGCACGGGTTGAGGCGGTGCTGCGCAGGACAAAACCCGCGCTTCAGCAGGCGGGTTCCCTGCCGCTCAGAACGCCCTTTATTACGGTCTATCCGGATGACTTCTACGTGGAAGTCACCGTGGGCGAAGAGGTTATCTCCCCGGTATTAACGACGACCGAATTTAAGTTGCTCACTTGGCTGGTACGATATCCGCGAAAGGTCTGTTCCCGCGAAGAGTTGCTCAACGCGTGCCTGCCGGAAGGTGATACGCTCGACAGAACGGTCGACAGCCATATGAGCAAGTTACGTAAAAAACTGGAACTTGCTGGCCTTTATGGCGTTCCCGAGAGCATAAGAGGCTTGGGTTACCGGCTTGGGGAAAAGAAATGAACAAAGAGTCTGTCCTGAGTCGTCAGATCTTAACGTATATGCTGTTGCTGACGTTTACGATAATTGCCATCGCCATACTGGGCTCCTGGTTTTTTTACTCCTTTATTCTGGATCACCTCCCGGGCGGTCCTGCTGCGGGCGATGACGAGCAGATGACGATGTGGGACTGGGTGTGGATTGGGACCGCGACGACGATCAGTCTGATTACCGCACTCTTTTTCACGGTCAAACTTTCATCGCGAATACTCACCCCGCTAAACGCGGTAGCATCCAGCCTGAAAAAGATTTCACAGGGCGATCTTGACGCACGGGCATTCTGCGCCAGCTCCCGGCTGGGTGAGATCAATCACCTGGTGACGGATTTCAATGAAATGGCGGAAAAATTACAGACGCTGGATATACAGAGGAAATCCTGGAATGCTGCTATTGCGCACGAGCTGAGAACCCCGGTCACGATCTTACGTGGACGGCTTCAGGGGCTGGTTGACGGTGTTTTTACCCCGGACCCGGTTCTGTTTAATAACCTTCTCAAACAGACGGAAGGGTTAACCCGTCTGATTGAAGATCTCCGGGTTATCAGTTCGGATGGCGGGGCGGGATACTCGTTATGCCAGTCCAGAACGGATCTTAAAGGGGAAATACAGAATGCGCTCGATACCTTCATGCCCGAGTTCAACCGTAAGGCATTTACCATCAAAACAGAACTAAGGGATCAGCAATGCGTATTCGATCCATTACGCATCAATCAGTGTCTGACCGTTTTGTTTGATAATGCCTTACACTATTCAACCTCGCGCACACTCATCGTGAAAAATGGCGTTTCTGATAAAGGCAATTATATCCTTATTCAGGACGGGGGACCTGGTATTCCAGGGGAGTTTCATGATTTCTTATTTCAGCCCTTTCAGCGCGATAATGGTGCCAGAGAGTTGAACCCGGAAGGCTGTGGTTTGGGCTTGTCGGTGGTAAAAGCCATCATGCTGGCGCATGGTGGCGATGTTACCTATACCTTATCGAAGCAAAACCACTCGATATTTAAGCTCACCTGGCCCGACTCGTGAGCGTGAGCGGCAGGTCAAATGTGCCTGCCGGCGATAAATGCCATATTTTTCCTAGCTTAGCATCCCATTCCTGCGGGGTAATCGAGAGTTTACCGCGTCTCGGGCTTAAGGTTATTTCACTGAAATAGATTTCATCTTTTTTTAGCATAAGGTCAACGCGGCAGTAGTCAATGCCATCCGCCAGCTCCTGGCATGCCAGCAACGCCTCTCGGAACAAGACCGGTTCGCCCGGCGCTAACGGTGTATTCGGATATTCCATCTGGAAGGGTTGTAAGTTCCAGTGCCTGTCGTAAACGTTGATAAAACCCTGGCCGTTATTATCCGTAAAATCCGCTTCAACATAGTGCGCAACGCCATGAAAGCAATGGATCCTCAGCATTTCCGGCGTTGTGTTTTTGTCAGCATCATCGAAGAGATCGACAAACGGCTCGCAGAGTATACTGGGCGTAATATTTTTGTACTGCCATTCGCGCGTGGTGTAGTAGAGATTTTTCTTTAACGCGAGACTCAGTTTTTTACACGCATCCCTGACGTTAAATTGCGCTTTGTTTGAACATATTATTGTGCTGCCGCTGTCATGATTGCACTTAAGGACGAATTTGTCAGGGAGTACTGAAAAATCAATCTGCGACGCCCGGGTATACACGCCAATTAATGGCACCGTTTTCACGCGCGTTGTTCTGGAGGAAACGTAGGCCCGAACGGCGAGTTTATCGGCAAGCATGGTGTAGAAGTTATTATGGTCATAGACCAGACGATGGCATATTTTTTCACTCAGCGTAGTGGGGGATTGAATGTCAGGGCTTTGCCCGGATATTTTCTTTAGCCTGATAGTATGAAAGTGCAGGTCCGTCATTAAAAAAGAACGGCATTTTCTGATGAGATACTCGGTATATTTTAGAACATAGGTAGTGGTGTTCATTTCTTCTCCTCCGTAATGTCCCGGTATTCTGGAGAAGAACTGTTGATTGATATTGCATAAAATATGGAGCAGGGATGGAGACGAAAGAGTTAAGGATTAAATAGCGAATGAAGTCTATTTAATCCCTAATTTAGTGGGACGATTTTTGTTTGCCGTCGCGCTTAGCGGTCCTTTCTCCATGCATCGGCGGTCAATGCTTCACCAAAGTGACCCGCAATCAGTCGTTTCGTCAGCTCATGAAGCGGGGAGGCCATCACATCCGCGGTGCTGCCGCGCTCAACCACTTCACCCTGGTGCATGACCATCACCTGATCGCTGATGTGCTTCATCATTCCCAGATGCTGGGTAACGTAGATATACGAGATCCCCTGTTTTTCCTGCAATTCCAGCATCAGGTTAATCAGCTGCGAGCGCATCGACATATCCAGCGAGGCAAGCGCTTCATCCGCAACGATCACTTTTGGCCGCAAAATCAACGCACGCGCCAGACCCAGACGCTGTTTCTGACCGGGGGCCAGCATGTGCGGGTAGTAGCTTTCGTGGTCCGGTAACAGCCCAACCATACGCAGGGTTTCGAATACGCGCTTACGGCGTGCCTCCGGCTCCAGGTCGGTGTTCAGACGCAGCGGAAAATCGAGGATCTGCGAAATGCGCTGGCGTGGGTTAAGCGAGGTAGACGGATCCTGAAAGATCATGCGGATGCGCTGGCTGCGGAAAGAGTAATCGCCGAACGTAAGAGGATGATCGTCAATCAACACTTCGCCTGCAGTCGGTTCAACCATGCCGGCGAGCATTTTCGCCAGGGTGGATTTCCCGGAACCGTTCTCGCCGATGATCGCCAGGGTCTGTTTTTCACGCAGCGTAAAGCTCAGCGGCTTCACCGCGTCGACGGTTTGACGATGAAACAGCCCCGTGCGGTAGCGAAAGGTCTTACTCAGGTTACGCACTTCCAGTAAGGTTTCGACCATTTCACTCTTTCTCCATGTTCAGCGGGAAATGACAGGCGTAAAGATGATTTTTTGCCCCGGTCAGGCGTGGCGTCTCGATACATTTACGCTGAGCATAAGGGCAACGCGGCCCCAGACGACAGCCTATCGGCAAAGATTCCAGCAGTGGAATCGCCCCCGGCAGGGTATTCAGGCGGCTTTTATGCGGCATCGCGCTGCCAAAATCCGGAATAGCGCGGATAAGCGCCTGCGTATACGGGTGGTGCGGCGCGGTGATCAGATCTTCACTCGGCGCGGTTTCGACCGTTTGCCCGCAGTACATCACGTCAATTTTATCCGCCCATTTGCTGAGCATTTGCAGGTCATGGCTGATCAGCAAAATAGTGGTGTTGTTGTTCTGGTTGAGACGCGACAGCAGGCGGAAAATTTGCGCCTGCGTGGTGGGTTCCATCGCGTTCGTTGGTTCATCCGCAATCAGCAGGCGCGGCTGATTGGCCAGCGCGATGGCAATCATCACTTTCTGACATTCGCCGTCGGTCAGCTCGTAAGGGAAGCTGCGCATCGCATCTTTGTGGTCTTTGATCCCGACGCGGTGTAAAAGCTCGATGGCGCGACGCTTGCGCCAGCCAACGCGTTGCCACCAGCGGCCTTTGTAGGTCCAGCCGGGAATGTTCTGCATCAGCTGTTTACCCACGCGTTCGGAAGGGTCGAGACAGGACTGCGGCTCCTGGAAAATCATCGAGACGTTGTGCCCGACCAGCTTACGCCGCTCGCGGGGGGAGAGGCGCAGCAGGTCGATATCATCAAACCGCATACGGTCTGCGGTCACGCGCCAGTTGTCTTTCGCCACGCCGCAGATAGCTTTGGCAATCAGGCTTTTTCCTGAGCCGGATTCCCCCACCAGCCCGCGAATTTCACCCTCCGCGAGGGTGATACTGATGCGATCGACGGCTTTAACCCAGCCTTCACCGGTTTTGAATTCAATGGTGAGGTTGCGGATATCAAGAAGCGGCATTATTGCACCCCCGCGTTAATTGCACGGCGAATACCGTCGCCCAGCAGGTTGATCAGCAGCACGCTTACCATAATGGCCGCACCCGGCAGCATGACCGTCCACGGCGCTACGTAAATTAACTCCAGCGCGTCGCCAAGCATCGCCCCCCATTCGGGCGACGGCAGCTGCGCGCCGAGGTCAAGGAAGCCGAGCGCCGCGATGTCCAGGATCGCCATCGACAGGGCGCGGGTGATCTCGGTGACCAGCCCTGAGGCGATGTTAGGCAGCACGGCAAACCACAGAATGTTGAAGGTCGTCGCGCCGTCCAGACGCGCGGCGACGACATACTCTTTTTCCAGCTCATCATGCACCATGCTGTAAACCGAGCGCACGATGCGGGGCAGGATAGCCAGCCAGACGGCGAACATGGCATGCGACAGGTGCGGACCGGCAAAGGCAACCACAACGATCGCCAGCAGCAGGGACGGAATTGACAGCAGCGTATCCAGAATATGGTTAAGCACCGCCGAGCGCAGGCCATGCGTGGAGCCCGCAAAAATACCGAGCGCCAGCCCGCAGATCGTGGCCGCGAGCGTCACCACAAACGCGCCGCCCACCGTCGGGGCCGCACCGCTCAGCAGGCGGCTCAGCACGTCACGTCCGAGGTCGTCCGTTCCCAGGAAGAAGGAGACCTCTCCGTAGCGCGACCAGGACGGCGGCAGCAGCTGATAGCCGAGGAACTGCTGGTCAATGCCGTACGGCGCAAACCACGAGCCAAAGACGCACAGCAACACCAGACCGGCGCAGCCATAAAGGCCGATCATTGCCGTGGTGTCACCATAGAATTTACGCCACACGGTACGCAGCACGCCGGGCGTGCGCTTTTCACTGTATACGTTATCGTAAGGCATACCATTCCTTATGCTTCAATGGGTTAGCCATGGCACCCAGAATATCGGACAACACGTTAACAATAATGACCAGCGAACCAATCACCATCACACCCGCAGAAATAGCGGCATAATCCTGCTGGCGAATGGCGTTAATCAGCCATCGCCCCAGGCCTGGCCAGCTAAAGACCATCTCGGTGATCATGGCCAGCGTCAGCATGGTGGAAAACTGTAATCCCAGGCGCGGAATAACCGGCGGCAGCGCGTTGTGCAGGACGTTGCGGCGCAGTATGGTCAGGCGCGACAGTCCGCGCGTGGCGGCGGCTTTGACATAGTTCTGGTCAAACACCTCGATGGTGCTCAGGCGCATCAGGCGGATCACTTCGGTTGTTGGCGCAACCGCCAGCGTCAGCACCGGCAATACCATATGGCGCAGGGCGCTGACGATCATCTCGTGGCGCCATACGGAATCGGACAGCCACGCGTCAATGATGGCAAATCCCGTCACCGTTTTAACCGTATAGAGCAGATCAAAACGGCCAGAAACCGGAAGCCAGCCCATCGTCAGCGAGAAGAAAAGCGTCAGCAGCAGCGCCAGCCAGAAGACCGGGATGGAGAAGCCGAGCAGGGCGAGGGCGCTGATAAACTTATCCTGCCATTTGTTGCGATAAATCCCGGCCAGCATGCCCACGGGGATCCCGACCATCAGGGCAAAACCGAAGGCCAGAATGCACAGCTCCATCGTGGCCGGGAAAACCTCTTTCAGCTGATCGGAAATAAGCTGCCCGTTAATGCTGGATACGCCGAAATCCCAGTGCAGCAGCCCGTTAAACCAGAACAGCCAGGCATCCCACAGCGACGACCCCTGGAGCGGGGCGTGGGGCGTGAAATAGCTCAGGCTGAAGCCGACAAAGTTCAGGAAAAAGAGCGTCACCAGCAGCAAAAGGAGACGACGCAAGGTAAAAATAATCATGGTTTTTTCACCTCTTGGTCTTTTTCACGCGATACGCCGGCGAACGAGGCGTTGCCGAACGGGCTCAGCACCAGGCCCTTAATATCATAACGATAGGCCTGAAGACGCAGGGAAGAGGCCAGCGGCAGCACCGGCAGCTCCTGGGCCAGGATCTTCTGCGCTTCATCATAGGCGTCGATGCGCGAGGCCAGCTGTTGGGAAGACAGCGCTTTTTGCAGCACGGCGTCAAACTCCCGGTTACACCAGTGGGCGTAGTTGGTCTGCGAGTTTATCGCCGCACAGCTTAGCAGCGGCCGGAAGAAGCTGTCCGGGTCGTTACTGTCGGTAGCCCAGCCGGTCAGGGTTAAATCATGATTCATGTCCATCAGGCGCGCCTCCTGAAAACGGCCTTCAACCGGTACGATGATCACTTTGACGCCCACCTGCGCCATATCCGCCTGCAGCAGTTCGGCGGTCTTGAGCGGGCTCGGGTTCCACGCCTGGGAACTGGTTGGCACCCAAAGCTGCAGCGTCAGGTTTTCCGCCCCCAGCGCTTTCAGCTGTTCACGCGCTTTTGCCGGATTGTATTCCGTAATTTTAGCCTCACCGTCGTAGGCCCACGAGGCGCGCGGTAAAATTGAGGCGGCGGTTTCCGCCGTGCCGTAGTAGATCGACTGCATCAGGCGCTGGTTGTTAATCGCCAGCGCCAGAGCGTGTCGAACTGCAGGGTTATTCAACGGTGGCTTATCGGTGTTAAAGGCCAGATACGCGATGTTCATCCCCGGGCGTAACGTCAGGCGCAGGCGCGGATCGTCGCGCAAAATCGTGAGCTGGCTGGCCGCGGGCCAGGCAAGCACGTCGCATTCCCCGGTGAGCAGTTTCGACAGACGCCCGGTCCCGCCAGAACCCAAATCGACCACCACCTGCGGCATCAGCGGCGTACCGCGCCAGAAGTGTTCATGGCGTTGCAGACGAATATACTGTCCGGCGCGATATTCGGCCAGCTGGAACGGACCGGTGCCGACCGGCTGGCGATCGAGCAGTTCCTGACGATCTTTCTTCGTCAGTTGAGCCGCGTATTCGGCCGACATGACGGATGCATAGTGGGTCGCCAGGTGCCAGAGGAAGGAGGCATCCGGGCGCGTCAGCGTGAACTCAACCGTACGGTTGTCCAGCTTACGCACGCTTTTCACGGTGTCGGCAAACTGCAGGCTGTCGAAATAAGGGAAGTTGCTGCCGTTAACGTTATGCCACGGGTGGTTGCGGTTGAAGATACGCTGGAAGGTAAAGACCACGTCATCCGCATTCAGCTTGCGCGAGGGGGTAAACCACGGCGTGCGCTGGAACGCGACATCATCGCGCAGGTGAAAACGGTAGGTTGCCCCGTTATCCAGCACTTCCCAGCTTTCCGCAAGCTCGGGCACCAGACGGTAGGTGTACGGGTCGACGTCAAGCAGACGATCGTAAAGCTGCGCGGCAAGGGTATCCACAATCAGGCCGCTGCCCGCTTTTTGCGGGTTGAAGGTATCCACCTGGCCGCTTACGCAATAGACGAAGCCGCTGTCACGAATGTCAGGCTGCGGCGTTTGCCCGGGCGCGGCAAAGGCCAGGCTGCTAAACAGACCAAGTGCAAAAAAGGACGATAAAACCAGACGCATAATTTTTAAGGTTTTTAGGTTCGATCTGCAAAGTGTATCGCACTTACGCCTGCTTCGTAAAAATGTCTATGGTAAGTGCTGATATTGTCAGCGCATTTGATGCTTTTTAAGCAACGCTCTTAACTGATGGTAGGTCAGACCCAGCAGTTCAGCCGCCCGTTTCTGGTTATATTTCGCCGTCTTAAGGCTGTGCTCCAGCAGCTGTTTCTCCTGGTCGTGCTGGAACTGGCGTAAATCGAGAGGCAGAGAGGGGAGATCGCCTGAAGACGCTGGTGCCGGCAGCGGCGTCGCGCTGCGCTGAAAAGGATCGATAATGATGTTGTCCAGCTCGGTCTCGCTGCTGCCGTGGCGATAGACGGAACGCTCCACGACGTTTTTTAGCTCGCGGATATTTCCCGGCCAGTGGTAAGCCAGCAGCGTCTCCCGAGCATAATCGCTGAAGCCGGGGAAGAGCGGCAGTCCGAGCTCGCGGCACATCTGAATCGCAAACTGGTCTGCCAACAGCATGATGTCGCTTTTGCGCTCGCGCAGCGGAGGAAGCTGAACGACGTCAAAGGCCAGGCGGTCGAGCAGGTCGGCGCGGAATTTCTCCTCCGCCACCATCTCCGGCAGGTTGGCGTTAGTGGCGCACACCAGGCGCACGTTCACCTGCAGCGGCTGGCTACCGCCGACGCGCTCCAGCTCGCCGTACTCAATCACGCGCAGCAGTTTTTCCTGCACCAGCATGGGCGCGGTGGCCAGTTCATCCAGAAACAGCGTACCGCCGTCGGCGCGCTCAAATCGTCCTGGATGGCGTTTCTGGGCACCGGTAAATGCACCCGCTTCATGGCCGAAGAGCTCGGTGTCGAGCAGGTTTTCATTCAGCGCCGCGCAGTTCAGGGAAATGAAGGGGCCGTCCCAGCGCCCGGATAAATAGTGCAGACGGTTGGCGATGAGTTCCTTACCCGTACCGCGCTCGCCGATGATTAGCACCGGTTTGTTAAGCGGCGCAAGGCGAGAGACCTGTTCCAGCACTTCGAGAAAGCTGTTTGCTTCGCCGAGTAAATTGTCTTTGTATCCAGGCATGATGAAATTAACCACTCCTTAGCGATATTCACCAGGAAAGAGTAATCCTTCATTGCATAAAAATCAATCATGCTCAGTTAAATCAATAAGATAAAAAGTTGGCATGATGTTTGTATTATCAGTACAGCAGGGCATAGCCCGATAACAGAACTATGAGGATTAGATTATGGGTATTTTTTCTCGTTTTGCCGACATCGTGAATGCCAACATCAACTCACTGCTTGAGAAAGCGGAAGATCCGCAGAAGCTGGTGCGTCTGATGATTCAGGAGATGGAAGACACGCTGGTTGAAGTGCGTTCAACCTCCGCCCGCGCGCTGGCGGAGAAAAAACAGCTTACGCGTCGCATTGAACAGGCTACCGCTCAGCTGAACGAATGGCAGGAAAAAGCGGAACTGGCGCTGCGCAAAGACAAAGAAGATCTGGCCCGTGCGGCGCTGATCGAAAAACAGAAGCTGGCTGATATGGTCGCGACGCTTGAGCATGAAGTGACGCTGGTGGACGACACGCTCACCCGTATGAAGAAAGAGATTGGCGAGCTGGAAAACAAGCTGAGCGAGACCCGTGCGCGTCAGCAGGCGCTGACCCTGCGTCACCAGGCTGCGAGCTCCTCCCGCGACGTGCGTCGTCAGCTGGACAGCGGTAAGCTGGATGAAGCGATGGCCCGTTTTGAATCGTTTGAACGTCGGATCGATCAGATGGAAGCCGAAGCCGAAAGCCACGGCATCGGTAAGCAGAAGTCGCTGGATCAACAGTTCGCCGACCTGAAGGCTGATGATGAAATCAGCGAGCAGCTGGCGGCACTGAAAGCCAAAATGAAGCAAGACAACCAATAATAATTCCTGCGGCACCTGAACGTGCCGCATCGTAAGACAAGGAGTACACATGAGCGCGCTTTTTCTGGCCATTCCCCTGACAATTTTCGTGCTGTTCGTTTTGCCGATTTGGCTGTGGCTGCACTATAGCAACCGTTCTTCACGGGGCGAACTTTCCCAGAGTGAACAACAGCGTCTGGTACAGCTCTCCGATGAGGCGAACAAAATGCGCGAACGCATTCAGGCGCTGGAAGCCATCCTGGATGCTGAACATCCAAACTGGAGGGACCGTTAATGTCTGGACTGAATCTGAACAAAAAGCTGTGGCGAATTCCACAGCAGGGCATGGTGCGCGGCGTCTGTGCCGGGCTGGCTCATTATCTTGACGTCCCGGTTAAGCTGGTACGCGTGGTGACGGTGCTGTCGATTTTCTTTGGTCTGGCATTTATCACCCTGGTAGCTTATATCGTGCTGTCGTTTGTTCTTGACCCGATGCCGGAAGGAGAGCTGGCTGCGGAGGGGGCCCCAACCAGCAGCGATCTTCTCAATGCGGTTGATGCGCAACTCGCCGCCGGTGAGAAGCGGTTACGGGAAATGGAACGCTATGTCACGTCGGATACCTTTACGCTGAGAAGTCGTTTTCGTCAGCTTTAAGAGAGAGATGAGATGAAACAACACTGGCAACAGGCCGGTCAGAAGGTAAAACCCGGCCTGAAAATCGCAGGTAAACTGGTCCTGCTGACCGCGTTACGGTTCGGCCCGGCAGGCGTGGCGGGCTGGGCGATCAAATCCGTTGCCCGCAAGCCGATCAGAATGGTGCTGGCCGTGGCGCTCGAACCGCTGTTGCAAAAGGTGGCAAAACGGCTTTCTCGCCGCTACTTATCCCAATAATTCCCGCTGGCGCTAGTCCTTTCCCTGACGGGCGAGGGACTGGCGATAGCTCACCGCATTTCCTCTTTACCCGTTCTTTCTTTGCGGCAGCTCACAATATTGTGCTGAGCTGCTTTGCAATCACCTTTTTCACCTCCCCGGTCCGTTGACAGATATTTTTCATGGGAGTAGATTGCCACTTCGTGGGACCGCTACCATGGAAAATGAAATGAATCCAAAAATTAAAGAACTCATTAATCTTGTTTACGGGGGAACGTTTTCTGAAGCCCATTTAAATGTGCTGCTGGAAAATATCGGAAAGGCCGCCTCTGTTATTACAGAAAAACGTAAAATGGGCTGGGATGAAAAAGATGTCGTTCTGATAACCTATGCCGACCAGTTTTCAGCGAAAGGGGAGAAAGCACTCCCTGTTTTTACACGTTTTTATAACAAATGGCTTTCTCGTTCTTTTTCTCATGTCCATCTTTTGCCTTTTTATCCATGGTCTTCTGACGACGGATTTTCTGTTAGTGATTATCATGAGGTTGCACCTGAAACCGGAACATGGCGAGACGTTGCCGAATTAAAACAGTCAGCCAGTTTAATGTTTGATTTCGTATGCAACCATATGTCAGCCAAAAGCAAATGGTTCGCTAATTACCTGAAGCAAACGCCAGGGTATGACGATTTCTTTATTTCTGTCGATCCTGATACAGATTTATCCGCGGTGACGCGTCCGCGTGCCTTACCGCTTCTTACGCCTTTCACACTGCATGATGGCAGCGTGCGATACCTGTGGACTACCTTCAGCGAGGACCAGGTTGATCTCAACTTCGCCTCCCCGCAGGTACTGATTGCGATGGTCGACGTGCTGCTGCATTACCTGATTGAAGGGGCGCGATACATTCGTCTGGATGCTGTGGGCTTCATGTGGAAAATACCCGGAACAACCTGCATTCATCTTAAGCAAACCCATCAGCTCATCCAGCTTTTCCGCGCCATTACCGAGGCTGTCGCCCCGGGCACGGTGATTATCACCGAGACGAATGTTCCGCATAAAGATAACGTTGCTTACTTCGGTGACGGTGAAAATGAAGCGCAGATGGTTTATCAATTCTCTTTGCCGCCGCTGGTGCTGCACGCGGTGCATTCTCAGGACGTCCGTACGCTGAGCCAGTGGGCGACGTCGCTGACGTTGCCTTCCACGAAAACGACCTGGTTTAACTTCCTGGCCTCGCATGACGGGATTGGTCTGAATCCGTTACGCGGAATTTTACCCGAGTCGGAAATCCTCTCGCTTGTGGAAAAACTTCAGGCTGAAGGTGCGTTGGTTAACTGGAAAAATAACCCGGATGGCACACGAAGCCCGTATGAAATTAATGTGACCTATCTGGATGCTTTGAGTACGCGAGAAAGTCATGATAGCGAACGCATTGCCCGGTTTATTCTGGCGCATGCCGTCCTCTTAAGCTTCCCCGGCGTGCCTGCTGTTTATATCCAGAGTATTCTCGGCTCCCGTAATGATTATGCAGGTGTTAAACGCCTGGGATATAACCGTGCGATAAATCGCGAGAAATATACCGCAGGACAAATTGATAGTGCGCTTGAAGATAAAAGCAGTCTGCGTTATCAGGTCTATTGTGCGTTAAGCCAGTTAATCGCGCTGCGACGTGCGGAAAAAGCATTCCACCCTGACAGTCAGGCTTATTTTAGTGCGTCAGGTGAACATGTTTTAAAAATCGTTCGCGTGGCGGATTGTGGCGAGAAAATAACGGCGCTGTTTAATTTCAGTGATGGCATTCAAACGGTGGGTTCCGATATTCAATCCGGAACGGATTTGATTTCAGGAGAAGTTATTACAGATAAAACGCTGACCCTACATCCATGGCAGGTGTTGTGGATTAAAGAAAACTAAAAAGGACCTTAAAAATGAAAATGCCCAGAATTGTGCTGATTTCAGCACTGGTTTCGTGCGCTTTGTTATCAGGCTGTAAGGATGACAAAAAGTCCGCTGTCACTATTGAGTTTATGCACTCATCAGTCGAGCAGGAGCGTCAGGCGGTTATCACGAAGCTGATCGAAAAGTTCGAGAAAGAGAATCCTGGCATCACGGTAAAACAGGTACCGGTGGAAGAGGATGCCTACAACACCAAGGTGATTACGCTGGCGAGAACCGGCGCGCTGCCTGAAGTGATTGAGGTCAGCCATGACTACGCAAAAGTAATGGACAAGGAACAGCTGCTGGATCGCAAAGCTATCGGCGAAGCCATTAAAGCGGTGGGCGAAAACACTTTCTATGACGGCATCTTGCGTGTTGTTCGTACGGAAGACGGTTCAGCCTGGACGGGCGTGCCGGTCAGCGCCTGGCTTTCCGGCGTCTGGTATCACAAAGATGTGCTGGCCGCGGCGGGCATTCAGGAGCCACATAACTGGGAACAGCTACTGCAAGCCAGCCAGCGCCTTAACGACCCGGCTAAAAAGCATTACGGCATCGCGCTGCCGACAGCTGAAAGCGTGATGACCGAGCAGTCGTTCTCTCAGTTTGCGCTTTCCGGCGGCGCAAACGTGTTTGATGCCAAAGGGAACGTCGATATCGATACCCCGGAAATGGCAAAAGCCCTGGCGTTTTATAAAGCGCTGGCCGCGACCACCATGCCGGGTTCAAACGATGTCATGGAGATCAAAGACGCCTTCATGAACGGTTCAGCGCCTATGGCGGTTTACTCCACCTACATCCTGCCTGCCGTCTACAAGGACGGAAACCCCTCTAACCTGGGCTTCGTTGTCCCGACTGAAAAGTCATCGGCGGTGTACGGCATGATCACCTCCCTGACGATCACCACCGGACAAACTGAAGAGGAGACCGAAGCGGCCGAGAAGTTTGTGACCTGGATGGAACAGGCTCAAAACGCGACGGACTGGGTCATGATGTCGCCTGGCGCGGCACTGCCGGTGAACAAGCTAGTGGTGGGCACCGATGCCTGGAAAAACAACGACGTGATTAAAGCGTTTGGGCAACTGCCTTATGAACTGATTGCGCAGTTCCCGAACGTGCAGGTATTTGGCGCGGTTGGGGATAAAAACTTCACCCGCATGGGCGATGTAACGGGCTCCGGCATTATCAGTTCCATGGTGCATAACGTCACGGTGGGGCAGAAGGACCTTAATACAACGTTAAGCAGCAGCCAGAAGCGACTGACTGATCTTATTTCACAACGATAGGAGCGCTCTGCGGAAGGAAATTATGAAGACGTTGTTTTCTGGTCGTTCAGATATGCCTTTCGCCATGCTGCTGTTGGCCCCCAGCCTGATTTTGCTGGGGGGCCTGGTGGCCTGGCCAATGATTTCCAATATTGAAATCAGTTTCTTACGACTGCCGCTTAACCCGCGCATTAGCGCTGTGTTTGTCGGGCTGGATAATTACATTCGCATCCTCAGCGATGCCGCCTTCTGGCACTCGCTGTGGATGACGTTCTGGTACACCGCGCTAGTCGTGCTCGGCAGTACCGGGCTGGGGCTTGCCGTCGCCATCTTCTTTAACCGGGAGTTTCGTCTGCGGAAAACGGCACGTTCACTGGTGATTTTATCCTACGTCACCCCGTCCATTTCGCTGGTGTTTGCATGGAAATACATGTTCAACAACGGCTACGGCATCGTGAACTATCTGGGCGTTGACCTGCTGCATCTTTATGACCAGACGCCCCTGTGGTTCGACAATCCTGGCAGCAGTTTTGTACTGGTGGTGCTGTTCGCCATCTGGCGTTACTTCCCGTACGCGTTTATCTCATTCCTGGCGATTTTACAGACCATTGATAAATCCCTGTATGAAGCGGCGGAAATGGACGGCGCGAATGCCTGGCAGCGTTTTCGAATCGTTACGCTGCCCGCGATTATGCCGGTGCTGGCAACGGTGGTGACGCTCCGCACTATCTGGATGTTCTACATGTTTGCGGATGTCTACCTGTTGACTACTAAGGTCGATATTTTGGGCGTCTACCTCTACAAAACCGCATTCGCTTTCAATGACCTGGGTAAAGCTGCGGCGATCTCCGTCGTGCTGTTCGTGATCATCTTCGCGGTGATTCTGCTGACCAGAAAAAGGGTAAACCTCAATGGCAACAAATAAACGCGTACTGAGCCGTATTGGTTTTTATCTGGGGCTGGCGGTGTTTCTGGTTATCACGCTGTTCCCGTTCTTCGTGATGCTAATGACGTCGTTTAAGAGTGCGAAAGAGGCAATCTCGCTCCATCCGACCATTCTGCCCCAGGAGTGGACGCTGCAGCATTACATCGACATCTTTAACCCGCTGATCTTCCCGTTTGTGGATTACTTCAAAAACAGCATGGTGGTATCGCTGACCTCCTCGGTGATTGCCCTATTTCTCGGCACGCTGGGTGCTTATGCCTTGTCCAAACTGCGTTTTAAAGGACGCACGACGATCAATGCAAGCTTCTACACCGTATATATGTTCTCAGGGATCTTGCTGGTGGTGCCGCTGTTCAAAATCATCACCGCCCTCGGGATCTACGACACCGAGCTGGCGCTGATCGTCACCATGGTGACCCAGACATTGCCGACAGCGGTGTTCATGCTGCGCAGCTATTTCGACACCATCCCGGACGAAATCGAAGAAGCCGCGATGATGGACGGCCTCAACCGCCTGCAAATCATCTTTCGCATCACCGTCCCGCTTGCGATCTCAGGACTCGTATCGGTGTTTGTCTACTGCTTTATGGTGGCGTGGAACGACTACCTGTTTGCGTCAATTTTCCTGTCCAGCTCTGGCAATTTCACCTTGCCGGTCGGGCTGAACACGCTCTTTAGCACGCCAGATTATATCTGGGGTCGCATGATGGCGGCATCGCTGGTGACGGCGCTTCCGGTGGTCATCATGTACGCCCTGTCTGAACGGTTTATTAAAAGTGGTTTGACCGCCGGTGGCGTGAAGGGCTGAGGCGGCCAATATTAACAAGGAGTCAGTCATGAAAAAATTAGTTGCGACAGCGCCACGCGTGGCGGCGCTGGTGGAATATGAAGATCGTCCGGTTGCAGTCCATGAAGTAAAAATTCGCGCCCGTTTTGGCGCGCCAAAACACGGTACAGAAGTGGTGGATTTCCGCGCCGCCAGCCCGTTTATTGATGAAGAATTCAACGCGGAGTGGCAGATGTTCACGCCGCGTGAAGAGGGCGCAGCGCGCGGTATTGAGTTCGGTAAGTTCCAGCTGGGTAACATGGTTGTTGGCGACATTATTGAATGCGGTGCGGACGTGACGGATTACCAGATCGGCGATCTTGTCTGCTGCTACGGCCCGTTGCAGGAAACGGTCATCGTCAACGCGGTGAACAACTATAAGCTGCGTAAAATGCCGCAGGGCGCGTCCTGGAAGAACGCCGTCTGCTACGATCCGGCGCAGTTCGCCATGAGCGGCGTGCGTGATGCCAACGTCCGCGTGGGCGACTTTGTCGTCGTGGTCGGTCTGGGAGCAATCGGGCAGATTGCGATTCAGCTGGCTAAAAAAGCCGGTGCGTCAGTGGTTATCGGCGTTGATCCAATCGAACACCGCTGCGAGATCGCCCGTCGTCACGGCGCGGACCACTGCCTGAACCCAATCGGCACCGATGTCGGCCTGGAAATCAAAAAGCTGACCGGCAAGCAGGGCGCGGACGTGATCATCGAAACCAGTGGTTTTGCCGATGCGCTGCAGTCCGCGCTGCGCGGGCTCGCCTACGGCGGCACCATCTCCTACGTAGCCTTCGCGAAACCGTTCGCTGAAGGCTTTAACCTCGGCCGCGAGGCGCATTTCAATAACGCGAAGATTGTCTTCTCCCGCGCCTGCAGCGAACCAAACCCGGACTATCCGCGCTGGAGCCGCAAGCGTATCGAAGAGACCTGCTGGGAACTGCTGATGAACGGTTATATCAATTGTGAAGATCTGATCGACCCGGTTGTGACCTTCACCACCAGCGCTGAAAGCTACATGAAATATGTGGACCAGCATCCGGAACTGAGCATCAAAATGGGCGTCACTTTTTAAGCTAAGGAGAGCAAATCATGAAAATCGCAACACAGAACCAGGCTTTTTTCCCGGTCAATATCATGGAGAAATTCGAGTACATCAAAGCGATGGGGTTTGATGGCTACGAAATTGACGGCAAGCTGCTGGTGGAAAACCTCGCCGAGGTGAAAGCGGCCATCAAAGCCACTGGTCTGCCAGTGACGACGGCCTGCGGTGGATACGATGGCTGGATCGGCGACTTCATCGAAGAGCGCCGTCTGAACGGATTACAGCAGATTGAACGCATTCTGGAAGCGCTGGCTGAGGTGGGCGGTAAGGGCATTATCGTGCCTGCCGCGTGGGGGATGTTTACCTTTCGACTGCCGCCAATGACCTCTCCACGCAGCCTTGAAGGCGACCGCAAAGCGGTGAGTGCTTCGCTGCGCTGGCTGGATGAGGTGGCAGCGCGCACCGGAACCACCGTCTATCTGGAGCCGCTGAACCGCTATCAGGATCATATGATTAATACCCTGGCAGACGCGCGTCGATACATCGAAGAGAACGGCCTGAAGCATATGCAGATCATCGGCGATTTCTATCATATGAACATCGAAGAAGACTCGCTGACGGATGCGCTGCATCGGAACCGCGATCTGCTTGGCCATGTGCACATCGCCGATAATCACCGCTACCAGCCGGGCAGCGGCAGCATCGATTTTGCCAGCCTGTTCGATCAGCTGCGTGCGGATAACTACCAGGGTTACGTGGTATATGAGTGCCGTGTTCGCGCCGATGATCCGGCTCAGGCATACCGGGATTCGCTCACTTATCTGCGTAAATGCTAAGGATGACGAGCGTGATGAGTGCTTCTACACCTTCGCCTCTGCGCGTCGCCATCATTGGCGCCGGGCAGGTCGCGGATAAAGTGCACGCCTCGTATTACGCCACGCGCAGTGATGTTCAGATGGTGGCTGTCATGGACAGCCACCCTGAACAGGCTCGGGCGTTTGCGGAACGTCATGGTATTCCCTCGGCATGGAAGGATGCGCGAGAAATGCTCGAGGCGGTAAAGCCGGATGCGGTGAGCGTCTGTTCGCCTAACCGGTTTCATTTCGAGCACGTCATGGCAGCGCTGGAAGCAGGCTGCCATGTGATGTGTGAAAAACCGCCTGCTATGACGCCGCAGGAGGCCGATCGGATGCGCCTGGCTGCGCGCAAGGCGGGAAAAGTGCTGGCGTATAATTTTCACCATCGTTTTGCCCTGGATACTCAGCTGCTGCGCGATGCGGTAATGAACGGAACGCTCGGAGAAATTTACTTCACGTCAGCGCAGGCGCTGCGTCGCTGCGGTGTGCCAGGGTGGGGCGTTTTTACCAATAAATCGCTACAGGGCGGTGGTCCGCTGATTGATATCGGCATCCATATGCTTGATGCAGCAATGTATGTTCTGGGGTTCCCGGCGGTAAAACGGGTGACCGCGCATAGCTATCAGAGGCTGGGCAACCGTAAAAGCAGCGGTCAGTTTGGCGCGTGGGATCCCACGCAGTTTACCGTCGAAGATGCTCTGTTTGGCACGATTGAATTTTGCAACGGCGGCATTCTGCGTCTGGACACGTCGTTTGCGCTCAATATCCGCGAGCAATCGATCATGAATGTCGCATTCTGCGGTGAAAAGGCGGGTGCCACGCTGTTCCCGGCGCACATCTACAACGACGAAGCTGGTGTTTTACAAACTCTTACCCAGCGCGAAGAGGCTGACGACCAACGCCACCTGCGCAGTATGGATGCCTTCGTGCGCCATGTGCAGGGAGAGCCCGTTATGATCGCTGATGCGGAGCAGGGGCTGATTATCCAGCAGCTTGTCGCCGCGCTGTATGAATCAGCAGAAACAGGGGGAAGCGTGACGTTATGCTAAACGTGTCTGTATTAACCGACCCGGGCTTTTGTCCGCACAGTCTGAATAAATACGCCTCCATCATGGCCTGCGGTAATGGCTACATGGGGATCCGCGCTGCGCATGAAGAGGATTACACCCAGCAAACCCGAGGCATGTATCTTGCGGGTCTGTATCATCGTGCTGGTCGCAACGAGACCACTGAGCTGGTCAATTTGCCCGATATCACCGGTATTGAGGTTGAGCTGGACGGGGTGAATTTTACCCTTCTGTCGGGGGACATTCTCGAGTGGCAGCGCGAGCTGGCGTTTGCTAATGGCGAACTTCGTCGCAGCGTCATCTGGCGCTCGCCCGACGGGAAACGCTATCGACTGGAGAGTCGCCGTTTTGTCTCTCTGGATCAGCTGCCGCTGGTGGCCATGCAGCTTGCGATCACCCCGCTTGATGCTGCCTCACAGGTGGTGATGAAAACCGGCATTGATGCGACACAAACCAATACCGGCCGGCAGCATCTGGATGAAATTTCCGTCAGGGTGTTCGACCAGCACTATATGCAGGGTGTGTATGAAACGCAGAACCGGGCGTCAGAAGTTGTTGTTTCGGCGTTTTGTCAGCTCTCTGCGAAGAGCGACAGCTGCTTCACCGCCAAAAATCGTCGGGTCTCTGCGCACTATTGCCTGACGATACCGCAAGGTGACACTGTCACTCTGGATAAGATTGTCTGGGTTGCCCATCGCAGCGATAAAGCCCTTTCGCAGGAGTCGTTCGCGCGAAGGGCGCTGGCGGATCTCAAGGTTTGTGCGGCAAGGGGGTATGCCTCGCTGCTGGAGAGTTCATCCTGCGCATGGGAAGACGTATGGCGTAACGCCCGGGTGGAAGTGGCTTCTGCTGCTCCTGACGATCAGATGGCGCTGGACTATGCCGTCTGGCATCTGACCACCATGACGCCCGCCCATGATGATCGAAGCAGCATTGCCGCTAAGGGATTGACCGGCGAGGGGTATAAAGGACACGTCTTCTGGGATACCGAAATATTCCTGCTGCCTTTCCATCTTTTCACCCGTCCGCAGGTGGCCCGCAATCTTCTGCGCTATCGCTGGCTTAACCTGGCCGGGGCCCGGGAAAAAGCCCGCCGCAACGGCTGGCCGGGCGCACTTTTCCCGTGGGAGAGCGCCTCGAGCGGCAAAGAGGAAACGCCGGAGTTCGCGGCTATCAACATCCGAACCGGCATGCGCCAGAAGGTGGCCTCCGCGCTGGCTGAACACCACATCGTGGCGGATATTGCCTGGGCCGTCGTCGCTTACTGGCAGGCGACACACGATGATGCCTTTATGCGAAATGAAGGCCTGACGCTGCTGATGGAAACTGCTGCGTTCTGGATGGGCCGCGCAACGGAGGTAGACGGGCGCCTGGAAATTCATGATGTGATTGGGCCTGACGAATACACCGAGCATGTGAACAACAACGCCTATACCAATTATCTGGCGTGGCATAACGTTGCCTGCGCTCGCCGGTTTATGGCGATGTTTGGGCGCGAGGATGACGGTTTTACGCAGAAAGCGACACGGTTCCTGACGCGCTTATGGCTGCCGGAGGCCAATTCAGACGGTGTGATCCCGCAGGATGATACCTTCATGGCGAAACCAGCCATTGACCTGAGCCGCTATAAAGCAAAAGCAGGGAAGCAGACCATTCTGCTCGATTACTCCCGCGCGGAAGTCAACGACATGCAGATCCTGAAGCAGGCTGATGTGGTAATGCTTACCTACCTCTTGCCGGAGCGGTTTACCCCACAGCAATGTGCCGCCAATCTGGCTTTCTACGAGCCCCGCACGATCCATGACTCTTCGCTGAGCAAGGCCATACACGGCATTGTGACCGCCCGCTGTGGTGACACCGAAGGTGCCTACGCCTTCTGGCGTGATGGCGTCGCTATTGACCTTGGGGACGATCCACACAGCTGCGATGACGGTATTCATGCCGCGGCGACCGGCGCTATCTGGTCCGGCGTCATCCAGGGGTTTGCCGGTATGCAGATTGTGGAAGGGGAACTACATCTTGCGCCCAGCCTGCCGGCCCACTGGCGAAGGCTTGCTTTCCCCCTGCGCTGGCGGAACGCAACGCTGCACGTCACCTATGAAAATGAGGTGTTAACCATTGAAACGACGACACCTGTCACTCTGACGCTGTGGGGCAAGACGCTACGCGTAGCGGGGCGCAAGGTATGCGCTTATAAGGATTTTCTTGCACCTGTAAATGGGACCGCTACCACGCAGGGGCGCCATGACGCTTAAGGCTGTTGTATTCGATCTGGACGGTGTTATCACCGATACCGCACACCTCCATTTTCTGGCCTGGCGTGCAGTGGCTGACGAAATCGGCATCACCTTCGACGAAGTGTTTAATGAACAGCTGAAGGGAATTAGCCGCATGGATTCCCTTCAGCGCATCCTGAAGCATGGCGGGAAAGAGGGGATGTTTAGCGATGAGCAGTGCCTCGCGCTGGCGACGAAAAAAAACGCGCTTTATGTCCAGTCTCTGGCGTCGCTGACGGAAGATTCACTGCTTCCGGGTATTCGTGACGTGCTGACGGATATACGTAAAGCGAACGTCAAAACTGGACTCGCCTCCGTTTCCCTGAATGCCCCAGGGATCCTGCACGCGCTGGGCATTTATCAGGCCTTCGATTATTGCGCCGATGCTTCCCGTATTCGCCGCTCAAAGCCAGATCCGGAGATCTTCCTTGCAGCCTGTGCTGGCCTGAATGTGCGTCCTGAAGAGGCCATGGGCATCGAAGATGCACCTGCAGGCGTAGCGGCGATCAACGCGGCGGGCATGCTGTCGGTTGGGGTGGGTTCTGGCCTGAACCATGCGGGACTACAGCTTCATTCAACGCGGGAACTGACCTGGAAATGCCTTACCGAGTTTTGGGCATCCCGGACGTATTGATAAGGAATTAACAATGGCTCAACTGTCTCTGAAAAACATTCAGAAAATCTATGATAACCAGGTCCACGTGGTTAAGGATTTCAATCTCGAAATCGAAGACAAGGAGTTCATCGTCTTCGTCGGGCCTTCAGGCTGCGGTAAATCCACGACGCTGCGCATGATCGCCGGTCTGGAGGAGATCTCCGCTGGCGAACTGGTGATTGACGGCGTTTGTATGAACGATGTGCCCGCCAAGTCACGCGATATCGCCATGGTATTCCAGAACTATGCGCTTTATCCGCATATGACGGTCTACGACAACATGGCGTTCGGCCTGAAGATGCAAAAAATTGCGCCTGCGGTTATCGAAGAGCGCGTTAACTGGGCGGCACAGATCCTCGGATTACGTGAATACCTAAAGCGTAAACCCGGCGCGCTGTCCGGCGGCCAGCGCCAGCGCGTGGCGTTAGGCAGGGCGATCGTACGTGAGGCGGGCGTGTTCCTGATGGATGAACCGCTCTCAAACCTCGATGCCAAGCTTCGCGTGCAGATGCGGGCTGAAATTAGCAAGCTGCATCAGAAGCTTAACACCACCATGATTTACGTGACCCACGATCAGACGGAAGCCATGACGATGGCGACCCGCATCGTGATCTTAAAAGACGGCATTATTCAGCAGGTCGGTGCACCTAAGCAGGTTTACAACGAACCGGCAAACATGTTTGTCGCAGGGTTTATTGGATCGCCAGCCATGAACTTCATTCGCGGTGCTATCGACGACCGCTATTTCGTTACGGAAACGCTGCGTCTGGCGATCCCGGAAGACAAGCTCGCTTCACTGAATGCCGCAGGGTATCAGCGCAAAGCCGTGGTCTTTGGGATCCGCCCGGAAGATATTCTCACTCTGCAGAGCAGCGGTAAAAATATCGAGGCGAAAGTCAGCGTAGCCGAACTGACCGGCGCGGAGTTCATGCTCTACGCCACCGTTGGCGGTCATGAGCTGGTTGTTCGTGCTGGCGCTGCGAATGATTATGCCGCTGGGGATAATATCGGCATCCAGTTCGATATGAATAAGTGCCATTTCTTCGACGCTGAAACCGAAGCGGCTATTAGATAAGAAAGGTGTTCGCCGGAAATACCCATTTCCGGTTTTTTTGTTTGTTACTTATAAAGGGAATATTTGATGAGTACTCTACTAAAAAGTGCTGCGCTCGTGCTGTGCGCAGGGGTTAGCTGCGCACACGCAACAGAAAGCGCTAAAAAGTGGGAATTTAATATTGGCGCGATGTATGAAATAGAAAACGTCGAAGGCCAGGGGGAGGATAAAGACGGGTTATATGAACCTTCCGTGTGGTTTAATGCGACCTGGGATGCCTGGACTATTTCGCTGGCGATGTATCAGGAAGGGCCGGTTGATTATAGCAGCATGACCCGTGGCACCTATTTCGATCGTCCTGAATTTGAATTACGCTATCGCTTTATCGGAACAGATGATTTTACGTTCGGTCTGACCGGAGGCTTCCGTAATTACGGCTATCACTTTAAGGATGAACACGGCGCCAGAGACGGCAGCGCTAATATGCAGCGCTACAAAATTCAGCCTGACTGGGATATAAAATTAACCGACGACTGGCGTTTTGGCGGCTGGTTTGCCATGTATCAGTTTGCTAACGATCTGGAAAAAACCGGCTATTCAGACAGCCGCGTCGAAACCGAAACGGGCTTTACCTGGACCATTAACGACACCTTTGCTGCTAAAGTGAATTACTATTTAGAACGCGGGTTCAACATGGACGGTTCCCGCAATAACGGAGAATTCTCCACCCAGGAAATTCGTGCCTATCTGCCAATTTCGTTAGGCCAGACCACCTTAACGCCTTACACACGACTGGGGCTCGATCGCTGGTCGAACTGGGACTGGCGGGACGATCCCGAGCGTGAAGGACATAATTTCAACCGCCTGGGTATGCAGTACGCCTATGACTTCAATAACGGTTTATCCATGACGCTTGAATACGCCTATGAATGGGAAAATCATGACGAGGGTAAAAACGACCGCTTCCACTATGCGGGCGTTGGCGTAAATTACGCTTTCTGATCGTGTGTCTTCCAGGGGCTAACTGCCCCTGGTTTTAGCGCAGCGAGGCCGCCAGTATAAAATGGGTATCAACCAGCACTTTTTGCGGGGCGGGATGACCTGCAATACGCCTGAAAAGTAGATCGCAGCTCTCTTCCCCCAGCTTTCGGGTGGGGATATCAAACCCGCCAGGTGCGGGCGTTAAAATGAGAGACAGCATCGGGTCACTGTATCCGGCTATCACCACCTGCTCTGGAATCATCAGATTCAACTCATCCGCCGCACGATAGAGGCTGAGTAACTTCATGCTGTCGGTAGCGAATACCGCATCGGGCGGCGTGGATGAAGACAACAGCTCCAGAGCCGCAGTAAGCGCGCTCTCATGGGTATAACCGCCATCCCTGATCCAGTCCGGGTTAAGGGCAATATGGTGCTTTTCCAGGCTGGCTTTAAAGCCCGCAAGGCGATCGATCGAAACATGATAATCAAGCGGGGCATGCAGACAGGCAATTTTACGGCGTCCGTTTTTAATAAAGGTTTCGGTCAGCGTGGCGCTGTCATGGAAATTATCTGTGTCGACGGAATAGATATTTTGATACTCACCTTCCACTTTGCCGATAACCACTACCGGTACGCCATACTCATCCAGCGTGGTGAAAAAGGATTCATTTGCCGGTGAGCTCAGCATAATGATCCCTTTGATCATCTTTTGTTTAATTTTACTCACGCATTTCAGCAGATCGTCCTCGCTGCTTTTTGAGGTTTGTAAAATAACGTCAAATCCTTCTTCTTCCGCTTTTGCCGTAATGGCATGAAGGATATCGGAGAAAAAGGGGTTACCGGCAGTGGTTTTGGTTGAACGGGTCGAAATAACCATGATGGCATCAAAGCCTGAAGAGGTCAGGGCACGGGCCAGTTTGTTGGGCTGATAATTTAATTCGTCAATCGCCTTCAGCACTTTTTCACGCGCTTCGGGAGAAATATTCGTTTGTTTATTCAGAACGCGGGAAACGGTTGATTTCGATACGCCCGCAACCCGTGCGATATCATAGATGGTGGGTGACATACACCTTACTCACTCCGGACTGACAGCAATGCCGTTCATCTTACTGGAGAGAAAACGGCAATAGCAATAAATAAGAATTGATAATCAACGATCTGCCCCCATTTATTGTATTCTGAAGCCATGCATTCAAGGCTTCCGGGCAACGAAGGACGGCGATGAAGCGACTTAAAAACGAAATTAATTCACTGGTTAACCGTGGCGTTGACCGTCATCTGCGTCTGGCCGTGACGGGGCTGAGCCGCAGCGGTAAGACGGCATTTATCACCGCGATGGTAAACCAGCTCCTGAACCTGCATGCCGGGGCGCGTCTGCCGTTGCTCAGCGCGGTGCGGGAAGAACGTCTGCTGGGCGTGAAGCGCGTCCCTCAGCGCGATTTTGGTATTCCTCGTTTTACCTATGACGAAGGGCTGGCGCAGCTGTATGGCGATCCGCCCGCGTGGCCGACCCCGACGCGAGGGGTCAGTGAAATTCGTCTTGCGCTGCGTTTTCGCTCGAATGAATCCCTGATGCGCCACTTCAAGGATACCTCCACGTTGTACCTTGAAATCGTCGATTATCCCGGCGAATGGCTGCTCGACCTGCCGATGCTGTCGCAGGGTTACCTCAGCTGGTCCCGCCAGATGACGGGCTTGTTGCAGGGGCAACGCGCAGGGTGGTCGGCCAGATGGCGACAGCTTTGCGAAGGACTGGACCCGCTTGCGCCAGCAGATGAAAACCGTCTTGCGGCCATTGCCGACGCCTGGACGGCGTATTTGCACCAGTGTAAACAGGAAGGATTGCACTTCATTCAGCCGGGTCGCTTTGTTCTGCCGGGTGATCTAGCGGGCGCACCTGCGCTTCAGTTCTTCCCCTGGCCGGATGTGGATGGGGTGGGTGAGTCGACGCTGGCGCAGGCTGATAAGCACACGAACGCCGGGATGCTGCGCGAGCGTTACAATTACTACTGTGAAAAAGTGGTCAAGGGATTCTATAAAAACCACTTCTTGCGATTTGATCGTCAGATTGTGCTGGTGGATTGCCTGCAGCCTCTCAACAGCGGGCCGCAGGCCTTCAACGATATGCGCCTGGCGCTGACGCAGCTGATGCAAAGTTTTCACTACGGGCAGCGGACGCTGTTCCGTCGTCTATTCTCACCGGTGATCGACAAACTGCTCTTTGCGGCCACGAAGGCCGATCACGTCACGGTCGACCAGCATGCCAATATGGTATCGCTGCTGCAGCAGCTGGTGCAGGACGCCTGGCAAAACGCCGCCTTCGAAGGGATCGGCATGGATTGCCTTGGGCTCGCGTCCGTGCAGGCGACACAAAGCGGGCTGATTGATCTTAACGGCGAGAAAATACCGGCATTACGCGGGAACCGGCTCAGCGACGGTGAACCGCTTACCGTCTATCCGGGCGAAGTGCCTGCGCGGCTGCCGGGTCAGGCCTTCTGGCAGAACCAGGGCTTCCAGTTTGAAGCCTTCCGCCCGCAGGCAATGAGTGTCGACAGGCCATTACCACACATCCGTCTGGATGCGGCGCTGGAGTTTTTGATTGGAGATAAATTGCGATGACGGAACCGTTAAAACCGCGCATAGACTTTACCGGAACGCTTGAGCAAGACCCTCAGGAGGCGTTCAAAACCGCGCAGACGTTCAGCGGCACGCAGGCCGATAACTTTTCCCCGGCCCTGACAGAGGAGCCTGACGTCGAGGAAGGTCCGGCGGAGGCCGTTGTAGAAGCCGCTCTGCGTCCCAAACGAAGCCTGTGGCGCAGGATGGTCACCGCCGGTCTGGCGCTGTTTGGCGTAAGCGTGGTTGGGCAGGGCGTGCAGTGGACGATGAATGCCTGGCAAACTCAGGACTGGGTCGCGCTGGGCGGATGTGCCGCAGGCGCGCTGATTGTGGGGGCGGGCATCGGGTCGGTTACCACCGAGTGGCGTAGGCTCTGGCGTTTGCGCCAGCGCGCGCACGAGCGTGATGAAGCGCGGGATCTGCTCCACAGTCACGGCACCGGCAAAGGTCGTGCCTTCTGTGAAAAGCTGGCCAGCCAGGCCGGAATCGATCAGTCGCACCCGGCGCTTCAGCGCTGGTACGCCGCCATCCATGAAACCCAGAACGATCGGGAAGTGGTGACGCTATATTCCCACATGGTTCAGCCGGTGCTGGATGCCCAGGCGCGGCGCGAGATTAGCCGTTCTGCGGCGGAATCCACCCTGATGATTGCCGTCAGCCCGCTGGCGCTGGTCGATATGGCCTTCATCGCCTGGCGTAATCTGCGCCTGATCAACCGTATCGCGAATCTCTACGGCATAGAGCTGGGTTACTACAGTCGGCTCAGGCTTTTTAAGCTGGTCCTGCTCAATATCGCGTTTGCCGGGGCGAGTGAGCTGGTGCGCGAAGTAGGAATGGACTGGATGTCGCAGGATCTGGCGGCGCGTCTTTCTGCTCGTGCCGCCCAGGGGATTGGCGCAGGATTATTGACGGCGCGTTTGGGGATTAAAGCGATGGAAGTCTGCCGTCCGCTGCCCTGGATTGACGGCGATAAGCCGCGACTGGGGGATTTCAGGCGCGAGCTGATCGGCCAGCTCAAAGAGACGCTCATTAAAAAACCGGCTCCATGAGGTTTTGTTCACTAATCGTGCTGGCTGTCAATATTTGTTGACAGCCATCTTCCCGATCACCGTGTTCTGACATATCATTTTACTGTTACTGGCTTAAAACGGTGAATTTCCCATGCGTCTTGAAGTCTTCTGTGAAGACCGTCTCGGTCTGACCCGCGAATTACTCGATCTTCTTGTTTTACGTAGCATTGATTTACGTGGCATTGAGATCGATCCTGTCGGGCGAATTTACCTCAATTTTGCCGAAATTGAATTTAATACATTCAGCAGCCTGATGGCGGAAATCCGCCGTATCGCTGGCGTTACGGATGTACGCACCATTCCCTGGATGCCTTCTGAACGTGAGCACCTGGCGCTGAGCGCGCTGCTGGAGGCCATGCCTGAACCGTTCCTCTCCCTGGATTTGAAAAGCAAAGTTGAGCGCGTTAACCACGCGAGCTGCCAGCTTTTCGCGCAGAGCCAGGAGAAGCTCAGCAATCATAACGCCGCGCAGCTGATCCCCGGCTTTAACTTCCAGCGCTGGCTGGACAGCAATCCGCAGAACACGCTTAGCGAGCATGTGGTGATTAACGGGCAGAATTTCCTGATGGAGATCACGCCGGTCTATCTGAAAGGGGAAGGGAATACTCGCGTGTTGACCGGGGCGGTGATCATGCTGCGCTCGACGCTACGCATGGGTCGCCAGCTGCAAAACCTCTCCAGTCAGGACGTTGGCGCGTTCAGCCAGATTATTGCCGTCAGCCCGAAAATGCGCCATGTGGTTGATCAGGCGCGCAAGCTCGCAAGCCTGACCGCGCCGCTGCTGATAACCGGGGACACCGGCACAGGGAAAGACCTCCTGGCTCATGCGGTGCATCTGGCGAGTCCGCGCGCGGCTAAGCCTTATCTGGCACTTAACTGCGCCTCTATTCCGGAAGATGCCGTTGAAAGCGAGCTGTTTGGTCACGCGCCGGAAGGTAAGAAAGGGTTCTTCGAGCAGGCTAACGGCGGCTCCGTGCTGCTGGACGAGATCGGCGAAATGTCGCCACGTATGCAGGCTAAGCTGCTGCGTTTCCTGAACGACGGAACCTTCCGCCGCGTCGGTGAGGATCACGAAGTGCATGTGGACGTGCGCGTTATATGCGCCACCCAGAAAAACCTGGTTGAACTGGTGCAAAAGGGGATCTTCCGCGAGGATCTCTATTACCGCCTCAACGTCCTGACGCTGAACATTCCACCACTGCGCGATTGCCCGCAGGACATCATGCCGCTAACTGAGCTGTTCGTCGCCCGCTTTGCCGACGAGCAGGGTGTGCCGCGTCCGAAGCTGTCTGCCGATCTCGGCACGGTGCTGATGCGCTACGGCTGGCCGGGCAACATTCGTCAGCTTAAAAACGCCGTCTATCGCGCGCTGACCCAGCTTGAAGGCTACGAACTGCGCCCGCAGGATATCCTCCTGCCGGATTACGACGCCGGAACGGTATCGGTAGGGGAAGAGGCGATGGAAGGTTCGCTGGACGATATTACCAGCCGTTTTGAACGCTCAGTGCTGACGCAGCTGTACCGCAGCTATCCCAGCACCCGCAAGCTGGCAAAACGCCTTGGTGTCTCGCACACCGCGATCGCGAACAAGCTGCGTGAGTACGGTTTGAATCATAAGAAAGGCGACGAATAACAAAAAGCCTCTGTAAAGAGGCTTTTTACTTTACGTTTATTCCTTCGCCATCGGCGTGTTAACGATGTCTGTTTTTGTCTCGCCCTGAATCGACGCAATCCTGCTTTCAACCTCTTTCACCTGCTGCGGGCTGTGGAGCAGGGTGTAGGTCAGATCAAACTGCGCGCTGGCACCGGGCTGCAGCTGCTTAACCCGCTTCTGCTCGCGTTCAATCGTGACGGGGTAGGCGTAGCTGGTGCCCGGTTCGATGCCCGTGACGTAGCCCTGCTTCAGCGTGTCGGTGTTTTTCCATAAGGTCAGCACGGGCAGCTGGCGGGTATCAAACTGGATTGACGCGCCTTTATCACCGGCTTTATTGACCACCGCCGCGAGCGTTTCGTGGTTGTTGTCGGCTAGCGGCTGAATATTAAAGACCATCTCATCAAAGCCTTTTGTCGGCCCGGCGTAGGTTTGCCAGTCGTTAACCCCCGCTTTGGCGTAGTCATTGAACGGGCTCACGCTCGCCGCAGGCGCAAGGAAACGGGCGCCTTCCTCTAGGATCGGCGTGCCGAAGTTGCTGTGATAGATGATTTGATAATCATGAGGGTAATCGGCATGGTTTGTCAGAACATCGTGCAGGCTGAACCGGTTGGTTCCGGGAACGTAGCGCAGCTCGGTCATGGTTTGCAGATCCGCTTTTTTAAACGTGCTCTCTTTGATTAAACCCCGAACGCGGATCTCATGCGGGGCGGTATCCGCCACCTCAACTTCCACCTGCGATACCGGTGTATTTCCGGCCCTGCCGTGAAGGGTGTAAATTTGCCCATCTGCGGTGACCGGATGACCTGTCCACTCGTAGCCACAGCGCACCATCATCTCGTTGAATCCATCCAGCCAGCCGAGACCGTTTCGGCTTTCAAGATTGATATAGGCAGGATTGACGACCTCTTTGACGGGGGAGTTCCATCCCAGTCGGGTGCCAAACCCTTCAACGTGCAGAAGGTTCATGCCGCGTGTCGGGCTCAGGGTAATCGTCAGGCCATCTTTACTGCTAATAATGATGACTTTACTGCCTTCCTGCTTGCCGCCGTGTAAGATTTTTTGCTCAATGCTGAACGTCTGATCTTTAACTTTCAGCTCATCACTGGAAATCTTCCAGTTTCCTTTCTCTACGCTGCTTTCAGCGCTTGTCAGCACCCAGGTTTTGGCCGCTGCATGGCCAGAAATCAGTACCGTCAGGAGCGTAAAAGCGAATTTAATCTTCATATTTAATCCTTTTTGCTGAAACGATTATTTTCTTTCGTAAGCAAATCTAATGTTTAGGCAAAAAGGGAAATGTGATGTGCTTCACTGCGGCCAAAAATAGGGAATTTTAACGATTATTATGCGTTGTTGATCACGCTCATGTTACAAATTGCTCATGTTATTGCATGATTAATGCGACTTGCGAGCATTTTAGCTTTAACGATTCAGCTTTAAAGTAATAAAAAAACCCCGCCGCAGCGAGGTTGAGAATAAGTTGTATAGAATGCTAAGGACTTATTATGCTTTCAGCACGTCCAGCGCGGCAGTGTAGTCCGGCTCGGTGGTGATTTCGTTAACCAGTTCGCTGAAAACGACAGTGTCGTTTTCGTCCAGAACCAGTACAGCTCGAGCTGCCAGACCTTTCAGTGGGCCTTCCGCGATGCTGACGCCATATTTCTCGAGGAAATCAGCGCTGCGCAGGGTGGAGAGGGTGATGACGTTGCTCAGGCCTTCTGCGCCGCAGAAACGGGACTGGGCAAACGGCAGGTCAGCGGAAATGCACAGCACCACGGTGTTGTCCATTTCAGTCGCCAGCTGGTTGAATTTACGCACGGATGCGGCACAAACACCGGTATCAATGCTTGGGAAAATGTTCAGTACTTTGCGTTTGCCCGCAAACTGAGCCAGTGTGACGTCAGACAGATCTTTAGCCACCAGAGTAAAAGCCTGCGCTTTGCTGCCAGCCTGCGGAATGGAACCTGCAACAGCAACCGGGTTGCCCTGGAAATGAACGAGTTGTGACATAGATATCTTCCTGTTTACATATAGTTAACGTCGGGGCTAGTGTATGCCATCAGCGGATAACACGGCAAACCAAATTTTTCGCCTTTCCGGGCCGCAAGGAGTCAGTGATGAGAAGCGTTAAGGTCTATGAAGAAGCCTGGCCATTGCATACCCCGTTTGTGATCTCCCGCGGCAGCCGAAGTGAAGCCAGCGTGGTCGTGGTTGAAATCGAAGAAGAGGGGTTTAAAGGCGTCGGGGAATGTACGCCTTACCCGCGCTACGGAGAAAGCCTTGCGTCGGTGATGGCGCAGATCATGACCCTTGTGCCTGACCTGCAAAAAGGTCTCACGCGTGAGTCGTTACAGCAGCGTTTGCCCGCCGGGGCGGCGCGTAACGCTATCGACTGTGCGCTCTGGAGCCTTGAAGCCGCTCAGCAGCAAAAATCGCTGACGTCCTTGCTGGGTGTGATGCTGCCTGAGTCCGTCGTGACGGCGCAAACGGTCGTGATTGGTGAGCCTGAGCAGATGGCCGCCAGTGCGAAAGC
This sequence comes from Enterobacter sp. PI-10, assembly GCF_027947695.1. Taxonomy (NCBI): domain Bacteria; kingdom Pseudomonadati; phylum Pseudomonadota; class Gammaproteobacteria; order Enterobacterales; family Enterobacteriaceae; genus Enterobacter; species Enterobacter sp. PI-10. The sequence goes on along the minus strand of NZ_JAJNOG010000002.1, from coordinate 673,280 downwards.
GCTCTATGACGCCGGGGCCACGCTCTTAAAAGTGAAGCTCGACGATCGTCTGATCAGCGAGCGGATGGTTGCCATTCGCTCTGCGGTGCCCTCAGCCACGCTGATTGTTGACGCCAACGAGTCGTGGCATCCTGAAGGGCTGGCAGCGCGATGCCAGCTGTTGGCCGATCTGGGCGTGGCGATGCTGGAGCAGCCTCTGCCGGTAAAAGAGGATGCGGCGCTGAAGAATTTTATCCATCCGTTGCCCGTCTGCGCGGATGAAAGCTGCCATACCCGCGAAAATTTGAGCGAGCTTAAGGGCCGCTATGACATGGTCAATATCAAGCTCGACAAGGCAGGCGGACTGACAGAAGCCCTGGCACTGGCGGCGGACGCCAGGGCGCAGGGGTTTGCCCTTATGCTGGGGTGCATGCTTTGCACCTCCCGGGCGATCGGCGCGGCGCTGCCGCTGGTCAATCAGGTCCGTTTCGCCGATCTGGATGGTCCGACGTGGCTGGCGGTTGACGTTTCACCGTCGCTTCATTTTACCAGCGGCGTGCTTCATCTCTGAGGCTGCCAGCGCAGAAGCTCCACCATCGCTTTTAGGTATTTTTCGCTGGCTTCGTCGGAGGAAATCGGCGGGAATTCAGCGGTGATGCAGGGCAGGCTCAAATCGGCGCACCAGCTACCAAAGGAACCAGGGGTTTCATAGCCCACGCTGGTGACGAGCGGCAGGGCGAAAGCCTGCGCCAGCCACTCGCCCAGTTCGGAGTGGCGCGGATCTTCAATACAGGCCAGCGGATCGTGGAAGGAGACAACCCATGCTGGGTGGATTTTATGGATAAGCTGGCACAGCGCCTGCGTTTCCGGCTCCGAGCCAGGCTTGTCTCCCGTTAGCAGCACCACGTCCCGCTCCTCGGCGGAGCTGTTCCAGCGATATACCGTTTCCCCTGCGCGCCAGTTTGCCGCCGGGAAATTACGGTTCAGGTCGATTCCTCTCGCATTCGCCCGCAATCCCAGCTGACAGCCGTCCGGATTGACGGCAAGAATCACATGGTGACGTCGCAACGAAGGCGTCAGCGTCCTCAGCGCGCAGGAAAGCGTGACGATGGAAGAGTTCTCGTCTCCGTGCGTGCCGGCAATGATCAAACCGCTGTTGCGATCGGCATCGGGCGCCGGGAACCAGATCAGCGATGCGCCTAAAAATGAGCGGCCATATTGCTCGGCGCCCGGCGGAAAGGCGCCGCGCTCCGCTCGCGGTCGGGTGGTTGCCATACGAAATCCTGATAAAGAAGTCTCTACAGGCAGTGTTGTGCAAAACCCGCTGTTAATCAAATAGTTTCCGTGACGGCTGAGAATTGCCTCAAATCACTATTCCGGACGAAGGTATTTGCATTTCTCTGTTTCGAAACAAATAATTACGCATCTGCTTGTTACCTGAATTCATTAAAGGGCATCTTATGAAGCATCCTGTTTCGCGTCTCTGTGCTGCACTGTACCTGTGCGGACTCTCTACACTCTCGTACGCTGCTGATGTGCCACAGGGCACGGTACTGGCGCAAAAACAGGAGCTGGTCAGGCATATTAAAGACGAACCCGCTTCGCTCGATCCGGCAAAAGCGGTGGGATTACCCGAGATTCAGGTAATTCGCGATCTTTTCGAAGGGCTGGTGAATCAGAACGAGAAAGGGGAACTGACCCCAGGGGTAGCGACGCGCTGGCAGAGCAACGATAACCGTATCTGGACGTTCACCCTGCGCGATAACGCGAAATGGTCTGACGGTACGCCCGTCACCGCTCAGGATTTTGTCTACAGCTGGCAGCGTCTGGTTGACCCGAAAACCACGTCTCCGTTTGCCTGGTTTGCGGCGCTGGCAGGCATCAACAACGCGCAGGCCATTATTGATGGCAAAGCGGCGCCAGGTACCCTGGGCGTGACGGCGGTGGATGCCAGAACCTTACGCGTCCAGCTGGACAAACCGCTCCCGTGGTTTAGCAACCTGACGGCGAACTTCGCCTTCTATCCGGTGCAAAAAGCGAACGTTGAAAGCGGTAAGGAGTGGACGCGTCCGGGCGCTCTGGTAGGTAACGGCGCCTACGTCCTGAACGACCGCGTGGTGAATGAAAAACTGGTTGTCGTTCCGAATACGCACTACTGGGACAATGCGAACACCGTCCTGCAAAAAGTGACCTTCATTCCGATTAATCAGGAATCGTCCGCCACTAAGCGCTATCTGGCGGGTGATATTGATATCACCGAATCGTTCCCGAAAAACATGTATCAGAAGCTCCTGAAGGACATTCCGGGACAGGTTTATACGCCGCCCCAGCTCGGGACCTATTACTATGCGTTTAACACGCAAAAGGGCCCGACGGCCGATGCCCGGGTGCGTCTTGCGCTGAGTATGACTATCGATCGCCGCATTATGGCAGAGAAGGTGTTAGGTACCGGCGAGAAGCCGGCCTGGCATTTCACCCCTGACGTGACGGCGGGTTTCACCCCTGACCCTTCACCGTTCGAGCAGATGTCCCAGCAGGAGCTGAACGCTCAGGCGAAAACCTTGCTCCAGGCCGCAGGCTACGGTCCTCAGCGTCCGCTGAAGCTGAACCTGCTGTACAACACGTCGGAAAACCACCAGAAGATCGCCATTGCGGTGGCGTCCATGTGGAAGAAAAATCTCGGTGTGGATGTCAAACTGCAAAACCAGGAGTGGAAAACCTATATCGACAGCCGCAACACCGGCAATTTTGATGTGATCCGCGCGTCATGGGTAGGTGATTACAACGAGCCTTCGACCTTCCTGTCCCTGCTGACCTCAACCCACAGCGGCAATATCTCGCGTTATAACGATCCGGCCTACGATAAAATTATTCACCAGGCGACGCTGGAAACCACGGCGAAAGCGCGTAATACGGACTACAACATGGCGGAGAAAATCCTTATGGAGAAAGCACCTATCGCGCCAATTTATCAGTACACCAACGGTCGCCTGATTAAGCCCTGGGTGAAAGGATATCCGATTAATAACCCAGAAGACGTGGCGTATAGCCGGACCATGTATATTGAGAAGCACTGACGAGCCCGGATTATGCGGTAACTGTCGTTAATGAGAGTACATTAAGAACTGGCGCATTTAGCGCCAGTTTCTTTATTCCAGAAAAGATGTCTGTTTCACATATAATCGCAGGGATAAATTATGACGGAAGAAAAGAAAGATAAACCCTCTTTTCCGGCAGGCTTAGGTATTATGGATAAAATCTGGGAATGGCAGTGGATTATACGCTTCATCTATATTGTCCTTTTCGCCGATCTGGCGCTGCTGGCTTACAGCGGACAGGGGATTTTGACCTGGCCCGTACAGGCCATTAGCTGGACCGAACACCTTGGTTTCTTCTGCGTCGCACTGGCGGCTCTGGGGCTGATAGCCACAACCCTCATGCCCTTTGTCGCCAGTCTCTTCAGGCAAGTGCTGAATGAGATCATATACAGCAGCATCTTTCCGGATATTCTTCGCCCGCAGAGCGATTACGAGAGATACCCGGGTAAGGTACCCTCAAGAGAAGTCCTTGATTTAGCACTGGAAGAGAATAATCAGTTTTTACTTAATTACTATGAAAAACATGATTCCGCCTGGCGCAGTAAATTCACTGAAAGATTCAAAGTTGGCGATTTACTTTTTGGTATCCTGTTTTTCATGATACTTGATTACCATCCGCACTGGTTCAGTCACGCTCAGCATTCCTTAGCCAGCGATCTTTTTAATCTGGGTGGTGATGAGGGTTTTGTTATATTTTATATCGTCCTTATCATTGTATTTAGCGCCCTGATGAATGTCTGGTTCGGCAAATGGGACTGGGGAAATATTTATTATCCACCGCTGTATCGTAAAAAAGAAGAAGCTCGAAGAAAGGAGCGAGAGAGAGAAGCGCAATGGCGTCGCCAGAATGAATAAATAATTCCCTGCTAACCAGTGCTCCATACATACTATTTTTTTGGCTTCGTCTGAGATATCGCTCCCGCCCAGGCGGAGCTGGCGGGAGCAGAGGTGGGCTATTCTAACAACTCACTAAACTTCGCCAGCCACTGCGGATGCGCAGGCCAGGCGGGAGCCGTCACCAGGTTGCCGTCTACATGGGCCTGATCGATGCCGATAGTGGCGTAGTGTCCACCCGCGAGACGTACTTCAGGTGCGCAGGCCGGGTAGGCGCTACAGGTTCGTCCTTTCAGAATGCCCGCGGCAGCAAGCAGCTGCGGGCCGTGGCACACCGCAGCAATCGGCTTACGCGCGGCGTCAAATGCCTGTACCAGCTTTAACACGTCCTCATTTAGCCGCAGATACTCGGGGGCTCTCCCGCCGGGGATGAGCAGCGCGTCGTAATCCTGCTCCTTTACGGTTGAAAAATCGGCGTTGAGGGTAAAGCGGTGACCGGGTTTTTCGCTGTAGGTCTGGGCACCGTCAAAATCATGGATTGCCGTCATGATGTAGTCGCCTTTCGGTTTGTCGGGGCAGACCGCATCAACCTGATGGCCAATCATCTGCAAAGCCTGAAAAGGCACCATGGTTTCGTAATCTTCGGCGTAATCGCCAACCAGCATCAGGATCTTCTTGCTCATCATTCCTCACCTTTTTCAATAAAGATGATTAAGATATAGCCTGGCATGGCTGAATTGCCGGAAATAAAAAAGCCCGTCAGAGCACGGGCAACATAAGCAAATGAATAAATGATTCGTTATCAACGTTGTTGGAGGATAACGCCGTATATTTTACGCGGCAGTAAGACAAGCAGATACCTGACATATTCGGTAGGTGAAACAAGCGATTAAACGTGCGTTACAGTGCGTCGAAGGTCGGGTAAAGGCTATTTTCAAGGAATTCTACGAGATACCAGATCTCACCGCTAAAAATAAACCAGAAGCCAAATATAATAAGGAGCAAAATAATAAAGGTGAGTATTATTTCAGTTTTTCCCATTGCTGCTTTTACCCACCTGAAGCTAATTGATTCGAGGTGGGCATTGTAGCGGGGCTTTTCCGGATACTCCAGTTTCATGCAGCAAGGACTTTATTGCGTCCGTCATTTTTAGCGCGATACAGGGCATCGTCCACACGCTTAAACAGCTCGTCAATACTCTCTCCCTGATTGTGCCGCGCCACCCCAATGCTGACGGTAAACCGCGGCAAGCCCGGAATCGTGATGCGTGCAACGGCTGCACGGATTAACTCGGCAATCTGCAGGGCGGTATCGAGAGAGGTACGCGGCAGCAGGATAACGAACTCTTCGCCACCCCAGCGGAACACCATGTCGCCCTCCCGACTACAGGCTTCCAGCGTTCGGGAAAGGGCGATTAGAACCTCATCGCCTTTCAGATGACCGAACAGGTCATTAATGTTTTTGAAATGGTCGGTATCCACCAGCAGCAGGCTAAATTGCTGCTGCGCAGGAAGTTTATTCCGGTTGCTTTGATCGGTAATTGCGTAGAACTGGCGCCGGTTGAGTAGTCCCGTCATGGAGTCACGTAACGCGGCATGTTCCAGCTCCTGCTCCAGCCTTTTTTGCTCGGTGATATCGTGGATGATGCACAGCATCAGCTTGTCGCCGTAAATCTCAATGGGCCCGGCATACGTCTGAACGTGGCGGGTGGTTCCATCGGCAAGGCGGTGAATAAAATTGAGCGGCTTATGACCACCGGGCAGCGCGGCAATCGCAGTCATAATGGGCATCACATCTCGCCCCAGCGTATTGATTTCCCAGGTATGCTTACTGCACATGTCATCATGTGAGTAACCATAAAAATTGAGTGCGGCCAGATTTGCATCGACAATTTGCCCGTCGCGGGCCGGATCGATTAACAGCATCGGGGCGCTGTTGGTCAGAAAAAAGCGCGCATAGAAACCCTGTTTTTTCCGTCGATAGGTGGCGGAACGGCTTGCCTTCAATCCTGAGAACATTTGTTGGGAGATGCCTTCGAAAACAATCACATCTCCCCAGGGAGCGTAGTGGGCGAGCGAGAGCCGACAGCTTAACGGCGTGTCCTGTCCATCCCGGCTAGCCGTCCAGATTTCGACGATCTCCTGCTCTGTTTTCAGTTCAGGTACATACATCGTCAGGAGGGTTTGCGCCCTGGCAGAATAGATCCCTTTGCGAAGGTCCTCGAGGGTTTTATCCCCCATGAGCTGCCTTGCTGCCACATTCGCAAAAATGATCTTTTCCGACACGGGTGAAACGAGCCACACGGGTGTTTTAATTACATTCAACGCATCAAAACAAGGTTGCGACATAGGCGTTTCCTGTTCATCGACAACATGTGCCTGACAATCATGCCAGAATTGACTCGCGTGTACTCCTTTGAAACATACTCCACTTAACCCCGTCAGGCATGATTTTTTTGTGAAATAAATGCGGGGTCCGTTTGAATTTTATTAATGGGGATAATCTGTTTGTCTGAGTTTATCTGCAGCAGTAGCCACGGTACCTGTTCGGCAGGTAAGGGCCGGGAGAAAAGATACCCCTGCAGGTAATCGCAGCCGAGACGGGTGAGAACCGCCTCCTGTTCTTCCGTCTCGATCCCTTCTGCCACCACATTCATCTCCATGGTCCGGGCGATACTGATTATGGTCTCGACCAGCTTGTAGCTTTTTTCATTTCCCAGCATCGATGTGACAAAGCTTCTGTCGATCTTGAGTTCTTTTGCGGGAAGCACGCTAAGCATCAGCAGGTTGGAATAGCCCGTACCAAAATCATCAATCGAGACGACGATCCCCGCATGATTAAACGCGTTAAGCAACTCAATGCTGCGGTCGAGATTTTTAAGCGCGGTGCTTTCCGTTACCTCCAGGATCAGTCGGGACGGAGGCAGGTTATATTTTTCCAGCATCGACGAGATGATCTGGAAAATGTCCGGCTGTTCGAACTGAACGGGGGATAGGTTGAGCGACAACGTCCACTGGCTGAACCCTTGTTCAGTCCAGAAATGAAGCTGTCGGCATGCCGCTTCAATGGCCCAGTTACCTACCGGAATAATTAAGCCTGTTTGTTCCAGCGAGGGGATAAACAGATTGGGCAATACAACGCCTTGCTCTGGATGTCGCCAGCGCAGAAGGGCTTCAAAACCATGAATCGTTTTCTCTCCCGCATGCCAGGTTGGCTGATACCATAGTTCAAACTGATCCCGTTCAAGCGCCTGCGAGAGTTCCTGCAGAAAGCCGGGTTTCGCCGGGATCGCTGTTGACATCTCGGCCCGGTAAATCGCCCAGCCGTTACGGCCATCTTCCTTGACGCGGTGTAAAGCTGCATCCGCCTTGAGTTTCAGCTCATGCAGCGTTTCGCCATCCTGAGGATAGAGGCTGACGCCCGCGCTGATCGTCGTGCTTAACGTATGTCCGCATATCGACAGAGGGCGTCGTACATCTTCAAGCAGCGCGGTGAGCAGGGCGCTGAGCTTGTCGTTATCACATTCAGGCACCAGCAGGATAAAGGCGTCTCCTCCCAGTCTTGCCAGGGTCATCTCACGCGTGAGCCTTGCCGTGATGCGCTGCGCGACAGCGATCAATAGCTCATCACCGACGCTGTGACCCCACGTATCGTTAACGCGTTTGAAGTGATCGACGTTCAGGAAAATAACCGCAAATGGCTTCTTGCTCAGCAGCGCGCTGCGCAGACAGTCCTGCATGCGGAGATCCATCTGGTGGCGGTTTGCGAGCCCGGTGAGCGCATCAAAACGCGCCTGCAGCTCTAGCTGACGGTTGAGCTGCTGCAGATTATCCGTCAGCCGGCCGGTGCGCCGGTGAGAATCGATAAGTGAAATGATTAACATCACGCCGAGCAGGCAGAGCGTGGTGACTGAAACCCAGATGGATAAACCCAGCTCACCGATCCCTCCGGGGACGGCATGCGCCATTTCCTGAAATTGCGCGGCGCTCATGCCGGTATAATGCATCGCACAAATCGCGGCAGCCATAACGAAGGCCGCGATAATTCGATCGATAAAGACGCCTTTATGTTTATCGCGCAGTCGGAAAGCCAGCCACAGCGCCGTACCTGAGGCAACAACCGCAATAACCACGGACAACCCTACGAGGCTGCGATCCCAGATGATGCTGCCATCCAGCATCAGGGCCGCCATACCGATATAGTGCATAGACACCACGCCAGCGCTCAGGAGCGTCGTGGCAAAGATCAGTCGAAAAGGGGAAAGTTTTTTACCCGTGACGGCAATATTAAGCGCCGTTGTCGACGCAACCACCGCGACGCCCAGTGACGCAAGGGTTAACCAGAGGTCGTAGCTCATCATCATGGGCATTTGCATCGACAGCATGCCGATAAAGTGCATCGACCAGATGCCAATACCCAGCGTGACCCCACCGGCAATCCGCCAGAAGAGTGCAGCCTTTCGGCTGGAGAGAGGGATCTTTCCGGCGCTGTCCAGCGCCACAAATGAGGCAATAAACGCCACCAGATAAGAGATAGCGATTAACACAGGGTCCCACGATATATTGAGCATTATGCAATCCCACGCCTGAGAGGGTTACCGATTTCGCCTGCCGGGTACATCTTTATCGGGCAACGAACATGCGCATTCAAACCATATTAGTTATTTATCGTGAATAATGACCAGTCATATTAATACTCTAAAACTCATCAAGAATATAAAATATATTCTTTTTGTTAATGTATTAAGCATTGCTAAACAAGAACGAATAACAGTAGCAAAGCTCCTTAAATATGAGTGCGATCGTATCGTCTCACCGCGGGCGATACTATCGCTTAACATGGCTGGAAACCAGTATTGCAGCATGCTGAGTAGAACATTTTTACTAATACGCTCTTTTAATCTGACTTAAGGTAAATCTCAGGATGCTAACGGCGAAACAAAAAACAAGCGTTGTTTGCGATGAAAAACTTCTGGGCCAATGCTATAAGTCTAAGTGCCGACTTAAATATAAAACGTGGGTATTATCATGCTAAAAAATATTAGTGTCAGGACCTTTATTATCGGGTTCCTTTTATCTCTTTTTTTGGTAAGTGCAGGTGTCGTTGTTCTATTTTCCAGCAATCCCTCTCTCTTTATTTCGCTTAATGCCATCAATTTCGTTGCACTATTTTTGCTCTGGGTCTACATGACGAAGTATCTTGTGACGCCGATCAATACGGTGAAGAAAAGTATTGAAGAGGTGACAGCAGGCAACCTTGGTGTATCTATCCCTGAATTTGGCAATAACTGTGCGGGCCGACTCATCCCCGGGATCAATAGCCTTTCCGGTAATATTGCGACGCTTGTACGTGAGATCAGGGCGTCATCGCAAACCGCCATGACCTTATCGGATCAACTCTCGCAACGTAGCGCTCAGCTTTCGGTGAAAACCGAGCAGCAGTCTGCATCATTAGTGCAAACCGCAGCCAGCATGGAGCAAATGGCCGCGAGCACCAAAAACAATGCCGATAACACGCGTCTGGCGAGCGAGCAGGCAAATGTGGCGACGCTGCAGGCGCGCAAAGGCGGTGAGCTGATGGGACAGGTCGCCAGCAATATGCAGTCCATTACCGAATGTGCGCAGCAGATGACGGAGATTATTTCGCTCATTGACGGCATTGCGTTCCAGACGAATATTCTCGCGCTCAACGCGGCCGTTGAGGCGGCAAGGGCGGGCGATCATGGCAAGGGTTTTTCTGTGGTCGCGGAAGAGGTAAGAAACCTGGCACACCGCAGCGCAGAGGCCGCGAAGAATATCAAAACGCTGATTGAAGTCACCAGCAGTAACGTCACGCAGGGAGCCAGCGTTGTGTCACAGGCAGAGAAAAATATGCATGAAATCGTAACGGGTTCGGGGAATGTCAGCCGCTTAATGGACGAAATTTCCGCGTCGACGTCAGAGCAGGAGAAAGGCATTTCTCAGATTACCCTGGCGCTATCGGAGCTGGAGCGGGTCACGCAAAGTAATGTGGCAATGGCAGAGGAACTCAACGGCTCCTCTGATGTACTGCGTAATCAGGTGATTGAGCTGCAGGCCAGAACGCGCAATTTCAGACTTGACCAGAACTCTTCTTCCTCATTACCTGGCGGCTCGCCATCCTTCCTCCACCGGCCAGAACACTCTCTCTGATTAAACCTCAAAGCCTGGCGTGCCAGGCTTTTTTTTTGCCTCTTGCCAGCATGTTCATTTCCTGAGCGATTTCAGCGCGATGGAAAACATAGTTGTTGATTAAGCCCTGATGGAGGCTAGACTGACACCGAAAGAGCTAAAAAGGCGGAGGCGCTGTGGAAAGCATTAAAGGATCTGAACTTAACGTTCCTGACGCAGTTTTTGCGTGGGTGCTGGATGGTCGCGGCGGTGCCCGGCCGCTGGAAGATAATGATGCGATCGATAGCGCGCATCCCTGCTGGTTACATCTGAACTACACCCATACGGACAGCGCTGACTGGCTGGCCTCGACCCCGCTCTTGCCTAATAACGTGCGCGATGCGCTGGCGGGTGAAAGCCTGCGGCCCCGCGTGAGCCGAATGGGTGACGGGACGCTGATCACCCTACGCTGCATTAACGGCAGCACGGATGAACGCCCGGATCAGCTGGTTGCGATGCGTGTCTACATGGACGATGGGCTCATTGTGTCCACCCGGCAGCGAAAAGTTCTGGCGCTGGATGACATCGTCAACGATCTGAAAGAGGGCACCGGGCCAACCGACTGCGGCAGCTGGCTGGTGGACGTGTGCGACGCGCTTACCGATCACGCGAGCGAGTTCATCGAAGAGCTGCACGACAAAATCATCGACCTGGAAGATAACCTTCTCGATCAGCAGATCCCGCCGCGCGGTTTTCTGGCCTTGCTGCGTAAGCAGCTGATTGTGATGCGCCGCTATATGACGCCGCAGCGCGACGTTTATGCGCGCCTTGCCAGCGAAAGGCTCGCCTGGATGAATGACGATCAGCGACGCAGAATGCAGGATATTGCCGACAGGCTGGGCCGCGGGCTGGATGAAATAGATTCCTGTATTGCCAGAACGGCGGTGATGGCAGACGAAATCGCGCAGGTAATGCAGGAATCTCTGGCGAGAAGAACCTATACGATGTCCCTGATGGCGATGGTGTTTTTACCGAGCACGTTTCTGACCGGGTTGTTTGGCGTCAACCTGGGCGGTATTCCGGGGGGCGCTTATCGCTACGGCTTTACGGCCTTTTGCGTGATGTTAGTTGTTTTGATTGGGGGTGTTGCATGGTGGTTGCATCGTAGTAAATGGCTGTAAATTTACGCTTTTTTCCTCTTTTTCCGGGATTAAAACGCTCTTTTAATTGAGCGAAGTCAATAAACATCTACCCCGTAAGGTGCAATATTACTCCCGCAGGTGAATGCAACGTCAAGCGATGGGCGTTGCGCTCCATATTGTCTTACTTCCTTTTTTGAATTACTGCATAGCACAATTGATTCGTACGACGCCGACTTCATAGTCGGCTTTTTTTTGCCTCCTGATTCTCAGCGTCTACCCTAAAAGGGATGACAGCCAATTCTGGAGGGAATGATGAGCATCCTTTACGCTCTGCTACTGCAACATTCACGTCAATCCGATCCCATCCCCACCGATCCGGTGCCCATGCCCGATCCCATACCGCGTCCGCAGCCAATGCCCGACCCGCCGCCCGATGAAGAACCGATTAAATTGTCGCATCGGACCGCGAGATCTGCGAGGATACGCGCCATCTGACCGCTAAGATCACCACGAGAGACAATTGTGACCGCTTTTTCTACCCTGAATGTTCTGCCCGACGCCCAACTCGCTAACCTCAACGAGTTGGGATACCTCACGATGACGCCTGTTCAGGCGGCCGCGTTGCCCGCCATCCTCGAGGGCCGTGACGTGCGCGTACAGGCGAAAACGGGCAGCGGGAAAACGGCGGCATTTGGCCTTGGCCTGTTGCAGCATATCGATGCGGCGCTTTTTCAGACCCAGTCTCTGGTACTGTGCCCGACCCGCGAACTGGCAGACCAGGTCGCGGGTGAACTGCGTCGCCTGGCGCGTTTCCTGCCCAACACCAAGATTTTAACCCTCTGTGGCGGACAGCCGTTCGGCGCCCAGCGTGATTCACTCCAGCATGCGCCGCACATTATTGTCGCCACGCCCGGACGCCTGCTGGATCACCTGCAAAAAGGCACCGTCTCGCTGGATGCGTTACAAACGCTGGTCATGGATGAGGCCGATCGGATGCTGGATATGGGCTTCAGCGATGCGATTGACGAGGTGATCCGTTTCGCACCGTCCGATCGTCAGACGCTGCTGTTCTCTGCGACCTGGCCCGAAGCCATCGCCGCCATCAGTGGTCGCGTGCAGAAAAATCCACTCACCATTGAAATCGACAGCGTTGATGCGCTGCCCGCCATCGAGCAGCAGTTCTTTGAAACCTCTCAGCAGGGTAAAATCCCGCTCCTGCAGAAATTGCTGAGCCAGCATCAGCCTGCATCCTGCGTGGTGTTCTGTAATACCAAAAAAGACTGTCAGGCGGTCTGTGATGCTCTGAAAGCCGCCGGTCAGAGCGCATTGTCGCTGCATGGCGATCTGGAACAGCGCGATCGCGATCAGACGCTGGTTCGTTTCGCTAACGGCAGCGCCCGAGTTCTTGTCGCAACCGACGTCGCTGCACGCGGTCTGGATATCAAATCGCTTGAGCTGGTGGTGAACTTTGAGCTGGCATGGGATCCTGAAGTACACGTGCACCGTATTGGCCGTACCGCGCGCGCGGGAAACAGCGGACTGGCCATCAGCTTCTGCGCACCTGAAGAGGCGCAGCGCGCCAATATTCTTTCTGAGATGCTGCAGATTAAGCTGAACTGGGTGAATGCACCGGCCGGCGTTAGCCTTGTGCCGCTGGAGGCTGAAATGGCGACGCTGTGCATTGATGGCGGTAAAAAAGCCAAGATGCGTCCAGGTGACGTATTAGGCGCGCTGACCGGGGATGTGGGGCTGGACGGGGCGGATATCGGTAAGATTGCGGTCCATCCGGCGCATGTCTATGTCGCGGTTCGCCAGAAGGTTGCTCATAAGGCATGGAAGCAGCTGCAAAACGGGAAAATTAAGGGTAAAACCTGTCGCGTACGTCTGCTGAAATAAAGAATGAAGCGTCTCAGACGGTTTTTCTGAGACGCTAATCGTTTACTTCACTTCAAGCACGTTCAGACGCAGCTCTTCAAACTGACTGTCATCTTCTTCCGGCTGCCAGCCCGCTGGCTGCATGGGAATATCTTCCCGATCGAACGCCAGGTCCCCGCCGTTCACAACTTCTGACTCGTGGTTGATGCCTTTAAAGTCGAACAGCTCCACATCCGCGAGATGAGAAGGGACGACGTTCTGCATCGCGCTGAACATGGTTTCGATACGACCCGGATAACGCTTATCCCAGTCGCGCAGCATGTCACCAATTACCTGACGCTGCAGGTTCGGCTGAGAGCCGCACAGGTTACATGGAATGATCGGGAACGCTTTCGCCTGAGAAAAACGTTCAATGTCTTTTTCGCGGCAGTAGGCGAGAGGGCGGATCACAATGTGCTTGCCGTCATCGCTCATCAGCTTAGGCGGCATGCCTTTCATCTTGCCGCCGTAGAACATGTTCAGGAAAAGCGTTTGCAGGATATCGTCGCGGTGATGCCCCAGCGCAATTTTAGTCGCGCCCAGCTCCGTCGCGGTACGATACAGAATGCCGCGGCGCAGGCGAGAGCAGAGTGAGCAGGTGGTTTTCCCCTCCGGGATTTTCTCTTTCACAATGCCGTAGGTATTCTCTTCGACGATTTTGTACTCAACGCCCAGCTTTTCGAGGTATTCCGGCAGAATGTGCTCCGGGAAACCCGGCTGTTTCTGGTCAAGGTTGACCGCCACCAGGGAAAAATTCACTGGCGCACTTTGCTGGAGATTACGCAGGATCTCCAGCATGGTATAGCTGTCTTTACCCCCTGACAGGCAAACCATGATGCGGTCGCCTTCTTCAATCATGTTGAAGTCTGCAATGGCTTCGCCCACGTTACGGCGCAGTCGCTTTTGCAGTTTGTTGAGGTTGTATTGCTCTTTTTTGTTAATCTCTTGATTCTCTTGCATTGAGTACTACCTTCGGAGCCAGCAGGGGCAAACATTGTATGCCGCGTATGGTACGGATTCCGGCGACGAATACCAGCACGTTTTACAGCTCATTAAATCCGGAGCCGATACGCGAAAAGCGTAGCAGGCTTTCTGTGTGCCCCTGTGCATCCTGGGCATAAAAACAAATTGCAGGTTTTGATGCTCCCATGAGGACCAGCGCGAGGAGAACTTACGTTGTCTTTTACCGGAACGAATTCAGCGAAGGTACTATCCTGGCCACTTAATCTCCGCTTACAGCACATCAACCAATTCAAATTCTTCTGCGATCAGTTCCATATCTTCAGAAAAATGGCCTTCGCAGACGAAAAATCGCTGATGCTCTTTCTGCCAGTATTCAAGGCTTAAATCACCTTCACCCTCTTTGCGAGCGAATTCTTCAGTAACATCGCAAAAACGCACCAGCCGCTGTGAAACCAGCCTGATCACACAGACCGGGACGTTTTGTCCATCAAGGATTATGTTGTAGCTCCCCACCCGCGCTGCAGACACATCCTGCGAGTACGAGGCAAAAGATCCGCAGGTGGCCGTTTTGATTCCTTTTTTAATCAGGTCCGCAAGCTTGCTCGCCAGTTCCGGGCTGTCACCCATTTGCCAGGCCGCTGCGCCTGGGTACTTCGTTTTTAATTCCTCAACCTTAACCATTCAAATTCCTTCTTAACACTTGACCAAAAGAAACGAAGTAGCGTTTTTAGCATAACCCCCCTCGATATTAGAAGCGTAGTAGGCTTCCCTTCCACCTTTTTGCTCTGGTGGGTACGAAAACAAAGCGTTGCGCGTATTGTCCGACTAAATATAACCTTATGGGGTTATCTGTGTGGTGAATCTGTTGTCTTCAGCCAGGCGCGTGGCTTTGTATATCATTAACGTGTCACCAGGATGCAATAATCACCATGCTTTTTCTTATAACTTTATCCCATTGGAAGGGGCACGTGTTCAAATTTAATTCATCACTATTGGCGGTTTTGCTGTTATCAGGCTGTAGCTCCGATCTTGTTCTCAATCCACCTACGCAACCCGAATACAAGTCAATGCCAGAAATTACGCAGTCTGTGACGCCAACGCAACAGCGTGCCATCATGGCTGGCGAGCGACCTGACTGGTCAGAAAGAACCCCGATCAATACAATAAAGCGGTACTAATAAACACTTATCCACCAGGGCTGCCGTTCGGCGGCCTTTTGATTCCACTCCATCTGGCTTGCGAGAAAATTTCTGACGCCTGATATGGTATTTATTTCTTTATCAACCATGCTTAAGACGAAGATAATTCAATCACTTCAGGATCGCTGAAGCGGCAACTTTACTCAAATCGAGAACCCTAAATGCGCCATGCATCTATTCCCTTAGCTGCAGCCACGACAATGTTTTTGCTCGGCGTTTTTATCATCAATTTACAGGTTTGGTATTCTGCACGTGCTGACAGCCTGGCAGAGGCGCGCTACGTCGTACGGAACATGAACGTTATTCTTAAAGAAGCCCGTCATGCGACTCAGATGGCAATGCAACTTGCCGAGAATGAGTGTGATGCAGAAGGGCAATATCGGCTGGGTACCGAGGCAGCATTACAGCCTCACCTGAGAACGATCATTATTCTGAAAAATAACGCGGTCTGGTGCTCCTCATTACCGGGAAACCGCGTATTGTTGGTCAATAGCTCAGTGCTGCCTGAGTCATCATTGCTCCTGGTTCCTTCGGGGAGTACCGTCAACGGTCTTCCGGTTCTCTTATACCAGACAACCCACGCCGGAAGCCGAATCATCGTTAGTATCAGTGATAGCCATATCCGGGATGCGCTGGATATGCCATTAAACGGCGTTGAATATTCTCTAAGAGTAGGCAATACCCTTTTAGGCCTGACAGGCGATGTGACTACGGTAGACCATACGAAGAAAGAGGTATTAACGGTCAAGGCCTCAGCTTTTCCTTTCTCGGTACAATTTAATTCTCCACCTCTTTTTAGTCTTAAGAGATTACTCAATCGAGCCGGAGGCGTAGTGTTATTCCTGCTGATAATATCGTCTCTTTCTGCTTATATTCTTCAGCGATATCTTTCTAAGGATGTTTCACCGGAAGAGTCACTGCGTACCGCCATATACAGAAATGAAATTATTCCGTATTACCAGCCCGTTGTCAGCGGCAAAGAGGGGGCGCTACGAGGTGTGGAAGTGCTGGCCAGATGGAAGCATCCACAGTCAGGGTTTATTTCTCCGGCTTCATTTATTCCTCTCGCGGAGAAATCAGGCTTAATCATTCCCTTAACTCAGAGCTTAATGCGTCAGGTTGCATCGCATATGAATTCGATCTCTACGTTGCTGCCAGAAGGGTTCCACGTCGGTATTAACTTCAGCGCGTCCCATATCGTTGCGTCCACCTTCGTTGAAGAGTGTCTCCATTACAAGCACAGCTTTACTCGACAGGATCTTAACCTGGTCATTGAGGTGACCGAGCGTGAACCTCTCGATATCGATGACCATCTCGTTAAGACCCTCAATGCGCTACATGAGATTGGATTTGCCATTGCTCTTGATGATTTTGGTACGGGGTATTCTGGTCTGTCCTACCTGCAGGATCTGCATATCGATTACATTAAAATCGACCAAAGCTTTGTTGCCAGGGTTAATGCCAGTGAGGACTCAACCGTTATACTGGATTCGGTACTGGAACTGGCAAAAAAATTATCAATCAGTATTGTGGCGGAAGGTGTTGAAACACAAGAGCAACTTGATTATCTCACCCATAACCACATCAAGTTCTTACAAGGTTTCTTCTTCTACAAACCCACGCCGTTTAAGGAACTGGTAAAAGTCCTTCTGTCGAAACCAAAAGTGAAGATAATGGTGGAATGAGGTTTATCACATCGGAAAAATGGGGGGACATCACCCCCCTAAAGGAATGCAGACATAATTTTTTTAACTACGGTGATATTTTGTTATTCATTGACCATCTGGTCAAATTAATTGTGTGCAACAATAGTTTTAAACGTTGGGCATGACACGACGCGCCTAAAAATTATCTGCTTGTTTTATAAATTGATCTCCATCAATATTTCTTACCCGTCTGTTTAAACAGCCACTGCATTCGTTTTTATTTTGTTAAAGGGATGCACGCACAATGTGTTTTTGCAGTGAGCCGTTTCAGAATATTTTTTTAAGAAAAATATGTAAACTGCACGATTATAATGAAAGGATGCTTGACTGATTAATGCCGTTTAAATGTTAATCAGTAAAGCGCCAGGCATTCACCCTGTTTTAAAGAAGTAAACTTTACCTGTTTTGGGTATCATATGCCGTCGAAAACCGTTTAACAGCCTGTGACCAGAACAATGACTCTCAATCGCTTTTGCTATGTACTACTGATTTTCGCTGCTATTGCTAGCCTGTTGGCTCCGAATCCGTTGGTAATCTGGTTTCTGCTGATCAATCTGCTGACAATAGTCATGTACGACGCCGATAAAATGGCGGCGCGGAAGGGGATGCGCAGGGTGCCGGAAGCTACTTTGCTGGTATTTGGCGTAACAGGTGGCTGGCCTGGCGCCATTGTGGGGCAACGGCTCTTTCGCCATAAAACCCAAAAGCAGCCTTTCAAAACGTACTTTTTCATCAGCGTCATGGTCAGCATCGCCATGATGGCGGTGGTTTACCATTTATCTTCTTATTCTTCTTTGTATTAATCCCTCTGTTACTGCCAATAGTAGTAGGGCTTTTCTTAAGGGGTTGCTGTTTTTTGCACAATCTGAATAATACGTGCAACAACACGGACGACAACATCCCATGAAAATAGAATCTCTTATACTGGCAGTGCTGGTGGTCTTTTCTGCGCCTTCCTGGTCTGCTTTTCAGGAGCGGGAATATAATACCTGGTATATGAAAAATGCCGTCCTTTATGATATGACTCAGACCTCGGAAGGTTTCCCGGTCATGGTGAGTGTTTCTCAGCCAGGGAGGAAATCCGCTAACTTGCTGGTGTCATTTATTACTGAAGGCCGTTGTAGTGAAAACAACCAGTCGCTAAATGTTAATGGTAAGGAGCTGCCCGCAAAATATTATTGTGTTGAGGTAGGGCAAAATAGAATTGAACATTTTTCTGTGGTTGATGCGGACAGCGTCAATGGAATGGTGACGCATTTAAAATCAGATTTCACTATTCTGTTGCAAAACAATATCAAGGTTTGGGCTGCAAATATCAAAACGCCAAAGTATGGGCTGACGCCGAGATTCTAAATAGAGAATGGCTGCGTTGTCACAGGATTTTTTGGATGTAAGACAATCATTTATAAAGTAATAGTTTCTGCGCATTACTAATCAAAATGAAGAGTAAGTGGCCCTGTTTTTTTACGTGTTTATATGTACTGTATGCAAACCAATACGAAGCAGCATAAGTAAACCTTGCTGAAATTATGGATAAAGCTCACTGCCAGACTTACGCTTGTTAGCAACTTTTTAGTTGTTCAACACATCTTTATTGGTAAGGAGCAGAAAATGTCACAACGTAATAGTCTGGATTTACTAAGCCGTAAAGAAGGAATGTGTTTGTTAGAGCAAAGCATGGGTTTTGTCTGGCAGGCAGCACTTCGGGCTGTCGCGGTATTAGGGGTCGCAGATCGTCTGGTTGATGGAAAAAAATCCGTGAATCAACTGGCGAAGGAGTTGAATGTCGACGTTGACTATCTTCATCGAGTCATGCGCTTATTGTCCTCTCGTGGGGTTTTCAACGAATTATCTGACGCCGAATACAGCCTTAGCCAATCAGCACAATTCCTCTGTTCTGAGCATGAATTTTCCTTGCGTGCAGCAGTGCTCATGCTGACAGACCAGACATTCTGGCAGCCAGCGGCAAAAATGGATGAGATATTGCAAGGCAAACCTGTCTTTAATGAATTGTTTGGCAAGCCTTTTTACGAATACTGGCAGCATGACGATAGTGGGGCTGATAGCAACATTTTTCATGCCGGTATGGCCTCTATGTCATCCGTAGAGAATGAAGTCATCGCAGATAGCTATTCGTTCCCTCAAAGCGCTGTCGTTGCCGATATCGCCGGTGGGCTGGGTAATTTATTACTGGCCGTTTTACGTCGAAACCCGACCCTGACGGGGATCCTTTTTGATCAAACAGACGTGCTTGAGCGGAATCGACTGTATCTGTTGAATGATCATCGCCGATGGGAGACCGTAGAGGGCAGTTTTTTTGAAGCCTGTCCTGTAGCAGACATTTATCTACTTAAATACATTTTAATGGACTGGCCTGATGAAAAGGCCATTCAGATACTTCAATGCTGCAGAAATGCTATGAAAGAAAACTCCAGGCTATTAATTTTTGAGCCACTTATTAAAAAAGAAAATAATGAACAGGGACGATTTGAAATTGATCTTCTTTTGTTAACAAGCTTTGATGGAGGACGTGCAAGAACAGAGTCTGAGTATCAGACCTTGTTTGAAAAGACTCGTCTGAAGCTAAACAAAATAATAGACACCCGTTCGTATCTGTCGATTTTAGAAGTCGTACCTGTTTGAACTGTTTAAATATTATTCACAGATCATGTGTCTGGCATTCCGTTTTACCATATTCCTGCTACCCTTGTTTGTTGTACCAGGAGCATGAATATGAAAAACAAAGATGAACAAACCGGATTAGTGGGGCTGGCGATTGGGGCCGCCGTTATTGGGCTGGTTTCAGCGCAAAAACCGATCCATCGCAACAGTATAGTGGATGAACTGGTCAGACTCGGCAGGCAAAAAGGCGATGGTGTAGAAGACGAGGTTTTCGTTAAAGCGGCCGAGCTCGTGAGAAAAGGGGTATAGCCCATGGCTGAAAGACGAAATGCGAAGTGCCACTGCGGCGCGGTGGCATTCACCGTTGAACTTACTGATGGCCTCAACACCGCGCGGCGCTGCAGCTGTTCCTTTTGTCGAATGCGAGGCGCTGTCGTCGTTTCTGCGCCGCTGTCGGGGATTACGGTGACCAAAGGTGAGGATAAGCTCACCGAGTACCGCTTTAACACGGGAACGGCACGGCATTTCTTCTGCTCGGTGTGCGGGATTTACACGTTCCATCAGCGGCGTTCTAACCCAAACGAATATGGCGTGAATGTCGCCTGTTTTGAAAACGTTTCACCATTTGATTTTCCTGAAGTGAAGGTGATGGACGGGGTTAACCATCCCATGGATGGAGAAAGTGGCGTATTTGGCTATCTCACTTTTCGCGAGAAAGGTGAACAGCAGGCATGATTGCCGCCTGGCCACTCTTTAATCAGCTGGCTATAGTGGAGAATGGTTATCTGATACAGGAGAAACTATGCTTAGTGTTGAAAAAGACGATCCGCGTGAGGCCCCTGAATCAGGCGATAAAAAGCCTCAACCTGTGAAAAAATAACGCGACCTATGCGTATATCCGCCACCGGCACTGCTGGTGGCTTTTTGTTTCCAGGGAAACGGTCAACTGCCATCCAGGTGGTTTAACAGCGCGCCGAGATGCCCGACAATATCACCAAAATCAAAAATTAACGCCATCCACACCAATGCTAAAAGGGTAAGGACGGCAAGAGATACACGACCAAACAACGCTGTTATCCTTAATGACAAAAGGGCTATCTCCGTAGTCTAACCAGCTTTCTTTCAACTTTCCCTCAACCAATCCCTTTCTGACACTATCTCTTGTGACTTACTTCAAAAACAAGCGAGCCCGCACCATGGTGCGGGCTCTGACAATCAGAACTGGTAAACCAGACCTAACGCTACGACGTCATCCGTGCCGATGCCGTTGTTTTTGTAGAAGCTGTCATCTTCATCCAGCAGGTTAATTTTGTAATCAACGTAGGTGGACATGTTTTTATTGAAGTAATAGGTCGCGCCTACGTCAGCGTATTTAACCAGATCCCGATCGCCCTGACCGTTGCCCAGGTCCTTACCTTTCGACTGCAGGTAGGAAAGGGACGGACGCAGGCCAAAGTCGAACTGGTACTGGGCGGTCACTTCAAAGTTCTGGGTTTTATTCGCAACGGAATCGGTTTTATCACCATACGGGGTCATATTGCGGGTTTCAGAGTACATTGCCGCCAGATAGATGTTATTGGCGTCATATTTCAGACCCGCAGTCCACGCATCCGCTTTATCACCGCCCGCTGTGGTATTCATGACCTGTTCGTTGGTGCGGTCTGAAGAGGTGTACGCCGCACCTGCAGTAATGCCCATACCGAAGTCATAGGTGGTAGAGATACCGAAGCCGTCACCGTTCTCGTGACGCGTGTCGCGACCGTTGTTGGTGCCTTCCTGGTTGTTGCTGGCGTCTTCATTCTTGCCCTGATACTGCAGCGCAAAGTTCAGGCCCTGCACCAGACCATAGAAGTCGGTGTTACGGTAGGTTGCCACACCGTTGGCGCGGCTGGTCATAAAGTTGTCGGCTTTTGAGTAGGAGTCGCCGCCGAACTCAGGCAGCATATCGGTCCAGCCTTCCACATCGTACAGCACGCCGTAGTTACGACCGTAATCGAAGGAGCCGTAGTCACCCACTTTGACGCCCGCGAAGGCCAGACGCGTCCAGGACTGATTATCAGACCCTTCGGTGTTATTTGCCTGAATGTTGTATTCCCACTGCGCGTAGCCGGTCATCATGTCGTTGATCTGGGTTTCGCCTTTGAAGCCCAGACGCATGTAGGTTTGATCCCCGTCAGCGTCTTTATCGTCGGAGAAATAGTGCAGACCATCTACTTTTCCGTACAGATCTAATTTGTTGCCGTCTTTATTATAAATCTCTGCTGCATGAGTTGCGCCAGCCATTAACAGAGCCGGAATCATCAGGGCCAGTACTTTTCTTTGCATTTTGATATTCCATTGTGGTTGTTTTTATTTAATTACCTGTTGAACTTTCAGAATGAGAAAGTTGTCCCATGCTAAATCACTCCGCTGCGAGAGTAATAAAATATAATTGTTACGAACTAAGTAAAATCTAAACCGAATAAATCAACTGAAACGGTCATTGACTTGATGAATGATTTAAAGTTAAGCATATTAAATTGAAATTATTAATCGGGCGTTAATTAAGGTAACCTTGATGCGTTATATGCCTTTAAGATCATTCATTCATAATTAACATGAATACTATTAAGTAAACAAAATAGATATTCAATGATTATCTGGATTCGCCCGGTGTGAATACGCCGGGCTTTTTTTATGGCAAAAAAATGCCCGGACAAGCCGGGCAGAGGTACTAGTCGCTGGTCGGTTTTTCGGCTTTACCCGCCATTTGCGCCAGGAAGTCATAACGTTTTTGCAGATCGGCCGCGGCGTCTTTCCAGAGCTGTTCCGCCACTTCCGGCTGCTGCGCGTTAAGGCGGCGGAAGCGCTGTTCCTGCATTAACGTCTCGGCTAGGGCATCTGACGGTGGACGAGAGTCCAGCGCCAGCGGTAATTTACCCTCATCAGCACGACGCGGGTCGAACCGGTACAGCGGCCAGAAGCCCGTCGCGGTCAGCTGGCGCATCTGGTCGTGGCTGAGCGCCAGATCGTAGCCATGCTCTTCGCAAGGGCTGTATGCAACGATCAGCGATGGGCCAGGATACGCTTCCGCCTCCTGAATTGCTTTCACCGTCTGGTTAAGCTGGGCACCCAGCGAAATTTGCGCGACGTAAACGTGACCGTACATCATCATGCTTACACCGAGATCTTTGCGCGCCTTGCGTTTACCGTGTTCGCCGAATTTCGTCACTGCGCCAAGCGGCGTCGCTTTCGACGCCTGACCACCGGTGTTGGAATAACACTGCGTATCCAGAACCAGGATATTGACGTTTTCGGTCAGGCTCAGCACGTGATCCAGCCCGCCAAAGCCGATGTCGTAAGCCCAGCCGTCACCGCCAATCAGCCAGATCGATTTTTCGACCAGCGCGTCCGCGTCGGTCAGCAGCTGTTCTGCGCCCGCCACGCCCTGAAGCGCCTGACGCAGCTCGGCAACCTGCTCACGACGTTCTTCTGGCGTTGCATCCGCATGAAGCGCGTCATTGAGCCCGGCAGGGATCTGCCCGGCAAACTGCTCCAGCAGGCGCATCACGCGTGCGCGGTGCTGGTCAACGGTCAGGCGGAAGCCCAGACCAAATTCGGCGTTGTCTTCGAATAGCGAGTTTGCCCACGCCGGACCGCGACCGTTGGCATCGGTGGTGTACGGCGTGGAGGGCAGGTTACCGCCATAAATAGACGAACAGCCGGTTGCGTTGGCAATCAACATCCGGTCACCGTACAGCTGGGTAAGCAGCTTGATATACGGCGTTTCACCGCAGCCCGAGCAGGCGCCGGAGTATTCAAACAGCGGCGTGATCAGCTGCGAAGTGCGAATATCAATGCGTTCCAGTTTGCTGCGGTCGATTTCCGGCAGGTTCAGGAAGAAGTCATAATTGACCTTCTCCTCTTCAACATGCTCCAGACGCGACATCATATTGATGGCTTTGATCTCCGGATTCTGCCTGTCTTTCGCCGGACAGACCTCGACGCACAGGTTACAGCCGGTGCAATCTTCCGGCGCGACCTGCAGAACGTATTTCTGCCCGCGCATATCGCGGGATTTCACATCCAGTGAATGCAGGCTCGCAGGCGCAGATTCCATCTCTTCCGGTGAAACCACTTTGGCACGAATGGCTGAGTGCGGGCAGGCCGCTACGCAGTGGTTGCACTGGGTACACAGTTCTTCTTTCCAGATAGGGATCGCTTCGGCGATGTTACGTTTTTCCCAGCGCGTGGTGCCCATCGGCCAGGTGCCATCCGGCGGCAGCGCAGAGACGGGCAGGGCATCACCCAGACCGGCCAGCATCGCCGCCGTCACGGTCTTAACGAAATCAGGCGCCGCATCGGACACCACCGGAGGGCGGTTCGGGCTTGCGGCATTGACCGGCTGCAGCGGTACCTCATACAGCGACTCGCGCGCCAGCGCTAGCGCCTGCCAGTTACGCTCGACTAATTCCTGTCCTTTGCTGCTGTAGCTTTTGGCAATCGCGCCCTGCAGTTCCGCCAGCGCGCTGTCGCCCGGCAGGATATTGGTCAGATGGAAGAAGGCCATCTGCATAACGGTATTGATGCGCGCGGCCAGGCCACATTCGCGGGCAATTTTCGCCGCATTCACCACAAATAAACGGGCTTTTTTCTGGTTCAGCACCGCCTGCACTTCCTGCGGCAGGCGAGACCAGACTTCATCCGCGCTGTATGGCGTATTCAGGAGGAAAATACCGCCAGGCTTCAGGCGCTCGGCCATCTGGTATTTATCGATAAACTGCAGCTGGTGACAGCCAACAAAATCAGCCTGAGAAATAAGATACGCAGAGCGGATGGGCTGTTCGCTCACCCGCAGGTGGGAAACGGTCAAGCCGCCTGCCTTTTTGGAGTCGTAAACGAAGTACCCCTGGGCATACCACGGCGTGGAGTTACCGATGATTTTGATGTTGTTTTTGGTCGCGGAGACGCTGCCGTCGCTGCCCAGACCATAGAACAGCGCCTCAAGTTTGGCGGTCGAGGGCAGGGTGTTTTCCGGCAGCGACAGGGACAGATTCGTCACATCATCATAAATACCGACGGTAAAGCGCGGCTTGGGCTTCGCTTCGCTGAGCTCGTTGAATACCGCCAGCACGCAGTCCGGCCCAAATTCCTTGGACGATAACCCATAGCGACCTCCGATCACGCGCGGCAGCGTTTCACGTTCGCCCTGATTAAAGGCTTCTGCCAGGGCCGTCATCACATCCAGATACAGCGGTTCCGCCTGCGCGCCCGGCTCTTTAGTGCGATCGAGCACCGCAACGGTACGCGCGCTTTCCGGCAGCGCAGAGAGCAGATGTTTCGCCGAGAACGGCCGATAGAGACGCACTTTCAGCACGCCAACTTTTTCGCCGCGCGTCAGCAGTTCATCAACAACTTCCTCGCAGGTGCCAATGGCCGACCCCATCAGCACAATGACCCGTTCCGCCTGCGGATGGCCGTAGTACTCAAAGGGTTTATATTCCCGACCGGTCGCGGCGGCAAAGTCATTCATCGCCTGTTCAACATGGTCGTAAACCGCGTTGTACCAAGGGTTCGTGGCCTCGCGGGACTGGAAATAGGTATCCGGGTTCGCCGACGTGCCGCGAATCACCGGGTGTTCCGGATTTAGGGCCCGGGCACGGTGCGCGTCGATATCCGCCTGCGGGAGGAGATTCAGGATTGTCTCGTCAGCCAGCGGGACGATTTTGTTAATTTCGTGAGAGGTGCGGAAACCATCAAAGAAATGAATAAACGGCACCCGGCTTTTGAGCGTGGCGATATGCGAAATTAAGGCAAAGTCCTGGGCTTCCTGAACGCTGCTGGCGCACAGCATCGCGCAGCCGGTCTGGCGTACGGCCATCACGTCTGAGTGATCGCCAAAGATAGAGAGCGCGTGGGTGGCAACGGTCCGCGCAGCAACGTGCAGAACGAAGGGGGTCAGTTGCCCGGCGAGTTTGTACAGCGTCGGGATCATTAACAACAATCCCTGAGAAGATGTGAACGACGTGGAAAGCGCGCCGGTCTGAAGCGCGCCGTGCACCGTGGCAATCGCACCGGCTTCAGACTGCATCTCAACCACTCTCGGGACATCGCCCCAGACGTTTTTTAACCCGTTACCCGCCCAGGCATCCGCCTGCTCGGCCATGGTAGAACTTGGCGTAATCGGGTAGATGGCGATAACTTCACTGGTGCGAAACGCGACTGAGGCAACTGCACCATTACCGTCAATAGTTTGCATAGGACAACACCCTTACATTGCGCAAAAAATAGGGGTCTGTATTACGGCAACAAACCCTGAATATTATCTGTGTATTCTAGCAAACGGGTGATTTTACGATTTTCGCTTTTGTGTCCTTGGTATTCTCGCCATCAATGAGTAGATCAAACTTTTGGCGAAAAAATTGCGAAAAATTGTTTCCGGAGCGCATAAATACGCACTTTCGCTCTCGACGACACGGGCTGTGATGCCTATTATGCATAGGTTTCGCATCATTTATGGGGGAGAAAGCATGCGCTCAGCGTTTTTGGTAGGGTGTGCCGCATTATTGTTGTCGGCATGTAGCAGTGAACCCGTTCAGCAGGCAACGGCAGCCCACGTGGCGCCGGGAATGAAAGCGGCGATGTCCAGCGCTGGTCAGGCTAACTGCGCAATGATTGGCGGTTCGCTGTCTGTCGCTCGCCAGCTTGATGGTTCTGCTATTGGGATGTGCGCCTTGCCAAACGGCAAACGCTGTAGCGAACAGTCGCTTGCCGTTGGAAGCTGCGGTAACTACTGATTATTCTACACGCTTAAACATCAGCGTTTTATCGGCTGTCGCCAGCGTTAACTGGTCCTCAGTCAGGTCGACCTGCGCCCCTTTGCGCAGCATGTCGCCGATGGCCTGATCCAGCTCATTCAGCTGCGGTTCAGTACAGAGCTTGCGCGTCATGGCCAGCGTTTTAACCTTAAGCTCGCCTTCGGACAATTTCCCCTGTCCGTTGAAGCGGTTACACATCTGGCCGGAAACGCTGATGTTATTCACCAGGCTGATATCAGGCAGCGCGCTAAAACTGAGCTCAGGTGGCGTTGTCGCGGTCTTCACGGCCTTACCGTTCACGTTTTCCAGCACGAAGCGGTGATTCTGAAGTTGCTCCGGCTGAACGGAGGCTTTACCCGGATTAACGCAGCCGGTAAGAACAAGACTGATAACACTTAACGCGATGAGCTTTTTCATTTTTCTTCTCAAACTATAAACACTGTGAATCTTTTTCCAGTGTAACGATACGCTGCCATGCGTTAATGGGGTTTATCTGAAAGTGCGGGGGAACAGGGCAACGCAGCGGTTGCCCGGAATGATGTTAATGCGATTTAAACCCTGCAGCCGTCATTAGCATACGGAAGAGCATGCTGACAGCAGCCAGTGCCAGTACGCTGCCGCCCCAGATAATGGCCAGCCACAGTAATCTTTTCCAGACCGGTTGTTGCATCAGTGATAACCCTCCCCATGCTGAACTTTGCCGCGAAATACGTAGTAACTCCAGAAGGTGTAGACCAGAATAACGGGAATGATCAACAGCGCGCCGACCAGCATAAAGCCCTGGCTTTGCGTCGGTGCGGCGGCCTGCCAAAGGGTGATCGACGGTGGAATAATATGCGGCCAGATGCTGATCCCAAGCCCGCTAAAGCCGAGGAATACCAGCCCCAGTGTCAGAATAAACGGACGGCTATGGCTGGCGGGATTATTCAGGCAGCGCCACTGGTACAGGCTAAAAATCACCACCAGAGCAGGAACCGGCAGCAGATAAAACAGATTCGGCAGCGTAAACCAGCGCGCGGCGATGGCCGGTTGTGCCAGCGGCGTCCAGAGGCTAATGGCGGCAATAAACGCCAGCAGCACGATTAACAGCGTTTTCGATACCTCGCGCATCCGCTGCTGCAGCGCGTTTTCGCTTTTCATCACCAGCCAGGTCGAGCCTAACAGCGCATAGGCCACCACCAGCCCGGCGCCGCAAAACAGGTTAAACGCGGTAAACCAGTCAAAGGGGCCGCCGGTATAGGCCCGGCCGGTGACGGTAAAGCCGTTAATGACGGCGCCTACCGTCACGCCCTGGGTAAACGTCGCCAGAATGGAACCACCTATGAACGCCTTATCCCAGAAAGGACGGTGCGCCGGGGTGGCCTTAAAACGAAATTCAAATGCCACCCCGCGGAAAATAAGTCCGATCAGCATTAACGTCAGTGGAATGGTGAGGGCATCCACGATCACCGCGTAGGCAAGTGGGAATGCGCCAAACAGCGCAGCGCCGCCAAGCACCAGCCAGGTTTCATTTCCGTCCCAGACCGGCGCGACGCTGTTGACCATTACGTCGCGATCGTCGGCGTTCTGCGTTGCCGGGAACAGAATGCCAATCCCCAGATCAAAACCGTCCATGACGATATACATCAGCGTGGCGAAAACGATGATCACAAACCAGATAATGGAAAGATCGATACCCATTATGGCTGCTCCTTATGTTCAGTTGTGACGGCAGAAAGCGGGCGCGCCGGACGTCCGTCGGACTCGGTGGCGAAAGATTCATGCGGCTGCGGGCCTTTTCGGATGAGGCGCACCATATAGCTGTAACCCACGCCGAATACCGAGGTATAGACGACGAAGAAGGCCAGCAGGCTCACGCTCATGTGCAAATCACCATGGGCAGAAACCGCATCCTTCGTTCGCTGGAGCCCATAGACCACCCAAGGCTGGCGGCCCACTTCGGTGGTGATCCACCCGGCCAGAATGGCAATCAGCCCCGATGGCCCCATCAACAGCGCAAACCACAGGAAGGGGCGCGACGAATAAACGCGCTTTTTATATCGCAGCCAGAGTGCCGTTACCCCAAGAAGCAGCATCAGCATGCCCAGACCCGCCATAATGCGGAACGACCAGAAGACGATGGTGGAATTCGGGCGGTCTTCCTTTGGAAACTCTTTCAGCGCCGGAACCTGTTTATCCAGGCTGTGCGTCAGGATGAGACTCCCCAGCGCCGGGATCTCCAGCCCAAAGCGGGTGCGCTCCTGCTCCATATCCGGCCAGCCAAACAGCAGCAGCGGGGTAGGCTCACCCGGCGGATTTTCCCAGTGTCCTTCAATCGCGGCTATCTTGGCGGGCTGGTGCTTTAAGGTGTTCAACCCGTGCATATCGCCAACCATGGCCTGGATGGGGGCGACAATCAGCGTCATCCACAGCGCCATCGAAAACATCGCCCGGATGGCGGGGGTATTATTCCCGCGCAGCAGATGCCATGCCGCGGATGCGCCCACAAACAGGGCGCTGCTCAGGAACGCGGCTATCGACATATGCAGCAGGCGGTAAGGGAAGGAGGGGTTAAACACCACCGCGAACCAGTCCACCGGCACCACCTGACCGTTGACGATCTCATAGCCCTGCGGGGTCTGCATCCAGCTGTTTGAAGAGAGGATCCAGAAGGTAGAGATAATGGTCCCCAGCGCCACCATGCAGGTGGAGAAGAAGTGCAGACCCGGTCCGACCTTGTTCCAGCCGAACAGCATTACGCCGAGGAACCCGGCTTCGAGGAAGAAGGCGGTAAGCACTTCATAGGTCAGAAGCGGGCCGGTAATACTGCCCGCAAACTGCGAAAAGCCGCTCCAGTTGGTGCCAAACTGGTAGGCCATCACCAGCCCGGACACCACGCCCATGCCAAAGTTGACGGCAAATATCTTCGACCAGAAATGGTACAGCGAGCGCCAGACCGGATTTTTTGTTTTCAGCCACAGCCCTTCGAGCACGGCAAGATAGCTTGCAAGACCGATGGTAATGGCCGGGAAAATAATGTGAAAGGATACGGTAAAGGCAAACTGTATCCGTGCAAGGTGAAACGCATCTAAACCAAACATGCACAGCCTCAATGTCAAACGGTGTGCTGTTATGGTATAGAGGCGAAGATCTGACTATCAGACTCAGAAAAGTGATTTTTAACCATAACAGTTGGCATAATTCTCATGCTTTAGCCATCTGATATACTTCTCGGATGAGGGATAAAAACACTGTTTTTATGAATTTTACGCATAAAACAGCTTGCTTTGTCGTCAACGCCGTGCGTTAATGGTCTTCTGGTTTTGAGTCCAAATAAATATCTGACGTAGTTTTATAAAGCAGTTCTCATCACGTTGTGCCTCTCCGCAGCCTCTCTTGGGTCTTTATCTACATTCCGATTCGTTTTGTTTAAAACCATTATGCCCAATCGGCCCATTAGTAATTTACGTTTTTACGTTTACAGGAGAATCCTATGACTTCTTATATTCATTTCCGCTGCCCATGCTGTCATGGCTCGCAGTACCGTACCTCAGTCTTTGATGTGTCTGAGAAAAACCCACTCGGCGCGAAATGCATCTTTTGCAAATCGTCGATGATAACGCTCGATCACCTGGCCGCTGCGCGTCAGGCGCAAAGCCACGTTACCGAGTACCGCAAGTAATTCGTTTCCCGAACTATAACAGTTAGCTAAATCTTCTCTTTTTCTCCTGCTGATATACACTGTCAGCCACAAGGAGAATCTGATGAAAAAATACCAGCGTCTGGCGCAACAAATTATCTCGCAGATAGAGCTCGGCGTATGGCTGCCGGGCGATAAGCTGCCTTCTCTGCGAGAGCAGGTGGCGAGCAGCGGCATGAGTTTTATGACCGTTGGCCACGCGTATCAGATGCTGGAAAGTCAGGGGCGCATTGTCGCCAGACCGCAGTCGGGCTATTACGTTGCCTCGCGCCCGACCGCACATCAGCCTGCTCCACCTGCCCAGGTGATTCGTGACGAAGTCGTGGATATTAACACCTACATCTTCGACGTCTTACAGGCCAGCCGCGACCCGTCCGTTGTCCCTTTTGCCTCCGCCTTTCCCGACCCACGGCTTTTCCCGCTGCAGCAGCTCAACCGCTCGCTGGCGAACGTCAGCAAAACCGCGACGGCGATGAGCGTGATTGAGAACCTGCCGCCGGGTAACGTCGATCTCCGCCACGCCATTGCCCGCCGCTACGCGCAGCAGGGGATGAACATCTCCCCGGAAGAGATTGTGATCACCGCAGGCGCCCTTGAAGCGCTCAATCTCAGCCTGCAGGCGGTGACCGAGCCGGGCGACTGGGTGATTGTCGAAAACCCCTGTTTCTACGGCGCGCTGCAGGCGCTCGAACGCCTGAAGCTTAAAGCGTTGTCGATTGCGACGGACGTCCGTGAAGGGATTGACCTGAATGCCCTTGAGCAGGCGCTGAAGGAGTATCCAGTTAAAGCCTGCTGGATAATGACCAACAGTCAAAACCCGCTTGGCTTCACGCTGAGCGCGGAAAAAAAAGCGCAGCTTGTCGCCCTGTTAACGCAGCACAACGTTCCTCTGATTGAAGACGACGTCTACAGCGAGCTCTATTTTGGGCGCGAAAAACCGCTTCCGGCGAAAGCATGGGATCGTCAGGATATGACGCTGCACTGCTCGTCCTTTTCAAAATGTCTGGTGGCCGGTTTTCGCATCGGCTGGGTTGCGGCAGGAAAACACGCGCGACGTATTCAGCAGCTGCAGCTGATGAGCACGCTCTCCACAAGCTCACCTGTGCAGCTGGCGCTGGTTGATTACCTGGCGACGAAACGCTACGACGCCCATCTGCGCCGCCTGCGGCGTACGCTCGCCGAGCGAAAGCAGCAGGCCTGGCAGTCCCTTTTGCGCCATATGCCTGCCGGCGTCAAAATCCATCATAACGACAGCGGCTACTTTTTATGGCTGGAGCTTCCGGCGCATCTGGACGCGGGGCTGCTGAGCGAAAAAGCCTTAACGCACCACATCAGCATTGCCCCCGGAAAGATGTTTTCCACTTCTGACGCATGGACGCCGTTCTTCCGTTTTAATACGTCGTGGGCCTGGGGAGAGCGAGAAGAGCAGGCGGTCATTCAGTTAGGCAAATTAATTAGCACGATGCTGGAATAATCCTTTTTTCGTTTTTTAAATATTCATTTCTTATCCTGATGACGGCACTGTGAATATTTCGCGGTGCCCTGTCATAGGAAATCTGCATACCGTCTCTCGCGGCTAACTCCTTGTCTATAATCCAGTTAACGGGGAATGCGCCCTCGGTCACACCTTGATGAAATTTCCTTAAGCCGAACGGTGCGGCGCATTCGCGCGGTCTACGTTTAATAAGGGAGATATTTTTACGGCACGGCTGCCGCTAAATTTCATTGCGACAGGAGTAACCCTTATGAGCAAAAAATTTGCCCGCAGCAGCCTGTGCGCGCTCGGCATGACTATCATGACAGCGCAAGCCGCAGAACCACCAAAGGCCATCGGCGACGGGGAAGGTCGACTGGATATTATCGCCTGGCCGGGATACGTCGAACGCGGACAGACGGATAAAAACTACGACTGGGTCACCCAGTTTGAAAAAGAGACCGGGTGTGCGGTGAACGTCAAAACGGCGGCCACGTCGGATGAAATGGTCAGCCTGATGGCGAAAGGGGGATATGACCTGGTCACCGCCTCAGGTGACGCTTCCCTGCGCCTGATCATGGGCAAACGCGTCCAGCCGATTAACCCCGATCTTATCCCCAACTGGAAAACCCTCGACGAACGGATTGTGAAAGGGGAATGGTTTAACGTCGGCGGGAAAGTCTACGGCACGCCGTACCAGTGGGGGCCAAACCTGCTGATGTACAACACCAAAACCTTCCCGACGCCGCCGGACAGCTGGAGCGTGGTCTTTACCAAACAGGATCTGCCGGACGGGAAAACCAATCAGGGACGCGTGCAGGCGTATGACGGCCCGATTTACATCGCGGATGCCGCGCTGTTCGTCAAAGCCACGCAGCCGCAGCTGGGTATTAAAGACCCGTACCAGCTCACCGAAGCACAGTATGCCGCCGTGCTTAAGGTGCTTCGCGACCAGCATGCTCTGATTCACCGCTACTGGCACGACACTACCGTCCAGATGAGCGATTTCAAAAACGAGGGCGTCGTGGCCTCCAGCGCCTGGCCGTATCAGGCGAATGCCCTGAAGGCCGAGAACCAGCCTATTGCAACCGTCTTCCCGAAAGAGGGGGTGACCGGCTGGGCGGATACCACCATGCTGCACGCGCAGGCAAAACACCCGATGTGCGCCTACAAGTGGATGAACTGGTCGCTGACGCCGAAAGTGCAGGGCGATCTGGCAGCATGGTTTGGCTCCCTGCCCGTGGTGCCGGAAGGGTGTAAAGCCAGCACGCTGCTGGGCGATAAAGGCTGTGAAACAAACGGTTATAACGAGTTCGACAAAATCATGTTCTGGAAAACCCCCATCGCCGAAGGCGGCAAATTTGTGCCTTACAGCCGCTGGACGCAGGATTACATCGCCATCATGGGCGGTCGTTAATTGCCCGGGAGCAGAACATGACGTACGCGGTAGAGTTTAACAATGTTTCCCGTCTGTACGGCGACGTACGGGCGGTGGATGGGGTCACCATTGCGATTCGTGACGGAGAGTTTTTCTCCATGCTGGGGCCTTCGGGCTCCGGCAAAACCACCTGCCTGCGCCTGATTGCCGGTTTTGAACAGCTGTCAGGCGGGACGATCTCTATCTTCGGCATAGAGGCGAGCGAACTGCCTCCCTGGGAGCGGGATGTGAACACCGTCTTTCAGGATTACGCGCTGTTCCCGCATATGTCGATCCTCGACAACGTTGCCTACGGGCTGATGGTCAAAGGCATCGACAAGAAAAAACGCCATGCGCAGGCCCGTGATGCCCTCGAAAAAGTGGGCCTGAGCTTTGCCATTGCCCGCAAACCTTCGCAACTTTCCGGCGGCCAGCGGCAGCGTGTCGCCATCGCCCGGGCGCTGGTCAATGAGCCGCGCGTCCTGCTGCTGGATGAGCCCTTAGGTGCGCTCGATCTCAAACTGCGTGAACAGATGCAGTTCGAGCTGAAGAAGCTTCAGCAGGAACTCGGCATCACCTTCATTTTCGTCACCCACGATCAGGGTGAAGCCCTTTCAATGTCAGACCGGGTGGCGGTGTTTAATAACGGGCGGATCGAGCAGGTGGACACCCCGCGCGATCTCTACATGCGTCCGCGCACGCCGTTTGTCGCGAGTTTTGTGGGCACTTCCAACGTCTTTGATGCCGGACTAGCGCAGAAAATTTGCGGTATGGAAGGCAGCTATTCCCTGCGTCCGGAACATATTCGTCTTAACGAGGGCGGAGACGTTCAGGTTCAGGGCATCGTGCAGGCCGTTCAGTATCAGGGGGCGGCCACGCGGCTGGAGCTGAAGCTTGCCGATGGCGCCAAACTGCTGGTGAGCCAGGCCAATCTCAGTGAAACCTCGCCGCTGAGCGGCATTGCGCCGGGGCAGGCGGTGATGGCGTCATGGTCACGCGAGGCGATGATTCGCCTGCACGAGGAGAGGTGAAATGTCTATGAGTGTCGCGCATCCTCCCGCCCTGCACGGCCGCTTCAGCCGCATGACGGCGCTGTTCTGGCGAAAACCGTCGCTCGGCCTGTTCCTGCTTCTGCTCGCGCCGCTCATGTGGTTTGGCATCGTCTATTTAGGATCGCTTCTGACCCTGCTGTGGCAAGGGTTTTACACCTTTGACGATTTCACCATGGAGGTCACGCCGGACCTGACCCTGGCGAATATTCAGGCGCTCTTCAACCCGGCTAACTACGACATCATCCTGCGAACCTTAACGATGGCGATTGCGGTGACGATTGCCAGCGCCATTCTCGCATTCCCGATGGCCTGGTACATGGCGCGATACACCCGCGGCAAGTGGAAGGCTTTCTTCTATATCGCCGTGATGCTGCCAATGTGGGCGAGCTATATCGTCAAAGCCTACGCCTGGACGCTGCTGCTGGCGAAGGACGGCGTGGCCCAGTGGTTTCTCAGCCATCTTGGGCTGGAACCGATCCTGACTTCACTCCTTACGCTCCCGGCGATTGGCGGCAACACCTTGTCCACTTCCGGGCTGGGACGGTTTCTGGTCTTCGTGTACATCTGGCTGCCGTTTATGATCCTGCCCGTCCAGGCGGCGCTGGAACGCCTGCCGGCCTCGCTGCTGCAGGCCTCGGCCGACCTCGGCGCGCGCCCGCGCCAGACCTTTCGCTACGTCGTTCTGCCGCTGGCCATTCCGGGCATTGCGGCGGGATCAATTTTCACGTTCTCCCTGACGCTGGGGGATTTTATCGTTCCGCAGCTGGTGGGGCCGCCGGGCTACTTCATCGGTAACATGGTCTACTCCCAGCAGGGCGCAATTGGCAATATGCCGATGGCTGCCGCGTTCACGCTGGTTCCCATCGTGCTGATTTCTCTTTATCTGGCGTTCGTGAAACGTCTGGGAGCATTCGATGCACTCTGAACGCGCACCGCTGTTCCTCAAAGTGGCAGCGTGGGGAGGCGTCATCTTCCTGCACTTCCCGCTGCTGATTATCGCGACCTACGCCTTCAACACCGAAGACGCCGCTTTCAGCTTTCCGCCTCAGGGGCTAACGCTGAAGTGGTTTAGCGTGGCGGCGGGGCGCGGCGATATTATCGAATCCGTGACGTTGTCACTTCAAATTGCCGCGCTTTCCACCGCCATTGCCCTTGTGCTTGGCACGCTTGCTGCAGCGGCGCTGTGGCGAAGCGAGTTTTTTGGCAAGAATGCGATCTCTCTGCTGCTGCTGTTACCGATTGCGTTACCGGGGATCATCACCGGCCTGGCGCTGCTGACGGCCTTCAAAACGATCGACCTTGAGCCGGGCTTTTTCACCATCGTGGTGGGACACGCCACCTTTTGCGTGGTGGTGGTGTTTAACAACGTAATTGCACGGTTCAGGCGCACCTCCTGGAGTCTGGTCGAAGCGTCGATGGATCTCGGGGCCGACGGATGGCAAACCTTCCGCTATGTGGTGCTGCCCAATCTGGGTTCAGCGCTGCTGGCCGGGGGTGTGCTGGCGTTTGCCCTGTCGTTTGACGAGATAATCGTCACAACATTTACGGCGGGACACGAGCGCACGTTACCGCTGTGGTTGCTCAACCAGCTCGGGCGTCCGCGCGACGTGCCGGTCACCAACGTCGTGGCTCTGCTGGTGATGCTGGTGACAACTATCCCCATTCTGGGAGCCTGGTGGCTAACCCGCGACGGCGAAAACATTGCCGGCAGCGGGAAATAACAGTGAATTCAACAGGAAAATGCTATGCAAAAACATCTGCTGATAAACGGTGAACTGGTTGCCGGAGAGGGTGAGAAACAGCCGGTTTATAACCCGGCCACCGGAGAGGTGCTGCTGGAGATTGCTGAGGCGTCAGCGGCCCAGGTCGACGCGGCGGTTCAGGCGGCCGACCGTGCTTTTGTGGCGTGGGGACAAACGACGCCGAAAACCCGCGCCGAGAGCCTGCTGAAGCTGGCGGATACGATTGAAGCCCACGGCGAGGAGTTTGCCCGGCTCGAATCCCTCAACTGCGGCAAGCCACTGCACTGCGCTCTGGGTGATGAAATTCCGGCGGTGGTTGACGTTTTCCGTTTCTTTGCCGGGGCCGCCCGCTGCCTTAACGGGCTGGCCGCCGGAGAGTACCTTGACGGCCATACGTCGATGATCCGCCGCGACCCGGTGGGCGTGGTTGCCTCTATTGCACCGTGGAACTACCCGCTGATGATGGCAGCCTGGAAACTGGCACCCGCGCTGGCGGCAGGGAACTGCGTGGTGATTAAGCCCTCTGAGATTACGCCCCTGACCGCGCTTAAGCTGGCAGAGCTGGCAAAAGATATCTTCCCGGCGGGCGTTCTTAACGTGCTGTTTGGTCGGGGCAAAACGGTCGGCGATCCGCTTACCGGACATGAAAAAGTCCGTATGGTCTCGCTGACCGGTTCAATTGCTACCGGGGAACATATCATCGGCCATACGGCGTCCTCCATTAAACGCACCCATATGGAGCTGGGCGGTAAAGCGCCGGTGATCGTGTTTGATGATGCCGACCTGGATGCGGTCGTCGAAGGAGTGAGGACGTTTGGCTTCTACAACGCCGGGCAGGACTGTACCGCCGCCTGTCGTATCTACGCGCAAAAGGGCATTTACGCCGCGCTGGTGGAAAAACTGGGTGCCGCGGTTGCGAGCCTGAAAATGGGCGCACCCGAGGACGAATCAACCGAGCTGGGGCCGCTGAGTTCGGCGGCGCATTTATCCCGCGTGTGCAAAGCGGTGGATGAGGCCAAAGCCCTGAGCCACGTCAGCGTTGTGACCGGGGGCAGCAAAAAAGAGGGGGCGGGCTACTACTTCCAGCCAACCCTGCTGGCGGGGGCCAAACAGGAAGATGCCATTGTGCAGCGCGAGGTGTTTGGCCCGGTGGTGAGCGTCACCGAATTTGATGATGAGGCGCAGGTGTTGGCCTGGGCGAACGATTCGCAATATGGCCTGGCGTCTTCGGTCTGGACCAAAGACGTCGGCCGCGCCCATCGCCTGAGCGCGCGCCTGCAGTATGGCTGCACCTGGGTGAATACCCATTTTATGCTGGTGAGCGAAATGCCGCACGGCGGCATGAAACTATCGGGCTACGGGAAGGATATGTCGGTCTACGGACTTGAGGATTATACGGTCGTGCGGCATGTCATGATCAAACACTAATCCTCCCAGCCTGGCCGCATGCGCGGCCAGGCGTTCTCCTTGCCCGCCACACGTGTTACCAAAGATACTCAATTGTTATTAGCCATAATCTTTAAGTGGTTATTCTGTAACGAAAAAACTTGATCTGTGTCAACATATGACGCATATTGCGTGCGGTTATTTTTTCGGCTCTGGTATACAGAATGACGTTGTATCAAAAGATGTTGGTTTTTTACGCAATCATGGCTTCCATCTGCGCATTAATTACCTGGTTCCTCTCTAAAGACCGCAAACGTATCCGCCTGCTCAGCGCTTTTCTGGTGGGGTCAACCTGGCCAATGAGCTTTCCCGTTGCGCTGCTGGTCTCGCTTTTCTGAAGCACGCTTCCAGTTTTAAAAGATGAACATAGCATTCCTGATGTGGTGACTGTATAAATACACAGTGCATCATAAAAAGGAGTGCTTATGAACAGTTTTTACTCGCAGCAGGCCGGTTGCACCGTGCGCTGGCATGACCTGCCCGGCACCGGCGATCCCGTGGTGTTTATTCACGGGCTGGGCTGCGCCTCTTCCTACGAATATCCCCGCGTCGTACATGACCCGCTGTTTGGCGCGCGCAGAGCGATTCTCATCGACTTGCCCGGCAGCGGCTACAGCGATAAGCCTGAGCACTACAGCTATAAAACCACTGACCAGGCGCACGTTGTCGCGGAACTGATTGACCATCTTGAGCTGGATTCCTTCTGGTTATACGGCCACAGCATGGGCGGTAGTATCGCTATCGAAACGGCGGGGCTGCTGGGGTCGCGCGTGAAGGGACTGATGGTGTCAGAGCCCAATTTCCACGCGGGTGGGGGCATGTTCAGCCGGTCTATTGCAGCGCAAACCGAGCAACAGTTTCTGGAGCAGGGTTATGACGCCATGCTTAGCGCAGAAAAAACGGCGTGGGCCGGGTGCCTGCAGAGTAATGCGCCGTATGCCGTCTGGCGGGGCGCATCGAGCCTGGTGGCGGGCGTTGAGCCCGAGTGGGAAGCGCATTTCCTGTCACTCCCTTGCCCGGTAACGTTGATTTTTGGCGAGCTCTCTCTGCCGGATGACGATGTGGATAATCTAAAGCAAAAGGGCGTTGAGGTAAAAATTATCCCTGCGGCGGGGCACTCGATGTCGTGGGAAAACCCCTCTGCGCTGGCGCGGGCCTTAGCCGAATGTATGACGATGTGATTATTGTGCGATTTATCATCGTTGCGAAATGTAGGCCGGGTAAGCGCAGCGCCACCCGGCAAGAAGGGCGGCTACTTTATTAAAGCCCGCAGTGCCTGACGTGCGTCAGGCTGAACATCATGCGGGTGCTGGTAATCAATGTTCTCTATCGCGCGGCTATAGAGTGCGACCAGCCAGTCGTACACGTACGCGGTGGCCGCATGTACAGGCTGTTCTCCCAGGCGCGTCAAACGAGGCTCGGCGCTGCTGACCACCGGCGTGACGAAGATGGCCTGGCCCTTGCGGATGCGGCTTGCCGGACGCGTTGCCACGGGCGTCTGGTCGTAACCCAGCCAGCCAACGAAATTGCCCATCACGGCATGCA
This sequence comes from Enterobacter sp. PI-10, assembly GCF_027947695.1. Taxonomy (NCBI): domain Bacteria; kingdom Pseudomonadati; phylum Pseudomonadota; class Gammaproteobacteria; order Enterobacterales; family Enterobacteriaceae; genus Enterobacter; species Enterobacter sp. PI-10. The sequence goes on along the minus strand of NZ_JAJNOG010000002.1, from coordinate 634,543 downwards.
GCTGTGCCGCGCTACTTTTATCCGCTTCGACAATGCGCTGAAGCTGTTGAGGCAAATTCAGCCGGTAGCTGGTGACGACCAGCACATCCGCGATTTGCTGTAACACCTCAGGATCCAGCCCAAGACGGGCGGCGGTCGCCTCGTTGCGGCTCCACTGGCGCAGATGATTTATCCAGACTCGGTGCGCGAGACGCGCTTTGTCTTTTGTCTGGAACAGGCCAGTGCTTTCCTGCGCGTTCTCGGCAAACAGGTCAATGGTGTCCGTAAACAGCCCGTTCACCTGCTCCTCGCGAGGCTGCTGAACGGCGAGCAGCGTTTCAAAGGCTTTCAGAGGCGGCAGCAAGCCTTCAAGCAGTTCGCCGTGGCGGGCGGCGCTGCTTTGCAGCATGCGCACCATGTTTTCCGCCTGAGCGCGTCTTGTCCCCGGTTCTTCAACCAGCGGTGCCAGATAGCTTTGCATCAGGGCCGACAGCTCCTGACGCAGCGCGTTTTTCAGCGTGCCGAGACGTTTCTGTCGCTGCGCGGGCAACGTGGCCTGAGACAGCCATTCGATGACGCGCTGCATGCTGTGGCTGTCCAGCGCCTGCAGCGTGCCCCAGCGTAAACCCGGCTTTCCGAGCAGATGCTGTACGGCTTCATCGAGATTCTGCCGGGTAGTAAAGCGGGCGTCATGCGGGGTGATCGCCCACACCAGGCCCGGCAGGGCAGATTCTTCAGCAGGCTGCGTCTCCTTCACCCAGTTCATTAACACTTTTGCTTTTTTGGCCGTCTGTTCGTGCTGTGCCGTCGCGTTGCAAATCACCAGCACATCCGGCTGAAGCTGTTGACGGTAATGTTCAAGAAGCCACTGGGATTTTGCCTGGCGTAGCGGATCGGCACGGTTATCTTCAAAAACCGGAATATCAATAATATCGACGTTATCCAGAGCCCCGTTCTCAACCGGCAGCACCAGCTCGCGGGTCAGGAATGCCAGCACGTCGACCGGGATGCTGATGGCGTTAAGCATTTCACCGCTATTCAGCGGATGAAGCAGCGTCTCCTGCGCGTCCTGAAGGTCTAACGCGCCGTCGTGCGTCAGGAACCCTTCACCCGGCAGTCCAAAGCTGTCCACCAGCAGGCTAAGCGGGGCAGCAAGATCGCTGGCATGGCTAGTCTGGTGCAGCACATGGGCCAGTTTTAACCACTGCTGGGTCAACTCCTGCTGCTCGCCCCAGAGCAGCGACCAGACGCTGGCTCGCGTGCTGAGATCGAGAGAAGGTACCAGTTGGGCAAACTCATGCCACAGGGCATCATCAATTTGCTGCTTAGCGGCGGGAACCGTGCTTTGCCAGAAGCGGGCAATCGTCCCCACTTCCTGAGCCGTGATGCCGGGCACGCTCTGCGGCTGGCGCAGCCCGCGCCACTTCTCCAGACGTGTCTCAATGACCGCTTTATCCACCGCGCGCATCTGTGGATGGAGGGTCGTACGGGCAATAAACAGCTGTACCAGCTCGGCCTCGGTGACAAGACTCAGACGCAGCGGGAACGCCTCATCCGCCACCTCCGTGTTTTCACGGGTAAAGCGGACGGCCATGTTGGTCAGGGCATGTCCCGGATTGATATGCGAAAAATAGTCAAAGGTGCGCTGGCCCGGCGTCACGTTCAGGCGTCCATTACCGCTGCCGCAAAGAGACAACAGCAGGTGCGCTTTCGCGCTCTGCGAATGGCCGTAAAGCCCAACGCTGCTCTGGCGGGTCATGGCGCGTTCAATAGCCTGTTCCCGCGCCTGCGCCGCGTTGATGCGGGCAAGCAGGGCGTCGGCATCGTTATCCAGCACAGGGGCGTTCAGGCGCGTCTCATTAATCCACCCAATTAAGGCCTGAGTGGTGGTCGTCGTCTCTGTCATTTCAGGTATACGCTCCCGCTGTCGATCCAGTAGTGGCTACCGCTGTGTCGGCGATCGGCCAAAGTGTTCAGTTTGAAGGTTAATGCGTCAGGCGCAACAGGCGTGCCGTCCTGCAGCCAGGCATCGCTCAGCTCGAAGGCCTCCGGCCCCTCCTGCTTGCTGCCGCCGCAGAGCCTGAGCCGCACGTTCAGCACGCCGTCACCGGCAATGGCTTTCGCCAGTTCAGCCGAGTTGATGCTGAGCGTGTAGAGCGGCGTGGCGGGCCAGCGCGCGTTCGCCAACTGGCGGAAGCCGAGAGTCACGTTACCGCGCAGCGGGAAGTGCAGACGCGCGTCAAGCTTCGCGCCGGGTTTATCCAGGTCGATATCCTGGTACCAGACGTTTTCCTCGCGCAGGGTATTGACGGTGTTATCCAGCACGCCCAGATAGCGCACGGTGGAATACGCGCCAATGTCCGCAGCTTTAAAGTTAAAGCGCGGCAGGCGCAGGTCAAGCGCCAGGCTGCAGAGCATGGCCCCGACTGCAGCTGTCGATTTCGGGTTGCCAATGCGCCCCTGCTGGCTGAACGGATACCACTCATGTACCTGGTATTTATCCAGCCAGACGATGCGGTTGACCGGCACCGGCTGCAGATGTCGAATGAGCGCCTGCACACCGGGCAGGCAGCCGGGGCGTCCGGTGATCAGCAGAATATCGCAGCTGTAATGTGAAATCGCCTCACACACCGCGTGCAGCGGGGAGGCCAGCGTAAACTGCCCGGCCAGCATCGCATCCTGCATTTCGCGGAAGCTGACGTGCAGCGGCACGGCGAACAGGTCGAAAGCGTCAGAGCCCGCAGGCAGGGCATGATCGATCGCCTGCTGCAGGTAGTTCATCACGTTGCGCGTCGGCTTCTGCGGCAGGAGATCGCCAAAGGTGGCATGCAGACCGGCCAGCGGATCGTCAACGTCGCTCGATTCCCACGCGGCAAGAATGGCATGGCCAATCGGCATAAAGAGCTGCAGCGCCGTCTGCTGGCGGAGTACGGCCTGGGTATCAATACGCCCGGAGTCGCCGAACAGCGAGGCCATCAGCAGCGAGGCATCAGCAATACCGGATTTCTGCAGCTGCGTTTGCAGCGCGGGCAACACGTAGCGCTGCATCACGTCCAGAAGCGTATCGTCGCCCGCGACCTTAAATCCTTCACGGAACAGCAGCTGAGGGGTGATTTTGACGTTATTGCCAGAACCGTCGTCCAGCTGATAATGGGTGATCGCCATATCCGTTGTGCCGCCGCCGATGTCGATGGACGCGACGCGCAGCGCGCGGCCCGGCTGGCTACCCGGCTCAGGTTCGCGGTCCGGACGGGCCAGAGAGGCGAAGAAGGCTTCGGTCTGGCCGCCAAAGCGGGAGATGGCTTCGTTATACAGCCAGACCAGCTGACCGCAGCTGGCTTCATCCCACTCCATCTGGATTTCTGGTACCGGCACCACGCTTTTTTCCTGCTGTTTGCGGGTGACAAAATCCTCATCCTGCGGGTGCCATCCCATCGCTTTCCAGACGATGGCGATGGCTTCAAACATGCGGCGACGGAAGATCTCGCGCTCCTGCTTTGGCATGGCGGAGGGCAGCGTCAGGATCAGCGTGCGCAGCTGGCGCGGCGACGCCGGGAATCCCAGACGTAAGCGCGTGGCGACGCTGTTGATCTGCCCCAGCGCCTGCGCCAGTAGCTCGCATAGCATGTGGGTCATCAGGGTGCTGCGGCTGTACTGCGGAGAAAAGACCGGCAGCCGTTCGTCCTGCGGCAGCGTGAAGAGCGGCTCGCCGTCATCGTTCATCAGGTTCATCAGCGGAAACGCGGTGGCAAGCGGCTCACGCTGGGTCTTGCTGTTCATCTGGCTAAAGCGCCAGTCCTGCACGACCGGGGTTTCATCCCACAGGTAGCGACGCGGGCTCGAGATGCCGCTGTTGCCTTCGGTCCCCAGACGCTGCATCGCCAGCTTGCGGGCTTCATCACCAACGCGAACAATGGACGGCCAGACAAAGGCATCTTCGCGACCGCTTTCGACCGAGAAGTGCTGCTTGCCAAAACGCGCTTCCGAAAACTCGAGACGGCTGGTGAACAGCGGCGCATTCAGGAACTGCGGCTCGCTTAGCGAGCGAACCTGCAGCTCGGCGGTCTGGCGCAGGCCATCGTTGGCATCGCCGTGGTCTTCAATAATGACGCCACAGGTGTGGGTATTGCCCACGTCGAGGATCAGATCGACCGGAATGGCAGGCGTGCTGAGCGTATGGGTAACAAATTTCACTTCCGGCACGGTGAGTTGTTCACCGAGCATGGTCATCAGGTTGAGCCAGTGGGCCTGATATTCAAAACCGCGCATCGCCTGCTGGAGATCGCGTTCTGAGCGGTTTTCGACACCGTCGGCATATTGGGTAAACGCCTCGCGCAGCCAGCCGTCAATCCACGTCTGGTCGAGGAAGCTTTCAACCTCATTGTCTCGCCAGGCCAGCGCGAAACGGGTCCCGTTCAGAATATCGTTTTCAACCGGGGAAAGGGCGGAGGTGGCGTGTTCAGCAATCTGGCTGTCAAGGGCGAGAGTGACGCGGTGCGTATTGCCTGCCGTGTCGGGTGAATCCAGCCTGCGCACCTGAACGCGCGCCCAGTTATCCGGCCCCTCAACGAAGGTTCGCGGCGGGTTGAAGCGCAGGAACGGAACCGGAAGCCAGACGCCGTCCAGCACCGCCAGGGACTGATGCAGCGGGATGGTGGTTTCCGGCTTAACCACTTCAGGCTGCCCGCCGTTCGTTCCCGGCAGGGTATAGCGCCCGTTAACCAGGTCGAAATCGAGTCGCAAAAGCGGGCCGTTCGCGGTTTTACGTACGAAGCGCCCGTTGCTGGCGGTGTCCTGCGGCGTCAGACCGAAATCAAGGAACTGCACGCCGCTGTTGGCAATAAGCGTGACGCTTTGTTTATAGTCGCAAAGATTTACCAGCATAGGATCAGGCACCTGCTTTCTTGAACGTCAGTGGAACGACGGTATTGGCATCATAACGGGCGCGACATTCTGCGATATCGCTGGCGCCTGCTTTACAGGCAACTTCCGGCATCGGGTAGCGGGAACCGTCGGTGCAGCGGGCAGTACCGCGACTTTTAATCATCAGCTCGCCGTTGCTGTGCAGCCCGGAGAAGACCTCCGCGCGGCAGACGACGTTGTCGCCATGGACAACCCGGGCGAAGCCTTTATTGTTCTGGATCTGATAGCGCATTGACGGCGGTTTGCCGGTGACCGGATCTTTCACGTCGAGAACCGCACGCCAGGTACCGTTCAGGAAACGCGTCGATCCCGCTTTCACCTGATTCGCTTCCATCACCATGGCATCTTTCGGGATGGCGACAATCACCACCGGGGCAGGCTGTGGCGCAGGCGCCGGAGCAGGCTCTTTTTCTTTGTTTGCCAGGACCTCTGCCTGATGCAGCGGCAGTTTCATCGCCAGCGGCTCAACCGCTTTGATCGGCTTTGGCGCAATCTCGACGGGTTCTGGTGCGGGCGCCGGTGCGGGCTCAGCGGAAGGCGACTGTTTTGGCCACAGCAGCGGTGCGGCAATGGCGGCAACGATCGCGACGGCAACCGGCAGCGTCCACAGGGGAACACGACGTTTTTTCGCGACGATCGGCAGAGCAGGTTCCTGAGCGGGTTGCGTAACCGCCGGGGCAGGCTTTGGCTCATACAGATCTTCCGGCGTGATGCGCACCACCGTGGAAGGGGCGATCAGCGGCTCGTCGGCGTGTTCAAAGGCTACAACCGGTTCTGGCTCAGGCTCGGGCTCAGGATCTTCAATCACAACGGGGGCAGGCTCAGGGACCAGCGATTCACGCAGGCAGTCGAGAACATCGTCGCGCGCATTTTCGTTCAGGTTTACAAAGCCCCAGAAGCTGATGACAGGCTTTCCGTCCACCAGGAAGAGGAAGTTTTCACCCGGGAACTGAAACGCCTTTGACAGCAGAGAGCCAAAAAGCTGCTGCGCGGTTTTGGGGGACTGGAGGCATTTCTTGCTTAACGACTCAACGCTGGCGAGCGTGTTTTCCAGATAGCGCAGGGCGCGATAGCGGTCATCTTCATCTGCCGCTTTCCAGCTTGTTACGCTCCCTTCAACGGGGGAATACCAGTCCACGCGGTCACCGCTGTCGTTGACCTGAGGAATCGCCAGACAGTCGACGATGGCCTGTTGTTTGCGCAACCGGAGCGCTTCCCGGATTTGTAACGCTGATTCAAAAACGGCTTGTCCGCCGCCGCCAACGGCCTGAAAGTCATCCAGGTTACCGCTGCGTAAAAGAGTTTTTGCCACGATTTGATCCCATATACTTCTTCACACCGTTACTTTAACGAAACGAGGAAGCAACCAAACGGGGGAAGAGACGCTAAAAGGGCCGATTTCTTGCGGCATAGAAAGTGACGGTTGTGCTTGACGAATAATGGCACTTAAGGCAAATCATCTTTTTGGGCGCTGGCGGTTAAAACAGCAAAAAACGCGGCTTTAGAATAACCTGATAGTGTTTCGTTATTTGCCAGGTCAAAACGCCTGTGCTGTTATTACTGTCCTATATAATAAAACTGTCAGGGTTATAACCATGTCTACAGGGAAAACACTGCTCGCCCTTGCGCTGAGCGCGCTGTTACCAGCCGGTGCCGCATGGGCGGCAAACAACGACACCCTTATTTACTGTTCTGAAGCGTCCCCCGAGTCCTTCAACCCGCAAATCGCCAGCTCTGGCCCGTCTTTTGTGGCGAGTTCTCAGGTACTGTACAACCGCCTGATCAATTTCGACCCGGTGAAAAACACCCCGGTGCCGTCGCTGGCAGAGTCCTGGACGATCTCGCCGGACGGCAAGACTTATACCTTTGCCCTGCGCAAAGGGGTGAAGTTCAACAGCAATAAATACTTCAAACCGACGCGCGACTTTAACGCCGATGACGTTATTTTCTCGGTCATGCGTCAGAAAGACCCTAAACACCCGTACCACAACGTGTCGCAGGGCAACTACGAATACTTTAACGATGTGGGTCTCGATAAGCTGATCCAGGACGTTAAAAAGGTCGACGATTATCACGTTCAGTTCACCCTCAGCGAACCCAACGCCGCGTTTCTGGCCGACTGGGGGATGGATTTCGCCTCCATTCTCTCCGCCGAATACGCCGACGCGATGCTGAAAAAAGGCACGCCTGAGAACGTGGACACCTGGCCGATTGGTACCGGGCCTTACGTGCTGCAGCAGTACAAAGTGGATTCGCTGATCCGCTACGTCGCAAACCCGAACTACTGGGAAGGCGAAGTGCCGACGAAGCATCTCATCTTCTCCATTACGCCAAACGTGGAAACCCGCCTGGCGAAGCTGCAGACCAACGAGTGCCAGATTATTCCTGCGCCATCCCCGGTTCAGTTTGACGCCATTAAGAACAACAAAGACCTGACGCTGCACTCGGTCGATGCGCTGAACGTCGGCTATCTGGCGTTTAACACCGAGAAAAAACCGTTTGATAACGTGCTGGTGCGCCAGGCGCTTAACTACGCGACCGACAAGAAGGCCATCGTTAATGCGGTCTTTATGGGATCGGGCACGGTGGCAAAATCGCCGATCCCGCCAAATATGTTGGGCTTCAATAAAGACCTGAAGGACTACAGCTACGATCCTGAAAAAGCGAAAGCCCTGCTGAAGCAGGCGGGTCTGGAGAAGGGCGCGGAAGTCACGCTGTGGTCAATGCCGGTTCAGCGTCCTTATAATCCGAACTCGCGTCGTATCGCAGAGATGATCCAGAGCGACTGGGCTAAAGTCGGCGTTAAAGCCAAAATTGTCTCTTACGAGTGGGGTGAATATCTCTCCGGAATGCGTAAAGGCGAACATGACTCCGCGCTGTTTGGCTGGATGTCCGATAACGGCGACCCGGACAACTTCGCCGATGTGCTGCTGGGCTGCAACAGCATTAAAACCGGCTCAAACGCCGCGCGCTGGTGCGATAAGGGGTATGATGCGCTGGTGCAAAAAGCGAAGCTGACCAGTAACCCGGCCGAGCGCGCGAAACTTTACGGCCAGGCGCAGGAGATTTTCTACCAGCAGGCGCCGTGGATCGCGCTGGCCAACGGGAAAACGTTCTACGCGACCCGCAGCAACGTGACCGGATACAGCGTGAGCCTGATGGGCAGCGATTTCTCTAAGGCAAAGCTGAACTGATTGTTTGCCCGGTGGCGCTGCGCTTACCGGGCACATAACAAGGAGTGACAATGTCACATTTAAATGAAGTTATCGCCCGCGTCGATGCCGCCATCGAAGAGAGCGTGATTACCCACATGAACGAGCTGCTGATCGAATTAAGCGATGATGCTGAGCTCAGTCGTGAAGATCGCTATACCCAGCAGCAGCGTCTGCGCACCGCGATTTCGCACCACGGTAAGCAGCATAAAGAGGAGATGAACGCGCGTGAGGAACAGCTGACGAAAGGCGGCACCATACTGTAACGTTTAAAACTGGCGTCGCGCCACCAGCCAGGCTCCGACCACCAGCATCACCGCACCGCACACCGGGCCAATCAGGGCGCGCAGCGGAATGCCATTGCTCCTTAGCACGTCCATCACCAGCCCGCCAATCAGCTGGCTTGCCACCAGCACGGCGATGGTCGTCGCCGCGCCAACGTTCTGATATCCGCTGATGCTGGCAAACACGAAAAACGACCCCAGCAGCCCCGGTATAAGCGTCCACCAGCGAACCGTTGCGGCCAGCTCGCTGAACCCGGCGACGCCCTGTTTCAGCAGCAGAATGCTGACAAACAGCACAATGCCGACCAGGGAGTTCAGCAGCATCGCGATGAGAATGGTGGAGGAGGACTGGGTGATACGCACCATCAAGGTGTTTTGCACCACCAGACCAATTCCCGCCGCCACCAGAAACGCCAGCGTCAGCGACTGATTCATGGGATTGCGTCCGGTTCGCTGCGCTCGTCCAGCTGCAGCTGCATAAAGGTTAAGTCCAGCCAGCGGCCAAACTTGGTTCCCACCTGCGGCATCTGCCCCGTGATGACAAAGCCGAGCGTTTCGTGGAGGTGAATCGAGGCATGGTTTTGCGCTTCAATCCCGGCCACCATCACGTGTTTACCGATGGCGCGGGCCTCGTTTATCAGCGCGATCATCAGCGTGCGGCCAATGCCTTTTCCCTGATGTTCCGGGTGGACGTAGACCGAGTGCTCAACCGTATGACGAAAACCGTCGAAGGCGCGCCAGTCGCCGAAAGAGGCGTAGCCGGTAATCACGCCGTCTTCTTCGCTTACCAGAACCGGGTAACCCGCGAGAGTGCGTGCCTCAAACCAGGCGATTCGGTTATCGGTATCGACGGTTTTATCGTTCCAGATCGCGGCAGTATGCAGCACCGCGTGGTTGTAAATCTCTCCTATCGCAGCGCAGTCTTCTTTGCAGGCATGACGAACGATCATGATTAAACCTCTGTGTGTTGTTCACTATAGTGTTACGTTGTGGCTACGATATTACACAACCGTATAGCTCGAACGCTACGGCATAAGCCATATTTTTTTGTTATCAAAAGCCCATTGAAATGCTCTTCATTCACTATAGTATGACGTCATGAACACCATAACAGACACGATGAATCAACGGATTAGCGCAAGAATTCGCCTGGAGCGTGAGTCTCGCGGGTGGTCCCTGAGCGAGCTGGCCGACCGGGCAGGCGTCTCCCGCGCCATGATCCACAAGATTGAACGCGGGGACAGTAGCCCGACGGCCACCTTGCTTGCCCGCCTGTCTGGCGCGTTTGGCATCAGCATGTCCACGCTGATTGCCCGGGCCGAGATGCAGGAAGGCAAGCTGCTGCGCCTTGCAAACCAGCCCGTCTGGCGCGATCCGCAGACGCACTACCTGCGCCGCCATGTTTCTCCCCGCACCGATCTGCCCATCGACCTTGTTCAGGTTGAACTGCCTGCGGGCAGCGATGTTCCGATGCCTGCATCTTCTTACGCGCTGGCGCGTCAGCTTATCTGGCTCCAGTCCGGTGAGCTGGTGTTTCAGGAGGGCGACACTCGCCACGAAATGCACGCCGGCGACTGTCTCGAGCTGGGGCCGCCAAATGACTGCCGGTTCATCAACGAAACGAATGAAACCTGCATCTATCTGGTTGTACGGCTTAACCAGTCCGGCTCGTAATGCTAATGCGATAACGCCGATCGTGAGCCAGGCTGTAATAACATTTGTACCAGAAGGAGATCCTGATGAATCAACCTGTTTCGCAAAATCGCCGCTGGGTGCTGGCCTCTCGTCCTCAGGGCGCGCCGGTGGCGGAAAATTTTCGTCTGGAAACGCAGCCTGTTCCAGCCCCTGTTGAGGGGCAGCTTTTGCTTCGTACCGTCTGGCTGTCGCTGGACCCGTACATGCGGGGGCGCATGAGCGATGCGCCATCCTATTCACCGCCGGTTGAGCTGGGTGCGGTGATGGTGGGGGGAACGGTCAGCCGGGTTGAGCAGTCGAATCATCCCGATTTCAAACCGGGTGAATGGGTGCTGGGCTACAGCGGCTGGCAGGAGTATGACCTCTCGGACGGCAGCGGCCTTGTGAAGCTGGGCGAAAATCCGGCTCATCCTTCCTGGTCGCTGGGGATACTGGGTATGCCGGGCTTTACCGCCTATATGGGGCTGCTGGATATCGGGCAACCGAAAGCGGGTGAAACGCTGGTGGTGGCGGCGGCGACCGGCCCGGTTGGCGCGACCGTCGGGCAGATCGGCAAAATCAAGGGTTGTCGGGTGGTTGGTGTGGCCGGTGGCGCAGAGAAATGCCGCCATGCCGTTGAGGTTCTCGGGTTTGACCTGTGTCTGGATCATCACGCGGCCGATTTTGCCGACCAGCTGAAGCACGCCTGCCCGAAAGGAATTGATGTCTATTATGAAAACGTCGGCGGAAAAGTATTTGACGCCGTGCTGCCGTTACTCAATACCTCCGCGCGCGTGCCGGTATGCGGTCTGGTAAGCGGCTACAATGCGACGGGCTTGCCCGAGGGGCCGGATCGCCTGCCGCTTCTGATGGCGACCATCCTGAAGAAACGCATTCGTATGCAGGGCTTTATCATCGGACAGGATTACGGGCACCGCATTAAGGAGTTCCAGGAAGAGATGGGGCGCTGGGTGCAGGAGGGGAAAATCCACTATCGCGAACAGGTAACGGACGGGCTGGAGAACGCCCCCGAGGCGCTGATTGGCCTGCTGGAAGGACGAAACTTCGGCAAAGTCGTGATTCGCGTCGCGAGTGACAATAAATAAACAGCAATATGGCGGGGTTTCCCGCCATATTTATTTGTGAAGATACGATATATTGTCTTTAATTACTGGACATAGCTTTTCGCGCCATCATCCCGGATGCGCCCGAAAACGATAAAAAACAAAATTTGCTTTTTTTGCTGTTTTTACGTACTTCCCACCACCAGGCATGACGATACAGGATATATCGGACCAGCGCCGTTTTATTAAAACTGGCGTTTAAAAATAGCATTAAGTTTTAGCTACAGGAATTCCACATGCTTGATTTGGATCACTTAGAAAAAGCCCAAAGGGTCAGTCTTACTATGCAAGTTGAACTCAGTTTGAAAGGAGCGTTAATTACAGGCTCACTCAAACCTGGGGCGCGACTGATTACGAAAGAGATTGCCGATAAATTAGGAACCAGTATTACCCCTGTTCGCGAGGCGCTTTTGCGCCTGGTGTCATCAGGGGCATTACACGCTACGCCCGCGCAGGCATTTCTGGTTCCGGAGGTTACGCTGGAGCGCTATAACGAGATTAACGCCATAAGAAAACAGCTTGAGCCAATGGCGGTTGCCGCAGCCTGTCGGAATATGTCTGATAGCAAACTGGAGGCGTTGCGCAAATTGTCGGAGGCCTTCCATGAGGCCATGCGCAACGGGAACGTCCAGCAGGCGTTGCATGCGAATCGCGTCTTCCGGTTTACGCTGTATCAGTATGCGGAAATGCCTACGCTTAATGCATTAATTGAGCAGCTCTGGGTGCGCATCGGGCCCTGTATGAACTATCTGCATCAGGAGCTTAACGATATCAAAGCCTCGACATATCACTATGACGAACTCCTTTCCGCCCTTGAGAGAAGAGATGTTGTTGCCTGCCAGAAGGCGATTGATAAGGTGATTGATGAAGCGAATTTGCTTTTACAGCGACAATATTTTAACTAAGAGATTATTTAGCAGGGCGACTATATTTCGCACCTAATTATTTATCCGGTGAATAACTCCTGATGGTTTATTGCCATCAGGAGCGTTATTTCATTAATCAAATAAACTTTTCTTTTAGCTTACTCGAAGCGATAAGAGACCGACAGCCCGACCCCGTAGTTACGGCCAGGTGCAGGCTCGTAATAACGACCGTTAGACTCGTTGACAATAACCGAGCCCGCGTACTCTTTATCGAACAGGTTATCGACGCGGCCAAAGACGTCCATGCCCCAGCTGCCGTAGTTGAATTTGTACCCTGTGTTCAGCCCGACCACCGTATACGACGGCGCTTTCGCCGTATTCTCGTCGTCGGCCATGATATCGCTCATGTAACGCACGTCCGTGCCCGCGTACCAGCCTTCCTCCGGCTGCCAGCCAAACGAGGCGAACCCCATATTGCGGGCAATACCCGGCATCCTGTTACCGTTACAGTCTGCGTCGCTGCAGACGTTAGTCCGGTAGGTGGCATCCAGATACGTCCACGCCATCTTCAGCTTCCAGCTCTCAGCAAACTGCTGATCGAGGGAAACTTCCACACCCTGACGACGGGTTTTCCCGGCATTTTTATAGGTTGTGCGGCCGCCTGAACTGGAGTCCACCACGATCTCGTCATCCGTATCGGTGCGGAACAGCGCCGCCGTCAGCAGGCCGTTGCCGATTCGGGTTTTGCTGCCCACTTCATACGTATTGTTGGTGGACGGCTGCAGCCCAATGTTGAGGCCTCCCTGGTTATCGGCGCGATAGGAGAGTTCGTTGATAGTTGGCGTTTCGAATCCACGCCCTGCGGCAGCGTAGAGGTTCCATGCGTCCGTCACCGCATACTTCACGGAACCGGCCGGAAGCCATTTGTGATAGCTCGCGTCACCGCTGTCATCGCCGTTGCCCGGCGTAACGTAATGATCGTTGGAATCAAACCAGACCGAACTGTAGCGCACCCCCGCATCAACAGAGAGTTTCTGCGTCAGCTGCCAGCTCGTTTGCAGGTAAGGGTCAACGTTCCACATCAGGTTGCGTTCGTCGCGACGTTTATCGCCTTTGACCCCGTAGTCCGGCACGCCGTTGCTCATCGCGAAGTTCTCGTATCCGCGACGATCTTCACTCAGGTTTTCGTAGTTCAGACCGGTGGTAAAAGTCACCGGTACCAGCAGCTCGCCGCGGTGCGTCCAGCGGGTATCCACGCCCTGATAGTGGCGCTGCATATCAATCACCCCGCCGGAATGGGAGGCTTTTAGCTGAGGCTGATACGGAATCGACTGGTACTGCGTCATTTCACGCTCACCGGCGTACATCATCACGCTCAGGTCGTCCTGAGCGCTGAGCTGACGATCGTAGCGCAGACCGGCCTGGGTCTGCTTGATGGTCTTGCGGGTGTTGTACTGGTCGCCGCGCGGAGACTGACGCGGATTGTTCTGCCACTCCTGATAGCTCAGCCCGCCCGGATCGTTGGCCTTCATGTCCACGCTGTTGAAAATCAGCGTCAGCTTGCTGACGTCGTCAATGCGCACGCCCAGTTTGGCGTTAGCGAGGTTTTTCCGCGCGCCGCTGTGGTCGCGGTAGCCTTTGGTGGTGAAACGGGTGGTGGAAACGGTGTAATCCACATCGCCCGCGTGGGTGCCATCACCCATCGCGCCGGTGGCTTTCATGCCGTAGCGCCAGGTACCGTAGCTGCCGTAATAGCTGCTGGCTTCAATGGTCGGCGGCTGCTTACCGGTCTGGGTGTTGATGTTAATCACGCCGCCGGAGGCGTTGCCGTACAGGGCTGAGAAGGGGCCGCGCAGCACTTCAACGCTCTCCACGCTGGAAAGATCGATGTTGGACGTCTGGCCCTGTCCGTCCGGCATGGTGGCAGGGATACCGTCGACATACATACGGATACCGCGCACGCCAAACGTTGAGCGGGCACCAAATCCGCGCATCGAAAGCTGGAGATCCTGGGCATAGTTCTGACGGTTCTGAATTTGCAGCCCGGGTACGCTGCCAAGAGATTCAGACAGGTTGATGCGCGGCGCGGCCTGGCGCATGTCATCGCCATTAACGACGCTGACCGCTGCCGGTGTATCGAGTTCCGATACGGTTTGCGGCGTGGCGCTGACGATCATGGTTTGTTCTTCCGCGCTCATTGCGGTGAGCGGCGCAAAAATAACAGGAACCAGCAGCAGCGGGAGAGAAGCCTTACGGGCAGAAATGATTTTCATGAATAAAACCGGTTGTGGTATGTAAACGAACCAAATGGAACATGTCCATATATGTTAAAGGTTTTGTAAAAGTTTTGAAAACTATAACCGCACATTGCGTTAATGGAAGGCGAAGCGGGAAAGAAAAACTCCACATTCAACTGATTAATGATTACTATTCTCATTATCAAAAGGCAATGCCATGACGTTGTCTGCCGGAAGTGATGTCAGCCCAAACCCCACTTTTCAGAAAAGGAATTGTTATGTCTTTACGTCATCTGTGCTCACCGCGTCTGAGCCTGTCACTGCTGTCTGCCACTTTACTGCTTGCCGGGACGTTCCAGGTGCATGCCGCCGAAGAGGTGCTGCGTAAAGCGGTGGGCAAAGGGGCGTATGAAATGGCGGTCAGCCAGCAGGAGAATGCGCTGTGGGTGGCGACCTCGCAAAGCCGTAAAACCGATAAGGGCGGAGTTGTCTACCGTCTTGATCCGGTCACGCTGGACGTGACGCAGGCGATCCATAGCGATCTCAAGCCCTTTGGTGCCACCATTGACAATGCGACCCAAACGCTGTGGTTCGGCAATACGATCAACGGCGCGGTAACCGCGATTGATGCTAAAACGGGTGACGTAAAAGGGCGGCTGGTGCTGGACGGGCGTCAACGCAGCGAAACCGTCAAACCGCTGCAGCCGCGCCAGCTGGTGGCGGACGACGCGAGCAACACCATTTACATCACCGGTGTCGGTAAAGAGAGCGTGATTTGGGTGGTGGATGGCGCCACGCTGAAGCTAAAAGAGACCATTGCCAGGACCGGTACTTACAGCACCGGCCTGGCGCTGGATGGGCAGGCTAAACGTCTTTACACCACGAATGCGGACGGCGAGCTGTTAACCATTGATACGGCCACGAACAAAATCCTTAGCCGTAAAAAAGTACAGGATGACGGGAAAGAGCACTTCTACCTGAACCTGAGCCTCGACACAGCCGGTCAGCGTGCGTTCCTGACTGATTCAAAACAGCCGGAAGTGCTGGTGGTGAGCCTGAAAGACGGCAGCGTGATCGCGAAAATCGCCGCGCCGGAATCCCTGGCGGTCCTGTTTAACCCGGCCCGCAATGAAGCCTATGTGACGCACCGTGAAGCCGGCAAGGTGAGCGTGATAGATGCGAAAACGTATAAGGTGACTAAAACGTTCGACACGCCGGTCTACCCGAACAGCCTGGCGCTCTCTGCGGATGGCAAAACCCTGTACGTGACGGTGAAACAAAAATCGACTCGCCAGCAGGAAGCCACCCAGCCTGACGATGTCATTCGTATCGCGCTGTAAGATAAAAAAAGGGAAGGCATTTGCCTTCCCTTTTTAATGCTTACCGGATGCTTAACGCGAGGTTTCTTCCACCAGCGGCGCGTCGTGTTTTTCATCATCAGGATGAACCGGCGCGGTGCTGTGAATTTCATGAACGCGTTTACGCACGCCAAACCAGCCGGCAATCAGCAGAACGGCCAGCAGCGGAATGGTCGCGATGGTGTAGGTGCCGTTCGGGTAGTCGAACGCCATCAGCACCAGCACGCTGAACAGGAAGAGCAGGGTGAGCCAGGAGGTCACCGGCGCGCCAGGCAGCTTAAAGCTGACGTCAGCGGCTTTGCCTTCTTTAATCGCTTTGCGCAGACGCATCTGGCAGACCACGATAAAGCCCCAGGACGCGATAATCCCGAGTGCCGCCACGTTCAGAACGATTTCGAATACCTGAGACGGCACCAGATAGTTCAGGAACACGCCGAAGACATAGACAACCAGCGTAGCCAGAATACCGGCGTACGGCACGTGCTGCTTGCTCATCTTCGACATGAATTTCGGCGCAGAACCGCCCATGGACATGGAGCGCAGGATACGGCCGGTAGAGTAAAGACCGGAGTTCAGGCTGGAGAGCGCTGCGGTCAGGACCACGATGTTCATGATGCTGCCAACGTAAGGCACGCCCAGCTTAGAGAAGAAGGTCACGAACGGACTCTGACCCGCCTGATAGGCAGTCCACGGGAGCAGCAGAACCAGCAGCACCACGGAACCGACGTAGAACAGACCGATACGCCAGATCACGCTATTAATGGCTTTTGGCACCATGGTCTGCGGGTCTTTACATTCACCTGCTGCGGTACCCACCAGTTCGATGGAGGCGAAGGCGAACACGACGCCCTGAACCAGCACCAGCGCAGGCAGCAGACCGTGCGGGAAGAATCCACCGTTATCGGTTATCAGGTGGAAGCCGGTGGCATTGCCGTCCAGCGGCTTACCGCTGCCGAGGAAGACGGTACCCACGACCAGGAACACCACGATGGCCAGTACTTTTACCAGCGCAAACCAGAACTCCATCTCCGCGAACCACTTCACGCCGATCATGTTCATGGTGCCGACAATCGCCAGCGCGCCAAGCGCAAAGACCCACTGTGGCACATCGCCAAATGCGCCCCAGTAGTGCATATACAGCGCTACGGCGGTGATATCGACGATACCGGTCATTGCCCAGTTGACGAAGTACATCCAGCCCGCAACGTAAGCGGCTTTTTCACCGAGGAATTCACGGGCATAAGAGACGAAGCTGCCGCTGGAAGGGCGATGCAGTACCAGTTCGCCCAGCGCGCGTAGAATGAAGAAAGAGAAGATCCCGCACACCAGATAGACCAGGGCGAGAGCCGGGCCAGCCATCTGCAGGCGTGCACCAGCACCTAAAAACAGACCCGTTCCGATAGCGCCGCCGATGGCGATCATTTGAACCTGACGGTTGCCCATCGCTTTGTGGTAGCCCTCTTCGTGGGAGTTCAACCAGCGACGTTTAGCAGCGTGATGATCGGCTGCGCTTTTATTGCTTGTTTTCATTGAGTTACCTGTTTGCCTGTCTGAACCATTATCGTGATAGTCCTGCCTGGCAGAGCGCAATACAAACGATTGCTTCTGCGCAAACACATGTCGCCTTCCCAGTCATTCTGCGTATGGATAAGGCGAAACATGGCGAGGCATCCTACCTGCAATTCATAAGCGACGCAAAATATAACCGTGCCGAAAGTGATGCACGTCGAAGGAAATCGTGTGGTCAGAGCAGACGGGGATCACAACACGCTGAATCGTGATGAGTTTTTAGTCAAAACAATCGCGAGGTTGATTATTTAATCATCAGAATATCTTAATTATTACCAGATGGTATAAATTGGGGTTACCTCAGAGCACCCGCCGTTAACATGAAACGGTAACAGGCGGGTGACGGATCTGCGATAACGCACAAAAATAATCTCAGGCTTCACAGACCCCGAACGGCTAACCGCCAAAAACGGCAATCGCCTGCTTAAGGCGCGTCGTGCGCTCCGTCAGGTGATTCGCGGCGTGAGTGACGTTATCCACCATCCCCGTATTGTTGTGGGTCATTGCGCCGATACGGGAGATGGATGCGTTGATGAGCGTCAGCGCCTGGGTTTGCTCCTGCGTGGCGTGGCCGATCTCCTTAATCAGGGAGGAGACCCGCAGCACGTTGTCGATCATAACCGTCAGCTGCGTTTCGGTCTGTTCCACTTTCTCCACGCCAGCGTTGACGCTGGAGACGTTTTTCTCGATCAGCGCTTTGATCTCTTTCGCCGCCGTCGCGGAGTGCTGCGCAAGATTACGCACCTCAGCCGCCACCACGGCAAAACCGCGCCCGGCTTCACCCGCACGCGCCGCTTCAACGGCAGCGTTCAGCGCAAGAATGTTGGTCTGGAAGGCAATGCGATCGATAACGCTGATAATATCAACGATCTGGCTGTTATCCTGCGACACGGACTGCATCATACCGATGGTCTCTTTCATCATCGCTTCACCGCGGTGTGCGCTGTCGCTGGTGCGATCGGCCATCTGGATCGCCTCGTTCGCGGTTTCAGCCGTCTGCTTCACCGCGCTGGCAATCTCTTCTACTGCCGACGCGGTTTGCTGCAGAAAGTCTGCTGTTTCTTCAGAGCGCGTCTGTAGCGCCGCACCTTCTTTGGCAACCTGCTGGCTGATGGTGCTAATTCCGCTGATTTGCGCCCCGACATCGTCAACCAGCGAATTCAGGTTCAAACCTGATTGATTCACCAGGCGCATCATCAGCCCGATGTCATCGATCCTGTCAAAATGGTAATAGTCCGTTTTACGTCCTGAAACCACGCGCTGCATCTGTTGCACAATGGATTTTAACGGACTGGCGATCTGCGCATGAAGATAATAAGCCAGGGAAGTAAACAGCAGCATCAGACTTGCCGATTGCACAAATTTATCAGGAAATAAATACACGGCCAGACAGGAGAGTAACGCCGTCGTCGCAATACCAAGATGGATTCGTTTACTGGTGCTGAGACATTTAAAGAGCGAGATAAATGAAAATAAACCGCGTCGAACCAGCAATCCTTTATAAAAACGGTAATGTTTTAATTCGTTATTACGCACTTTTGTATAGAGTTTTTCACTGGCCGCAATCTCCTCGCGTGTGGGTTTATTTCGCACGGAAATATAGCCCGTCAGGGAGCCGCCCTGCCAGACCGGCGTTACGTTTGCTCGCACCCAGTAGTGATCGCCATTATGACGACGATTCTTCACCAGCCCGGTCCAGGTCTCACCTTGCTGCAGGGTAAACCACATGTCGCCAAACGCTTCGGCAGGCATGTCGGGATGGCGGATGAGGTTATGCGGCTCGCCCAAAAGATGCTCTTCTTTATATCCGCTGGCTTCAATAAAAGCGGAATTAGCGTAGGTAATATGACTTTTTGTATCGGTGGTCGACATTAACGTCGAACCATCGTTAAGTAAATACTCGTTTTGTGTAACGGGAGTGTTACGCCTCATGAGTAACTCCATGGTGATGTGCAAGAATAAAAAACATCCGGAAAATGCTCCGGCAAGATGAGGGTGATTATTTTTTATAACTGTCTTGTTCTTATTCTCTCTGAAATTCTGACAGCCTGAAATACCCACCGTTCATTATTTTTAATCTGTTAATGTTGTCGGATGTAATAAAAATGAAAATATTTTCAGGGGCATTTTTGGATGGTGATGCAAATAAATGACATAACCCAAACTGCAAGAGGGAGATCGTCACTCTGGAAAAATTGTCATGCTGAAATAGCGTTTCGTTAACAGGATGAAAACGCTATCATTTGGTCAGTTTTCGTTAACACAGTGAGGCTGAGGTGAAAATTAACGTCATCGGAACCAGCGGGAGCGGAAAAAGCACGCTGGCGAAGCAGATTGCGACCGCGCTGTCTATTCCCTGTATCGAGATGGACAGACTCTACTGGCATGCTGACTGGCAGGGCACGCCGGACGATGAGTTTCAGGAAAAGCTGGAGCAGGCGCTACAGGCTTCGCCAGACTGGGTGCTCGACGGAAACTACAACCGTACGCGACCGGTGAAATGGCGCAATGTAGACGTGGTGGTGTGGGTGGATTATGGGTTTGCCCGCACCCTCAGGCAGGCGGTCACCCGAGCAATAAAACGGGCCTGGCATAAACACGAGCTTTGGCCCGGAACGGGAAATAAAGAGAGTTTCCGGCGCGCGTTCTTCAGCAAAGAATCCATTATCATCTGGACGATCAAAACCTGGCGTAATAACCGCACGCGCTATGAAGCCGATCTGCAAAACCCGCAATACAGCCATATTCGCTTCGTCCGCATTACCCGTCGGGAGCAGGTGGAAACGCTGATCGCCTCCTTAAAGTCTTATTCTTAGCATGGTTTTATATATCTGATTTCCGGCAAACTAAATGTAAATTAATTGTTTCTCAGTGGTGAAATGCGCCTTTAATAATGTCGACATGTTAAGTCAAACGAGAACGCAACATGTCATGGCGAATCAGCATTCTGGATAAAAGCCCCATCGCTGAAAACGAAACGGCTGCCGATGCGCTGGCGCGTACCCTGGCGCTGGCGCAGCAGGCAGAAAATCTGGGCTATCACCGCTTCTGGATTGCCGAACACCACAACACCCCACAGCTTGCCAGCCCTTCGCCGGAGCTGCTGATTGCCTGGATCCTCGGGCAAACCACGCGCATTCGCGTTGGCTCTGGCGGCGTGATGCTCCAGCACTACAGCCCTTATAAAGTCGCTGAGAATTTCAACGTGCTGGCCGCGCTGGCGCCTGGCCGTGTGGATCTCGGCGTCGGGAAAGCCCCCGGCGGATTACCGCTCTCAACCCGCGCGCTGCAGCAGGGCCTGAATCAACAGGAAAAGGGCAGCTTTGCAGAACAGCTGGCCCAGCTCGATCGCTGGATCCGTCCTGAGCATCAGTCAAATGAAGAGGCGGTCCGCGCCACGCCGCTGCCGCCGTCGCCTGCTGAGGGTTTCCTGCTGGGCGCGAGTATCGATAGCGCGCTGCTGGCCGCCGGGCTCGACTGGAACTTTGTGTTTGCCGCGCACCTGAACGGCGATCCGGACCTGCTGCGTGAGGTGGTTTCGACCTGGCGTAAGAACAGCGCGCGGGACGTGATAGTGGCGGTACAGGCGATCGTCGCGCCGACGCAGGCCGAAGCAGACGCGCTGGCGCAGAAGGTCGAAGTGTGGGGCGTTGAGCTTGCAAACGGACAGCGTGTCACCGTGGCCAGCGAAGAGCAGGCCTACGCGTTTGCGCGGCAGGCGGGCAGCGAGCCGGTGCGCATCGCACGTCGCGCGCAGTCGCTGCTGGCGGGCACCGCTGAGTCGGTAGTGGAACAGCTCAACGCGCTGCATCAGCAGTGGGGCATTGACGAATTTATCATCGATACGCCGGTAGCGGAGGGGGCTACGCGCGTCGCGTCGCTGCGCCTGCTTGCCGAGGCGCGTCTTAACAAGGAGGTCACCGTATGAGCTTTGGCGAACAGCTGATTGCCTGGCGTCGCGAACTGCACCAGAACCCGGAGCTGTCCGGCCAGGAAGTGGAGACCACAACGCGCCTGCGCCAGTGGCTGACGAATGCCGGGATTACCCCGCAGCCATACGACCTGTCGACCGGGCTGGTGGCGGAAATCGGCTCGGGCAGCAAACTGATTGCGCTACGGGCGGATATTGATGCCCTGCCGATTGAAGAGCGCAGCGGCGTGCCGTTCAGCTCGCAGCGTGCAGGCGTAATGCACGCCTGCGGACACGATATCCACACCAGCGTGATCCTCGGCGCCGCGTTAAAGCTGAAAGAGCGAGAAGCCTCGCTAAACGGCCGGGTGCGGATCCTGTTTCAGCCTGCCGAAGAGAATTTTGGCGGTGCGAAGAGCATGGTGCGCGCCGGTGCCCTGCGCGATGTCAGCGCGATTTTCGGTATGCACAACGAGCCCGGCCTGCCGGTCGGTGAGTTCGCCACCCGCGGCGGGCCGTTCTATGCCAACGTCGACCGCTTTGTGATCCGCATTACCGGTAAAGGCGCGCACGCCGCGCGTCCTCACGAAGGCAATGACGCCATTGTGCTGGCAAGCCAGCTGGTGACGGCGCTGCAAAGCGTCGCCAGCCGCAACGTCAACACGCTGGATTCGGTGGTGCTGAGCGTGACCCGCATCGCGGGCGGCAACACCTGGAACGTGCTGCCGGAAAGCGTCGAGCTGGAAGGCACGCTGCGCACCCATCGCACGGAAGTGCAGCAGAATGTGAAAGCCCGCGTGGGTGAAATCGCCGCCGGGTTTGCCAGCGCCTTCAGCGCGCAGATTGATATCACCTGGTATGCCGGGCCCACCGCGCTGGTGAACGATGAGCGCTGGGCCGATTTTGCCACCTCGGTCGCGCGTGACGCCGGATATGAAACCCGGCACGCGGAACTGCATATGGGCGGGGAAGATTTTGCGGTCTATTTGCAGTCAGTTCCAGGCGCGTTTGTCAGCATTGGCAGCAACAGCCCGTATGGTTTACATCATCCGGCCTTCAACCCGGATGAAGCGCTGATTGAGCCCGCTGCCCGCTATTTTGCACAGCTTGCGGAAAAAGCCCTGCAACACGTTTAATTCAGGAGAGGTAAATATGTCTGCAACCCGACAACTGCGGCTGGGCACCATTCTGCATGGTGCATCCGGAAATATGTCCGCGTGGCGCCATCCTGCGGCGATCGCCGACGCCAGTATTAATTTCGACTTCGTGAAAGCGACGGCGTTAAAGGCCGAGGAAGGTAAGCTCGATTTTCTCTTTGTGGCCGACGGTCTCTATATTAACGAGAAATCGATCCCTCATTTTCTGAATCGTTTTGAACCGTTAACCGTGCTTTCCGCACTGGCCAGCATCACCTCGCGCCTGGGACTGGTGGGAACCTTATCCACCTCCTACAGCGAGCCCTTCACCACGGCGCGCCAGTTTGCCAGCCTCGATCACCTCAGTAACGGCCGTGCGGGCTGGAACGTGGTGACCTCGCCGCTGGAAGGGTCGGCGAAGAACTTTTCCCGAGAAAAACACCCCGAACACGCGCTGCGCTACCGGATTGCGGATGAGTATCTCGACGTGGTGAAAGGGCTGTGGGATTCCTGGGAAGGCGACGCGTTTATCCGCAACAAAGAGAGCGGTCAATTTTTTGACCCGGCCAAACTGCATACGCTCGATCACCACGGTGACTTCTTCCAGGTCGCCGGTCCGCTGAATATTGGCCGCACGCCGCAGGGTCGCCCGATTGTCTTTCAGGCCGGGGCGTCGGACGACGGGAAAAAACTGGCGGCGAAACATGCCGACGCCATTTTCACCCACCACGAGACCTTCGACGAGGCAAAAGCCTTTTATCAGGACGTAAAACAGCAGCTGGAAACAAACGGCCGCCGCGCCTCGGATCTTCATATTTTCCAGGGCGTCAGCGTGATTGTGGGTAAAGACGCCGATGACGTGGAAAATCAGTACCAGACCACGGCGGCGCTGGTGTCGATTAACGACGCCCTCAATTACCTCGGACGCTATTTTGAACATCACGATTTCAGCCAGTATCCGCTCGACGAGCCGTTTCCGGATATCGGCGACTTAGGCAAAAACAGCTTCCGCAGCACCACCGATGAAATTAAGCGTAACGCCCGAGAGCGCAACTTAACCCTGCGTCAGGTGGCCCTTGAAGCCGCTTCGCCTCGTCCACGCTTTTCCGGTACGCCGGAAGAGGTAGCCGATGGTCTGCAGGCCTGGTTCGAAGGCTATGCCGCAGACGGCTTCATCATTCAGGGCGGCACGCCGGACACCTTCCCGCGCTTTGTTGACCAGGTGGTACCTGTTCTGCAGGCCCGCGGCCTGTTCCGTACCGACTACCCGGGCACCACGCTGCGCGAAAGCCTTGGCTTAGACCAACCGAAAAACCAGTACACACAACAATAAAAGAGAACCCCGCTATGCAGAAATCATCGCTTGTTCTGGCGCTCGCGCTGGCTTTTACCCCTGCCGTCTGGGCAGAGAACGTCAATATTAACGGCACCGGCGTGAGCATTGAGGCCAATAAAACGCCGATTAATACCGCCAAAAACAATGATGCGGTGGCACAGCTGCCGAAAGACTATCGCTTTGCCGTGCCGGGGAAATTTACCGTGGCGGTGGCGGGCCTCAATCAACCGCCGCTGACGGTTTTCTCCGACGACAACAAAACGCTGCTGGGAAGCGAGGTTGACGTCGCCCGTCTGGTCGCCGACAGCCTGGGGCTGGAGCTAAACGTGGTGCCAACCTCCTGGGAAGACTGGCCCCTGGGCGTGGCGTCCGGGAAATACGATGCGGCCATCAGCAACATCACCGTTACCAAAGAGCGTAAAGAGAAGTTTGATTTCGCCACCTACCGGAAGGACTCCCTCGGCTTTTATGTGAAATCCACCAGCCCGATTACGTCGCTGCAGAAGGCGGAAGACATCGCCGGGCTGCGGATTATCGTCGGCTCCGGCACCAATCAGGAGGCCATCCTGCTGGCATGGAATGCTGAAAATCTGAAGAAAGGATTGAAGCCCTTTACCCCGATCTACACCAAAGACGATGCGGCCCAAACCCTGGCGCTGCAGTCCGGGCGCGCGGATGCCTACTTTGGCCCGAACGTGATTGGCGCCTGGAAAGCGGCGCTGAACGGGAAAACCAAACTTGTGGGCAGCGTCGACGGCGGCTGGCCGAAGGCGGCACACATCGCGGTGACGCTGAAAAAAGGCAGCGGGCTGGTTGAGCCGGTGCAAACCGCGCTGAACGGCGTCATCAAAAACGGCGATTACGACAAAGTGCTGAACCGCTGGGGGGAAGGGGTTGAGCGCATTCCTCAGTCCGAAGTGAACCCGGCTGGCCTGGGCGATTAAGGAGGCGTAATGAGCGAACGATTTCGTGATGTATCACCGGAAGATGCCGAACTTCAGCCCATTATCGAGGGGCTGTTCGGGGAATATGCGGCCCGCTACGGGGACTACTTCTCTAAAGACGCGGAAGTGGAGCTCACCGAGTGGTATTTAGCGCCGCAGGGGCTGTTTATCGTCCTGGAGCGCGACGGGAAGATTATCGCCACCGGCGCGTACAAACCGTTCGACGAACGCACCGCAGAAATCAAACGCATCTGGACGGACAAAACCCTGCGTCAGCAGGGGCTTGCCGGGCGCGTGGTGCAGGAGCTTGAGCGCAGGGCGGTGCTGGCAGGGTACAGTCAGATCTACCTGACAACCGGCTTTCGCCAGCCGGAAGCGGTCAGGCTCTATCTCAGCCAGGGCTATCAGGCGCAGTTCGATCTGAACCGCGATCCGGAAGAGTACAGCCAGCCGCCGTTTGACGGTCGGCTGCGATTCACTAAAACGCTGGTACGCGAAGCGTTCAGTAAAACCGCATGAGGAACGACGATGAGCAACGTTGAAACCATTAAGGTGGTCCCGGCGCGTTATCCGCTGCGGGCCGTCGGCGCCGCGGTGGCGCTGTTTGTCCTGGCGGTCGTGATTCAGTCAGTCGCCTTTAACCCGCGCTGGGAGTGGGCGGTGTTCGCCCGCTGGTTCTTCGACCCGGTGATCCTCGAAGGCGTCGGGCAGACCCTGCTGCTGACGCTGATCGGTACCGCGCTGAGCGTGGTGTTTGGCGGCATGCTGGCCCTGGCGAGACTCTCTTCTTCCTGGCTGCTGAGCAGCCTGGCGTGGGCCTACATCTGGCTGTTTCGCTCGCTGCCGCTGATCGTCGTACTGATTATCCTGTACAACTTTTCCTATCTCTACGACACGCTCTCTCTCGGCGTGCCGTTCACCGGCATCACCTGGGGCAGCTTTGAAACTATCAACGTGCTGGGGCAGTTCTCTACCGCCGTGGTGGGGTTAACCCTGGTGCAGAGCGCCTATACTGCCGAGATCGTTCGCGGCGGATTCCTCGGGGTCGATCACGGGCAGTATGAAGCCGCCGCCGCGCTCGGCCTGCCGGCCTGGCGCCGCACGGTCCGCATTATTTTGCCTCAGGCGCTGCGCACTATTCTGCCGTCGGGCTTCAATGAAATCATCAGCCTCGCCAAGGGCACGGCGATGGTGTACGTCCTGGCGATGCCGGAGCTGTTTTATACCATCCAGATGATCTACAACCGCACGCAGGAGGTGATCCCGCTGCTGATGGTCGGTGCCGCGTGGTACCTGGCGATCACCACCGTCCTGTCCGCTATCCAGTACGGTGTTGAACGCGCGCTTGCCCGCAGCGAACGTCGCTCTGCGGTTAATCAGAACCGTGCCGCTCGTCGTACCCGTTCCGTCACCACCACGACAGCACAGGAGCCTATCCATGCAAGCCTCTCCTGAAGGACATATCTTGATTACCGGCGTCAGCAAGTATTTTGGACGCCATAAGGCGCTCGACAACGTTTCGCTTGAGATCCCGCCCGGTTCCGTGACGGTCATTCTCGGGCCGTCCGGGTCGGGCAAATCGACGCTGCTGCGCACCATTAACCACCTGGAGCGCGTCGACGAAGGCTTTATTCAGATTGACGGTGACTACATTGGCTACCGTCGTCAGGGCGACAAGCTCTACGAGCTGAAGGAGAAAGAGATCCTCAAGCAGCGCGTCAACGTGGGCTACGTTTTTCAGAACTTCAACCTCTTTCCGCACCTCACGGTGCTGGAAAACCTGATTGAGGCGCCCATCGCGCATAAAAAGCTCAGCAAAAAAGAGGCGGTGGAAAGAGCGTACAGCCTGCTGGATGTGGTCGGACTGCGGGATAAAGCCGATGCCTGGTCCCGGCATCTTTCCGGCGGGCAACAGCAGCGTATTGCCATTGCCCGCGCGCTGGCGTTACGTCCACGCGTGATGCTGTTTGATGAACCCACCTCGGCGCTGGATCCGGAGCTGGTGGGGGAAGTGCTGGATGTTATCAAAAAACTGGCCCGCTCCGGCACTACGCTGGTGGTGGTCACTCACGAGATCGGCTTTGCCCGGGAAGTGGCGGATCAGGTGGTGTTTATGGTCGACGGAAAAATTGTCGAGCAGGGCAGCAGTGACGAGGTGTTAAACCGTCCGTCACACGCGCGAACGCGCCAGTTCTTGTCAAAAGTGCTGTAAGGAGCGCAGATGAAATACGGACTTCTGGCGGGGCTACTTTTTACGACGGCGAGCCACGCCAGCATCGATCTGAAAGCCAACGAACAGCCGCTGCCGGTGACGGTGGATCGGCAGGCCGTGGCGAAGATCCCCGCCGGTTATAAATTCGTTGAGCCGGGTACGCTGACGGTCGCCGTCTCGATGCTGAACTCCCCGCCGCTGGCGCTGCTGGCCAGCGATAACCGCACGCGGATTGGCAGCGACCCGGATATTGCTCGCCTGCTGGCGGGCAGCCTGGGGCTGAAGCTAAAGCTGGTGCCGACGGCGTGGGAAGACTGGCCGCTGGGGATCGCTTCCGGGCGCTACGACGTGGCGCTGGTGAACATTGCTGTGACCGAACAGCGTAAAGAGAAGTTTGATTTTGCGACCTACCGCGTCGATTCGCTGGCGTTTTCGGTGAAATCGACCAGCGAGATTAAGTCAATCAAAAGCGCGGCAGATCTGGCCGGAAAAAGGGTGATTGTTGGCTCTGGCACCAATCAGGAGCGCATCCTGCTGGGCTGGAACGAAGAGAACAAAAAGGCGGGGCGGGCGCCAGCGCTGCCGGTCTATCTCCACGACGATGCCTCGGGCAATCTCTATATCCAGTCCGGCAGGGCGGATGTGTTCTTTGGCCCTCAGTCGGTTTCAGCTTACAAAGCGGCGCTCACCGGCAAAACCCGCGTGGTCGGTTTAGGGCCGAAGAAAGCTTATGTCGCCACCACGACCAAAAAAGGCAATCAACTGGTTTATGCCCTGCAGGCCGCGCTGAACGGTGCGATTGAGCGCGGAGAGTACCAGAAGGTGCTGGCGCGCTGGGGCGAGCAGGGCGAAGCGGTGACGCAATCGGAGGTCAATCCGCCTGGGATAACCTACTAATGGTGCTCTACACTTAGGATTTTCACTCCTGAGGGGGCAACATGATTAAACTTTATGGCGTACCCGGCTGGGGCTCGGCAATCAGTGAGGTGATGCTGACCCTGGCTAATATCCCTTATCAATTTATCAACGTGGACGGGTTTGACCAGCCCGGTCCGCAGCGTGAATTGCTGCACAAGCTCAATCCGCTGTGCCAGGTGCCGACGCTGGAGCTGGAAAATGGTGCCATCATGACCGAAACGGCGGCGATTGCCCTGATGGTGCTCGACCGGTGTCCCGATCTCGCCCCGCCCGTGGGGCAGGCTGAACGTCAGCAGTTTCAGCGTTTGCTCATCTGGTTCGTAGCCAACGTCTATCCCACGTTTACCTATGCAGACTATCCCGAACGCTGGGTGCCGGATGCGCCCGAACAGCTGCAGAAAAACTGCATCGAATACCGGAAGTCCCTCTATTTGTGGTTCGAAAGCCAGCTTAAGGCTACCCCGTTTGCGCTGGGGGAACGGCTGACGCTGCTCGATGTGTATATTGCGGTGGCGCGCACCTGGGGGCCCCGTCACGCCTGGTTTGCCGAAAATGCCCCTAAATTCACGGCGATTGCGGACGCCGTATGTCAGCTACCGGAACTGCACAAGGTGTTAAAGGCAAACAAAATTATCTGATAACGTGGAACCCTCATTCACAACCGGAAGCCTGCACATGCCACACGTAGATATCAAATGTTTTCCCCGTGATTTGAACGACGAACAAAAAGCTGCACTGGCGGCAGATATTGCCGACGTGATTATTCGCCATTTCAACAGTAAAGACAGTTCCGTGTCGGTGGCGTTGAAGCAGATCGCGCCTGAAGACTGGAAGGCGCAGGTCTGGGATACCGAAATTGGACCGAAGCTGGAGGAGCTTATTAAGAAGCCCGGGTATTCGATGTAAGATCTTCTGCCGGGGGGCGAATAAATCCTCCCCGGCTCGATTTCACGTTTTTCGCAAAAATCGATAAAAATGCGTTTTGTCTTATCCGCTACAATTAACGTTTCTGACTGGCATATTATTCATCCTTAGGAAAGATCTTCAACAGAATCAATTAAGGACAGACACGTTAAAGGATAATTTTCTGATGACAAAATTACCCCGTTTTTCATTCGCCTTTCTTCATCCCCGTTACTGGCTAAGCTGGGCCGGCATTGCGGCTCTGTGGCTCATCATGCTGCTCCCTTATCCGCTTCTGTTCAGAATCGGTCATGGCCTGGGTCGACTGGCGATGCGCCTGCTTCCGCGCCGCGTCGAGATTGCACGCCGCAACCTGGAGCTCTGTTTCCCGGAGATGAAAAAGGTGGAGAGAGAGTCATTGCTGCAGCGTAATTTTGAATCGGTAGGAATGGGGGTAATCGAAACCGGGATGGCGTGGTTCTGGCCTGCATGGCGAGTGCGGAAATGCTTTACCGTGACGGGTTATGAGCACATGGAGAAAGCCAGAGCGCAAGGAAAGGGCGTGGTGCTGGTGGGAATGCATTTTCTGACGCTTGAGCTGGGCGCGCGGATATTCGGCATGCTTAACCCCGGTATCGGGGTTTATCGTCCTAATAATAATGCCCTGCTGGACTGGCTTCAGACGCGCGGGCGCCTGCGCTCCAACAAAACCATGCTCGATCGCCATGATTTAAAGGGAATGATCCGTTCGCTGAAGCAGAATGAAATTTTGTGGTACGCCCCGGACCACGACTATGGCAAAACCAACAGCGTGTTTGTGCCGTTCTTCGCGGTGCCGGATGCCGCGACGACGGCGGGCAGCTATATGCTGGTCAAAAGCGCTAACCCTGCCGTCATACCCTTTGTGCCGCGGCGCAGGGCGAATGGCACCGGCTACGAGCTGATTATTCTGGAAGATATCAGTGAGGCGTTGCAGGGCGGCGATAAAGAAGCCGTGGCGACGCAGATGAACAAGGCAATTGAGCAGGCCGTACGCATGGCGCCTGAACAATATATGTGGCTGCACCGTCGCTTCAAAACGCGACCTGAAGGTGTACCTGACCGTTATGCTCGCCAGAAACTGGCGGCTACACGGGGTGATATTCTCTCCGCCAGCGAATTTTCTGACCGCTCAGGCGTACAGCACTAAACCCTCAGCGATGCCCTCACCCTGCGGTGAGGGCATGACCAGCGCTACAGCGCAGAACGGCGGTACGGCGCATAGTCTGCCTGCCACCAGGTCTTCTCAATGCGCGCCATCAGGGTTTCATCATCTAAAGACGGCGCCACGCCTTGTTCAATGGCGGCCCGGGCGACGGCGACGGCAATCTGGCGTGAAACCGTTTCAATCTGATCTACCGGCGGCAGCAGTCCGCCTCTTTCCGTGGTCACCAGCGGAGACTGTGCGGCCAGGCTGCGGCTTGCTGCCATCAGCATCTCTTCCGTCACCCGGCACGCGTTGCAGGCCAGCACGCCAAGCCCCAGACCAGGGAAAATATAGGCGTTGTTACACTGGGCGATCTCGTAGTGCGTATTCTCCCAGAATACCGGAGCGAACGGGCTGCCGGTGGCCACCAGCGCGGCACCCTGTGTCCAGGCGATAAGATCCTGCGGCTGGGCTTCCGCCCGCGAGGTCGGGTTCGAGAGCGGCATGATGATGGGGCGCGGACAATGGCGATGCATCTCTTTGACGATCTCTTCGCTGAACAGCCCAGGCTGGCCTGAAACGCCGATCATCACCGTGGGATGCGCGTTCTTCACCACGTCCAGAAGGGAAATATTCTTCGCGTCCACCTGCCAGCTGCAAACGGCATCGCGCGCGGTAAGCAGGTTTTTCTGGAAATCGAGCAGGTTTGTCATGTCGTCGGTCAGCAGGCCGAAGCGATCGACCATAAAGATCCGGCTGCGGGCTTCGGACTCGGCCAGGCCGTCGTCCACCATCAGCGCCACAATTTTTTCAGCGATCCCGCACCCGGCAGAGCCGCTGCCCAAAAAGACCACGCGCTGATCGCGAATGCGCGTACCCGCGGCATGGGCCGCAGCCATCAGCGTACCGGCGGTGACGGCTGCCGTGCCCTGGATGTCATCATTGAAACAGCACAGCTGGTTGCGGTAGCGCTGGAGAAGTCGCGTGGCGTTTTTCTGCGCAAAGTCTTCAAACTGCAGGAGAACGTTGGGCCAGCGCGCTTTAACGGTGCTGACAAACATATCCATAAACTCAGCGTACTGGTCGTCGCTGATGCGCGGGTGGCGCCAGCCCATGTACATCGGGTCGTCGAGGTGTTGCTGATTATTGGTGCCGACATCCAGCATAATCGGAAGGGTAGAGGCCGGGTGGATCCCTCCGCAGGCGGTATAAAGCGACAGCTTGCCAATTGGAATGCCCATCCCGCCGATACCCTGATCGCCAAGCCCTAAAATACGTTCCCCGTCCGTTACCACTATCACGCGAACGTCGTTACGCGAAAAGCTTTGCAGCATCTCATCAATACGATGGCGGTTAGGCCATGAAATAAACAGGCCGCGCGCGCGTCGATAAATCGTGGAGAAATGCTCGCAGGCTTCACCGACCGTCGGGGTATAGATAATCGGTAACGTCTCTTTCAGATGCGAACGCAAGAGGTTATAAAAGAGAGTTTCATTGGTGTCCTGAATATTTCGCAGGTAAACATGACGCGAAATATCGCTTTTAAAATGGCAGAACTGCACCCAGGCGCGCTCGGTTTGCTCTTCAATGGTTTCAACGTTATGCGGCAATAATCCATGCAGATTAAAATTATCACGCTCTTCTTTAATAAATGCGAGGCCTTTATTTAGTAGCGGGTTTTCCAGCAATACGGCACCGTTATAGGGGGTGTACAGAACTTCTTTCCGGGACATGGTTAACTCCTGAATTTTTTTAACAAAACAGATTAAGAGATTAAATAAATCATGATGCCTTCGGTCACGACCCCGATGGCCGTGCCAATTAATATGGAAGAGGATGCGGTATCAATATAGGTATCGCTGCGCAACGCAAACATCCCCGCCGCAATCGCGGAAGGTGTTGCGCCAATAATTACGACCTGCTGTAGTAAGGTATGGCTCAGGCCAAAGGCGAGCCCGGCGGCGGCCATCATTGCTGGCTGAATTAAGTTTTTAATACTGATATTGGTAAATGTCTGCACGTTCAGTTTTGGACGTTCGCCGTAAAACAGCAGGCCGAGGGCAAACAGGGACAGTCCGCCTGAAACTTTGCCAACCATCTCAATAGGCATGCTGAGAATAGCAGGGATTTGCACGCCGGCCAGGCTGAGCAATACGCCGGAGACCGGGATCCAGACGATAGGGTTGCGTGCCGCTTTGATGAGGTTTTGCACGATCATCGCGCCCGGATGCAGCGCCTCCAGGCCATCATGACCGCTTTTATCACCCATACGAATCAGGACGATAGTCAGGGGGATCATGATAACGCTGGTAATAATATTGCCGATCAGCACGCCGATAAATCCTTCCGGCCCAATCAATACCGCCAGAACCGGTGCGCCAAAGTAGGCCATATCAGGAAAGGCGCAAACCAGAGACTGAATGGCGCTGGTTTTGATATCGTGGCGAAAAACGTAGCGTGAAATAAATAAGGTCAGCAAATACGATCCCATTAAACCGACCACCAAAACGGCCATAAAGGTCAGGTTCTTAATTTTATTTGGATCGGTATGCAATGCACCAATAAAAAGATGAAAAGGAAGGGCGAAACGAATCACCACGGTTGCCATGACGTTTGCATCTTCACGCCGGGAATATCCCAACTTTCCACTTAGCCATCCAAGTAACATAATAAAGACGAGTGGAAACAGTGACTGTAATAGTAATGAAGGCATAGTATTTCCTGTAGGGTATTTTATGTGTTTTATTGCAGCGCTAATCTAGCGCTTAGAAAGCAGGGCAGGAGTGACAAGGGTCACACTCTCTCTGGTTTAATTAATTTCAAAAAGATTGCATTAGTTGAATAACTAATGCTTTCGTCAAATATTGATAAGGCGCAAGAAAGCGATGCTGATCATCATAAATAACTTTAGTTACTTAATGATGAATTAAGTTATTTAAAGATAAAGGGCCGTATTGTTCACATTTCTCCCGGCAGGCTCGTGATAATTTCATATTGAGCCTGGTTTAAGAAAAGGCCATCTAAGTCATTATTTATATTTAAAAACATTTATTCGTATCAGGAATAGCTCCAGTTTATTCCTTTCTCTGTATATCCGAACACAATTTTCAGGTGATTATATGAAAGATAATCCTGTACCGACTTCTGAGCTGTCTACCTCGCGTTTCGCCTTTGGGCTCAGCAATACCGAGGTGGGCACGGTCCCGTTGATGCTGTTCGTCGGGATTGCCGCCATTGTGGCGACGTCCGCCTGGGCAGGGCTGCTGCCGAAAAATATGATTGGCGGACTGGCGGTCATCATGACCCTTGGTTTTGCGTTTGCCAAAGTGGGGCGTCAAATCCCGGTACTGAAAGATATCGGCGGCCCGGCGATCCTGTGCCTGATGGTCCCCTCCGTACTGGTCTATTTTGGCGTATTCGGGAAACATACCCTTGATACCGTGCATCTGCTGATGAAAGAGGCGAATCTGCTCTATTTCGTCATCGCCTGCCTGGTAGTCGGCAGCATTCTGGGGATGAATCGGGTGCTGCTGATCCAGGGGATGATGCGCATGTTTGTTCCGCTGGTGGCGGGAACATGCATGGCCGTGCTGAGCGGCCTCATTGTGGGCTCACTGTTTGGTTATACGCCTTACCACACCTTCTTCTTCATCATTGTGCCCATCATTGGCGGCGGGATCGGCGAGGGGATTTTGCCGCTGTCCCTGGCCTATTCGGCAATACTGGGGCAGACGCCTGACGTCTACGTTGCGCAGCTGGCACCCGCTGCGGTCGTTGGGAATATCTTCGCCATTATTTGTGCGGGCTCGCTGGCGCGACTCGGCGCGAAACGTCCTGCGCTCTCGGGAAATGGCATGCTCACGCGGAGTAAAGACGACGCCAGCCTGTTTGCCGGGGCGCAAAGCACGCAGCAGACGGATTTTCATCTGATGGGCGGCGGGTTACTGATGGTGTGCGCGTTTTTCATCGTCGGCGGACTGTTTGAAAAACTGGTGCACATTCCCGGCCCGGTGCTGATGATCCTGATTGCCGTTCTGTGTAAATACTTCAGGGTGATCCCGGCCTCAATGGAGCAGGGCGCGCATAGCTGCTATAAATTCGTCTCGGCTGCGCTGGTCTGGCCGCTGATGATCGGCCTCGGGATGTTATACGTGCCGCTTGAGAGCGTGGTGTCGGTCTTCTCGGTGGGATACGTGGTGGTATGCGGTTCGGTTGTGATTGCGATGGCGCTGAGCGGCTACGTTATTGCGTCGCGTCTGAATATGTATCCTGTGGAAGCGGCCATTGTGACCTGCTGCCACAGCGGGCTGGGCGGAACGGGGGACGTGGCCATTTTGTCCGCGTCTAACCGGATGTCGCTCATGCCGTTCGCGCAGATCGCCACCCGCATCGGCGGCGCGTCGACGGTGATTTTCGCCACGCTTCTGATGGGCTGGATTATGGCGCACTGATCCGAAACGTCAGGATACTGAATCGCAACGACATTTACAGAGTGTCGCTGCGGTTCAGTCCTTTATAAAACTCACCGCGCTGTATAGAATTACCGCAGCCACAGCGACGGGATACCACACGATGACCGGAAGAGTTGATTATCTGATTGAAAAATATCTCCTTACCGAAGCCGCCGAACCGGAGCGCCTGACGCGCCAGTGGGCGGAGGTGCTGGAGGAGTGCCGTGAGCAACAGGCCGGTGCGGAGGATCGTCTGCGTCTCGCGCTGCTTAATGTGGATTACGTCACCAGCTTCGAGCTGCCGTTCAGGCTGCTCCTCACCCGCGCGCCCCAGCTGATTGACGCTGTCAGAAAAGAGCTTCAGCTCAGTCAGAAAAATGTTCTGTTTAACGGCAAGCGCTTTGGCTGCGTCTACAGCCTTAAACGGGATCTGGACGGCATACCTGACGAGTTTACCTATCACCTGAAGACGCGGATCCAGCGCAGTGACGCCACGGGTGCGACGGAAGCGTCTTACCGACAAATTGCCCAGCAGGTGAAAGCGCCAAAGGAACGCCTCAAGCTGGCGCTGGACAACGGGCTGTCTGTAACCGCGCTTGACGGGCTTTTCTGGTTTGGCATTCAGCGCATCGCGGCCGATGTACAACGGCTACGCAAAACAGGGATGCGGATAGTGACGTCCAACGCCGAGGTGTTCGATACGCTGACCAAAACAACCCGGCAGGTCCCGGTCTATCGCCTGGAAGGGACTCAAATTACTTAACCTGCAGCAGGATCGCCATCAGTCCCGGAAAGCGGGTATCCAGATCGTCTCGTCGCAATGAAATCATGTTTTCGCGTCCCTGCGGACGCTGCCAGATGACCCCGCTGTCGCGCAGTACGCGCCAGTGATGGGTCATCGTGGACTTCACCACATCTTCCGGGCGCAGCGCGTTACAGCTCAGTTCGCTGCCGTCGGCCAGCCGGCGAATTATCGCAAGCCGGAGCGGGTTGCCGAGGGCAAACAGCACATTTTCCAGCAGTATTTGTTCAGTTTCAGGGTGGTTAGGGATCATCGTTTTCCTGCGTATGGCGTCAGATTGAGCTATATCAACAATAGGTCAACCCTTAAAAAATAGTTCGATAATACTCGTACAATAGGACTATTATAGCAAACGAACGAATGCACGACCATCCTGGTCGTCACAGACAAGTCATAAGACTTAAGGAAATATCATGCCCCGACCCATCCCTCTCGAACGTTATCGCAACATCGGTATCTCCGCGCATATCGATGCCGGTAAAACCACTACCACTGAGCGCATCCTGTTTTATACCGGGATGAGCCACAAGCTGGGTGAAGTACACGATGGCGCGGCAACCACAGACTGGATGGCGCAGGAGCAAGAGCGCGGGATCACGATCACCTCGGCGGCCGTCAGCTGCTTCTGGCCGGGTATGGACAGAGGATATGAACCGCACCGGATCAACATCATCGACACCCCGGGGCACGTGGATTTCACCATTGAAGTGGAACGTTCCATGCGCGTGCTCGACGGCGCCGTGATGGTGTATGACTCCGTGGGCGGCGTGCAGCCGCAGTCGGAAACCGTCTGGCGTCAGGCCAATAAATATCACGTTCCGCGTCTGGCCTTCGTTAACAAAATGGACCGTCCGGGTGCCGATTTCTTCCGCGTCGTGCGGATGATGCAGGAACGCCTGAAGGCCAATCCGGTGCCGATTGTCATCCCGGTGGGCGCAGAAGATCGTTTCACCGGCGTGGTGGATCTCATCAAGATGCGCACCATTCTGTGGGACGATGCAACGCAGGGCATGGTGTTTACCTATGCGCCCGTGCCGGATGATTTAGTCAGCACCGCCCAGGAGTGGCGTGAAAAAATGGTCTCTGCGGCAGCGGAAGCCAGCTATGAACTGATGGACAAATACCTGGAAACGGGCGACCTGTCGGAAGCGGAAATCATCAAAGGGCTGCGTATTCGCACTATCTCGGGCGAAATCCAGCCGATGCTGTGCGGCAGCGCGTTCAAAAATAAAGGCGTGCAGCGCATGCTCGATGCGGTGATTGAGCTTATGCCGTCGCCGCTGGACGTGCCTGCTATTGATGGCGTGGATGAAAAAGGGCAGCACGCGGAGCGTCACCCGAGTGATGATGAGCCGTTCTCGGCCCTGGCGTTCAAGCTGATGAGCGACCCGTACGTTGGTCAGCTGACCTTTATCCGCGTGTACTCGGGCGTGCTGCGTAAAGGCGACGCGGTGTATAACCCGGTGAAAGGGAAGAAAGAGCGTATCGGGCGTATCGTGCTGATGCATGCCAACGATCGTCACGAGGTGGACGAACTGCGCGCGGGGGATATCGCGGCCTGCGTGGGGCTGAAAGACGTGACCACCGGTGACACGCTCACCGATCCGAACGCCGTCATTACGCTTGAGCGCATGGAGTTCCCGGATCCGGTGATTTCGCTGGCGATTGAGCCGAAAACCAAAGGCGATCAGGAGAAAATGGGGATCGCGCTGCAGCGTCTGGCGGCGGAAGATCCGTCTTTCCGCCTGCATACTGACGAAGAGTCCGGCCAGACCATTATCTCCGGGATGGGTGAGCTACATCTTGAGATCATCGTCGACCGCATGAAGCGTGAGTTTGGCGTCGAGGCGAACATTGGTCGTCCGCAGGTAACCTACCGCGAAACCCTGCGTAAAACGGTGAAGGATATCGAAGGCAAATTTGTCCGTCAGTCCGGCGGCAAAGGGCAGTACGGCCATGTGGTGCTGAGCCTGGAGCCGCTGGAGCCTGGAAGTGGTTTTAAATTTGAAGATGCCACTAAGGGCGGCGTGGTTCCGCGCGAGTATATTCCGTCCGTTGAGAAAGGGCTGCGGGAAGCGATGAACAGCGGCGTGCTGGCCGGCTATCCGGTTGTAGACGTCAAAGCGACGCTGACGTTTGGCTCGTATCATGACGTTGACTCCTCGGAGATGGCGTTCCGCATGGCGGCGATCCTCGGCTTTAAAGAGGGCGCCCGCAGGGCGGACCCGGTGATCCTTGAGCCGATCATGCATGTGGAGGTGGAAACGCCGGAAGAGTACGCCGGTAACATCATGGGCGATCTCTCTTCCCGTCGCGGTATGGTGCAGGGGATGGCGGAGCAGTACGGCAGCCAGATTATTCGCGCTGACGTGCCGCTGGCCGAGATGTTTGGCTATGCCACGACATTGCGCTCGATGTCCCAGGGACGCGCGACGTATACGATGGAGTTCCATCATTTTGCGGAAGCTCCGCGGAATGTTGCGGATGAGATTATTGCGCGTCGTGCGAAGTAATACGGTCACCCTCTCCCAATTGGGGGAGGGTTTTCTCAATCCAGCGTCTTCACCATCTTCCCGCTCGCCACAAACGTCCCGGCCCCAAGATGATGCAGGGTATTCAGCTTATCCCCGTCAAACTGCCAGCGTCCGGCGACAAAGGCGCGTTCATCGGCTGCCGCTGAAACCACTTCACCAAACAGCGTATCGTATTTTTCTGCCGCGGAGGTGACGGGTAGTAACCGACACTCCATCCACGCCAGACATTTTTCTTCAATCATCGGCAGGCCAAGCTCAGGACCGTTCACCACCGGGATCCCGTAGCAGTTGAATTTGTCTTCATCGCGCCCGCTGACGCTACCGACGGCGTATGTCCAGTTTGCCGCCGCCACGCCGGGGATGACGATGCCAAACTTTCCGCTGCGCTCGATCAGCTCGCGTGACCAGGTACTTTTATCCACGACGATCGCGATGCGCGGCGGTTCAAACTCAACGGGCATTGACCATGCGGCGGCCATCACGTTACGTCTGTCGAGGCTTTCATCCCGACTGGTGATAAGCACAGTAGGGCCGTGGTTCAGCAGACGGCTGGCATGACGTAATTCAACAGGGCGAAAGTGGCTCATAGGATCTCCTCATCTACACCGATGATTATGGCGAAAAAGCACGTAAATCAAAGTGAGTGGGTAAAATTAGTTTATAAACAGAACATCACAATCAAAGGAAACTGATGCATGTCCCCATTCCTGACCGCCTTTTTCGCCCGCATCGGCTGGACGCAGCCGACACGGGTGGATATCGATACCCTGCGCGCGCTGCATTTACATCACAACTGTGCGATCCCTTTTGAGAATATCGATGTCGTTCTGCCGCGCGAAATCCAGCTTGACGATCGGTGCCTCGTTGACAAGCTGGTCACCGCACGTCGCGGAGGCTACTGCTTTGAGCAAAACGGCCTGTTCGAGCGCGTATTGCGTGAGGTCGGATTTACGGTGCGCAGCGTGCTGGGACGCGTGGTATTAGCGAGTCCGCCGCAAATGCCGCCGCGCACGCATCGCCTGCTGCTGGTTGAGCTTAACGGTGAGCGCTGGATAGCCGATGTCGGGTTTGGCGGCCAGACGCTGACGGCGCCGATTCGCCTGCTCGCTAATGAAGAACAGGAGACGCCGCACGGGCTGTACCGTCTGCTGAGCGAGGGCAACGACTGGGTGCTGCAGTTCCGTCACCACGAGCACTGGCAGTCGATGTACCAGTTTGACCTGACGACGCAGTATTTCAGCGATTACGTGATGGGGAATTTCTGGTCGGCGCACTGGCCGCAGTCGCATTTCCGTCATCATCTGTTGATGTGTCGCCATCTGCCGGACGGCGGCAAGCTGACGCTGACCAACTTCAACTTTACCCACTGGCAGAATGGCCATGTGGAGGAGCAGATCCATTTGCCGGATGCCGAGGCGCTTTACCAGTTGATGCAGAAACGCTTTGGACTGGGCGTTGACGATGCAAAACACGGATTTTCCCTGGCGGAGCTAACGGCGGTAATGGCGGGCTTTGATACACATCCTCAGGCCGGGAAATAATGCGCAAAGAGGGGGCTGTTGGCCCCCGACAACTTCACTTCTGAGACGGGGGAGTAAATAACTCGAGGGTGATTAATTTATCCAGATGATTGTTAAACGCGGTTTCATCCATTTCGGGCATGTTTAAGATATACATCCCGTCAAGACCGCATACCAGGCCAATCAAGCGCCAGGCGATATTTTCTGCCCGATCGCCAGGACGAAATACCCCGGCCTCCGTTCCCGCGCCGATCAGCGCCACCGTTTCCTGATGCCACATTTCCATGGTCATCACATAGGCGCCTTTGATATCGGCATCGCGGCTGGCCAGGATCTGCGCTTCGCGCCACAGGCGAATATAGGGCTCGAACCTGCCGTCATCGCTGCCGAGCATGGCATGAAGCTGCTCCCGCCATCCCGCCTGTTTACCCGCGACATCCGCATCTAACAGCTCGCGAATTAACCGTACGAAGGCCAGCGATTTTAGCTCTCCGCCAGAGGTAAAATGATGGTGAACCTGTCCGGTCGCAACCCCGGCTTCAGCCGCAACGCGGCGTACCGTCATTGCCGCCAGTCCTTCGGCCAGCGCCACGCGCATGGCGGCCTGTAAGATGGCTTCGCGCCGTTCATCCTTGCTCAGATATCGCATCGTTACTCACTCTCAATGGGAACGAAACGAGTGTAACAAAAAGCTGGACACGCGTTCAACTTTACGTAGGATCGCAATCTGGACATGTGTCCAGGTTTAAAATGAAAAGGAAATTTATGTTTCGTCAGTGGTTAGCGTTAGTGATTATCGTGCTGGTGTATATCCCGGTCGCGATTGACGCGA
The DNA here is from genome assembly GCF_027947695.1 of Enterobacter sp. PI-10. Taxonomy (NCBI): domain Bacteria; kingdom Pseudomonadati; phylum Pseudomonadota; class Gammaproteobacteria; order Enterobacterales; family Enterobacteriaceae; genus Enterobacter; species Enterobacter sp. PI-10. The sequence goes on along the minus strand of NZ_JAJNOG010000002.1, from coordinate 594,633 downwards.
CGGTGCTGCACGTGGCGGCGCCAACATTGAGCATGACGCTGGGCGCCAGCGGTAACGAATTATTGTGGATCATCGATATCTACTCGCTGGTGATGGCGGGTATGGTGCTGCCGATGGGCGCCCTGGGGGATCGGATTGGTTTTAAACGACTGCTCATGATTGGCAGCACGCTGTTTGGCCTGTCGTCGCTGGCGGCAGCGTTTGCCCCTTCAGCAGGATGGCTGATCGCGGCGCGCGCCTCGCTGGCGATCGGTGCTGCAATGATCATTCCTGCCACCCTGGCGGGGATCCGCACGCTGTTTACCGACGCGAAAGATCGCAACATCGCGCTCGGCGTCTGGGCGGCGGTCGGTTCCGGCGGGGCGGCGTTTGGCCCGCTGATCGGCGGTATGCTGCTGGAGCATTTTTACTGGGGATCGGTGTTTTTAATCAACGTGCCGATTGTGCTGGTGGTGGTTTCGCTGGCCGCGCGTTTTGTCCCTCCTCAGCAGGGACGCCCGGAGCAGCCGCTGAATATCAGCCATGCCATCATGCTGATCGTGGCGATTTTGCTGCTGGTCTACAGCGCCAAAACCGCGCTAAAAGGCGCGCTGTCGCCGTGGCTGGTAGCTTCCGCGCTGGTGACCGGCTCGGTGCTGCTGTTTATCTTCGTGCGTATTCAGCTGCGCGCCCGCGTGCCGATGATCGACATGCGCCTGTTCTGTCACCGCATCATTCTGAGCGGCGTGGTGATGGCGATGACCGCCATGATTGCCCTGGTCGGTTTTGAGCTGCTGATGGCCCAGGAGCTGCAGTTTGTTCACGGCTTTACGCCGTTTGAAGCGGGCATGTTTATGCTGCCGGTGATGGTCGCCAGCGGGTTCAGCGGGCCGATCGCGGGCGTGCTGGTTGGGCGTTTGGGGCTACGCATTGTCGCTGCGGGGGGCATGGGGCTTAGCGCCGTCAGCTTTATCGGCCTGTCGACGCTCGACTTCAGCACGCAGCAGTGGCAGGCGTGGGGGCTGATGGTGCTGCTCGGCTTCAGTGCCGCCAGCGCGCTGCTGGCCTCGACTTCCGCCATTATGGCTGCCGCGCCGAAGGAGAAAGCCGCCGCCGCAGGGGCGATTGAAACCATGTCCTATGAGCTGGGGGCCGGGTTGGGGATTGCCATTTTTGGCCTGCTGTTGACCCGCAGCTTCTCGGCCTCGATTGAGCTGCCGCAGGGGCTGGACGCCTCGCTCGTCGACAAAGCCTCGTCATCGATTGGTGAAGCGATGAAGGTGGCGCAGAACCTGACGCCGTCTCTGGCTGAGCCGGTGATTGAGGCGGCGAAAAGCGCGTTTATTACCTCCCACAGCGTGGCGCTGGGCAGCGCGGGCGGAATGCTGCTGTTGCTGGCAGTGGGGATCTGGTTTAGCCTGGCGAAGGTCAATCCGCAGTAAACCGCGCGGTAAAACAGGGCGAGCGGTTGGCGCGGGCGGGGCTGATGGGCTATGTTTTTTACAGGATTATCTGACTCTTGCTGGAAAATATGAGCCCTCGCCACAGCAGTGAACCGTCCCAACCGCTTTCCCGGTTAACCCTGCTTGCGGGGGGCGCGCTGGGCGTTGTTTTTGGTGATATCGGCACCAGCCCGCTCTATACCTTCCGCACGGTGCTGTCGCTCTCTGAGCATGACCCTACGCCAGGCGTCATCCTGGGCCTGCTCTCTCTTATTACCTGGACGCTTATCCTGGTGACCTCCATCAAGTATGCCGCCTTCGCCATGCGAATTGATAATCATGGTGAGGGAGGCATTATGGCCCTGATGTCGCTTCTGGTGGAAAAAGGCAAAGGCGGTCGCTGGGTCATTTTTGCTGCCCTCATCGGCGCCGCGTTAATTTACGGAGATGGCGCGATAACCCCGGCCATCTCCGTGCTTTCCGCTCTGGAAGGGCTGGAGATGGTCATTCCGGAGTCCCAGCCGTACATATTACCCCTGACGGTGGCGGTGTTGCTGGCGCTGTTCCTGATCCAGCCTTTTGGTACCGCCCGCATAGGGAAGATATTTGGCCCGGTAATGGCGCTGTGGTTTCTGGCGATTGCGGTCCTGGGCGTGCGGGGGATTGTTCAGCACCCCTCGGTATTGCTGGCCCTCAATCCTGCGTACGGCATCGCGTTTTTGTTTTCGAACGGGTACACCAGTTTTCTGGTCCTGGGCGGCGTATTTCTCTGCGTGACGGGGGCCGAGGCGCTGTATGCTGACATGGGGCATTTTGGTAAAAAGCCCATCTGGCTTGCCTGGTACGGCGTCGTCTTTCCTTCGCTGCTGCTCAACTATGCTGGCCAGTCAGCGCTGATTCTGGCCGGTGCCGACAGCAAGCAAAACCTTTTCTACACGCTCTGTCCGCCTGTGCTCCAGGTTCCGCTCATCGTTCTTGCCGCGCTGGCGACGATCATCGCCAGTCAGGCGATTATTACCGGCGCGTTTTCCATGACGCGTCAGGCGATTCAGCTCGGCTGGCTACCACGATTACGCATCAAGCAGACGGCGGCAGAAAGCTACGGTCAGATTTATATCGGGATAATCAACTGGCTGCTGATGGTAGTAACCATCGGGCTGGTGGTGTTCTTTAAATCCTCAGATAAGCTTGCAGCGGCGTACGGGATTGCCGTGTCATTAACTATGCTGACGACTACGGGGCTGTTGTTTGTGGCGATGCGGGAAGTGTGGCGCTGGAGCCTGGCCAGCAGCGCGGTTATTGCCCTCTGCTTCCTGGTGATTGATGCCACCTTCTTGTTTGCCAATCTGATTAAGGTCCTGGAGGGCGGCTATATTCCGCTGCTGATGGCCGCAGCGATTTGTACGGTGATGCTGATTTGGCACCGCGGCGTTAAGGCGGTATCCGCATCGGTGGGCGAGAAGGGCGTCAGCGTGGATGCGTTCTTTGCCCAGCTACAGCAAAAGACGGTGCCCAGAGTGGCGGGATCTGCCGTCTTTTTGACCCGCACGCAGAACAATATCCCGCCGGTAATGCGCTGGCACGTCGCGCGAAACCGGGCGCTACAGCAGGACGTGTTGTCGCTGACCATTGATATTCTCAACGTGCCCTACGTCGGGGAAGAGCAGCGTATCAGGGTGGAACAGCGCGCGCCGGGCTACTGGCACGGCGTTGCACAGTATGGCTTTATGGAACACCCGGACATCCCGCGTTTGTTGCAGGGCGTCAGCGAGATTAACGCGCTTTTCGCCACCGATGACGCCACCTGGTATGTCGGGCATGAAACCATTGTGGCAGGCGAAGGCGGGTCCGGTATGGCGGCCTGGCAACGGCACATATTTGCCTTCATGAAGCGCAACTGCACGCACGTCATCAACCACTACCATCTTCCTAGCGATCGGGTGGTTGAAATTAGCCGGCGCGTTGCCGTCTAGTTTCGCTCGCGCCGTTCTAGCTCTCCTGGGCCGCGGACAGGACGCTATGCAGCAGCACATTCGCCCCTTTTTCCGACCACTCAGGCAGGATCCTCTCCGCTTCGTTATGGCTGACGCCTTTCACGCAGGGGATAAAGATCATGCTGGCGGGCGCAATTTTGCTGACATAGCAGGTGTCGTGTCCCGCACCCGAGACCATCGGTTTCGACGAATAGCCCAGTTCCGCCACGGCCTTCTCCGAACGCGCCAGGCATTCGGCATCAAACGCGATGGGCGCGTAGTCAAAAATGCGCTCAACGAGAGCCGACACGCCGCGCAGGCTCAGGCTTTCAGCCACCTTATGCAGCGCCGCCTCCATGGCTTCCAGCGCCGCCTGCGCCGGATGGCGAAACTCCACGCTGCATACCACGCGAGACGGCACGACGTTGCGCGAGTTTGGCGTAACCTGCGCCATACCGATCGTCGCGCGTCCGTCCGGCGCATGCCGATAGCCGATCTCTTCCACCTTCAACGCCAGCTCCGCGAAGGCGGTCAGCGCGTCGCGGCGGCTGTGCATCGGCGTGGTGCCCGCGTGGGCGGCAAATCCGTCCAGCGTCAGGGTAAACCAGCGCTGGCCCATGGCCGCGCGGACGAGCCCGATATCCAGGGCTTCGTCCTCCAGAATCGGTCCCTGTTCGATGTGCAGCTCGTAGCAGGCGTGAACCGGAAACGCGCGGGCAGGGGCTTCACCCCGGTAGCCGATGCTCTCCAGCGCTTCACCTACGGTGATACCGTCGATATCCGCGCGGGCATGGGCGTAGGCTTCGCTAAACTGTCCCGTCCAGACCCCTGATGAGAGCATGGCTGGCGCAAAGCGCGCGCCTTCTTCGTTAGTCCAGTTCACCAGCACAACGTCACGCTCGGTCTCAACGTTATTATCGTTAAGGGTTCGCAGCAGCTCCAGCCCGGCCAGCACGCCGTAAACACCATCGTAGTTCCCCCCCAGCGGCTGGGTATCCAGGTGCGAACCGGTCATGACCGGGGCAAGCTGCGGTTTTTTCCCGGCGCGACGGATAAACATATTGCCCATGCTGTCGACGTCACAGGTAAAACCGGCATCCAGCGCCCAGTCGCGCAACAGGTTGCGCGCAATACGATCTTCCTCGCTCAATGCCAGACGGGTGACGCCACCGGCGGGCGTGCCGCCGATCTGCGCCATCATCTCAAGCGTTGACCACAGCCTTTCGGCGTTGACGCGGATCATGTCTTGTCCTTAGTGCTGCGGTAGCGGAAATCACAGCACGAACCGCCCTGCATGATGGTGGTGGTGCGGGTTAGCTCTACGTCGGGCGCATAGCCAACGATAAATTTTTCATCGCGCGCGCAGGAGAGCAGGTGACCAATCTCGCCCAGCCCCATCTCGTGATACATCTCCGCGTAGCGACAGCGGGTCACGTTATAGTTGTACTGCTGGTCGTCGGCGTCGATCACCTTGACCTCCAGGGCATTATCTTTCTCCCACAGATACTGTAGGGCGATAAAGCTCTTTACGTCCGCGCCGTTGGGCTCTTTGCTGGCAAACGCTTTGCCTGCGTCAATTGCGGCCTGCTCAATAGCCTCGCCAATCACAGCCTGGGCGCGGGCTTTCCCTATCTCGCGCACCAGGATTTCATAAATTGGCTTAATAATTTCGGCTTCAATTTTGCGGCGGGCGAGAATGCCCAGCTCGTTATTATCACTCATCACATTGCCTCGCTGCGTTACTTCGCTTTTGCGCCGCCCAGCACGGTCTGCGGCTGCCATTTGCCGTCGACAACCTTATAGACCGTGAACGACGGCGATTTCAGGTTACCTTCTTTATCAAACGCGATCTGTCCGGTGACGCCGGAATAGCTGATGGCGCGCAGGGCTGGCAGATAGTCTGAGGGCTCAACGGAGTTTGCTTTTTCCATTGCCGCAACCAGCACGCGGGTAGCGTCATAGGCGAACGGGGCGTGCAGTTCGATATGGGTGTGGTAGCGGGACTGATAGGCCTGTTCGAATGCCTTTCCACCCGGCATCTGGTCAACGGGCAGACCCGGCTCCAGTGCCACAACGCCTTCGCCTTCTTTCTGCGCCAGCTTCAGGAACGTCTGGCTGACGAATCCGCCTGCGCCCATCAGCGTGGCGTTCATGCCCAGCTGTTTGATGCGACGGGCCAGCGGTGCGGCCTGGCTGTCGACGCCGCCGAAGAAGATCAGATCGGCGTTTTTACTGCGGATGGCGGTCAGCACGGCGCTGAAATCGACCGTTTTGTCATCCACGTACTGACGATCGACAATTTTCACGCCCTGCGCTTCCAGCGATTTAATAAACTGGTCTGCAAGCCCCTGACCAAATGCGGTACGGTCATCGATCACCGCAATCCGTTTGGCTTTCAGGGTATTCACCGCGTACTGGCCGGCGAGCTGGCCGCCGTCATCGTCGTGGCCCATCACGCGGAAGCTGGTGTCAAAACCCTGTTTGGTATAGGCGTGACCGGTCGCGACCGGTGCCACCTGTGCGATGCCCGCATCGTGATAAACGCGGGCCGCTGGAATGCTGGTGCCGGTGTTCCAGTGATCGACCACGCCCGCCACGCCGCTGTCCACCAGACGCTGTGCGACGGCTACGGCGGTGCGCGGGTCGGACTGATCGTCTTCGGACTGCAGCTTGAAGGTCACCGCTTTGCCACCGATGGTCGGGTGCTGCTTGTTAATGTCGTCAATTGCCAGCTGCGCGCCGTTCTCCAGATCTTTACCGATACGGGCAGACGGGCCGGTCAGCGGCCCCGCCAGACCGATGACCACGGTTTCACCGTCGGCGGCCCACGCGGACGTGGAGGCAAAACTACCGAGCAGAATAGCGGCGCTGAGCGCACTGATTTTTACTGTTTTCATGGTATTTCCCTGATGTTGGCTGGTGTGGTTAAACGGGCATTTCGCCCAAATAAATCTGTGCAATCTGGTCGTCGTTAAGCAGCGCTGTCGATTCGCCATGATGAACAATGCTGCCGCTGTCCATCACCCATGCGCTGTCGGTGACTTCCAGCGCGAGACGGGCGTTTTGTTCGATGAGCAGCAGGGCGACGCCGCGCTCGCGCAGCCCGGCTATGACGGCAAAAATGTTCTCGACCATCTTCGGGGCAAGGCCCATCGACGGTTCGTCGAGGATCAGCAGGCGCGGGCGGCTGAGCAGGGCGCGGTTAAGGGCCAGAAGCTGTTGCTCACCGCCGGACAGCAGACCGGCAAGCTGATGCTGGCGTTCGCCCAGGCGCGGGAAGCGCTCGAACACCTCGTTCATCTCACGCTTAACGGTGACAGTGTCACGCCTGAGCCACGCGCCCATCTGCAGGTTTTCCAGTACCGTCATGCGGGAGAAGATCCCGCGGCCCTCCGGGACCATCACCAGTCCGTCGCGAAGCAGGGCCTCCGGGCTCTGTTTACGCACCGCTTTACCGCTGAATTCAATACTGCCGCTAAAGCTTTCCAGCCCGGTAATGGCGCGCACGGTGGAGCTTTTCCCCGCGCCGTTCGCGCCGATCAGCGTAGCCTGCTCGCCCTCGCGCAGGGTAAAGGAGACATCGCGTACGGCCTGAATGCCGCCGTAATGCACGTCCAGACGTTCTACCTTAAGTAATTCAGACATGAGCGTGACCTCCAAGCCAGGCGGCGATCACTGCCGGGTCGCGCCGCACGCTCTCCGGCGTGCCGCTGGCAAGCGTTTTGCCGTAATCAAGGACCGTCAGGCGGTCGCAGATGCCCATCACCAGCTTGACGTCATGTTCAATCATCAGCAGGGTTTTGCCGTCATCGCGGATGCGGATGAGCAGTTCGCCGAGCGCCACTTTTTCCGCCGCGTTCATACCGGCGGCGGGCTCGTCCAGCGCCAGCAGCAGCGGATCCGTTGCCAGCGCGCGGGCGATTTCAAGGCGACGCTGATGACCATAGGCCAAATCGCACGCGCGATAGTGGGCGAAATGCGCAATGCCGGTGTACTCCAGCCAGTGCCAGACCAGTTCGCGGGTCTGCTTTTCTTCCTCGCGAGCGCGTTTGTGGCGGCTCAGCGCGGCCCACAGACCGTTACGGGTGCGCACGTGGCGGCCCACCATCACGTTTTCCAGCACCGACATCTCGTTGAAGAGGCGAACGTTCTGGAAGGTGCGCGCAATTCCTGCGGCGGTGACTTTCTCAATGTGCTTTGGAAAATAGGGCTTATCGGCAATGGAGAATTCGCCGCTGTCCGCCGGATAAAGCCCGGTGATCAGGTTAAAACAGGTGGTTTTTCCCGCCCCGTTAGGACCAATCAGGCCGTAGATCTCGCCCTTGTTCACGGTAATGGAAACGTCATCCACGGCGGTAAGGCCGCCGAAGCGTTTTGTCATGTTGCGTACGGTTAACAGGCTCATGCTTTCGCCTCCTTGTGGCGTACCGGCCAGATCCCGGACGGACGCACCAGCATCACCAGCACCAGTGCCAGACCGTAAAACAGCTGACGCAGCACTTCCGGGTCAATCAGCACCGTACCGAACAGCGCCTGCTGAACCGGCGCTGCCTGGCTGCGCAACAGTTCCGGCAGGGCGGTAAGCAGTACCGCGCCGAGGATCACCCCCGGAATGTGCCCCATACCGCCCAGCACCACCATCGCCAGTACGGCAATGGATTCCTGTAACGTGAAGGATTCCGGGGAGACAAATCCCTGAAACGCGCCGAAAAGCGCACCCGCTACGCCGCCAAAGGAGGCCCCCATCGCAAAGGCGAGCAGCTTATAGTTACGCACGTTGATGCCCATCGCGCGGGCCACATCTTCATCCTCGCGGATGGCGTGCCAGGCGCGACCAATACGGGAATGCTGCAGGCGCAGGCAGACAAAAATAATCGCCACAATCACCAGCATCAGCAGGTAGTACCACAGCCACAGGGCGGGTACTTTGAAACCAAACCAGTGGTAGACGCCGCTAAACTTCAGGCCGAACAGGTTCAGCGTATCCACTCCGGTTATGCCCTTTGCGCCGTTGGTGATGTTCACCGGACGGTCGAGGTTGCGCATCAGGATGCGGATGATTTCGCCAAAGCCGAGGGTCACTATCGCCAGGTAGTCTCCGCGTAGCTTCAGCGTGGGCGCTCCAAGTAAAATGCCGCAGACGGCCGCGACGAGCGCAGCCAAAGGAATAATCAGCAGATATGACGTGTGCAGCCCGTCCGGGAACCAGACGCCAAGAACAGGAAACACCTCCAGCAGGTGTGGAGAGGCCATCAGCGCAGCGAGATAAGCGCCAACCGCGTAAAAGGCGATAAAGCCCATGTCCAGCAGGCCGGTATAGCCGACCACAATATTAAGCCCGAGCGCCAGCATGATGTAGAGCAGGGCGAAGTCGATGACGCGCACCCAGTAGTTGCCGCCAAGCTGCGTGGCCACCACGGGAGCAATCAGCAGCGCAAGGCAGAACAGGCTCATGCCTGACCAGAATTTGCGTGTCGTCACCGGGGTCTGGAGTTGAAGTGTTGTCATGGTATTCCTTACGCCCTGTGCGCCACGCGCTCGCCCAGCAGGCCAGCCGGACGGAAGACCAGCACCAGAATCAGCACCATAAAGGCAAAGACATCCTGATAGTTGCTGCCAAATACGCCGTGGGTCAGTTCACCCAGGTAGCCCGCGCCCAGCGCTTCGATAATGCCGAGCAGTATCCCGCCGATCATGGCGCCACGAATGTTGCCAATGCCCCCCAGCACGGCGGCGGTAAAGGCCTTGATCCCGGGCAAAAAGCCCATCGAGAAGCTGGCGTTGCCGTAGTTGCTCGCCATCATTACGCCTGCCAGCGCGGCGAACACGCCGCCAATGGCAAACGTCAGGGTGATAATGGCGTTTGGGTTAACCCCCATCAGCGTGGCCACGCGCGGGTTTTCCGCCACGGCGCGCATGCCGCGCCCCAGACGGGTGTATTCCACCAGCAGCCACAGCCCGGTCATCACAGCCAGTGCCAGCGCCACGGTGACAATTCCGGTAACGGTCACGATGGCGGGCGGGTGCGCTTCGCTGCCGGACGTGACGGCGATAGGGTCCATCGGCAGGATCTGCGGGAACATCAGCGGGTTGCGCGTCCAGATAATCATCGCCACGGTTTGCAGCAGGACGGAGACGCCGATACCCGAGATCAGTGGCGCCAGGCGCGGTGCGTTGCGCAGTCGACGGTAGGCAAAGCGTTCAACGGCCATTGCCAGCACGGCGCAAACGGCCATGGCAATCACCAGGGCAACGCCAAGCTGCAACAGCAGCGGCATTTGTGGAAAGGTGGTATTCAGGGCGTTTATGGCGGAGAGCGTGGTGAGCGCACCGACCATCAGAATATCGCCGTGAGCAAAGTTAATAATGCGCAAGATGCCATACACCATGGTATAGCCCAGCGCGATCAGCGCGTAGATGCTGCCCAGCATCACACCGTTGATCAGTTGTTGTATGAGTGTATCCAACGTCTGTACCCGCAAAGTGCTCGTTCTGCGGCTACCATCCAATAAATGAATTAAATTGTAAAATACGCATCCATTATTTCTTATGATAAATAAATATTGTTTTATCTTTATGATTTATATGAAGATAGTTAATGCCTGTTTTGGGGTGAAAAGCCTAAAGAAATCAACATATGAATAAAACAGAACAATTGGCGAGCCTGACGGCGTATGCAGAAAGCCGACTGGCAAACGATCCGCCGCTTCGGGCCGTACGTGCGTTCGAGGCCATCGCCCGGCTGGGCAGCGTCACGCTGGCCGCGCAGGAGCTGGACATCTCTCCGTCGGCCGTAAGCCATCAGCTCAGGGTGCTTGAAGGGTATCTGCAAATGCCGCTCACGGAGCGTCAGGGGCGCAGGCTGGTGCTGAGCCAGCACGGGCGGGAATATTACCGCTCTATCCGCGCGGCGTTTAACGTGCTGCGCCAGGCGACGGAGCACCTGGCGGAGCAGGCGCAAACGCGTCAGGTCACCATCAGCCTGATCCCACTTTTTGGTATGGGGTGGTTTATCCCACGTTTGCCTGCGTTTATGCGCGCCAATCCGCAAACCGAGATCAACGTGGTGTATGCCAACCATCGTAACTATCTGAGCGACGCGTCGGATATGTCGATTCGTTTTGGCAACGGGCAGTGGGCGGGCTATCAAAGCGAAAAGCTGATTTCCGGTCAGATGGTCCCGGTGTGCAGCCGCGCGTTTTTGCGCATTCACGGCCATATCGACACGCCCGAGCAACTGCTGCAAATGCCGCTGCTGCACGATGAGGAGCGCAGCACATGGGCGCAGTGGTTTGTACAACAGGGGGTGAAGCGCCCCGTGCGCCGCAGCGGTCCGATGTTTGAGGATGGTCTGCTGACGCTGGCGGGCGTTCAGGCTGGTCTGGGGTGTGCGTTAATGCGTGAGCCGCTGATTGCGCCTTATCTTGAGAGCGGCGAACTGGTGAAGATATTTGACCTGCCGATTGATGACGGGCGCGACTATTACCTCTGCGTGCGTACTGACTCAGAGATGACTGAAGACGGCAAGCTGCTGCAAAACTGGCTGCGTCGGGCGGCGGGTGGGGAGTCGTCTGGCGGGTAAAAGAGGGAGATAAAAAAAGCCAGCTTGTGCAGCTGGCTTTTGTACATACAAGATTTAGAACTGGTAGGTCAGACCCAGCGCAACGATGTTGTCGGTACCGATGCCTGCCTGGCGAGTGAACTGGTTATCGTCGAGCAGGTTGATTTTGTAATCCACGTAGGTGGACATGTTTTTGTTAAAATAGTAGGTCGTGCCAACATCGATGTATTTAACCAGATCCTGGTCGCCGAAGTTTTCGATGTCTTTACCTTTAGACTGCAGGTAGGCGATGGATGGACGCAGGCCAAAGTCGAACTGATACTGAGCCACAACTTCGAAGTTTTGCGCCTTGTTTGCAAAGCCGTAGATGTCGCTGCGATTACCGTTAGAGGTACCGAAGCGGGTTGCGTTATAGGTCTGAGAGTACTGTGCCGCGAGGTAAATGTTGTTCGCGTCGTATTTCACACCACCGCTGTATACTTCTGCGCGGTCGCCTTCACCGTATACGCCAGCCGCATTCTGGTCAGCGGTACGACGGGAAGAGGACATTGCACCACCTACGCTGAAGCCTTCGCCCAGATCGTAAGTCAGGGACGCGCCGTAGCCGTCACCGTTCTGGTTCAGCAGGCTGCGGCCGCTGGTGTTTTCACCGCTTACGCTGCCGTTTTTGCCCTGGTACTGCAGAGCAAAGTTCAGGCCGTCAACCAGACCAAAGAAGTCCTGGTTACGGTAGGTCGCAACGCCGTTAGCACGAGACTGCAGGAAGTTGTCGGCACCGTAGGTGTCACCGCCGAATTCTGGCAGAACGTCGGTCCAGGAAGTCACGTCGTAAATTACGCCGTAGTTACGACCGTAATCAAAGGAGCCTGCTTCCGCGAACTTCAGACCTGCAAACGCCACACGGGTCCAGGACTGGTTGTCGCCTTCGTCTTTGTTACCCTGAATCTGGTATTCCCACTGGCCGTAGCCGGACAGCCGATCGTTAACCTGGGTTTCGCCCTTGAAGCCGATACGCATGTAGGTTTTATCGCCATCTGCGCCAGCGTCATCAGAGAAATAGTGCAGACCTGTTACTTTACCGTACAGATCCAGCTTGTTACCGTCTTTGTTGTAAATTTCGGCAGCGTTAACAACGCCTGCTGCCAGCATGGAAGTGACTGCCACTGCAACTAATTTAAGTTTCATCTTAAATATTCCTTATAATTTTTTTCAGTATTTCCTGAACCACTGTGAACGATTTCTAAACGAGGCTGTTCGTCAATGGCATGGTATTTTTAAGAATCTCGTAGTCTTATTTCAATAATAAGTTTCAAAATATTAGAGATAATTTCAATTAGTGTGATCTCGATCGTGCGAGAAGGCGATTATTCAAACAATATGGCCGGATTTTATACGATTAATGGTTATTTAGTCAGTGGGATTATTGCTTTTAAGATAATTTCTGATGGTTTTAGTCTATTGCGTTATATTTCGCAATTTCCGAGGGTTTGGTGGGTGAGGTATCGCCTGTTTCTCCTTAAAAACAATGGGTTGATTTAATTTTTCAACGTCTATTTCTTATATTTCATTAAAGCTGCCAGGGCTGAATTATTGCATGTAATGCTATGCAGAGCGTTAATGTTTATTACTGACTAATTTCACTGGGTTGTCAGTTTACGTCAACTCGCTTCAGGTGGCTTTACAGAAGGCGCTCAATATAAACCGAACTTAAACAGACGCTCTATTATTATGATAAATATTCTGTGGTGCGATCACATTTTAAATTTATGTTAATTATGTTGCCGGGTTGAAATTAACCCGGCCGCTGGAGAGGCGCTATTGTCTTGTTGCGTACCAGCAGAGCAACGACCCGGCGCAGACCATCAGCGCCCCTTGCCAGAACGAGAATGAAAGGGGAGAGCTTAGCACCGCGGCGGCAAGCGCGGCAGAGAGCACGGGGGTAAAATAGGATACGGCAGCCAGAACCGTGACGTTCCCGTGCAGAATGCCAATATTCCATGCGGCGTAACCAAACCCAAGCGCGATCCCGCACATGACGAGCTTCACCACCACCGGAAGCGTGAACACCATCTCGGGCTGATCGCTCAGAAAATATTTCACCCACAGGCTCAGCGCGGTCAGCAAAACAAACAGGGTAATACCGTTTTGTCCTTTCGCAAATTTGCTGGTGACGGTGCAATAGGCGGCCCAGATAAAGGCTCCGGCAAACGCCAGCGCGTAGCTCAGAGGGCTGGAAACGACATTGCGGGTTATTTCCTCAAGGTGTAACCCTTCTTCACCGCCCAATACCCAGCAGACGCCCAGCAGTGAAATGACCAGGCCGGGGAGCACCCACAGGGTAGACTTTTGCCCGTTGAACAAAATCGCAAATACGATCGTCAGGCTTGGCCAAAGGTAATTCACCATACCCACTTCAATCGCCTGAGCGCGCGTCGCGGCATAGCCCAGCGACAGCGCCAGACATATTTCGTAGCTGACAAATAAAACGCTGCCGGCAATAAGATAGCGGAGTGAAAACCGCCTGAGATCAGGAAATCCTACCGTCACCAGACACAGTAATCCGCTGAGGGTGTAGATCATCGCCGCACCGCCTACCGGCCCAAGCCCCTCACTCACGCTGCGAATAAGGCCGACCATGGTGCTCCATAACAATATCGCCGCCAGCCCAATAAGCGTTGCTCTCTTTCTGTCCATTACTTCGTCATCGCAATAAAAATCAGAGGGAAAATGTATCGCAATCATCCTGATGCTGTCGTGAATTATTCTCTTAAACCGTTAATCAAAAAGGGGTAATGAAATGTTCCGGGGTTGACTATTAAGGGGGGGAAGGCAGATGACCTTGATTTGACGCAAAAAAATCAGGGGCTTTGCTGTTAGTTTGCGGCGCGAAATGTTTTCAGATAACGAGGACAACAATGGACGTCAGCCGCAGACAATTTTTTAAAATCTGCGCGGGCGGTATGGCCGGAACAACGGCAGCCATGCTGGGATTTGCCCCCAAAATGGCGCTGGCTCAGGCACGCAACTATAAGCTGCTGCGCGCGAAAGAGATCCGTAACACCTGCACATACTGCTCCGTGGGTTGTGGGCTTTTAATGTATAGCCTGGGCGATGGTGCGAAGAACGCCAGAGAAGCGATTTACCACATTGAAGGGGATCCGGATCATCCGGTGAGCCGCGGGGCGTTATGCCCGAAAGGGGCGGGGCTGCTGGACTACGTTCACAGCGAAAACCGCCTGCGCTACCCGGAATACCGCGCGCCGGGTTCTGATAAATGGCAGCGTATCTCCTGGGATGAGGCCTTCTCCCGTATAGCAGCGTTAATGAAAGCCGACCGCGATGCCAACTTTATTGAAAAGAACGCGCAGGGCGTAACGGTCAACCGCTGGCTTTCCACCGGGATGCTGTGTGCCTCTGCGGCCAGTAATGAAACCGGCATGCTGACGCAAAAGTTTGTGCGCTCTCTCGGCATGCTGGCGGTAGACAACCAGGCGCGCGTCTGACACGGACCAACGGTAGCAAGTCTTGCTCCAACATTTGGTCGCGGTGCGATGACCAACCACTGGGTTGATATCAAAAACGCGAATGTCGTGGTGGTGATGGGCGGTAACGCCGCTGAAGCCCATCCGGTGGGGTTCCGCTGGGCGATGGAAGCGAAAAACAACAACGATGCGACGCTTATCGTCGTCGATCCGCGCTTTACGCGTACGGCATCGGTGGCCGATATCTATGCGCCGATCCGCTCCGGTACGGACATTACGTTCCTGTCCGGCGTGCTGCTGTACCTGATCGAAAACAACAAAATTAACGCGGAATACGTTAAGCACTACACCAACGCGAACCTGCTGGTGCGGGATGATTTTGCCTTCGATGACGGGCTGTTTAGCGGCTATGACGCCGAAAAGCGCCAGTACGATAAAACGTCCTGGAACTATCAGTTCGATGAAAACGGCTATGCGATGCGCGATGAAACGCTCACACATCCGCGCTGCGTGTGGAACCTGCTAAAGCAGCACGTCTCCCGCTATACGCCGGACGTCGTGGAAAACATCTGCGGCACGCCGAAAGCGGACTTCCTGAAGGTGTGTGAGGTACTGGCCTCCACCAGCGCCGCCGACAGAACCACGACGTTCCTGTACGCGCTGGGCTGGACGCAGCACACCGTGGGCGCGCAGAACATCCGCACCATGGCGATGATCCAGCTGCTGCTCGGCAATATGGGGATGGCCGGTGGCGGCGTGAACGCGCTTCGCGGTCACTCCAATATTCAGGGCTTAACCGACCTCGGCCTGCTCTCGACCAGCCTGCCGGGCTACCTGACGCTGCCGTCTGAAAAACAGACGGATTTGCAAAGCTATCTGGCGGCGAACACGCCAAAAGCGACGCTGCCGGACCAGGTGAACTACTGGAGCAACTATCCGAAGTTCTACGTCAGCCTGATGAAATCCTTCTACGGCGATGCGGCGCAGAAAGAGAACGACTGGGGCTTTGAATGGCTGCCGAAGTGGGATCAGGCTTATGACGTCATCAAGTATTTCAACATGATGGATAAGGGCGACGTAACGGGGTATATCTGCCAGGGCTTCAACCCGGTGGCCTCCTTCCCGGACAAGAACAAAGTCGTTCGCAGCCTGAGCAAGCTGAAGTACATGGTGGTTATCGATCCGCTGGTGACCGAGACCTCCACCTTCTGGCAGAACCACGGGGAATCGAACGATGTCGATCCGGCGTCGATTCAGACCGAAGTGTTCCGCCTGCCGTCCACCTGCTTTGCGGAAGAGGACGGCTCCATTGCCAACTCCGGCCGCTGGCTGCAGTGGCACTGGAAAGGCCAGGACGCACCGGGCGAAGCGCGTAACGACGGCGAGATCCTCGCCGGGATTTACCACCGCCTGCGCGAGATGTACCGCACCGAAGGCGGTAAAGGCGCGGAGCCGCTGCTGAAGATGAGCTGGAGCTACAAGCAGCCCGATCGTCCTGAGTCAGAGGAAGTCGCCAAAGAGAACAACGGCGTGGCGCTGGCGGATCTGTATGACCCGAGCGGCAACCTGGTGGCGAAAAAGGGCCAGCTGCTGAACAGCTTTGCGCTGCTGCGCGATGACGGCACCACGGCATCGTCGTGCTGGATCTACACCGGCAGCTGGACGGAGCAGGGCAACCAGATGGCCAACCGCGACAACGCCGACCCGTCCGGGCTGGGCAACACCCTGGGCTGGGCATGGGCGTGGCCGCTGAATCGTCGCGTGCTGTACAACCGTGCATCGGCGGATATTAACGGCAAGCCGTGGGATCCGAAACGCATGCTGATCCAGTGGAACGGGGCGAAATGGACGGGGAACGATATCCCTGACTACAACACCGCCGCGCCGGGCAGCAGCACCGGGCCGTTTATTATGCAGCCGGAAGGGCTGGGACGTCTGTTTGCTCTCAACAAGCTGGCGGAAGGGCCGTTCCCGGAGCATTACGAGCCGATGGAAACGCCGCTGGGCACGAACCCACTGCACCCGAACGTGGTCTCCAGCCCGGTGGTGCGTATCTACGAAGACGACGTCCTGCGCCTGGGCAAAAAGGACAAATTCCCGTATGTGGGAACGACCTACCGCCTGACCGAGCATTTCCATACCTGGACCAAGCACGCGCGGCTTAACGCCATCGCGCAGCCGGAACAGTTTGTGGAGATAAGCGAGACGCTGGCGAAGGCGAAAGGCATTGCCAACGGCGATCGCGTGAAGGTGAGCAGCAAGCGCGGCTTTATCCGCGCGGTGGCGGTGGTCACCCGCCGCCTGCAGTCGCTGAACGTGCACGGCCAGCAGGTGGAAACCGTCGGTATCCCGCTGCACTGGGGCTTTGAAGGCGTGGCGCAGAAAGGCTACATCGCCAATACCCTGACGCCAAACGTCGGGGATTCCAACTCGCAAACGCCGGAGTACAAGGCGTTTCTGGTCAACATCGAGAAAGCGTAAGGAGCGATTCAATGGCGATGGAAACACAAGACGTTATCAAACGCTCCGCGACCAACCCGATAACTCCCGCGCCCCGCGCGCGGGACTACAAGGCAGAAGTCGCCAAGCTTATCGACGTCTCCTCCTGCGTGGGCTGTAAGGCCTGCCAGGTGGCCTGCTCTGAGTGGAACGACATCCGCGACGAGGTGGGGCACTGCGTTGGGGTCTACGATAATCCGGCGGATCTGAGCGCTAAATCCTGGACTGTGATGCGTTTTAGCGAAACCGACCAGAACGGCAGGCTGGAGTGGCTCATCCGCAAAGACGGCTGCATGCACTGCGAGGATCCGGGCTGCCTGAAGGCGTGCCCGTCTGCTGGCGCGATTATTCAGTACGCCAACGGGATAGTCGATTTCCAGCAGGACAACTGCATCGGCTGCGGGTACTGCATTGCGGGGTGTCCGTTTAATGTTCCGCGCCTCAATAAAGAGGATAACCGGGTATACAAATGTACCCTGTGCGTGGACCGCGTCAGCGTCGGGCAGGAGCCTGCCTGTGTGAAAACCTGTCCGACCGGGGCGATCCACTTCGGCACTAAAAAAGAGATGCTTGACGTGGCGCAGGCGCGAGTGGACAAGCTGAAAGCGCGCGGCTACGAGAATGCGGGCATTTATAACCCGCAGGGCGTGGGCGGTACGCACGTGATGTATGTGCTCCACCATAGCGACCAGCCCGAGCTGTACCACAACTTGCCGAAGGATCCGGCGATCGATACCTCCATTAACCTGTGGAAAGGGGCGCTCAAGCCTCTATCCGCGGCGGGCTTTATCGCCACCTTCGCTGGGCTGATTTATCACTACATCGGTATCGGGCCAAACAAAGAGGTGGATGACGACGAGGAGGAGCATCATGAGTAAGTCGAAAATGATAGTGCGCACAAAGTTTGTCGACCGCGCCTGTCACTGGACGGTAGTTATCTGCTTCTTCCTGGTGGCGGTGTCGGGAATTTCGTTCTTCTTCCCGACGCTGCAGTGGTTGACCGAAACCTTCGGTACGCCGCAGATGGGGCGCATTCTGCACCCGTTCTTCGGCGTGCTGATTTTCGTGGTGCTGATGTTTATGTTCGTGCGATTCGTCCACCATAACATCCCGGACAAGCAGGATATCCCGTGGGTGAAAGGGATCGTCGAAGTCCTGAAGGGTAACGAGCACAAAGTCGCGAAGGTGGGGAAATACAATGCCGGGCAAAAGATGATGTTCTGGACCATCATGAGCATGATTTTTGTGCTGCTGGTGACCGGGGTGATTATCTGGCGTCCGTATTTTGCACACTACTTCCCGATACAGGTGATTCGCTACGCGCTGCTGATCCACGCGACGTCGGCCATCATTCTGATTCACGCCATCCTGATCCATATGTATATGGCGTTCTGGGTGAAAGGATCGATTAAAGGCATGATTGAAGGGAAGGTGAGCCGCCGCTGGGCGCAGAAACACCATCCGCGCTGGTATCGTGACGTGGAACGGCTGGAAGCGAAACAGGAAAGTACGGAAGGGATCAAGTAAGACCTGCGCCGTCGGCTTTGCCCGGCGGCGCTGCGCTTGCGCGGGCCTATTCTTTTAAATCAGAACCGCTCTTCCACATAGCGGAACGGGTATTTTGTGGGTTTGACTTTGCCGATTTTGCGCTTCGGTAAATCCACCTTATCGACGTGAATTTCTTTATACGGTATCTGCGAAAGCAGATGCGAAATAATATTGAGGCGCACGCGTTTTTTATCCTCTGAACGTGCCACAAACCACGGCGCCCAGGCGGTATCGGTGGCTTCAAACATGGCGTCGCGTGCAAGGGTATACTCATCCCAGAGGTTAAAGGATTTAATATCCATCGGTGACAGCTTCCAGATTTTACGACCATCGTTAATACGGTCGCGCAGGCGCCGCTCCTGCTCTTTCGGCGTCACCTCCAGCCAGTACTTCAGCAGGATAATTCCGGCATCGACCATCGCTTTTTCCATAACCGGCGCGCCGTCCAAAAATTTCTCCGCCTGTTCCTCCGTGCAGAACCCCATCACCCGTTCCACGCCCGCGCGGTTATACCAGCTGCGATCGAAGATCACGATTTCGCCAGCCGAAGGCAGATGCGGCACATAGCGCTGGAAGTAGAGCTGGCTTTTTTCCTTTTCAGTCGGAGCAGGGAGCGCAACAACGCGAAACACGCGAGGGCTGACGCGCTCGGTGATTGCTTTAATGGTGCCGCCTTTGCCTGCACCATCGCGTCCTTCAAAAACAATACACACTTTTAACCCTTTGGCGACGACCCACTGCTGGAGCTTAACCAGTTCGACGTGCAGGCGGCGGAGCTCTTTTTCATACTCTTTGGTCTTAAGCGGTGCATTCGATACGACATCAACAGCGACAGGGGCTTTCTTTTTACTTCCCATAATTGTCATCCTCAGGTTGTCCGGCGTGGAAAAAGCGAGGCCGCACTATGAAGTGTAATCCACCTGATATTAAACGTATTGTTTTTAGGTAATTAATTTAGCAACACTTTTTCAAGCAGTTATTTAGGTATTAACGAAGGTGCTTAGCACCCGTTCCCCTTTTAGAACGTCACGGATGCGAAAAATCAGCACGTTTAATCCCACACGCTAAATGTGGTTAGCGTGATAATTTCGTTCTTATTTACTTAAAGGAACTAAGAATGAGTTGGAATAAAGAAGCTGCTGTTTCACACCTCCGATCACGCGCTCTCGGTCGTTCACATAACGAATGTGCAATGTTTACCAGGGAAGCAATAAAAGCAGGTGGCGTCAGGCTGGAGAGAACGCTAAACGCAAAAGATTACGGGCCATCATTACTGCGAGCGGGATTTCATGAAGTTCCTCCGGGTTCTACATTATTAAGTGGCGATGTTGCTGTCATTCAACCCTATCCGGGCGGAAACTCAAGCGGACATATGACAATGTATGACGGCACACAGTGGATTTCCGATTTTCGACAACACGGCATGTACCCTGGGCCGGGGTATCGCGCGGCTCAACCGTCTTTCAAAATTTACAGGAAGAATTGATGCGAGCTGCAATGGTGTTGTTTGCGTGTCTGCTTTCCGCATGTACTGTTAAGCCCGATATCAGCGCTTCAGACCGCGTCCGAGCTTTCTACGCAGCATATCTACCGACCCTTACCAGTAGTGACAGAGAATTCCCACTATCCGAAATGAGCGAATATGTCTCTGCAGACACGCTCAAGAGACTGGACGATATAGAGTCGATACCCGAACAAGATTTACTTGGCTCTGATTACTTCGCTTACGCGCAGGATTATGACCCGTCGTGGATATCGGCGCTCACTGTCGGTACCTCGAACCCCTTTTTGGGTGGTGAGGTAATGCCAGTTTGGATTGGTAAGGAAAACGGCGGGAAGTTAGAACTGGAAGTTTTCGTTCGGCGTGAGGCTGATAAATGGAAGATATACAGGGTCCGTGATGTAAGCGATAACTATGAGCATCCCATATTTAACTCGGGTGCAATAACTCGCGTGAAGTCTGCTGCTGAAAGCGGCCTGTAAAGAATAAACCTCACAAGCCCTGGCACCTGCCGGGGCTTTTTATTGCGCGCGTACCAGGTGTACGGAGCGCGCCCGGTTGTGCGTTCGGCACATCCAGTTAAGGCCCACCATTAGCAATTTAAACAAGCAGATAGAGAGATGTCTAATGTAACAAAATAGCGGTGTGTTAAATGTAAAAGGACGAGTTTTTCTTACGAATCCCCTCGTCCCTTTGCTTCAATTAAGCTTTACTTTGCTTCACTTGGGTAAAAACTGCTCCAACATTTTCGCTAGATCTGGCTTTCCTAACGAATTTAACTCGCTAAGTAAGTTATCGCGGCAATCTTGGGTGAGTTTTGTGGCAATCAAGCCAATAAGTAATTTGATTGCAGTAATTTCTCCGTTAACGTCGTCAAAGGTTTTAGTACTTGTTTTTAGCTTAATATTCACATCATGATGCGGCATAAAAAATTTCCTTATCAAGAGGTTATCAGCCATTCCTCTTTGCTGATTGCACCCATGTTGCTGCATATGGGTGAGCTGAGGCTTGATGGTAACTAAGCACGCTAATAATAACCTTGATCATAATGCGGATTTTCAATGTAAGTGATCTTATAGTGCGTCCTACGGGACGCATTCATTAAGACCGCTGACAGTTTTTTTGCTTTCCGGCGATACGGCAGGGGTATTCGCGAATGTGCCACGGCACAGTACCCCTGTCATATCGTCGGTATTCGTTTTAGTATTAATACTACATTTCAGCATTTTTAATCCCACAGCTTATCAAAGGTTAACGTAATAATTTCCTTCTCACTTACTTAAAGGAACTAAGAATGAGTTGGAATAAATAAGCTACTGTTTCGTATCTCCGTTCACACGCTCTGGGGCGCTCTCATAGTGAATGTGCTAAGTTTACCCTCCTTGCCATTCTGGCTGGCGGTGTTAAGGTAGCGAACACAGATTATGCAAAAGATTATGGGGTTGAATTATTACGTGCTGGATTCAGTGAGCTGCCGCCCGGTTCAACGTTAATTGCTGGTGATGTGGCCGTGATACAGCCATACCCTGGTGGAAATGGCATAGGCCACATGACTATGTATGACGGTACACAATGGATTTCTGATTTCGTTCAAAAAAGTATGTATCCGGGGCCTGGATACCGCAAAATGCAACCATCCTTTAAAATTTACAGGATGCATTGATGAAAAGGATATTGTTATCATTCGTTATGTTGCTGGTGGGATGTAGTTCGGCTGCCAATCAAGAACGTAGCGCACAAGACGCTACTGAATCATTTTATAAATCCTATCTTTCCGTATTCGGCAGCGATGAAGCCAGGCCTTATCCTGCCGACGAACTGCGTAAATATGTTTCTGCTGATACGATTGTTCGCATTAATACTATTCAGGAAATCTCTGAACAAGAGTTAATAGAGTCTGACTATTTTACGTATACCCAAGATTATTCTCGTGAATGGATACCTGCGTTACGAGTGGAAAACGCCAGACCATTTTTAAACGGTGAAGCAGTCCAGGTTATTGAAGGGGCGGGTAACGGGAGAAGCATTCACCTTGAGGTATTTCTTCGTCGTGAAGATGATGCATGGAAAATTTACCGCGTTCGTGACGTAACGAACAATCACGAGCACCCAATTTTCAATGCTGGCGCGATTACACGCGCTAAAGCAGCGGCAGAAAGCACACCGTAAAAGCCAGACCTTAAACCCTTTAAAGCCCTGACGCCTGCCGGGGCTTTTTGTTTTCCATTGCCCCGTGTCGCGGTTGGAGAAAACTCCTGAATTAATGGATTAACCTGTCAGCCATCTTATTTGAACTGGCTCACCATACAAGATTATTCAATAATGCCCGCTGCGAGTGATTAACCCGTGGTTGAGGCATGAAAAAGACAATATTTTCGCTGGCGCTTGGCACATTTGGCCTTGGCATGGCCGAATTTGGCATTATGGGCGTGTTAACCGAGCTGGCGCATGACACCGGTATTTCGATTCCCTCCGCCGGGAATATGATCTCGTTTTATGCCTTCGGCGTGGTTATTGGCGCCCCGATTGTGGCGCTGTTCTCAGGCAGGTTCTCCTTAAAAACTACGCTGCTGTTTCTGGTTGCCATGTGCGCGGTTGGGAACGCTCTGTTTACGTTTTCTACGTCATATTTCTGGCTGGCGATCGGGCGCTTGATTTCCGGTTTCCCGCACGGCGCCATTTTCGGCGTCGGGGCGATTATTCTTTCTAAAATCGCGCCGCCGGGGAAGGTGACGGTCGCGGTGGCCGGGATGATCGCCGGGATGACCGTGGCCAACCTGATGGGCGTTCCGCTGGGGACCTGGCTCGGGCACCAGTTTAGCTGGCGCTATACTTTTTTTCTGATTGCCGTGTTCGATGCGCTGGTGATCCTTTCGGTTCTGCTCTGGGTGCCGGACATCCGCGACAAATCGGAAATCAAATTGACCGAGCAGTTCCACTTTCTGAAAAAACCAGAACCCTGGCTGATTTTTGCCGCCACCATGTTTGGCAACGCCGGGGTGTTCGCATGGTTCAGCTTCGTTAAGCCGTTTATGGTTAACGTCTCCGGTTATTCAGAAGGGATGATGACGGCCATCATGATGCTGATGGGGCTTGGCATGGTGTTGGGCAACCTGTTGAGCGGCAAGCTCTCGGGACGCTTTAGCCCGCTGCGCATTGCGGCGACTACTGACATGGTGATTGTCGCCTCGCTGCTGCTGCTTTTCGCCTGTGGCGAACTGAAAACGGCCTCGCTGGTGATGGGTTTTATCTGCTGTGCCGGGCTGTTCGCGCTCTCTGCGCCGCTACAAATTCTGCTTCTGCAAAATGCGAAGGGCGGTGAGATGCTGGGTGCCGCGGGCGGGCAGATGGCGTTTAATCTCGGCAGCGCGATCGGTGCATATTTTGGCGGGATGATGATTACCCTCGGCTTTAGCTGGCGCTACGTCACGCTGCCTGCGGCGATACTCTCGTTCTCGGCCATGAGCGCGCTGTTGATCTACGGTAACCTGCGGGCCAGACGGGCTCAGGCTAACGCTCGCGCGCTAGCCTGATCGAATTCAGGCAAGCCAGGGCTCGCCCAGGGTCAGCATCAGTCGGTTCGCCCATGCGAAGAACGCGGCGGACTGCACCAGGTCAAGCTGGGCTAAGGTGTCCAGCCCCTCTTTTTCAAGCGCGGCAAGGTGCAGCGGCGTGGCGGCAGGAGGCGTAACCGATAGCGCCGCCGCAAAATTGATCTCCGCCTGCCAGCGCGCAGATTGTCCCTCGCTCAGGGATTGTCCTGGACGCACGGCCAGCAGGGCCTCTACCGCAGCGTCATCCTTTGACAGCTGGCTGGCTTTCCGCGCATGGACAGATGCGCAGTAGATGCAGCCGTTAATTTTACTGGCGACCGTTGCGGCCAGCTCGCGCTCGGCGCGCGGCAATCCTCCCGGCGTATAAAAAATCCCTTTATCCGTTAGCGTGCGCTGTTCAAGCACCGGCAGGTTGCGGCCCAGCAGGCGGAAATAGTCGGAATCGGTGTGGCCAAACTTCGCCAGGATCGCAACCTCGTCATCACGAAAATCCGCCAGCGGTTTGGCGGCGATCCACGGTTCCCAGCCCAGTTCCTGCTGGGTGAAGGCGACGGGAGCCGCCTTGCCGGTGGCCGTGGTTGCGGTCGTGTGCCAGACGCCTGCCGCCACCGGGGCATCGTTTGTGGCGACTGGCCTGTCGTTCAGCAGCCGCAGCCCGGCAATCAGTCGGCTCTGGAAGCTGACAAAGGCGATCAGCTGCGCCAGGGTCACGATACCTTCTTTGCTCCATCCCGCCTGGGTCAGCGCCTTTAACGATGCGGGCGTGGCTTCGACGGGAGAGAAGGTCAACAGACGCGCGAAGTTCAGCGCCGGGGTCAGACGGTCGGAGGTCGGGTCTGCCAGGCCAAACCCCGCATAGTGTGCGGCCAGCGCCTCCGCATTGTGCCACCTCGCGACTTTTGCCGCGACGGCGAAGCGTTCGTCCAGCGCAAAATCGCTGTCCTGCTGGGTAAATAAGATTTCGTAGCTGCCCTGCGCGTGTCTTGTGGCGGCGTCCCGCGTGGCGCGCGCCTCTGCCAGAGGGGAACCGGGTTTAATTTCCGCCAGCTCGGCGAGAATGTCGTGACTTAATGACATAGGTGTCTCCTCAAAGGATGTGGGGGGCAATATGTTCGGCGATCAGTTCGATAGAGCGCAGCGTGTCGCGATGGGTGGGCTCGACCGAATGGACCTGGAATGAGATGTCCGTGGCGCGCCGGAGAACGGAATCGGCCTGCAGCGAACGCAGCACCGTCTCGGGCGAACCGATGTGGGCGTCGAACTGGCGACGAAAATCTGTGACGGTGTCACCTTTAACCGCGTGTCCGGCAGCGCGATGCTGCTTTGCCTGTTTCGTGAGGCCCGGCGTCGCAACCTTCAGCGCATAGTCATCGCTGTCGGCGACGAACGCGGTACGGGAAGCCAGAATGCGCGGTGCGATGCCCGCGGGCAGCGCCTCAAGGTAGGCATCCACAATCGGGTTCTGGATCGCGTCGAGCGTTAAATCCAACTGGTCTGCCGGGCGCGGCTGCGTGCGGGAGAGCATCAAACCGTGTCCAGCCCGCGCGGCGCGAACGGCGCCGTCGACGGAAAAGGTGGCAATCCAGATCCGGTCAGCCAGCTGTGGCGCTGGCGGGTAAAGGTGGTTATCCGGATGGGTGAGCGAATCCCCGCGCCAGGCGCTCTGGATCACATGTAGATGGTCAGCAAAGGCCGCGCCGCGCTGTTCGAACGTCAGTCCGAACGGCAGGAAAGAGGTCGGCGTGCCGCCCGAACCAAAACCGACTTCGAGACGTCCATCGGCGAGTAAATCCAGCACCGAGGCATCTTCTGCGACGCGCAGCGGGTTTTCCATCGGCAGGGTAATGATGGCCGTGCCGAGTCGAATGGTTTCGGTATGCGCCGCAACGTGAGCCAGAAACAGCAGCGGCGACGGCAGGCCGCCTTCACTTTCGTGGAAGTGGTGCTGGGCAATCCAGGCGCTGTCAAAACCGTGGCGTTCGGCGTGGCGGATCTGTTCGGTTGCCAGACGATAGCGCTCTTTCGGCGTGGCGTCGTCAAGCAGGCGGGTGAAAAATCCCAGGCGTTTTCGCGTCATGCGAACTCCTCCGTAGCGGGTGAAAAATGGGGAATGGCGGCAATCAGCTCGCGGGTATAGTCGTTCTGCGGTGACGTGAATAAGGTTTCGACGTCGCCCTGTTCGACCACCTGACCGCTGCGCAGCACCGTGACGCTGTGGGCGATCCGGCGAACGGTGGAGAGATCGTGCGTGATGAACAGGTAGGTTAATCCCAGCTGCTGCTGCAGCTGCTGAAGCAGTGCCAGGATCTGCGCCTGCACGGTGACGTCCAGCGCGGAGGTGGCTTCGTCCAGCACCAGAATAGTCGGCTCCAGAATCAGCGCCCGGGCGATGGCCACGCGCTGGCGCTGACCGCCTGATAGCTCCCTGGCGGTGCGGGTCAGGAGTTCGGTAGGCAGGGCAATCCGCTGCGCCACGATTTCCACCCGGACCTTTCGCTCAGCCTTCGCGAGGCGGGAAAAGTTCTTCAGGGGCTCTTCGATGATGTCAAACAGCGTCTGACGCGGATCGAGAGAGGCGAACGGGTTCTGGTAAACAAACTGGATCTTCTGGCGCAGCTGACGACGGGCCTCGCGGCTGAGTGCGGTGGCATCAATGTCATCAATAATGACCTGTCCGCTGTCGGCCTGATCAAAACCCAGCAAAATACGGGCGAGGGTGGTTTTCCCGGAGCCGGATTCACCGACCAGCGCGTGCGTGCTGCCGCGCCTGACGTCAAACGTCACCCGATCCAGCGCCTGAAGCTGATGATCTTTGCCCAGCGAGAACCGTTTGCTGATGGCACGGGCGCGAATGGCCGGTGACGCGAGCGGCAGGCCGGCTACCGGGGCGATGGTCAGGCGCTGGCCCTGGAGATCGCTCAGCAGCTGTCGGGTGTAGGCGTGCTGCGGCGTGCGGACGATATCGGCGGTGTCGCCGTGCTCCTGAACCTCGCCG
Source organism: Enterobacter sp. PI-10 (assembly GCF_027947695.1). Taxonomy (NCBI): domain Bacteria; kingdom Pseudomonadati; phylum Pseudomonadota; class Gammaproteobacteria; order Enterobacterales; family Enterobacteriaceae; genus Enterobacter; species Enterobacter sp. PI-10. Next base: position 568,099 of record NZ_JAJNOG010000002.1, on the reverse strand, counting down.
TTGCGAAACACCAGCAGCCTGTCCGCGCGCTGAGCGGCCAGGGCCAGATCGTGGGTGACAAACAGAACGGCAGTACCCGATTCCCGGCGCAGGATATCCAGCAGATCAAGAATGCGTTTTTGCACCGTCACGTCCAGCGCGCTGGTGGGCTCATCGGCAATGATGACGTCCGGACACAGCGCTATCGCGATGGCAATCAACACGCGCTGTTTCATTCCGCCGGAGAGCTGGTGCGGATACTGCGTCATGCGCTGTTCGGGGTGGCTCAGGCCGACCTTTGTCAGCAGGGCAAGCACCAGCTCGTCGCGTTGGGCGCGAGTCACCTTCTGGTGCAGCTGAATAATTTCCCCGACCTGACCACCGATCGTCTTCACCGGGTTGAGTGAATTACCCGGATCCTGCGGAACCAGGCTGATTCGCGCCCCGCGCAGGGTATCGAGACGCTTCGCTGACCACCGGCTAATCTCCTCGCCGTTGAGCACGATTTTCCCCGCATCGCGACGGGCGTTATCCGCCAGCAGGCCAATGATCGCCTGTGCCGTGGTCGTTTTGCCGGATCCGGATTCGCCGACAAACGCCAGCATTTCCCCTCGCCTGAGGGTGAAGCTGACGTTATGCACCACCTCGCGCCACTGGCGCGCGGTACGGTAGCTGATGGCCAGGTTTTCTACCGAGAGTACGGTCATTTCAGGCCTCCGCTGAACTGCTGGCTGATACGGTTGGTGGCAAGCACGACGGCGATGACGACGACGCCGGGGAAGGTGGTTAGCCACCAGGCGGTAGAGAGATAGTTACGGCCTTCGGCGATCAATAAGCCCCATTCCGGAACGGGCGGCGGGGTGCCATAGCCGAGAAAGCTCAGCGTTGATAGGGCCAGGATAGCCTGACCAAACTGCAGCGTGGCAAAGGCAAGGACGGCGGTTAAGGCGTTGGGCAGGATGTGTCGCCACAGCACCGCCAGGAACGTCCCGCCGCTGCCAAACGCCGCCTCGACGTAATCCGTATGGCGGATGCGCACCACTTCACCGCGCGCGAGGCGGGCGAAGCTGGCAATAGAGGCCACGCCGACGGCAATGGCGGCGTTAACGGTGCCAAACCCGAGCAGAATAATAACCGTCAGGGAGAGCAGCAGAGACGGAATGGACAACAGCACGTCGACATAACGCATCAGGAAAGACTCGACGCGTCCGGCGAACGCTCCGGCTATGACCCCCAGACCTGTGCCGACCACCAGCCCCATCGTGACGGCAGCTAGCGCCGCGCTCAGGGAGTGGGACGCACCGTACACAATACGGGTGTAAACATCGCGGCCAAGCTGATCGGTGCCGAGCCAGTGTCCCGCCTGCGGCGCAAGACGTTGCGCTCCGGCGATGCCCTCAATCGGGCTGTAGTGGGTTAACAGGCCGGGCGCCACGGCGGCGAAAATCGCAATGATAATTACCGCCCATGCCAGCCACAGTCCGGGCTGCCACGCGACGCCCTGCCAGCCGGGAACGCGTTTTCGCGCGGCGGCAGCGTAATCGACCAGGCTCATGATGCACCTCCGGTAACGGTTTGCAGACGGGGATCCAGCAGCGGCATAAGCAGGTCCACCAGCAGGTTGATCAGGACAAAGCCGAGGGCGGAAATCATCACTACCGCCTGAAGTACGGCAATATCCTGGTTATTCACCGCCTGCTGGGTCAGCTGCCCGAGCCCGCTGCGGCCAAAAACGGTTTCGGTGATCAGCGCCCCGGCAATCAGCTCGCCCAGCAGCAGCCCGGCAATGTTCAGGACAGGCAGCAGGGCGTTGCGGGTCACGTGACGCCACAGCACGGCGGTTTCACTCAGCCCTTTGGCCCGGGCTACGGCAACAAACGGCTGCGTCGCCACCTGGTCGAGGCTGCGCATCAGGATTTGCGCCAGCGGGGCGGAGATCGGGATCGCGACGGTCACGATCGGCAGGATCAGCCCCTGGAGCGGCGTCGGGTTAATCACCGGGATCAGCCGCAGCTGGAAAGAAAAGAGCTGGATGAGGGCAATCCCCAGCCAGAACGTCGGTAAGGAGATAAACAGGACCGGCAGAGACTGGAGGGTATTACTCAGCCAGCGCAGACCCGGCAGACGCGACGCAAAGGCCAGCGCAAACGCCAGCAGAACCGCGATTAAAAAGGCGGGCAGGGCGAGGCTCAGGGTATCCGGCAGATTGCTGGCAATCAGCTCGCTGACCGGCACCCCGGCCTGTAACGAATAGCCGAAATCCCCGTGCAGCATCGCCAGCAGCGTATGGCCGTATTGCTGCCACAGCGGGCTGTCCGCGCCGTAGGCCACGCGCATCTCCTCAATTTGCGCCGGGCTTAAGCCCAGGTCCGGGTTCTGAAATTTAATCAGCACCGCGTCGCCCGGCAGCACCTGGAGCAACACGAACGAGAGGGTAAAGGCGGCCCATAGTACCAGCAGCCCGTGCCCAAAGCGTTGAAGAAGTGCGTGGCGCATCGTCAGCTCCTCAGTGTTTCTCAATCCACGCGCCGTAGAAGGACGGGCGGCCGACCGCTTCAAAATTGACGCCTTTTAGCCACGGCGCACCGGCAAAGACCTGCGGCTCCTCGAAAATTGGAATGACGTAGGCGTTATCCAGCAGGTAGCGCTGGGCGTCCCCCGTCAGCTGCAGGCGTTTTTGCGGATCGACCTCAGCCGAAATGTTCACCAGCAGTTCATTCAGCTTGTCGTCACGGAAGTTTTTGACCTTGTCGCTGGAGCCGCCTTTTTGCAGCAGCGCGTCGCGGTTAGCGGTGTAGAACATGCTTTTCACCACGTCAGGATCGGCGCGTCCCACTTCGGAGACGGTTAACGGGGTTTTCAGCGGATCAAGGTTATCCAGCGTGCGGCTGCCAGCGTCACCAGCTTTCACGCTCAGCGCCACGCCCACCTGGCGCCACTGCTGGGCAACCAGCTGCAGCACCTCTTTGTTTTGCGGCTGCGGCAGGGATTCGTACACCGTCAGCGCCAGCCGTTGCCCGTCTTTGGCGCGGATCCCATCGCTGCCCGCTTTCCAGCCCGCCTCGTCCAGCAGCTGGTTGGCTTTTGCCGGGTCAAAGGTCAATTTATCGCTGAGATCGACAAAGCCGGCGGCAGAATCGGCAATTACCGACTTCGCCTGCGGATAGTTGGCCGAGAAGAGGGTCTCGACCACCTGTTTTGCGTTGGTGGCATGCAGCAGCGCCTGGCGGACGCGAATATCGGAGACCAGCGGGTTATCCGGGCGGAAGCTAATACTGTCGTTCACCCCGCGGGTCGGGGCGGCGTAGATTTTATAGCCCTGGTCTGTCGCCTGCTTTTCGTCATACGCCTGGACCTGGCGAATAAAGTCGGCCTGACCGGCCAGCAGGGCGCCGACGCGCACGCTGTCTTCCTGGGTCACGATAAACTTGATGCCGTCCAGATTGGCTGGCCCCTGCTGCGTCAGGTTTTTCGGTCCCCACTGGTAGTCCTTACGCGCTTCCAGCGTCACTTCGCGACCCAGCTTCTCATCCTTCACCACAAACGGGCCGGAGCCAATGATATGCCGGGCGTCACCCAGCTCTTCAAAGTTGCGCTTCAGCGTGCTGAGCGAAACCAGGCCCGAGCCAATCGTGGCGGTGCCCTGCAGGAACCCCGGCGACGGTTTTTTGAAGTAGAACTTCACGGTCAGCGGGTCGACCACTTCGCTGCGATCGTAGTTATTGATCACTTCTGACACCGGAAGACGCTGCGCTTTGTTGCCTAAGCCGTAGGTATCAAAGTTCTTCGCTACGGCGTTGGCGTCCAGTGGCGTGCCGTCGGAGAAGGTGATGCCGGGACGCAGCTTAAAGGTGTATTCGGTTTTATCGGCGTTGGTGGTCCAGCTTTCGGCTACCCAGGGCTCCACCTGTAACGTTTTCGGGTTCTGCCACGTCAGTTTGTCGGTGATCTGGTTCAGAATGCCGCCGTTCGGGTAGAAGCCGCCGGCAGGCGGGTAAAGGTTGGTATGCGCCTGTTGCTCCAGATAAATCAGCGTGCCGCCTTTGACGGGCGCATCTGCTGCCCACGCTGCGGTTGTCGCCAGAATCAGCGCCGTCAGCAGCGGCAGACGAAATGGGGTTTGCATGGTGAATTCCTTTGTTATCTTCTTGTTAGCGTCGGATTCATCATCGGGCGCGGGGGAAAACAAGGGAACAAAGGAATTAAGATAAGGATTGCCGGAAAATGGCTATAAAAATACCGCCCCTGTCAGGAGCGGTAATTGAACGGTGGTGATTATGAACGCAGGTCAATCACCATACGGCCACGGATCTGGCCCTGTTCCATCTCTTTAAAGATGGCGTTGATATCCTCGATAGGACGCATCGTGACTTTCGGCACGACCTTGCCTTCAGCGGCGAACTGGAACGCTTCCTGCAGATCCTGACGGGTGCCAACCAGCGAACCCACCACCTGAATGCCGTCAAGCACCAGGCGCGGAATGTCGAGGCTCATCGCTTCCGGCGGCAGGCCAACCGCGACCACGCGGCCACCGGCACGCACGGCATCTACCGCCGAGTTGAAGGCGGCTTTTGCGACGGCGGTGACGACTGCTGCATGCGCGCCGCCGGTTTTCTCCTGCACAATTTTAGCGGCATCTTCGCTGCGGGAGTTGATGGTGAGATCCGCACCCATGCTGGCCGCCAGCTTCAGCTGTTCGTCGTTAACGTCAAGCGCGATGACTTTGGCGTTAAAGACGTTTTTGGCGTACTGCAGCGCGAGGTTGCCCAGACCGCCCAGACCGTAAATCGCAATCCACTGGCCTGGTTTGATTTCGGACACCTTCACCGCTTTGTAGGTGGTGACCCCGGCGCAGGTGATGCTGCTGGCCGCCGCCGAATCCAGACCGTCCGGCACTTTTACCGCATAATCCGCGGTGACGATGCACTCTTCCGCCATGCCGCCGTCAACGGAGTAACCGGCGTTTTTCACGTCACGGCACAGGGTTTCGTTGCCGGTATTACAATATTCGCAGTGCCCGCAGCCTTCAAAGAACCAGGCCACGCTTGCGCGGTCGCCGACTTTCAGCGATTTCACGCCTGGGCCGACTTCTTTTACGATACCAATCCCTTCATGGCCCAGGATAACCCCGGTTTTATCGCCAAAATCACCGTTCTTCACGTGGAGGTCGGTATGGCATACGCCACAGCACTCCATCTTCAGCAGAGCTTCCCCGTGCTTTAGCGGGCGCAAGGTTTTTTCGGTGACATTAACCTGATGATCCTGAGTGACAACAGCAGCCTTCATGTGTATCTCCTTGTTCATGATGAGTATCTGCATAGCAGGTGTAATACTCCTCAAGGATTAGTGGTTTGGCGCTGTAATGCAAGGCAACGGCAACATAATGTCATTATTTAATCCATTTTCAGAATAAGAATACGGCGTTCCTCTAATAATTTAGGGGGAAAATACTGGCCCGGCGAGAGAGACTCGCCGGGCGCAGACTTACAGCTGTGCTTCTATCTCCTTAATCTCTTTACGCCATTGAGCCTGCAGCTGCGGCTTTTGATGCTTAGGCTTACGCGCCAGATCGTCTTCCAGCAGCGTTTCCAGTGCGACCAGCCGTTCGAGCAGATCGTCATACGGCGAGGATTGAACCGCCGAAGCGGTGATAGCAGGTGCGGTGGATGTCACCAGCCCCGCGCTTTCACGCAGACGCTCAAAGACCGCTTCTGCATCGTGCCACTCGCTCAGCTTTTCCTCTTCAATCAGCCAGAAACGGTTGCAGCTTTGGCTAATTAACTGTCGGTCATGGCTGACCAGCAGAACGCCGCCTTCAAACTGCTGAAGGGTTTGCGTCAGCGCCTCTTTGCCTTCCATGTCAAGGTGGTTAGTTGGCTCATCCAGCATCAGCAGGCTGTAGCGGGCAAGCGTCAGGCCCACGAACAGCAGGCGCGAACGCTCGCCGCCGCTGAGCGTGCTGACTTTCTGCCCGTGGCGGGACCACGGGAACCCGGCGCTTATCAGGGCCATTTTGCGATTCTGCGGATCCGGTGCGAAAGGCTCCAGCGCGTCGAGAAGCGTGGCGTTGTCTGCAAGCTGATGAAGCGTCTGGTCGTAGTAGCCAGGCGACACGCGCGGATGGATTTTCAGCCCGCTTTCCGCCGGTTCATCCGTAAAATGTCGCCAGATAAGCTTCATCAGTGACGATTTGCCGCAGCCGTTACGACCAACAATCGCCACGCGATCGCCGCTTTTCAGGCGCGCCGTTTCGATGTTAAACAGCGGCGGTAGCCCAGGCGCGGGCGGGACGCCGAGGTTTTCCATCTCCAGTAGACGATCCGCCCGCAGCGCGTCGCCGCGCAGGGTTAGCGTCCACGGGCTGCCCGCCGTGAGCGCGGTCTGGCTCTCTTTGAGCCGTTCGACCTGTTTTTCCATCTGTTTGGCTTTGCGGGCCAGGTCTTCGTTGTCGTAAACCTTGCCCCAGGTCGCCAGACGTTTGGCGCTGGCGGTTACGCGGTCGATCTCCTTTTGCTCCGCCTTGTGACGCTGCGCGTCGCTTTCATCTTTGGCGTCAAGCGCCTGACGTGCCGCCGTGCAGGGAAGGGCAAAGTAGTGCAGCGTTTTATCGCGCAGGATCCAGCTGCCGTTGGTGACGGCATCCAGCAGCTGTCTGTCATGCGAGACCAGCACAAAGCTACCCGACCAGTTCTGTAGGAAGTGTTCCAGCCAGAGCATGGTCGGCAAATCAAGGTGGTTGCTGGGTTCATCGAGCAGAAGAAGGTCCGGCTCGTGAATCAGCGCCCGCGCCAGCAGCAGGCGGGTGTGCTGCCCGCCGCTCAGCGTGGCGGAGTGCAGCATCATATCCTGCGGCGTAAAGCCCATGCCTGCCAGCAGCGTTTCGGCTTTCCAGCGCAGGCTGTCCCGTTCAGTTGAGGGCAACTGGGCCAGGACGGCATCCAGCATGGTCAGCGGTAAAATAGCGTCCGGGAGATGTTGCTCCACGCGCGCCATAAGGCAGTGCCCGGCCAACGCTACCGTTCCGGCCGCAGGGGAGTCCGTGCCGTCCAGCACCTTCAGCAGCGTACTTTTGCCGCAGCCGTTGTCGCCCAGCAGGCCAATGCGGTCGCCTTTTTTCAGCGTAAAGGAGAGTGAGTCGAAGAGCGTGCCAAACGCCGTATCAACGCGTAAAGATTGTGCAGTGAGTAAAGTGCTCATTGTTGCTTACCCAAGAGTTACAGGCATGTTTATGCCTCGTCAAACATCGCTGACGATAACTCAGTAAGCCCGAGAGAAGGGATTTCAGGGGTTGGTGTCTTCGCTCAAGCAGAAGTTATCGCAGCACGATACCGATAACGCTTGAGCTGGTGCGATCGCCAAATGTATGTGAAACATTGAAAATTTCACGATACAGCATAATTGGCCTCCTTATATATTCAGTGGGTTAATGGATGAATGGAGTGTAGCGGGGGAAAAGGGGTTTGGCTAGTGGGTATTCGATGGTGCGGTCTGTTGCCCTCACCCTGACCCTCTCCCACAGGGAGAGGGAAAACACCCGGCCCGTAGGCCCGGTAAGCGAAGTGCCACCGGGCGGAGCGGATTAAATCGACGTACGGCGATAGCTGCGGTATTCAGGCTTCCAGAAGTTGTCGTCGATGGCCTGCTGCAGCGCGTCGGCAGAGGTTTTCACCGCCACGCCCTGCTGCTGCGCCATTTTACCTACCGCAAACGCGATCGCGCGCGACACCTTGTGAATGTCCTTCAGCTCCGGCAGCACCAGCCCTTCACCGTTGTTGACCAGCGGAGAGTAGCCCGCGAGGGTTTCACTCGCCGACATCAGCATCTCATCGGTAATGCGGGACGCGCCGGAGGCGATCACGCCCAGTCCAATGCCCGGGAAGATATAGGAGTTGTTGCACTGGGCAATCGGATAGGTTTTATCCTTCCACACCACCGGATCGAACGGGCTGCCGGTCGCAACCAGCGCGTTACCTTCGGTCCAGGCAATGATATCCTGCGGCGTTGCCTCCACGCGCGAGGTCGGGTTGGACAGCGGCATCACGATAGGGCGCTCGCAGTGCTTGTGCATCTCGCGAATAATCTCTTCGGTGAAGAGACCTGTTTGCCCGGAAACGCCGATCAGAATATCCGGCTTCACGTTGCGCACCACGTCCAGCAGGGAAAGGACTTCGTTGTCGGTATCCCAGTTTTTCAGGTTTTCGCGTTTCTGCACCAGCTTCGTCTGGAACGGCAGCAGGTTCGGCATGCCGTCGGTCAGCAGGCCGAAACGGTCAACCATAAAGACGCGGGAGCGGGCCAGCTCTTCGCTTAAGCCTTCGCGCTGCGTCTGGGCGATAATCTGCTCGGCAATACCGCACCCCGCAGAGCCTGCGCCCAGGAAGACGATTTTCTGGTAGCTCAGCTGGCTGCCGGCTGCGCGGCTGGCGGCGATAAGCGTCCCCACCGTCACGGCCGCGGTGCCCTGGATATCGTCGTTAAAGGAGCAGATCTCATCGCGATAGCGGTTCAGCAGCGGCATCGCGTTTTTCTGCGCGAAGTCTTCAAACTGCAGCAGAACGTCCGGCCAGCGGTGCTTCACTGCCTGGATGAAGTCGTCGACAAACTGATAGTACTCGTCGTCGGTAATACGCGGATGGCGCCAGCCCATATAGAGCGGGTCGTTTAGCAACTGCTGGTTGTTGGTGCCGACGTCCAGCACGACCGGCAGGGTATACGCCGGGCTGATGCCGCCGCAGGCGGTATAAAGAGAGAGTTTACCGATAGGGATCCCCATCCCGCCAATGCCCTGGTCGCCGAGGCCGAGAATACGTTCGCCGTCGGTCACCACAATGACTTTGATATTGTGGTTCGGCACGTTCTGCAGAATATCGTCCATGTTGTGACGGTTCTGATAGGAGATGAATACCCCGCGGGAGCGACGGTAGATCTCTGAGAAGCGCTCGCAGGCCGCACCCACCGTAGGGGTGTAGATCACCGGCATCATCTCTTCGAGATGGTTCTGCACCAGGCGATAGAAGAGGGTTTCGTTGGTATCCTGAATGTTGCGCAGGTAAATGTGTTTGTCGATTTCAGTTTTGAAACCCTGATACTGGATCCACGCGCGCTCTGCCTGTTCTTCAATGGTTTCAACCACTTCCGGCAGTAAACCCAGCAGGTTAAAGCTGCTGCGCTCTTCCATACTGAAGGCGCTGCCTTTGTTGAGCAGGGGGAATTCGAGTAAAACCGGTCCGGCGTATGGGATGTATAAGGAACGATGTTTTTTCAGTTTGTTGTCCATGTCACTCACTCTTTTTATGAAGATCCGTCCCTGACACTGCTGTTTGTCATCTTTCTGGCCTGTGCGATGGGGTGCGGTCCGACGGTATTATAAAGGAGCTAAATATTAATTACCGCAACACATAAACAAAAACACCACCGGGATTACCGATGGTGTTCTGGATCTCAGTCTGGAACTTACTTGCCCGCGTGGCGTTTTCTGCCGGTGGCGTGCGTGACTTGCGTTTCGTGGTCGCCTTCAATCACCACTTTACGCTGATTCGAAAGCTTGTAGTTCAGTCCCAGAATATGGCGTGCCTGACGGTTCGATTTCATGTTAACTCCTCAATCCTGTTGATAGTTTTAAGGACCAGTTTGCTTACGCAAACGAAATGTAACCCCTTAGGTTGCAGATCCAGCTTAGCAGGTTTTTACAAGGGTGCGTTTTGCCCGCTGACGACGTAGTTAATGGTCTGCTGGTAGATGTCACTGAGGATGTCATTATCTGTGGATTCCACCCACTTGGTCAGTTCCATCAAAATGTCATCTTCAGTCACAGCACCGTGCTCGGCGTGAAGACCCTGCGCAATCGCGTTAACGAGTTCAGGTTGTGCTGCTGCGGTATTAGCCGGGTAATAAGTAAACATGCTGCCTCCGTGTCGTTTTCTGTTTAATGGTACGGCTCGCAAAAAATTTAATTCATAAACAGAATGGCAAATATTTTCCCGGTTGTGGTTCAGATTCATCTTAGAAATAAAAATGACATAAGTGCATGCTTTTATGCGCTTTTGAAATGTGGGGGTTAATCGAAGTGCTGTTGAGGGGATATTATAACGGTGCTCCTGCTATCTCGAAAAAATAGCAGGAGCAGCGTTTAAATTACCACTTCATTTCGCCGGTATTCACCTTAGCGCTTAATTCCAGTGAGCTCTCTTCGGCCAGGTTCGGATACTGTTTTTTCAGGGTGCTGATGACGCCCGCAGAATCTTTATGAACGGATAAGGCCTTTTCAAAGCGCTGGAGATAGTCACGGGTAAAATCAATCGCACCCGTCCCGGCTGGCGGGGTACCCAGATAGTGACCCGGGATCACGCGCTCGGGTTTGTGCGCCGCCATGTTCACCAGCGTTTCCTGCCACTGCTTACGGCTTTCCGCTGTCTGGGTGTCCGCCGTCCAGACGTGAATCCCCCAGGCTACGCCAGTGCCGCCGAGGATGGTCTTTGCGGACGGGATCCATACATAGGCCGCATAGCTGTCAGGCTGTTCGATGTCGATCTTCTCCCCGTCAACCATAAACGTGGTGGAGGCGAGCACCTGCGGGACGACCAGCTCGGTCGGTGCGCCGTCTTTCATCTGTGGACCCCAGAAGGCGAGCTTGGCGTCTTTGGTGGCCTTGATGTGGTCAACCACGTGCTGCGTGGCCACCACTTTGGCGTTTGGGAAGGCTTTGACCAGCGGCTGCAGGCCAAAATAGAAATCCGGATCGCCGGAGGTGATCACAATCTTATTCAGGGTTTTACCGCTGCGGCGAATTTTCTCTACCAGCGCTTCGCCATCCTTCACGCTGAACTGCGCGTCAAACAGTACGGCTTCTTTCGGGCCGGAAACCAGCGTGGAGGAGACAGCGAAAATGCCTTTCTCCTGCGGGTTATAGGTATCAATGTTCAGCGGCGCGGCAAAAACAGCGGGTGTGAAAAGGGTGGAAAGCAGGGCAAGGTGAGTGAATTTCATGCTGTTGTCTCGGTTGTTCAGGAATGTCTTTATTGTACGGATATTTGCATTTGCCAGAATTCCTGAAACAAGACATGCTTAGTTTCATAAATCGAGCAAATGGAGCTTATATGGACCGCGTTATTGCCGCTCAGGTTTACAACCGGATATGCGAGCTGGGGAGTTTGAGCGCTGCAGCCCGCGCGCTGGGTATTTCCCGACCGATGGTCAGCCGGTACCTTGAACAGATGGAGAAGTGGGCGGGCACGCGGCTGGTAAACCGCTCCACGCGCAAGCTGACGCTGACCGCGGCTGGGGAAAAGGTGCTGCAAAAAACGCGGACCCTCTCGCAGATCTCGCAGGAAATTGAAGGCCAGTCGGAAAAAGATCTTCCGTCCGGCACCCTGCGGGTGGCCTGCGCGCACTTTACCGCCATGCATCTGATTGCGCCGGTCCTGCCCGGTCTGCTCTCGCGCTACCCGCAGCTGCGCATCGAACTGGATGTGAACAACCATCCGGTCAGCCTGGTGGGAGAGCGCATTGATGTTGCCGTACGCATTACCGATAACCCTGAACCCGGCATGATTGCCCGTCGGCTGGGGGAGTGTCGCTCGGTCCTTTGCGCCTCGCCGGACTATCTGGCGCAGCACGGTACGCCCGGCAGCCCCGAAGAACTCGCGCAGCATAACTGCCTGCACTACAGCTTTTTCGCCGGGCAGTCCTGGCACTTCCTGACGCCGGAGGGCGAAAGCCTGAGCGTGGCCGTCAGCGGCAACCTGAGCGCCAGCATCTCTTCGCTGTTGATGGACGCGGCTATCAAGCACTGTGGTATTGCCATGCTGCCGGAGCGCGAGGCGCGTGCCGCGCTGGATCAGGGATTGCTGGTGTCGGTACTCGAGGCTCTGGAGCCGAAACCGCTTGCCATCCATGGCATTTATCAGTCACGGGAATATCAGCCTGCCGCGCTGCGCGTGTTCCTCGACGAACTGGCCCGCTTCCTGGCTTAAGAGCAGGGTTGACGGGTGATTATTTTGCCTTTAGCCAGGGAGAGGACTTGCTCCAGAAAATAATATCCGCCCCGAGATAATTTTCCGCGAACCGATCAAATTCTGCTTTGGTGAAGGGCTTGCCGGTCTCAGGATTTTTATAGGTCAGGGTCGGTTCCTGAACCGCCATGGCGATGAGCGGCAGCGTCTGTTTATTTTTATGGAAGAAGGGATAGGCATTCTTCATGTGTGCCTTGCGGTTGGGAACAATATCCGGCCCACCCAGACCGACATTGTTGGCGCTGGCATACGTAAACAGACGCCCCATGTAGTTGTGGTCATTATCCCACTCGCACGGCCAGAAGTTCACGTATTGCACCACGTGTGATTTCATAAAAGCCTTTCGCGCAAAGGCCAGATTTTCCATTTCTCCAGCGAAATAGCTGTCGCAGGTAAACCCGGCGGGCGGATTTTTTTCGTCGAGATCGATGGCGGTTTCGGGCAGGTTTACGCCATACATCTCACCATCAAAGCGTTTCGCGAGGGCGGCCAGCAAAGCCTGGTAGCGCTGACGCACGGCGGGATCCCACTGACGCGCCACCCATCCTGAACCGACTGGCTTCCCTTCGCCGGGGTTATCGAACTGCGGTGCAATCCCCCCACCGTATTGCTTATCGTGCATCAGATAGTCCGGCACGTAGCGGGCGTCCGCCTCAAAGAAACGATCCTGGATTTGAATAAAGAGTTTTTTTCCGGCGGCCTTAACGCGCGCCAGATCCTGTTCTATCCGCGAGAAGTCATAGTTGTCTTTTCCGGGCTCCAGCAAGCGCCAGTTGTAAACGATCTGCACGCCGCCGATATCGCTTCGCGCAACGAGCGGAAACACCGCGTCGAGCTCGCCGGAGCTGGTATAGATAAAATTCTCCGGCGTTTTCGCCAGTGAAGACAGCGATACCGCCAGTGTGGTGACGGCAACGGCCATCCTGATTTTTAGCGCCATATCATTATCCTTTTTGTTGGTACAGCAGGTGAAAGTCCTGGAATTGTCTGTGTTCCAGGGTGGGTCAGATGCGTAGTCTATACTTAACCCTTTGTAAGCCAAAAGGAGAGCAAGAATGACTATTCATAAGCACGGTTCGGCACACTGGTCTGGCGACATTAAGCGCGGTAAAGGAACGGTTTCCACCGAGAGCGGCGTTCTCAATCAGCAGCCTTATGGTTTCAATACCCGCTTTGAGGGCGAAAAGGGGACCAACCCCGAAGAGCTGATTGGCGCGGCACATGCGGCCTGCTTCTCAATGGCGCTGTCGCTGATGCTCGGGGAAGCGGGCTATACCGCCGACTCCATTGATACTACGGCGGACGTCTCTCTGGATAAAACCGACGGCGGCTTTGCGATTACGAAGGTTGCCCTGAAAAGCAAGGTGACCGTCCCGGGCATCGCCCCACAGCAGTTCGACGGTATTATTCAGAAAGCCAAAGCGGGCTGTCCGGTATCGCAGCTCCTGAAGGCTGAGATTACGCTGGACTATAAGCTTAACTAAGCCACAGCCGGGTTTGCGCCCGGCTATCCCTTCAGTGCGGCGGGAAACACCTCCGCCAGCCACGCAATAAACACCTTAAGACGGTGCGTCAGATGCCGGTTCTGAGGGTAAACCACATGAAACGGATAGGCGGCAGGGCGCCAGTCGCTCAGGATCGCCGTCAGCGTACCCGCCTGTAAATACGCATTTGCCGAATACTCAAACGTCTGAACGATCCCCAATCCCGCTGCGGCAGCCGCCAGATGGGCATTACTTTCGTTTACGCCGAGATAATGCGGAATATTGATTTCCAGCGTCTCGCCGTTCTCTCTGAAGCGAAACGGAAACGCCCGCCCGGTGACGGGCGAGAGGTAGCTAATGAGCTTGTGCCCGTTGCACAGCTCCTGTGGATAGGCCGGAACGCCATGGTTTTTCAGGTAACCCGGCGTCGCGCAGGTGACCATTTCGGCGTTACCGAGATGGCGGGCGATGAGGGTAGAGTCGTTCAGCGGCCCGCCGCGGATGACGCAGTCTACGTTACCGCTGATGAGATCCACCGGACGATCGGCTACCCCAAGGTCGATGCGGATTTCCGGATAACGCTGCATAAAATCCGGCAGCAGGGGGATAAGCACGTCGCGGGCGGTGGATCCGCCTATATCAACCCGCAGATGCCCTTTTGGCGTCGCGCGGGAAATGCGAAACGCTGTGTCGATGTCTTCAATATCTATCAAGACCCTGAGCGCTTTTTCATAGTATTCCATCCCTTCCGGCGTCGCGACCACCCGGCGAGTCGTCCGGTGCAGGAGGCGTATTTCAAGATGCGCCTCAAGCGATTTGACCAGCTTGCTCAGGGTGGCGATTGGCATATTCAGCGAGTCCGCCGCGCGAGTAAAGCTGCCGGATTCCACCACCCGCGTAAAGGCGCGCATCGCCATGAGCTGGTCCATGATGACCTCTTATTATTTCTGTATGTGAATAGTCATTTTCATTTTTGCCGGTTTTTCACTAATCCTGCAAGGGCTAAAGTTTGTCCAACGCAAACCCAACAAAAGGTAAATGACATGAATACGACTCTCTCAGGAAAAATCGCACTGGTCACCGGCGGCAGCACCGGCATTGGTCTTGCCACGGCGCAGGAGCTGGCGGCGCAGGGCGCGAAGGTGTACATCACCGGACGCCGTCAGGCCGAGCTTGACGCGGCGGTCGCAGAAATTGCTTCAACGGCAGTGGGCATTCGCGCGGACGTGTCAAAACTGGCGGATCTGGACGAGGTCTATGCCCGGATAGCCAAAGAAGAAGGCCGCCTCGATATTCTGTTCGCCAATGCGGGTGGCGGGGATATGCTGCCGCTGGGCGCGATCACCGAAGAGCAGTTTGACCGGATTTTCGGCACCAACGTCCGCGGGGTGCTGTTTACGGTGCAGAAGGCGCTGCCTCTGCTCTCCGCTGGATCGTCGATTATTCTGACCGGCTCGACGGTCTCCATTAAGGGGACGGCAAACTTTAGCGTCTACAGCGCCAGTAAGGCCGCCGTGCGCAACTTTGCCCGCTCCTGGACGCTGGATTTGCAGGGCCGTGGGATCCGCGTCAACGTGGTCAGCCCGGGCCCGATCAAAACCCCTGGCCTCGGCGATCTGGTGCCGGAAGAACACCGTCAAGGGCTGTACGACGCGCTGGCCGCGCAGGTGCCGCTCGGCCGTTTAGGCGCGCCGGGCGAGGTGGGGAAAGCGGTGGCGTTTCTGGCCTCCGACGCGGCCAGCTTTATTAACGCCACCGAGCTGTTCGTGGACGGCGGGATGGCGCAAATTTAACCCAGACTTCGCCAGCAGCGGACGTCACGGCCCTCGCGAGAGGGCTGTAACGGCTGGGGACGCTCGCACCCCTGCGCGGCCATCGGGCATCGGTCACGGAAAAAACAGCCTTCGGGAAGACGGCGGTTGCCGGGAAGCTCCGTTTTGCGTAAGGCCAGCGTTTCATCCAGCGGTTCACCGGTGCGGGGAACCGAGTCGAGCAGCAGGCGGGTGTAAGGATGGCGCGGCTCCCCAAGCACCTGAGCGGCGCTGCCCAGCTCCACAATCTGCCCAAGGTACATCACCGCCACGCGGTCGCTCATGTGCCTGACCACCGAGACGTTATGTGATATCAACACGTAGGTCAGATTACGCTGCTGTTGTAGGGTCACCAGCAGGTTGAGGATCTGCGCCTGCACGGAAATATCCAGCGCGCTGGTGGGTTCATCAAGCACGATGATATCCGGATCGGACGAGAGCGCCCGGGCGATGGCGATGCGCTGGCGCTGCCCGCCGGAGAAGGCGTGCGGAAGCCGGTCGAGATATTCCGGGCGAATGCCCACCTGCAGCGCCAGGTTTTCAGCCAGCTGACGGCGGTCGCGCTCGCTGCTGCGCTTTTGTACCCAAACCGGCTCGGTGATGATGCGCCAGACCGGCAGGCGCGGGTCGAGCGAGGAGAGCGGATCCTGAAACACCATCTGCATGCCGCCCGCGTGGTGCGTCCGCTGGCAGGCGCCGGAGCTGGGCTTAAGCATGCCCATCAGCAGCTGGGCCAGCGTGCTTTTCCCGCAGCCGGATTCCCCGACGATACCGAGCGTTTCTCCCCGACGGATCTCAAGGTCGAGCCCGTTAAGCGCATGGACCTTTTCCGTCACGCGGCCCAGCCAGTTTTTACGCGCTGCAAAATTGACGTGCACGCTATCCAGTTCCAGCAGTACATCAGACATGGACTTTCTCCCGTTGTGGATACCAGCAGGCAGCCTGTTGGCCCTCTGCGCCATGGGGCTGTAAGCGCGGCGTTTCGCTGCATTTCGTCCCGGCGGCAAAGCACCGCTCGCGGAACGCGCATCCCTGCGGAAGCTGGCTGAGGTTGGGGACCGTGCCGGGGATGGCGGGAAGCGGGGCGCGCGGCTGGCCGTTTTCCGGCGCGCACTGCAGCAGGCCAATGGAATAGGGATGCACAGGCTGGTGGATCAGCGTTTGCGTGGCACCGCTCTCGATCACGCTGCCCGCATACATCACGTACACTCTGTCGCAGAGCTGGGACACCACGGCCATATCGTGGCTGATAAACAGCACCGAGGTGCCGCTGGCCCGCGCCTTGTGCTTCAGCAGACGCAGCACCTGCAGCTGGACGGTGACGTCCAGCGCGGTGGTCGGTTCGTCGGCGATAATCAGCTCCGGCTCGCAGGAGAAGGCAAGGGCGATCATCACCCGCTGGCGCATCCCGCCGGACAGCTCAAACGGATAGCGCGCCATGACCGCTTTCGCATCCGGGATTTGCATCTCTTCCAGCAGGGTAATCGCCTTCTGCTGCGCCTCATGCCGGGAAAGCGGCTGATGCTGGCGGATCACCTCGACCATCTGTTTGCCAATCCGACGCGTCGGGTTGAGGGCGGTCATGGGCTCCTGAAAAATCATCGCGACCTTTGCGCCGCGCCACTGGCGAAGCTGTTTTTCGGACGCCGTCAGGACGTTTTCGCCGAGTAATTTCACCTGACCATGATGAATGCGGTAGCTGCCTTCCGGCAGCAGACGCATGGCGAGCATGGCGGTCACCGATTTACCCGAACCGGATTCGCCCACCACGCCGACAATTTCACCCCTGCCGATCTCCAGCGAGACGTGGTTCAGCGCGTGGACCTCGCCGCGAAAAATCGGGAAGCTCAGATGCAGGTCTTCAATCTTGAGTACCGGGTCGGTCATCACTGTTTACCTCCCGATTTCGGGTCCAGCAGATCGCGGATACCGTCGCCAAACAGGTTAAAGCCCACGGCGGTTATCAAAATCGCCGCACCGGGAAACGCGCAGTACCACCACTGGTCCAGAACGTAGTTACGGCCGACGGCCACCATCGCGCCCCATTCGGCGGTCGGCTGCTGCGCCCCCAGGCCAATAAACCCCAGCGTGGCGGCCATCAGGATGGCGCTGCCGATGTCCAGCGACGCCTGCACGATCAGCGGCGGCAGGGCGTTGCGCAGGATATGCCAGCGGATCAAATGCCAGCGGGAGGCGCCAAAGGTGCGGGCGGCCTGCACGTAGGTAAACTGGCGCACCACCAGGGTTTGGCCGCGCGCCAGGCGGACGTAGAACGGAATGCGGACAATTGCAATTGCCAGCATGGCGTTAAACAGGCTCGGCCCCAGCGCGGCGGCCAGCGCCATGGTCAGCACCAGGGAAGGAATGGAGAGCATAATGTCCATTACCCGCATGATGACGGCGTCGCCGCGCCCGCCCAGCACGCCGGACAGACAGCCCAGCAGCGAGCCGATGCCGCCCGCAATCATCACCACCGCCAGCCCGGCGGTAATGGACTGCTGGCTGCCCGCCAGCACGCGGCTGAACAGATCGCGGCCCACCTCGTCGGTACCAAACCAGTGCTGTGCAGAAGGCGCCTGCAGGCGTGCGGTCAGATCCAGCGCGTTCGGGTCGTGCGGCACTATCCACGGCGCGGCCACCATAATGAAAAGCATCACGAGCATAATGACGCCGCCAACGATCGTGAGCGGGC
The DNA here is from genome assembly GCF_027947695.1 of Enterobacter sp. PI-10. Lineage (NCBI taxonomy): Bacteria > Pseudomonadati > Pseudomonadota > Gammaproteobacteria > Enterobacterales > Enterobacteriaceae > Enterobacter > Enterobacter sp. PI-10. The sequence goes on along the minus strand of NZ_JAJNOG010000002.1, from coordinate 550,122 downwards.
TTTGACGCAGCATCCAGAACAGCTTTGCCCAGTTGATGCGTTGTCTGGCGGTTTTAACCGGGACGGGCGTTTCCTGCGTTAACATCATTCGGCACCTCCGCGCCCGATTCGCGGGTCAATCCACAGGTAAAGCAGATCGACCATCAGATTAACCAGCACGTAGGCCAGCGAAACAACGACGGCAAAGCCCATCACGGCAGGGAAATCGAGCGCCTGAATGGACGTCACCACCCAGGCGCCCATGCCCGGCCAGGCAAAGACGGTTTCGGTCAGCACGGCGCCGTACAGCAGATCCCCCAGCGCCAGCCCGAGCACGGTAATCGACGGGATCATCGCATTCGGCAGGGCGTAGCGCAGGACGATATACCAGCCGGGCAGGCCGCTGGCGCGGGCCGTACGAATGTAGTCCTCGCTAAGCTGCTCCAGCATCGCCGAACGGACCTGACGTGCGACGATGCCCAGGTGGACAAATGCCAGCGTCAGCGAGGGTAAAATCAGGTGCTGCAGCGCATTGAAAAAGACCTCGCCGTTGCCCTCAAGGAGCGCGTCCAGCAGATAAAAGCCGGTGACGTGCGTCGGTGGATCGAGCCAGTCGTCCAGCCTCCCGCCGCCCGGCAGGATTTGCAGGTGCCCGTAGAACAGCACGATGACGCCCAGCCCAAGCCAGAAGGCCGGGGTGGAGATGCCAGTCATCGCCATTAAACGCACCAGGTGATCCAGCCAGCGGTTGCGGTAGACCGCCGACAAAATCCCCAGCGGCACGCCGATGACCAGCGCCAGCAGCAGAGAACAAAAGGCCAGCTCCAGCGTGGCGGGGAAAAAGGCCTTCAGGTCTTCCGCAACCGGACGACCGGTACGGATGGACGTGCCTAAATCGCCGTGGGCCAGGGCGTCCACGTAGCGGCCAAACTGAACGTACAGGGGCTGGTCCAGCCCTAACTGCTGGCGGATGTTCTGCACGATGTCGTCGCTGGCGCGATCGCCGGCCAGCAGACGGGCCGGATCGCCGGGGATCAGGTGCGAAATAATAAAGGTGATAATACAGACACCGGCCACCACCAGGAGTAACCCCCAGCAGCGCTGGCGCACTATGCTCCAGAACGTCATACGCTTTCCCCCGGCGAAACGGTTACTTGCTCATGGTGGCGATGTTGAACACCTGCTCGAGCATCGGATTAAAGGTGAAGCCTTTGACCTCTTTGTTCATCGCCAGCTGGTAGTTCTTCTGGAACAGATAGACGTAAGCCGCTTCGTCGATAACCACCTTTTGCGCCTGCTGGTAATCTTTGGTGCGTTCCGCCTGGTCGGTGGTTTTCAGCGCGGCCTGCAGCAGGGAATCGACCTCTTTGTTCTCATAGAACGAGCGGTTGCCCGGCAGCCCTTTTTTATCCGATTCGAACCAGTAGTTCATGAACATGTACGGGTCGGCAAAGTCCGGGCTCCAGTTGCCGATGGCGATGTCGTAATCACCTTTTCCGACGCGGTCGCGCATGGTGGCATTGGCCAGTTTTTCCAGCTTGACGTTAATGCCGATCTTGCCAAGGCTGGCCTGGGTGGAGAGGGCGATAGGCTCCCAGTTTGGATCGTTGTCCGAGTAGAGGAAGGTCAGGCTGGCGGGCTTGTCTTTGACCTTCTCCAGGGCTGCTTTAGCTTTGGCCTCGTCGAGGCTGTACTGCATAGCCGCGGCGTCAAAACCCCACATGCCTTCCGGGATCGGGCCGCGCATTTGCTTGCCGTTGCCGCTCAGAATGCCTTTCACCATCCCCTGATAGTCCGTCGCCCAGGAGACCGCGCGGCGTAAATCCACCTGATTGAGCGGCGCTTTGCTGTTGTTGAGGTAGAGGTAGGTCACGCGCAGGGACGGGTATTCGGCAACGGCGACTTTGCCTTCCTGCTTCAGGGCCGCCAGCTGATCGACCGGCAGGGAGTCGGCAATGTCCAGGTCACCGCGGGAAAGCTGCAGACGGCGCGACGCGCTCTCACCGATAATTTTTACCGAGACGCGCTTAAAGTGCGGCTTGTCGCCAGACCAGTGCGGGTTTGGCACCAGCACCAGCTGCTGGCCTTTCTGCCAGCTCTTCAACATAAACGGCCCGGAACCGGCGGTGTTTTGCGCCAGAAAGCCGCGCGCATCGTCTGCGGCATTGGCCTTCAGCACCGCCGGGTTAATGATGGACGCCCCGTCGTTTGCCAGGGTGTAGAGGAAAGGCGCGAACGGCTGGCTGAGGGTGAACTTCACCGTGTGGTCATCAACGGCATCAATTTTCAGATCTTTCGGGAAGGCTTCAGACGGCCCCTGGCTGAGCTTCAGCAGGCGCTCAAAGGAGAGTTTGACCGCCTCGGCGGTAACCGGCGTGCCGTCAGAGAATTTGGCGTTATCCGCCAGGGTGAAGGTCCACTCTTTCTGGTCGTCGGAAGCTTTCCAGCCCGTCGACAGATCGCCTTCCACCTCGGTAGAGCCTGGCTTGTACTTGACCAGACGCTGGTAGGACGGATAGGTGACGGTCCAGTCGTTGTTATCAATGGTGATAGCCGGATCGAGCGTTTGCGGGTCGGCGGCTTTCCCGATCGCCAGCATGTCTTTCGGGACGGCAGCCAGCGCCAGCGGTGCGCTCAGGGCCAGCGTGGCGGCAATGATGGTCGAGAGAAGCGATGTTTTCATGGCAGTGCTCCAGGTTCAAAGAGAGGTGTGCGTCAGGGGAAAACAGGCAAAACGGTCGTCAAGCAGCGGGTAGCTGGCGGCGTTCGGCAGTTCGAAGTGCCACCATTCGCTGCTGATACCCACAAAACCGCCGCCAAACATGATGGCGTTCAGCAGCAGACGGTTACGCTGGGCATGCGGCGGTACGGAGGGGTGATACGGATGCGATCGGTCATGCATTTCGTCAAAACCGGCGCCCATATCCAGCACGGCGTTATGTTCGTCCATCAGGGTGACGTCGATGGCCGTGCCGCGGCTGTGGTTGGAGCCAATCGCCACGTCGACCACGTATTCCGGGTTGGGGCAGGCCTCCCACAGCTGAGCCTGCGCCTGCTGCGGCCGATAGGCGTCGTAGACCACCAGCTTCAGCCCGGCCAGCGTGGCAATGCTGATGGCTTTTGCCAGCGCGGTAGCGGCATCGGTATGAAGCAGGCACAGCGCCTCCTGATAGATCGGACGGCCGGTGATGTTGTCGGCGGTGGCGTATTTCAGATCGATATGCAGCGTGGGGAACGTCTTCGCCACATCAATCAGTTCACTCTCTACGGGCATAGCTCCGCTCCTTTAGCGTTCGAATTGACCAAACTCTTGTTGTAATTGTCGGTTTACCGCCAGACGAGCCGGAAGCGCATCACCCAGCGCTTCCACCACGCCCGACAGCAGCAGGTTGAACAGGCAGCTTACGGGGGCAAGTGAATCCCAGAAATGACCGGTATCGGTTTTCACCTGCAGCAAATCCATCGGGTAATCCCGCGCCCACGGGCACCAGATGTCGGTGATTAAGGCCAGCGGAATGCCTTTCTCGCTCGCGACGCGGCAGTACTGGCGCGCCATTGCGGAGTAGGTACGCGTATCTGTCAGCACGACATAAGGGTGCGAGAACCCCGAGTTCAGGGATTCCACCCAGCTGCCGGATGCCCCTTCGGAGTAGCTCACCCGCGGGCGGAGGTATTCAAGGTGGCTGAAGAAAGCGTTGGCGATCCCGCGCGTGGACTGGATCCCCAGCACAAAGACCGCGTCCGCGTGGGCCAGATGGTGTACCACCTGGCGGAAGGCGTCCGTTTGCGCCAGCTGGTACACCTGCGTGATGGCATCCACTTCCAGCGACAGGGCGTGCTGAAGGCGGCTGGAAAGAGGGCGCTGCTGCTGCCAGGAGTCGAGCCGCTCGTTCATGCCCCAGGGCTGATACGGATCGCGCAGGCTTTTTTTGGCATCTTCCAGGTTGCGGTACCCCAGCTTGCGCAGGAAGCGTCCGACGGTAATTCCGCTGGTCCCGCTCGCCTGACCCACACTTTCCGCCGTTTCAAACGGGATTTGCGCGGCGTGCGCCAGCAGCCAGCTTCCGACCCGCTTTTCGCTGGGCGTGAGCTGGCTGAAGGTCGCTTCGATACGGCTCAACATCTCAGGTTTCGTCGTCATACCGCCTCGCTGTTAACAGGCTGTCAAAAGCTGATTTTGTGTTACCCAATTAACAATGCATGACGCGTGCCATATTCACAGGCGGGCGAAAACCCGCTGCGCAGTAAACTTCATGCAATATTTAGTTAACCAATGATCAACATTTGTGCAGCGTAGTTCACTTTTGGTGCACTGGCTGAGCGGGCAGGTATGAATTTGGTGAATACGTCAGTCCGTTCACATTTTTGATAAGATAGATGTACTGTGAATATAAAAGGGATCCCGGCATGGCAAATCTGCCCTGGCGAGTCAGCGTGCGCCTGATCGCGCTTGCAAAGAAAACAGGAATGGTCGTGGGGATCGTACTGGTCGTCCTGCTGGCGGTGCGGGTCTATCTCTCGCAGCAGGGGCCGGAACTGCACCTGTGGCACACCTGGCGGGCCAATGAGATGTCGGCGCGCGAGATGGACAACACCGACTTTGCCGGGTATCAGGCCCGGGAAAAGGCGATTTTCACCGATCTGGATAACGCGGTGACGGCGAAAACAGCGGGCGAGGAACAAACCCCGTTAAACCGCTACTACCGCCAGAGCCTGGTGTGGCCCGGTCAGTTTGCCCCCGATGCCAACCGCTCCTTTGTGCTGATGCCGGCCGGAAAGCCACGCGGCGCGGTGGTGCTGCTGCACGGTTTGACGGACTCGCCTTACAGCGTCCGACGCCTTGCCGTGAACTATCAACAGCACGGCTTTGTGGCCGTGGTCCCGCGTCTACCCGGGCACGGCACCGCGCCCGGTGCGCTGACGGACGTTGACTGGGAAATGTGGCTGGCGGCGACGCGTCTTGCGGTGCGGGAAGCCACGCGCCTGGCGGGTGAGGCTGTGCCTTTGCATCTGGTGGGCTACTCCAACGGCGGGGCGCTGGCGATGAAATATACCCTCGATGCGCTTGACACTTCTGCGCTGCGTAAACCCCAGCAGGTGATCCTGCTCTCACCGATGATCGGCGTGACGTCCTTTGCGCGCTTTGCCGGTTTCGCCGGGTTACCGGCGCTGCTGCCGGCGTTTGCTAAAGCAGCCTGGCTGAATATTGCGCCGGAATATAACCCGTATAAATACAATTCTTTCCCGGTTAACGCCGCTCGCCAGTCGTGGCTGCTGACGAAGGCCCTGCAGGAGCAGATTGGCCGTGAGGCGCGGGTAAACAGGCTGGCGAAATTGCCGCCGGTGCTGGCGTTCCAGTCGGTCATGGATTCTACGGTCAGCACCCGCGCGGTGGTGACCGGCCTGTTCGACCAGCTTCCCGCAAACGGCAGCGAGCTGGTGGTGTTTAACATCAACCAGGCGGCGAGCTTCCGCCCGCTGTTCAAACCGTCGTCGTGGACGGCTACCTCGGCCCTACTGCCGGTTGCGCAAAGGCGTTACAGTGTCACTATTATTACCAATGCTGGCGAGCACAGTTTCTCGACGGTGGCGAAAATCACTCCAGCAGGCAGCACGCAGGAGACGGTCGTGCCGCTTGCGCAGTCCTGGCCACAGGATGTCTATTCCCTGTCGCACGTTGCGGTGCCGTTCCCGCCGGATGACGATCTTTATGGTCGTGAACCTGCAGTGAAAAACCGCTACGGCATCAGCCTCGGGACGATTGCGCTCTGGGGAGAAACGTCCGTGTTGAGCGTCGGAAAAGAAGCGCTGATGCGGGTCACCTCGAACCCGTTCTACGACTATATGCAGGAGAGGATCGACAGCCGGATTGGCGACGGGGGAAAGTAACGTTCCTTTGTGGTGTGAATAAGTTAGGTCGCATTGATTAAGTATGTTAAATAGAAGCTTCAAAGCACCTTTCTTTCTCATCGGAACCCATTTTTGTGCTGACGACTCTGATCTACCGAAGCCAGTTGAATTTATCCCCCCCGACCACTGAACTGCGGGAGCTGGTGGAGCGCGCCAGGGGCCGCAATGCAAAACTGAATATCACCGGCGTCCTCCTTGCTAAAGGGAACGACGTTCTGCAGATCCTCGAAGGGTCGGAAGAGAGTGTGGTCAAACTGTTCCACACCATCCGTGAGGACAAGCGGCACAGCGGGGTGGTTGAACTGCTGCGGGACTATGGTCCGCGCAGACGCTTCGAAAACGTCGGCATGCTGCTGTTCGATCTGCAAATGCAGTCGCCGAAACAGGTGCTGCAGTCGGTGCTGCGCTACAGCAAGCTGGAGAGCTATCTGACCTCCGACGATCGGGTGTTCAAATTTATTCAGACCTTTATAACCGGTAAACGTCCGGCCCCGTCGGGGGCACGCTACACCCCGGACAAATGGACGCTCTCGACCGAAACGTTACCCTTTGGTGAGCATCTGGGCCTGATTGTCGGGCAAACCTGCCAGTTTGCGCTGCAGCCTATTGTCGAGCCCTCGGAAGGGAAGATCAGCTCCCTTGAGGCGCTTATCCGCGGCAACGACGGCGGCAGCCCGGAGCATTTCTTCAGCACCGTTAACCCGGACAACGTCTACGAAGTCGATCTCCAGACAAAAGCGTATGCCTTTGCGCTGGCGGAAAAGCTGGGCATTGGCAGCCATAAAATCGCGGTAAACCTGCTTCCCATGTCGCTGGTTAATGTCCCTGGCGCGGTGGAATTTCTGGTCAATCAGATTAAAAAGCATGGCCTTCAGCCGGAGCAGGTGGTCATTGAAGTCACTGAAAACGAGATGATCTCCGGGTTCAACCAGTTTAACAGCGCCATTAAGCAGCTTCGCGGCGAGGGGATTGGCCTGGCGATCGATGATTTTGGTTCGGGCTATGCCGGGCTTTCGCTGCTGACCCGCTTCCAGCCTGACAAAATTAAAATCGACCGCGAAATTGTCAGCAACATCCACCTGAGCGGCCCGAAGCAGGCGATCGTGCGCTCCATCATCAGCTGTTGCTCCGATCTGGAAATCACCCTGGTGGCTGAAGGCATTGAGAAAATAGAAGAGTGGTGCTGGCTTGAATCCGCCGGTATCCGTCGTTTCCAGGGCTTCCTGTTTGCCCGGCCGCAGCTTAATGGCGTCGGCGATATCTACTGGCCGCATCTGGTGCGGTAAGCCAATTTTCCCTCCCGTTATTTCCCCTTTGCCCGGCCTGTGCTTAAATAGCTAAAACGGTTTAACATAGTTTAGCTAAGAGGATCACATGAAGAAAATCTGGGTACTTGGCGATGCGGTAGTGGATTTGCTGCCCGATGAGGAAGGCAGATTGTTGCAGTGTCCCGGCGGCGCACCGGCAAACGTTGCGGTCGGAATTGCCCGGCTCGGCGGCCAGAGCGCCTTTATCGGCAGGGTTGGCGACGATCCTTTCGGGCGCTTTATGGCGAAAACGCTCGCTGACGAGCGGGTTGACGTGACGTGGATGCGCCTTGACCCGGCGCACCGCACCTCAACGGTAGTGGTCGATCTGGACGACCACGGCGAGCGCTCGTTTACATTCATGGTGCGCCCGAGCGCCGATCTGTTTCTGGAACCCGCCGATCTGCCACCGTTTAGCGCCGGAGAGTGGCTGCACGTCTGCTCTATCGCGCTAAGCGCAGAGCCGAGCCGTACGGCGACATTTGAGGCGATGGCCGCCATCCGTGAAGCGGGCGGTTACGTCAGCTTCGACCCCAATATTCGCCCGGACCTCTGGCCGGATGAGAACACACTGCATGGCTGCCTGGAGCAGGCCCTGCAAAGCGCCGACGTGGTGAAACTTTCGGTAGAAGAGCTGGCCTTTTTCACCGGCAGCGCGGAGGTCAACGTCGGTCTGGAAGTGCTGATGGAGCGCTGCCCGGCGCGTCTGGTGCTGGTCACTCAGGGTAAAGAGGGCGTCATCGCCTGGCATGACGGCGCCGTGGAGCACTATCCGGCAACGCCTGTTGAGTGTGTCGATACCACCGGCGCGGGCGATGCCTTTGTGGCGGGGCTGCTCTACGGGCTGGCTGCCGGGCAGGACCTGACGCCGGTCATCGCCTTAGCCCAGCGCTGCGGCGCATTAGCCACCACGGCCAAAGGGGCGATGACCGCCTTGCCGTGGCAGCACGAACTGTAATTCCTCCCTTCACTGGCCGCCATCCGGCGGCCTGAATTGTCGCCTCGATCACACTTACTAAAACGGTTTAGCAAAAAAGATTGCCGATCCAAAATTCACAGGTTTAGTATCAGCAACCTAAACCGGTTTAGCAATTTAGCACGTTTAATGACTTCTTTTAGGGATGCGACAAAATGTATAAAAAACGCAGACTTGCCGTGATGATAGGCATGCTGGCCGGAAGTACCTCTGTTTTTGCCCAAACGGATATGACAAGTATCGAAGCGCGTCTTGCCGCGATGGAGCAGCGCCTCCAGGCGGCGGAAACGCGTGCGCAGGTGGCTGAAAAACGCGCCGCCGATGCAGAACAAAAAACGCAGCAGCTGGTTGCCGCTCAGCAGCAGACGCAAACGACAACTCAGGCGGTAGCGCAGCGCACCACCGCGCTGGAGAAGAAGGCGGATCAGACCGGCGGGTTTGAGTTCCACGGCTATGCCCGCTCTGGCCTGCTGATGAACGATGCCGCCTCCAGCAGCAAAAGCGGCCCTTACCTGACCCCAGCTGGTGAAACCGGCGGTGCGGTGGGGCGTCTGGGTAACGAAGCCGACACCTACGTCGAGCTGAACCTGGAGCACAAGCAAACCCTGGACAACGGGGCGACCACGCGCTTTAAAGCGATGCTGGCCGACGGTCAGAGAACCTATAACGACTGGTCAGCCGATACCAGCGATCTCAATATTCGTCAGGCCTTCGCGGAGCTGGGCAACCTGCCTGATTTTACCGGCGCGCTGAAGGGGAGTACCTTCTGGGCGGGTAAACGCTTCGACCGCGACAACTTTGACATTCACTGGCTGGACTCCGACGTGGTGTTCCTGGCCGGTACCGGCGGCGGCGTCTATGACGTGAAGTGGAACGATTCGCTGCGCAGCAACTTCTCCATCTACGGCCGCAACTTCGGCAGCGTGGAGCAGACCGACAACAACGTTCAGAACTATATCCTCAGCATGAACCACTTCGCCGGCCCGTTCCAGCTGATGGTGAGCGGCCTGCGGGCGAAGGATAACGACGACCGTAAAGACACTAACGGCGATCTGATTAAAACGGATGCCGCCAATCACGGCGTTCATGCCCTGGTGGGCTTGCATAATGACAGCTTCTACGGCCTGCGCGAAGGGACCGCCAAAACGGCGCTGCTGTATGGTCACGGGCTGGGTGCGGAGGTGAAAAGCATCGGCTCCGACGGCGCGCTGCTGTCTGAGGCGGATACCTGGCGCTTCGCAAGTTACGGTGTCACGCCTGTGGGCGGCGGCTGGAGCGTTGCGCCCGCCGTTCTGGCGCAGAGCAGTAAAGATCGCTACGTCAAGGGCGATAGCTATGAGTGGGTAACGCTCAACACCCGCCTGATCAAAGAGGTCACCCAGAATTTCGCGTTGGCGTTTGAGGGAAGCTATCAGTACATGGATTTAAATCCGGAAGGCTATAAGGACCGCAACGCCGTCAACGGCAGTTTCTACAAGCTGACCTTTGCGCCAACCTTAAAAGCGAGCAAAATCGGCGATTTCTTCAGCCGTCCTGAGCTGCGCCTGTTTGCCACCTGGATGGACTGGAGCAGCAAACTGGATCATTACGCCAGCGATGATGCCTTTGGCAGCAGCGGCTTCAACGCCGGCGGGGAATGGAACTTTGGGGTCCAGATGGAAACCTGGTTTTAACCCATCACGCTCCCGCCTGGCGGGAGCGTTTCGTACATCATAAAAAGAAGTCAGGCAGAGGTATCTATGGATTTTAATCAAATCGCCCGCGAGCTTATTCCGCTGCTCGGTGGCAAGGAAAATATCGCCAGCGCGGCGCACTGCGCAACGCGTCTTCGTCTGGTGCTGGTCGATGACGCGCTGGCGGATCAGCAGGCCATCGGCAAGGTCGATGGCGTAAAAGGCTGCTTCCGTAACGCCGGGCAGATGCAGGTGATTTTTGGCACGGGCGTGGTCAACAAGGTTTACGCCGCGTTTATTCAGGCGGCCGGGATAAGTGAGTCCAGCAAGTCGGAAGCCGCGGATCTGGCGGCGCGCAAGCTGAACCCGTTCCAGCGCATTGCCCGTCTGCTCTCCAACATCTTTGTGCCAATCATCCCCGCGATTGTGGCGTCCGGCCTGCTGATGGGCCTGCTCGGCATGGTGAAAACCTACGGCTGGGTCAATGCGGATAACGCCATCTACATCATGCTGGACATGTGCAGCTCCGCGGCGTTCATCATCCTGCCTATTCTGATTGGCTTCACCGCCGCGCGCGAATTTGGCGGTAACCCGTACCTCGGCGCGACGCTGGGCGGCATTCTGACCCACCCGGCGCTGACCAACGCCTGGGGCGTGGCGTCGGGCTTCCACACCATGAACTTCTTCGGCCTTGAGATTGCGATGATTGGCTATCAGGGCACGGTATTCCCGGTGCTGCTGGCCGTCTGGTTTATGAGCATCGTCGAGAAAAACCTGCGCCGCGCGATCCCGGATGCGTTAGACCTGATCCTGACCCCGTTCCTCACCGTCGTTATCTCCGGCTTTATCGCCTTGCTGATTATCGGCCCGGCGGGGCGCGCTCTGGGGGACGGTATCTCCTTTATTCTGAGCACGCTGATCGCCCACGCGGGCTGGCTGGCCGGGCTACTGTTCGGCGGGCTTTACTCGGTAATTGTGATCACCGGTATTCACCACAGCTTCCACGCGATTGAAGCCGGGCTGCTGGGTAACCCGTCGATTGGCGTTAACTTCCTGCTGCCGATCTGGGCCATGGCGAACGTGGCGCAGGGCGGCGCCTGTCTGGCGGTGTGGTTCAAAACTAAAGATGCCAAAATCAAAGCCATTACCTTACCGTCGGCGTTCTCTGCGATGCTGGGCATCACCGAAGCGGCCATTTTTGGTATCAACCTGCGCTTCGTTAAGCCGTTTATCGCCGCGCTGATCGGCGGTGCGGTGGGCGGGGCCTGGGTGGTATCTGTCCATGTTTACATGACCGCCGTTGGGTTGACCGCTATTCCGGGCATGGCCATCGTGCAGGCCAGCTCGCTGCTCAACTATATTATCGGCATGGTGATTGCCTTCGGCGTGGCGTTTACCGTCTCACTGCTGCTGAAATATAAAACGGATTCTGAATAATGACGTTACCTTCCCGCTGGCCTGCGATCCTGCAGGCCGTTATGAAAGGTCAGCCGCGGGCGCTGGCGGATAGCCACTATCCGCAGTGGCACCCCGCGCCGGTGACGGGGCTGATGAACGATCCCAACGGGTTTATCTGGTTTGCCGGCCGCTATCACCTGTTCTATCAGTGGAACCCGCTGGACTGCGAGCATCGGTTTAAATGCTGGGGGCACTGGAGCTCTGCGGACCTGGTGCACTGGCAGCATGAGCCGCTGGCGCTGATGCCGGATGAAGAGTATGACCGCAACGGCTGCTACTCCGGCAGCGCCGTGGATAACCAGGGCGTCCTGACGCTTTGCTACACCGGCAACGTTAAGTTCGATGACGGCAGCCGCACGGCCTGGCAGTGCCTTGCCGTGGAGCAGCCGGACGGGAGTTTTACGAAGCTGGGGCCGGTGCTGGCGCAGCCGGAAGGCTACACCGGACACGTGCGCGACCCGAAGGTGTGGCAGCACGAAGGGGAGTGGTACATGGTGCTCGGCGCGCAGGATGTACAAAAGCGCGGCAAGGTGCTGCTCTTTAAGTCAGCCGATTTGCACGCCTGGACGTCCTGCGGGGAGATCGCCGGTCACGGGGTTAACGGCCTGACGAACTCGGGGTATATGTGGGAGTGTCCGGACCTGTTTGCCCTCGACGGAACGCATGTTCTGATCAGCTGCCCGCAGGGGCTGGCGCGCGAGCCGCATCGCTACCTCAATACCTATCCGGCTACCTGGATGAGCGGGGCGTTTGACTATGCAAACGCCGCATTCGATCACGGCGAGCTTCACGAGCTGGACGCGGGGTTTGAGTTTTACGCCCCGCAAACCACGCTGGCGGAAGACGGTCGCCGCATTCTGATCGGCTGGATGGGCGTACCGGACGGGGAAGAGATGCTTCAGCCAACCCGGGCGCACGGCTGGATGCACCAGATGACCTGCCCGCGCGAATTACGGTACCGCGACGGCAGGCTCTGGCAGACCCCGGCGCGCGAGCTGGCGGCGCTGCGTGAAGATGAGCAGCGCTGGCAGGGGCGCGCCAGCGACGCGCCCGAACTGGACGCGACGCGTCTGGAGTTTGAGCTGGGCGCCGCGCACGTGAGCGTCGATTTTGCCGGCGCGCTGCGTCTTATGGTCGATGAGCAGGGCGTGCGTCTGGAACGCGCGAGCCTGAAAACCGGTGAAACGCTGACCCGCTACTGGCAGGGCGACGTCACTCATTTACGCGTTCTCTGCGACCGCTCCAGCGTCGAAATCTTCATTAACCACGGCGAAGGAGTGATGAGCAGCCGCTATTTTCCTGACCATCCGGCCCGGGTGCGGTTCGAAGGTGCGTCCGATATCACATTACGCTACTGGTCGCTGCGCGCCTGCATGATAGAATGAGGGTTTTGGCAGCCGGATCTAAGTCGTTGTGAGAAAAACAAAACGCGTCACCATTAAAGACATCGCGGAGCTGGCGGGCGTATCAAAAGCCACCGCCAGCCTGGTCCTCAACGGGCGCAGCAAAGAGCTTCGCGTGGCGGAGGAGACGCGCGAGCGCGTGCTGGCAATTGCAAAAGAGCACCACTATCAGCCCAGCATTCACGCCCGGTCGCTGCGCGATAACCGCAGCCACACCATTGGTCTGGTGGTTCCGGAGATCACCAACTACGGTTTTGCCGTGTTTTCTCACGAGCTGGAAACGCTGTGCCGCGAGGCGGGCGTTCAGCTGCTGATCTCCTGCAGCGATGAAAACCCGGGGCAGGAGACGGTAGTGGTGAACAACATGGTGGCGCGTCAGGTGGACGGGCTGATTGTGGCTTCCAGCATGCTCAACGATGCGGACTACCATAAGCTCAGCGAGCAGCTGCCGGTGGTCCTGTTTGACCGTCACATCAACGACAGCGCGCTGCCGCTGGTGATCACCGATTCCATTACCCCGACGACCGAACTGGTGGCTGACATTGCGCGTCAGCATCCTGATGAGTTCTACTTCCTCGGCGGGCAGCCCCGCTTATCCCCGACGCGCGACCGCCTGGAAGGGTTTAAGCAAGGGCTGCGTGAGGCCGGCGTGGAGCTGCGCCCCGAGTGGATCATTCACGGCAACTATCACCCGAGCTCCGGATACGAGATGTTTGCTGAACTCTGCGCCCGCCTGGGGCGTCCGCCAAAAGCGCTGTTCGCCGCCGCCTGCGGGCTGCTGGAAGGGGTGCTGCGCTATATGGGCCAGCATAACCTGCTGCAAAGCGATATCAGGTTAGCCAGTTTTGACGATCACTATCTCTACGATTCGCTGACGATCCCGGTGGATACCATCCGCCAGGATAACCGACAGCTGGCGTGGCACTGCTTTGATTTGATTAGCAAACTGATCGAGGGGGAGACCCCGGAACCGTTGCAACGCAAGCTGTCTGCCACCCTGCAGCGGCGCTATAAGTGAGCAATATAGCCCGGACCGATACATCAATAACTTTAATTAATTTAAGTTTTGGAAGCGCCGATAACCATAAGGAATAATTCTCCTTGAGGTATTGGTTTATGTCGTTGAAAAAGTCGTCCCTGATTGTCCTGTTCTCGCTGCTTTTCTTCTTTGTTGTCAGCACCGTCACCAGCGTTGGCCTCATCATTAAAAGTAATAATTCGCTGGATAACGTCAACAAAGAGATCCAGGTTGTGCTGTCCATTATTGACCCCATCAACCACAGCCGTACGCTACGCGTGAGGGTTATGGAGTATGTGAAGATGGTGGAAGCGGGTAATACTGCCGATGAGGCTGCCAAGCTTGCCGCCGTGAAAGAGGCGCTGACCAAAGCGGACCACGCCTTTGCGGCCTTTATGGCGTCGCCGCGTCTGCCGGATGAAGCGCCGCTGGTGACAGCCTATCAGGACGGCTGGCAAAACTACCGCAACCAGGGGCTGGCGCCGCTGATCGACGCCGCCGAGGCGCACGATGTGGCTAAATTCAACGCGCTGATCCCGGAAGTCTCCCGCCTTGACCGCCAGTACGAGATCGTTCTCGACCAGGTGCTTTCCGTCCACCAGAAATACGCCAAAAGCCTGAACGAAGATGCGAGCAGTAACTTCGTCTCTGGCCTGGCGATCGTTGCCGCTATCGCCAGCCTGTTTGTGGTGGTGATTATCGCCGTCAGCCTGCTGATGAAGCGCTTTGTCTTTGCGCCGATCAACCTGGCGCGCGAGCACTGCAGCCAGATTGCGGCAGGCAAGCTGGACATTCCGGTGCCGGTGAAGGGGAGCGCACATAACGAAATCGATCATCTTATGAGCTCGATGGAGCAGATGCGTCAGGCACTGCTGGCGACAATCGCCCAGGTGCGCGATGCGAGCCATACCGTAACGCACGCAGCGCAGGAGATTGCCTCCGGAAATATCGACCTGGCGTCACGCACCGAACAGCAGGCTTCGGCGTTAACCCAGACGGCGGCCAGCATGGAAGAGCTGAGCGCGACGGTGGCGAACAATACCGACAACGTTTATCAGGCCGGTAAACTGGTGCAGGACGCGGTGAAAAATGCCCACACCGGTGAAGCGGTGACCCGTGAAGTCATCGACACGATGAATACCATCGCGGCGAACTCAAAGCGTATCGAAGACATTACCAGCGTGATTAACAGCATCGCCTTCCAGACCAACATCCTGGCGCTGAACGCGGCGGTTGAAGCGGCGCGCGCCGGTACGCAGGGTCGCGGCTTTGCGGTCGTGGCCAGCGAAGTGCGCACTCTGGCGCAGAAAAGCGCGGTGGCGGCGAAAGATATCGAAAGCCTGATCGCGCAGTCGGTATCCAGCGTGAAAAACGGTGCGGAGCTGGTGAGCCGCTCGGGCGAGGTGATTGACTCGATCATTACGTCGGTGAATAAAGTGAATACGCTGATGGAGCAGATCTCCGTCGCATCTGAAGAGCAGAGCCGCGGGATCGGCCAGGTCGGGCAGGCGGTGACCGAAATGGACGGCGTGACCCAGCAGAACGCCGCGCTGGTGCAGCAGTCCGCCGCCGCAGCAGCCTCGCTGGAAGAGCAGGCGCAGCAGCTTTCACGGAGTATTTCGAGTTTTAGGTTGCCGGTGCAGGCTTGATTGAATGAGGGAGGCTCCGCAAGGAGCCTTTTTGTACCTGGCATAACCGTAACTGTATAATTCAGGAGATCTCTACAGGCAGCACAAATCTAAAATTAACTATCACCAGGGAAAGTTATGTTAATCATTTTTAGTGGGCTACCCGGCAGCGGTAAAAGTACCGTTGCAAAAATTGTTGCTCAAAGGCTGGGGGCTGTTTATCTGCGGGTTGATACCGTTGAGCAGGCCATTCGTTCAGTTTCTGAACCCGGCCAGAAAACGGGTCCGGAGGGCTATTTTGCCCTCTATGGCTTAGCAAGTGAGAATCTTAAGCTGGGCTCCACCGTTGTGACCGATTCCGTTAATGATATTAACCTTGTGCGAGATGCTTTCCGCAATATTGCTCTGTCGTTGAAGGTGCCTTTCCTGGAAGTTGAAATTGTCTGCTCAGACGAAAAAGAACATCGTTTTCGCGTAGAGAACAGAGTCTCTGATATCCCAGGGCTCACGCCTCCTGACTGGGAACAGGTTAAAAACCGTGAGTACGAAACCTGGGAAAGAGAACATCTCATATTGGATACCGCCCTGTTATCAGCTGCAGAGTGTGCAGATAAAATCCTGGAAATTAAGAACGCTCTAAACCGGCCTTAAACGGTGAACAAGCGCCAGCAATGGCTTTCACGGGGCGTGTGAAAATACGCTCCCCGCAAAATTATTCATTCCCCCAAGCAATATTTGCCTCCCTCATCCGTCTACCTCATCACAAGCCATAATCAGTTACTGCAAACGAGGTAAACACCATGAGAGATTTTGAAATGCACGGCAGAGGTCACGGCCGCGGATTCGGTCGCCACCGTATGGGCAAGGGCTTAGTCATCGGCGCGGTGATTTTCATCGTGCTCGGCCTGCTGGTGATGTCCCTGTGGAACGCCTTGCTCCCGGCCATCCTCGGCGTGAAGGCCATCGGATTCTGGCAGGCGCTGGGGATTCTGGTGCTGAGCCGCATTCTGTTTGGCGGCTTAGGTTTCCGCCCCGGGATGTTTGGCGCGCACCGCCGGATGAACGAGCGCTGGATGAACATGACGCCCGAACAGCGCGAGGCGTTTATTCAGCAGCGTCGCGAAGGGTTTGGTCGCCACGGTCGCGGGCACTGCGGCTGGCACGGTCATCGTGACGATAAGCGCGATGACGCTACGCCAAAAGCGCCGGATGCAGAGTGAGCGAGATGAAAGCCGGGGAGACGGGCGGATCCATGCTGATGTCGGCGCTCAATGCCTGCCGCGCCCGGCTGAAAGCCTTCATTCGCGGACGGATCTCCGTGCGCGATGATGCCGACGACATTTTGCAGGAAGTGACGTATCAGCTGATGAAAGTGGAGCAGCCGGTCGAAAACGTCGCCGCCTGGCTGTTCCGCGCGGCGCGTAACGAGATGACCGACCGGGCGCGCAAAAAGCGTGAGGTGTCGCTCTCCGGCTATTTTATGGGCGAAGACGACGAGGGTTTTCCGGAAGACGAGCTGGCCGAAACCCTGTTCGGCGTACCGCACACGCCGGAAGAGGAGTACCTCAAGACGCTGCTGTGGGAAGAACTGGGGCAGGCGCTGTCTGAACTTCCTCCGCCGCAGCGGGAGGTATTTGAAAAGACCGAGCTCCACGGCTACAGCATCAAAATGCTGGCAGAGGAGACCGGCGCCAGCGAACAGGCGCTGTTATCCCGCAAGCACAAGGCGGTGCTATTTCTGCGCACGCGGCTGCGGGACGTCTATGACGCGCTGACGGGCGAATAGCGGCGACAGACAAAACCTTACACTTCCGGCACTTGTAGATTCATCACTATCGTTTATGATCGGGGCGTCTCGTCACTCTGGAATGTTATGCGCAACCGTCAGCTCCTCGGAAAATGGCTTTTGATTATCACCTGTCTCGCGATGGCGCTTTGCCTCGTGCAGCGTGCGGTGATGCTCAACCATTTTTTACAGGGACTGGAACCGCAGATTTCACTGAGTGCAGATGCCCCAACGCAAACCAGCACCGAGCAGTCCGGGCCATCGCCCTGTCAGCTAGGCGCGCACTCGCTTCTCTGCGCCCAGCCGCTGTTTTTCGACGGCGCGCTGCCGGCCATTATTATCTTCTTCGCGCTGCTGCAGCTGTTTACGCAAGGGCGGGCAATGGCTCCTGCGCAACAGTCCGTTCAGGCACCGCCTCCCCGAATACACCTGAAAAACTGCGTTTTCCGTGAATGAAAAACATCGTCACCACACGATAATTTTTCACTGTTCACGGAGTACAACATGGTTAACCTCTTCAGGGGATTCGTCTTCCTGTGGCTGTCCTGCATCGGCATTGCCCATGCGGCGGACACCGGCTGGCTGGTCTCCCCTCAAAACGATCACGCCCGCATCCGCTTTCAGGCGGAGAGGGAACAAACGCACATTAATGGCCTGCTTACCGTTGAGCTAAAGCCCGGCTGGAAAACCTACTGGCGATCGCCGGGCGAGGGCGGCGTGGCGCCGAGAATCAGCTGGCCGGAAGGCGTAACGGACAGCTGGTCCTGGCCGGTGCCGTCGCGCTTCGACATCTCCGGCATGACCACGCAGGGCTATCACGATAAGGTGACGATCCCGATTACGCTCGACGGAGCGAAGGGCGACACGCTCGACGGGACGCTGACGCTCTCTACGTGCAGCAACGTCTGCCTGCTGACGGACTACCCGCTGCACCTCGATTTTACCCAGCCGGTGGATGAGGGTTTCCGCAGCGCCTTCGAGCAAGCGATGCGCGCCGTGCCGGGCACGTCTGGCGTATCCACGGATCTTTCCGCCTGGCTCTCTGGCGACAAGCTGGTGATTACCGGCACCACGGACGGGAAGTGGGACAATCCGGGGATCTACTTTGACCCGCTGGAGGGTGACATTCTGCCCGGCGAGCCGGTCATTAAACATGACGGCACTGCGCTTCGGGTGACGGTACCCGTGACTGACGAATGGGGTGATAAACCCGCCTCGCTGGCAGGCAAAAGGCTGTCGTTTGTGCTGACCAACGGCGATCGGGCGCAGCAAACCACCATGACCGTTGGGACAACGCCCGAAGAGACCTCCGTGCCGGACGGGACGGGAAAAATGGTGCTCTTTGCGCTATTAGGCGGGCTGATCCTGAACCTGATGCCATGCGTGCTGCCGGTGATGGGCATGAAGCTTAACAGCATCCTGCAGGCGGGATCGGACAGGCGTGCCATCCGGCTGCGCTTCCTCGCCACCAGCGCCGGGATCCTCACCTCCTTTATGCTGCTGGCCGGGATGGTCACCGCGCTGAAGCTGGCCGGAGCGTCGCTGGGGTGGGGCATTCAGTTCCAGAACCCGTGGTTTATCGGCCTGATGGTTGCCGTGACCTTCCTGTTTGCGCTGAACCTGTTTGGAGCATTTGAAATGCTGCTGCCTTCTTCTGCCGCAGGACGGCTGGCGACGGCAGGGGGCTCGGGGATCGGCGGCAGTTTCTGCGAAGGAATGTTCGCCACTCTGCTGGCGACGCCGTGCTCCGCGCCGTTCCTCGGTACGGCGGTTGCCTTTGCCCTTGGCGCGCCGCTGCACGCCCTGTGGCTGATCTTCCTGATGCTCGGCGTGGGCATGAGTCTGCCGTGGCTGTTCGTTGCCCTAGTGCCGAAAACGGCCATGCTGCTGCCAAAACCCGGCCGCTGGATGAACACGCTCAGGGTCATCCTCGGCTTGATGATGCTGGCCTCCAGCCTCTGGCTGGCGACGCTGTTGAGCGTGCATCTGGGCGAGGCGGTCAGCCAGATCGTGATGCTGGGGCTGACTGCCGTCGCGCTGGTGCTGTTTGCGCTAAAGGGGCAAAAATCTTCGCCGCTGTTCTGGCTGGTGGTCATCGCGCTGTCGGCGTTCGGGGGGTATCAGGTGCGCGGTCTGCTTAACGCGCCGCCTGACGCTCCGGCACAAAACGTTGCGCAGACTATCCCGTGGCAGCCGCTCAGCGAAGAGGCTATCGAGAACGCGCTGGTGCAGGGGAAACGGGTGTTGGTGGATATCTCCGCGGACTGGTGCGTGACGTGCAAAGTTAACGAGCATCGCGTACTCAGCCAGCCGAACGTGATTGCCGCGCTGCGCCAGCCGGACGTGGTGGCCCTGCGCGGGGACTGGAGCCAGCCGTCCGCGTTTATCGCGGATTTTCTGGCGAAGCGAAACCGCTACGCCATTCCGTTTAACGCGGTGTATGGCCCCGGCCTGCCTGATGGCGAGATCCTCTCGCCGCTGCTGGACAAGCGCACCCTGGTCACCACCCTGAACAACGCAAAAGGCTAACTGTGTCATGAAAAAACTCTTTATTACGCTGCTGCTCCTGCTGGCCCCGCTTCAGGTATTTGCCGCCCAGCCGCTGACGCCGGACCAGGAGCAGCGTGCGCAAAAGACGATCGCTGATTTCCTGTTTAACGATCCAAACTCCCCGCGCATCGGCGCGAACAACCCAAAGCTCACCCTAGTGGTGTTTACCGACTACAACTGCCCGTACTGTAAAAAATTCGATCCGTACCTGGAGAAGATTGTCGAAAAACATCCGGACGTGGCGGTGGTCTTTAAGTTTTTACCTTTCCGCTCGGAAAGTTCGCTGACCGCCGCACGAGACGCGTTAACCGTCTGGCGTGCGCATCCTGAGCAGTTTATGAAGCTGAACCACACCCTGATGGCGAAAAAGGGGTACCACGATGACGCCAGCATTCAGGAGGCGCAAAAGC
This sequence comes from Enterobacter sp. PI-10, assembly GCF_027947695.1. NCBI lineage: Bacteria > Pseudomonadati > Pseudomonadota > Gammaproteobacteria > Enterobacterales > Enterobacteriaceae > Enterobacter > Enterobacter sp. PI-10. The sequence goes on along the minus strand of NZ_JAJNOG010000002.1, from coordinate 530,024 downwards.
GGGCGGGCGTGAGCGTGACGACGCCGGATGAGGAGAGTTTTCTGACGATCAGGCGAAGCCTCATTGTGGCGGAAAAAATGGGGATTCAGGGCACGCCCGCCACGCTTATCGGCGAGGGGCTGCTTCCCGGCTGGGTGCCGTTCGAACAGTTCGACGAAATGGTCAGTGAAGCACTGAAAAACCGCTAACCTGAAGGGGGCGAAATGCCCCCGACAAACCGGAGAGGGAAATGAAAAAATTACTGTTACTTTCGGCGCTGGCGACGTCAGGGCTGGTACAGGCGGCTGAAGCCATACCGGACGTGGTGAAGCAGTTCAGCGAGCAGCAGAACATCAAAATCATCAAGAAGCTGGATGCTCCCGGCGGGGCGCCAGCCTGGCTCGGGCAGTATCAGGATATGGGCGTGACGCTCTTTCTCACGCCGGACGGCAAGCACGTGATCTCAGGTTATCTTTATGATGACAAAGGGAAGAACCTCAGCGAGGGCTACTTCCAGAAAGAGATCTACGCCCCGATGGGACGCGAGATGTGGAAGAACCTCAACGCGGCGTATCCCCTGAAGGAAGGGGCGGATAGCGCCCCGCGAAAGGTCTTTGTCTTTGCCGATCCGTTCTGTCCGTACTGCAAGCAGTTCTGGTCCGAGGCGCAGCCGTGGGTGAAGGCCGGTAAGGTGCAGCTCAATACGCTGCTGGTGGCGTTCCTCAACCCCAACAGCGGACGTAACGCCTCAGCGATTCTGAATGCGAAAGACCCGGTTTCGGCCTGGCGCGAATACGAGCTTTCCGGTGGGAAAAAACTGCCCAAGCCTGAAGGCGAGGCTTCCCGTGAAACGGTAGCGATCCTACAGAAGCACCAGACGCTGATGGACAGCCTGGGCGCTAACGCCACGCCGGCCATTTACTATCTGAATGCGGAAAACGAGCTGCAGCAGGTGGTGGGGATGCCGGATGCGCAGCAGCTCGAGGCGATGTTCGGGCCGAAGCCGTAAAAGACCAGGCAGAAACGGGGCGTTTCTGCCTGGTGGTCACTCAGCTTCCCCAGCGTCCGCGGAGGTAGTTTACCGCCTGCTGCGTCTGCGGCTGGTTCAGGTAATCTTCCCGGAACAGGATGGTGCCGTTGACGTTGGGCAGTGAATCGTTGAGATCGAGTTGCTTTTTCAGCTCCGGCACGCCGCCCTGAACCGTCCAGTCCGGCTCGTTTCTCGACGGCTCGCCAACCTTGTAGAACGCAATGCCGATATACAGGCGAGTGTGGGTCGGCTTGACGACGTCGGCCCACCATCTGGTCAGCACGTCATAGCGCGCGGCATCACGAGAGAAGGGCCAGTAAATCTGCGGCGCGATGTAGTCCAGCAGGCCCTGCTGCACCCACTGACGCGTATCGGCGTAGGATTCATCATAGGCCGCGGCGCCGCGGGTGTCGGAGCCTGCCGGGTCAAAGGAGCGGTTACGCCACACGCCCGCCGGGCTGACGCCAAACTCCACGTTGGGCTTTGTCTGCTTGATCGCGCGGGAGACCTGGACGATCAGCTGTTGGGTGTTGTGTCTACGCCAGTCGGCTTTCGAGGCAAACCCCTGGCCGTACTGCCGCCAGGTCTGCGAATCATTCAGCGCGGAGCCCGGCGATTCGGCATAGAAGTAATCATCAAACTGCACGCCGTCTACCGGGTAGTTCGCCACCACTTCGGTCACCACTTTGGTTATCCAGTCGCGCACCTCCGGAATCCCCGGGTCGAGCACAAAGCGGTCGCCCGAGATGCGGACCCATTCCGGGTGCTGCACATAAACGCTGGCCGGGGTCTGATAGGCGGTCCGGTTCAGGGCGGCGATGGTGGACGGTTTGGTGTTGGTCGATACGCGATAGGGGTTAAACCAGGCATGGACCTTCATGCCGCGCCTGTGCGCTTCATCAAGCATAAACTGCAGCGGATCGTATCCCGGATACTCACCGATGTTGCCGGTCAGCATATCTGACCACGGTAAAATTTTAGATGACCAGAGGGCCGTGCTGTCCGGCTTCACCTGGAAAAATACCGTGTTGATGCCGAGCTGCTTAAGGTTGTCGAGCTTTGCAATCAGCGCCTGCTTTTGCATCGCGATGCGCTGGTCCGCGCTGCGGCCATTCACCGAGGCCACCGGGGGCCAGTCGAGACGCGAGACGGTCGCCAGCCAGATGCCGCGCATCGGCTGGTTTGCCTGCGGCGTCGGTTTGCTGACGGTGGGGAGAGGGGTAACCAGTGATTTGGGTGGTTTTGAGGAGCAGCTTACAAGTAAAAGTGCGCAGGCAGCCAGCGCACCAATCCGTTTTACGTGTCGCGTCATTTGCGTATTAGCTCTTGATAATCCTGCTGTTGGCCCAGGGATTAAATGCGGGCGCCGCCTGCTCTGTATTTCCCTCATCATCGAGAGAGTCCAGATACAGGGCTTCGACCTCCGCGCGCGCCCACGGGGTACGGCGCAGAAATTTCAGGCTCGATTTAACGCTGGGGTCTTTTCTGAAACAGTTAATTTTGATTCGGTCGCCCAATTCGCTCCAGCCATATTTCGCCACCAGGGCGTTGACCATCATCTCCAGCGTTACGCCATGCAAAGGATCTTTGGAAATATGTGCAGTCATAGGCGTCCGGATGTCTCGATTTTTAAGTGATTGGGATAAACGCTGAAAGGGTACAAGAAAGCAGGGGAAGCGGCAATTTTCCTTTTCCCCTCGCTCACTTTATGACGGACTCCGTGCGCTGATTTTCACCGATAATTTTTCCCGAGCTGTTTTCAATCGTAAACCGAATCGACACGTCGTCCTGGCCCACGGGCGTGGCCGTAAGCGTTTTAACCATCGTTCCCGAATCTGCTGCGATCGTCATCGCCGTCGTGCCTTTTGCCAGCACCTTGTCGCGCTGGGTGATGCGCCAGGTCAGACGGCATTCGCGGCACGGTTTCCAGGTGTCGTTGATGGCCCACAGACGCACGCTCCCCGCCGCCCCGGATTGCCACTGCGCCGTCACCGGTTCAATGGACGGCAGAACAGGCTGGTAGGCGCGTTTTAAGGCGTAAAACCCGGCTTTAGGCTTACGCAGGTAGTCCACCACGCCCCAGTTGATGGAGGGCCAGGTTTCTACAAACATGAAGTGGAACAGGGCCGTCACCGGCTGGTAGCGTTGTCGACGGTAGCTCTCTGCCGCCGTGGCCACCAGCTGAGACTGGTACGCCTGAGTATTGCGAATCATCGCCTGAATGTTCTTCCCGCGCGGAATACCGGCAAACTTAAAGGTCTGGAAGGGCTGAAAATTATGGTATTTCCAGACGGTCCAGCCAGGATCGTCAGCGGCGGTCGTTTTTGGCCAGAGCGACGCCGCCGGGATGATGGTTTTTAGCGTTGACAGGCGGGGAAGCGCCTGCGCGCCGAACTCGGTGATGATCCCCGTTTTAGCCGGAGCAAGCAGGTCGCGTACGGTACCAAAGTACCAGCCCGCCCAGTAATGCTCCTCAACGGCGGAGAAGCGGTGCACGATGCGGGAGGTATCTTCGGCAAGCGTATCCGCTACCTTTTGCGTGAGTTCGCGGTTGAGGTTTTTATTCCAGTCCGGGAAGCGTTTTTCCATCCACGGCGAGTTCCACGGCGGTTCGTTATGCCCGCCCCAGACGATGATGGCGGGGGAGTTACCGAACTGTTCGATCATCTCCCGCGTCTGTCGAACCGCATTTTCCGTGAAAGCCGCACTGTTGTTGTAGCCCCACTGCAGCGGAACATCCTGCCAGATCATCATCCCCATCTCATCGGCCACGTCATACAGCGCGCGCCCGGCAACGTGTCCGTGCACGCGTATGGCGTTGGCGTTCATGGCTTCCACCAGACGAAGATCGCGACGGTATTTTTCTCGCGTCATGTTGCTGAGCCAGGGGGAGCCGATGTAATTGCTGCCCTTAATGAAAAGGCGTTTGTCGTTAATGAGCCAGCCCTTATTGTCGGGCTGCTCGACGATCTTGCGCAGCCCGGTGCGGGTCACCGCCGTATCCATCAGGCCGTTTTCATCGCGTAATGCCACGCGAATGGTATACAGGTGCGGTTTCCCCGTACCGACGGGCCACCACAGTTTTGCCTTCGGCATGGGCAGCGTCACCTGCACGGAATGGGCGCCGCTTTCGAGGGTAACCGGAAAGTCAGCCTGGAAGCGATTGCCGCTGAAATTGGCGGGCGTGGCGGTGAGCCGCACGGTCGCCGGGCCCGATTCGAGCGCGCGATAGCGAATATCTGCTTTCAGCGCGGGGTGCGTCAGCCCCTGTGACCAGTCTGGTCGCAGGATGGTCTCATCCAGGGTAGCGCCCCGGCTAAGATGCAGCCTCACCGGTGCCCAGATGCCGCCCGAGTTAGCGTCCTGTCCTTGCGGCGACCAGGCCCCGCCGGGACGCGTGTCATGCTGGTTAAGGATCCCTTTCATGAGCGTTTTATGCAGCGGCCAGACCTTATTGGGATCTTCGTAAGGGCTGTCCACCCTGACCACCAGTCGGTTGTGACGTTGTAACGCCTGGCTGGCATCCAGCGAAAAGCGCTGAAAATAGCCCTCATGTTGGCCGAGCGGCTGGCCGTTCAGGGTGACCTCGGCCAGGTAATCGACGCCGTCAAACACCAGGGTGCTCATTACGTCGGGCGGCTGCACGGGCAGGGAAAAGGCGTGCTTGTACCACAGCGCGCCCTGATGATCGTACCCGGCGCTGTACCAGTTGGCGGGGACCTGAAGCGGGCGCCAGCCTGATGCGGCAGGATGCGCGCTATCATTGGCGTCCTGAACCTGCCATTCTCCGGCCAGAGACCAGCTGACCGGCGCAGCGTTCGCCACCGCATGGGTGGTCAACAGGGCAAAGAGCAGCGCGCAGTTGCGAGCGTTCATGCGTTTACCCCGCGCGCGTTGAGCCACGCCATCAGGCGCAGCGATTCCTTCTGAAGCTGCTGGTTGAACGTCGCAAGCTGTTGCCCCTCCAGCGTGTGCGCCTCGCTCTCCAGCGCCTGTAGCTGCTGTGCGAGCGTGCTGAAGTCCAGGGTGACGGCTTCTCCCCGTAGCTTGTGGGCCGCGCGGCGCAGCGCTTCACGATCGTCGCTGTCAATAGCCCGGGTGATGGCCTTCATGGCCTCCTCCAGCCCTTCGCCAAACAGGGCCAGCAGCTCCTGAACCAGAGCAGGGTCGTCAGCACACTGCTTCAGCAGGCGTGCTTCATCCGGGAAGTCGGAAGGGGCATCGTGGCGCGGAAGCACGCGAGCAATCTCTTCAGCGAGACGCTCCTGGCTGATGGGTTTGGCAATGTAGCCGTCGAAACCCATGTTAAGACAGCGCTCTTTATCCCCCTGCATGGCGTGTGCCGTCATGGCGACGGTGGGCTGCGCCGGTCCGGGGCGGGCGCGTTCTTCTTCACGCAGCAGGCGAATGGCGGTTTCACCGTCCATCTCTGGCATCTGAAGATCGATCAGCAAAACGTCCCACACGCCCGCGCGCCAGCGTTCCAGCAGCGCGACGCCATTATCGACGATCTGACAGGTGTGCCCGAGCCGCTCGAGCAGGCGCGCGGCGACCTTCTGGTTGACCAGATTATCTTCCGCCAGCAGGACCCTGAGCCCCGCAGTGTCCGGCGCGACGGTGGGTGCGGGCGCGCTTTCACTCACCGTCTTCGGCGCACGTTCAAACGCCGCGGCAATCGCCTGATGCAATTCATTCTGGGCTATAGGTTTATGCAGGTAGTTCTGGATACCGATCCGCTTCAGCATATTGATATCAAAATGTCGACTCATGGAGCTCAGCATGATGATATGGCTTTCAGAAATCTGCGGCAGTACCGAAAGCTCAAGGGCCAGAGACACGCCGTCCATATCCGGCATCTGCGCGTCCAGCAGGATCAGCGGCCATGCCGTTCCCGCTTTAACCCGGTTGATGGCCTCGCTGGCGTTGTTGACGCAGGTGGGTTTCAGCCCCATCTGGCTAAGCATGGCGGCCAATAGCCGCAGGTTGGTCGCGTTATCATCAACCACCAGCACGGGCTCCCCGTTAAAGCTATGGCTATGCCGGCGTTCCTCCGGGCCAGGCGCCTGGGCCGCAAGCGGCAGCGCGAAGGAAAATTCGCTGCCTTTCCCCGGCTCGCTGGACACCGTTAATTCGCCGCCCATCGCCGCGACCAGTCGCGCAGAGATGGTTAGCCCGAGCCCCGTACCGCCATAGCGGCGGGTGGTTGAGTTATCCGCCTGGCTGAAGGCTTCAAAAATGGCTTTCTGCTTATCTGAAGGTATGCCAATGCCGCTGTCGCGCACGCGAAAACGCCAGCGTTCCGCGCTATCGCCGGGTTCAACAATGAGGATCACTTCTCCCTGATGGGTAAACTTCAGCGCGTTGCCCAGCAGATTGGTCAGGATCTGGCGCAGCCGCGCGCCGTCGACCAGCAGCACGTCGGGGACGTCGGGCGCAATATCAACCAGCAGCTCGATGCCTTTTTCGCTCGCCCCCGGCATGTGCGGGCGAATAAGCGACTGAATAAAGGGGCGGACCGGGACGGGCTCCGCCTCCAGCTCCACTTTTCCGGCTTCAATCCGGGAAAAGTCGAGAATGTCGTTGATGATATGCAGCAAAGACTGGGCAGAACTCATCACCAGCGTCAGGTAATCGCGCTGATCGGCGCTGAGCGCCGTATCCAGGCACAGCTGGGTCATGCCAATAATGCCGTTCATTGGGGTGCGAATTTCATGGCTCATATTCGCCAGAAACGCGCTTTTCGCCTCATTGGCTTTTTGTGCCTCAATGGCCGAGGCGAACGCCTGAATTTCAGCCTCCTTGCGGCGCGTAATATCCTGCAGCGTGCCAATCACGCGCTCGGCGTTTCCCTCAATAGAGAGCGTGACCACCTGGCCGGAGAGCAGCATCCAGCGCAGTCCTTCGGTAGGGTGATGCACGCGAATTTCACATTCAAAGACCGGGCGATGATCCTGCTTCGAAGCCTGTAGAGCCTTGCGCAGCGCTGCGCGATCGTCCTCGTGAACCTGGTTAAGTAAAAAACGCACCGGATATCGCCACTGGGTGCGCGACTGGCCCAGCATGGCAAGCAGGGTATCGTTGACCTGGAGCGTGTCGCCGGAAACCTGCCAGTCCCAGATCCCGATATGGATGGATTCCGCCGTCAGCAGAAAATCGTCATGCAGCTGGTGCCGCGCCCGCTGCGCTTCATCCAGCTCGGTAATATCGCTGTGCAGGCTGACAATGCCGCCGTCCGCAAGGCGCTGGTGCTGGACGAAGATGCGCCGCTGGCCCGCCTGCCGCACTTCGCAGTGTTTATCCTGCCGACAGTTGCGCACGATCGACTCGCGCAGCGTCTGACGCAGGCCAGGGTCGACGTTGTAAACGGCGTCGATAAAGCGTTCCGCCAGCGACTCCAGCGTTGTGCCCGCCTTCAGCCACGGGGTGATGACCGGATAAAACAGGGCCACGTTGTGATTCCAGGCCTGCAGGCGTTCCTCGCGGTCATAAATCATGACGGCCGCCGGCAGCGCGTTAAGATCGTACGTGAATGCGCTCATCGTGATCCTCCTACGCGCGGTAGTGAAGTTCTGCCTGTCGGCGCAGGTATTCCAGCCCGGGCGCGATCGCCATGGCCCAGGCCGTCAGGATTTCATCGTCGCACTGCGGATCGCGCAGGCTCACCGTGTTCAACATGGCTTCGCGCCACAGGGCGAAAAAACGCGGGGGGAGGTGGAGACCGTCGTCGCCTTGCTCCCGCGCCAGGCGCTCGAGAAAATCAGGCACGATTAACGCGCCGTCCACCGCAAGCATGGCGAAGAAACTCTTAAACAGGGTCTGCTGACCCTCGCTATCCGGCAGGCGAGAAAAATGCTGCTCCGTCTCGGGCGACATATGAACGAAGGCGTCATAGAACGTCTGGAAAAACGCCGTTTTGTCATTATCCGGAAAGACGCGGTTCAGGCTGGATTCAAACAGATCGCGGTAAAATTTCACGGCGTCCTCCTTACGGCGTTTTCGCCCGGTAGACAGTGCCCGACGGGCGTATAGTCATCTGCCACACGGCGCGTAAAGTAGCTCTCTTTTTTGGCCCGGCGGGCGTCAAACAGGGGGCCCGCGTTGTGCTTAAAGAACAGGGCTTCCAGCACCGTGGCATTGGTGGAAAGGGTGAGCGCAGCGTTAGTATCGCCCGTGGCTTCCTGGCGGCCTTCGTACCAGCCTTTTTGCGGATCGTTAAGATGCTTTGTCACCGCCATCAGCACGTCGGTGTAAGGGGTGTCCCACAGGGCCCACAGGGCAAAGACCGCCTTGGTCGATACCTGCGCGAAACGGGTGTAGTCCCGGCCATCGTCACCGACAGAGTTCCAGGCATAGCCGTTTCCCCAGACCGTATCCTGGATATGCCAGGGCGCCTGCGGAAGCGAGAAATCTGCTCTGGCCGTCAGGATCTTATCGGTCTCCCAGCGGCTCTTCTGGCTCAGCCAGACGTTTTCGGCCTGCTTGCGCAGGTGCTTTTGCCGATCGGCCGCAACGCCTTCGGGCTCCCAGCCAAACTCCAGGCCCGGCAGCATATAGGGAAGGGTGGCGATCAGGGAGGGTTGCCACGTGGTGCGCGGATCCCGGGCATCGACGGCCAGACGCCGCTGGGCGATGATGACGTGGTGCGCCGGGGGCGTAAACGCTTTCTCCGGGGAAAACCCCCACAGCCGAAACGCCGTTGCGGCATATTCGCTCTCGCCCAGGCGCAGCTCCTCGCGCACCACCGGCTGGCCGTTTTGCAGGGAAGATGACCACAGTTCGCCTTCACGATCGATGACCGGACAGAAATTCCAGCGCAGGATGATTTTATCCAGGTATTCGCTGTACTGCGGTTCCCGCTCTGCGGTGAGGCGCAGGGCGAGCATCAGACGCGCCATGTCGCGCGCGGACCAGCCATTTTTAACGGGCTTGCCGCTAAAGTCGATCGGCGTCGCCGTCTGGCTGGAATAGAGTCGACCCGGCGTCCGGGCCTCGGTCAGCATCAGGCGGTTGAGGGTGCCCATCAGCCGCGTCAGGCGAGCGTCATATTCGGCGTCGTCAATCAGCCCCAGCTCTTTTGCCGCCAGCAGGGCGATAAGCGTGTCGCCCATTTGCCAGAGCGTGACGCGGGGCTGTTTGTCGCTCCCGTTGACCAGCCCGGTTTGCGGCTGGGTATTATTGACGAAATAGCGCCAGGCGATCGCCGCCCACGTCCGCTCTTCCGGCGTCAGGGCGGCAATACGCGCGCTGGAGTGCCACCCGCCGTTGATGAGCCAGCGCCAGCCTGCTCCCTGATGTCCAAACAGCGCAAAGACGATCGCGCCTGCGAGGAGTAATCCCGCGAGCCCTCTGGCTATGGTTTTAAGCATTGCGCAGTCACCGGAGGCAGTTTAACGGGCTCGTCCACGCTGCATGACGCGCACTGACAGGCCTGGCAGGCGGGTTTGGTGCGTTGCGTGACGCCGGTCCGGTCGCACCAGCTTTTTACGGCTGGTGTGCTGGTCAGGAACGGACGGCTGCGCAGCGCGTTGTTCTCTTCAAACTGATCGAGCAGCTTTTGATCCCACAGGGACGGGGCAAAATCCTTGCTCTTCGGATTGTCGGTGTTGAAGGCCAGCAGTTTTCCCTCTTTTTTGAACAACAGTGCCTCCAGCATGATGCCGTTGTTGTTCGCGGTGAACTCTTTGATCGGGCCGTCACCGTTTTCATACAGCCCTTCGTAGTAGCCTTTTCCCTCTTCGTTGGCATTCTCAATGGTATTGAGCAGGCGGTCGGTATAAGGTGAGTTCCACAGCACCCACATGCCCAGCGCCGCCTTCAGCGAAATCGCGGCAGCGTTAGGGACGAACTGTCCCTTATCGGTAATGGTGTTCCAGTTGTACCCGTCGCTGAAGACGGTGTCATAGACGAAGTAAGGGGCCTTATCGAGCTGGTGCTCGGAGCGCGCGGTGAGGACGCCGGTAATGGTATAGCGGTTCTCCTGAGCCTGATAAACGCGGTCGGCAAAGTTTTTCATCCACGTCAGGGAGTAGTCGCGCGGGGCGTTATCCCGGTCGGTCGGTTTATCAAAGCCGAACTCCAGCCCGTAGAGCAGGTAGGATTCCGTCACCACGTAGTTATGCTGCGACGTGTTGCGCGGGTCGCGCGTATCGTACGGGACCAGCACGCAGTAGATCTCGGCCAGCTCGTAAGGCTGCGGACGGCTGGCTTTGCAGGTATTAAACCCCCACAGCTGGAAACCGGCCGCGCCGTACTCTTCATAGCCCAGTCGACCTTCCTGAACGTACTTCGGCTGGCCGTTCTCCAGATAGGCCCCGTACAGCGTGCCGCAGGGGTCGATCGCGTGGCTGAAATCCCAGCCGAGCACCACGTTATCAATGCTGTTGCCGTATTCCGGATAACGCTCTTTGATGATTTTCAGCCAGACCAGCATTCGCCCGATATCCAGCGCCGAGAAGCCAATTTCGCCGGGCTTGTTGGTGTAGTCCACCTTCTGGCCGCTGATGGTGTTATACGCTTTGTTGGGGAGCTCGTTGCGAAAGAGCACCAGGGTGTTTAACGTGGCGAGGAATTTCAGCATCCGGCGGTCAAATTCCGCTTTATCAATGATCCCGAGTTCGCGCGCCGCCGTCAGGGCGGCCAGATAGGAGGCGCTGTCCCACATGGTGGTGGAGGGATATTTGTTGACCGCATTCACCAGGCCCGTCGTGGGCTGATAGTTGGTGACGAAATACTGCCAGGCGTTTTTCGCGATGGTCATCTCCCGGGCGGTCAGCTCGCCGCTGCGCGGGGAGTAACCTGATGCAGGGAGCTCGGTATCCGCACGCACGGTCGATAAGGCCAGCCAGCAGATCGATATTCCCGTGAGCAGGTGAAAAAGGATCGGGGATCGTGGCTTCATGGCGTTGCTCCTGCTGAGGGGGAAGTGTAGAGGCAGGCCAGACAGAGCATCTGGCCATGCGCGATGTAAGACAGACTTTCCAGCACAATGGCATTGGTATCGGCGTCCACCACGGCATTGACGCTGTTGTTGAGATTTAACCCGCGCTGCCAGCCTTTACCCGGCACCTGAAGGGCCAGAACCTGCTGGCGCAGCGCTTCGCTCCAGCTGTTGCGGAAAAGGGCATACCAGGCAAACGCGGTGCGGGTGGAGGTAATCGCCACTTTCTCCGGCACCTCGTCGCGCAGGTTACGCGCCTGTACCGGCTGCCTGTCCGGCAGATCGTTAACGTAATCCGGCGCGGGTTCGGCATAATCCGTGCTGATCGGCGGTTTTGGCGCGCGCAGGCCGTGGCGCCGCTGCTGGATCTGCATAATTCGCCACGCAATTTCAGCGCTCTGCGCATCAAAGCCCAGCTCAAGACCGGTTAACAGGTAGGGGAGACTGATCAGCGAAGTTTGCTTGCCCCAGGGCGTGCGTAGCCCTTCATCGGGCACCATTACGCCATCCAGATCGATCATCTTTTGCCCTTCAGGCGGGTTGGTCACCGCGAGTCCTGCCGCGCTGTCAATCAGGCGCAGCGTATGGCTGGCATAGAGACGGTAGCCAAAGCTGTCCCGCTGTTCGTCATCGGTCAGCGTCCAGTGATGGAGCGGCACGGCTGCCTGACTTTGAGCGCTATTTTCAATCAGAGCGCCGGTGTTCCAGAGGCTAAACAGATCGTGGATAGCCGCCGCGTGCTGGGGATAGCGCCATAGCAGGGTCTGTAATGCCGTCAGCAGCCGGCTCAGACCGATTGCGGAGGCGTCAGGCTTGCCCAGGATCTTGAGCGTGTCCGCATGGTAATAGGCGGCGGGGAGACCTTTGTCATTGAGCGGCAGTTGCCCCAGCGTGAACACGGCGGTGCTGACCCTCTCGTCAAACTCATCGGCGGAAATAATATTGAGCTGCTCTGCGGCAGCGGTCGCAAACAGGTAGCTTCCCACGCTCCAGAGGCTCAGCCAGGGTTCACCGTCGCTGGCGTTCGCCAGCCCATTTGGCTGGGTATTATTCACGTAGTATTGCCAGGCGACCCGCGCCCAGATGGCTTCGTCATAGGTCAGCGCCCGTTTTGTGGGCAGCGGCGGAAAGTCTTTACTGAGCGCGATGCCGCCGCTGCTTTCCACGCGCGTGGGCATCTGTTTCTCCACCCAGACCACAATGGCAAAGCCGATCAGGAAGCCGAGCAAAATGGTGAGGTAGCTGCGCGCGGGCAGCAGGGCATCACGTATCCTCATTGGGTGACCTCGTCCTCTTCAGCGGGCGTCCACATGGCTGCGAAAATCAGCGGCAGCATGGCGGCGATGTTCACCCCTCCCCAGAAAATATTGATGACATAGCCGGAGGGGTCATCCACCTGTCCACGCGCCACCTGGATACCGCCCCAGATAAGCCCTGCGAGGGTCAGCACCACGATGGCAATTTGCGGCTTCACCAGGTAGAGAAAACGGCCCGTCTGCCGCTCTTTTGGCGTGACGTGAAATTTGATCTGTTCGCCCCGCAGCACCGTATTGAGCGCGCGCAGGTTCATGGAAAAGAAGGAGAGGTATGAGGCCCTGCCGTCCCAGGCCGAGATCCCCCAGGTGCCGAACATAAAGGCCAGCTCGGAGAAAATAAAAAACGGCAGAAAATGCAGATAGAACGGCGTCGACCAGGCGGACACCGGCGGAATGCCGGTGAACAGATAGATAATGGGTGAAATCAAAAACACCGTGTTCCATACGCAGGCCATGTATGACCAGAAGGTGGTGGCATACATCAGCGTCTGGGGCAGAGAGAGCCTGAAGCGGCGACGACTGAAGATGTTGTCATGAAACAAAATATCCAGCGAGCCGGCGGCGTACTTAAAGCGCTGGATCATCCAGGTGAGCATATCCTGCGGAGAGAGCATCTTCGACTCAACCCGCGGATGCATAACCGAGCGCCAGCGTCGTGCGGCGTCACCGTGCAGCAGCACCGAGGTGTAAATATCTTCCGAGACGTGGAATTTGTAGGGGGTTAGCTCGGTGTCAAACGCCACGTGCGGACGCATTGCATTCTGCAGCGCGTCCCGGGTCTCCTCATCGCGAATGTCGCGCGTATGACGATGGATCTCCTCTTCGACGGACCAGACGTAGCTTCTCAGCGCGGCCTGCATGACCGCCTCGCGACGGTGAATGGACGCCGCGCCACAGCAAAAAGCCGCGTTCGCCCAGTTGCGCCGCCGCAGGATCACGTCATAGAACATGCGCGGATCGTTAAAAAACGGGTCGCGGCCTATCGTGACCGGGCCAACACACTTTTGAATCAGCCAGCCCAGACCGTAGCCCACTTTTCCGGCTTTTCGCTGGCCCCAGCGCGACAGGTTTTCTCCTTCCGGAAGATCGAAGAACCACTGCGGCGTCTGTACCCAGGCCACGTCCGGATCGCGAAAATAGCCCAGCGTATGGCTGAGCAGGGTGGGAAATACCCGGGTATCGGCGTCGCAGATAACAATGAAATCGCCGTCGGTTTGCTCAAGGCCGTTGCGCAGGTTGCCGGCCTTAAAGCCGATGTTGGTCTGGCGAGTGATATAGTTAACGCCTTCCTCTTCACAGACGGCTTTCATCTCCGGGCGGCGGCCGTCATCAAGCACGTGGATCCGGTAGTCAATCGGGAACGGGTACGTCATCTTCAGGGCGTCGCGAATGGACAGCCTGACCAGCTCGGTGTCTTCCGAGTAGGTGGCAATGAACAGATCCACCTTTACGGGACGGGGCTCAACGGCCTCCTCAGGCGACAGACATTCGTTAATTTCGCCGGGCGGCGGACTTTGAGGAGGATCCTGTTCTTTCCACAAATTGATGGTAAACAGCACGGTGCCAATCCACGCCAGGGTTTCGGCGAGGACCAGCGGAATGGCATACCATAATGCGTCAGTATTCAGGGAGGCGGTCCAGCGCCAGTAAATATAATTGGCACCCAGAATAAGCGCCGCGACCGCCAACACCTGCCAGGTCATCATTACCCAGCGCGGTGTTGTTAACGGTTCCGGAGGACGACGATGTTCAAAACGGGAAAAATAAAAATCCATAGTTCCGGCGTTCCTGATTCCGTGAAAATGCAGACCCATTCTGCTGCGCAGACAGTTTCCCAAAAGCGAAAGAAAATAGCGATTAAACAAGATTTAAGATAAGTGTAGAACGCCGAATAAAAGTGTCCAGCCACGTTTTTATTAATATTTAGCGGTGGTTAATTCAGCTTAAATTCTGCTTAATATCTTTCATCTGCTGACGATAAATTGCGGTTACTATTCCTTTAGGCTATCTACTTTATTTAGACCTTAATTTTCGTTTTCAGGCAAAGGACACCCTATGAGCCATGTTGCGCCGTCGGTAGCGCAAGAAGATGACGCTAAATCAACAGCATGGAGGTACGCCGTTGCAGGTGCCAGGGACCTGAGAATCGACTTTATGCGCGGCATTGCTCTCGTCATGATGGTCGTGGCGCATACGGAGGTAATGTCGGTATTTAATATATTCTCCTGGGAGCGTTTTGGGTTAACAACCGGTGCAGAAGGTTTTGTTATTCTCTCGGGGTTTATGCTTGGCATGCTGAACCGCGCGCGTCTGCAAAAAGTGGTTTTGCTCACGGTTTGGTGGGGGCTTTATCTCAGGGCGTGGAAAATATATCGTGTAAATATCATTATCATAGTGTCATTTATTCTTCTGGCCTATATCCCATATATTAACGTTTTCGAGGTCACCCATTTTACCGACCGCTTTTCGGGCCAAAGCTGGTCGCTTTATCCTGTTACGCCGCAAATTAAAGAGACCTGGTTCAACATTATTCTCTATTTGCAGATTGGCCCCCATCAGACGCAAATTCTGGGGCTGTATATCTTTTTGCTGCTACTCAGCCCGCTATTTTTGGGGATGCTGCAGAAAGGAAAAGTCTGGTGGCTGCTGGGGCTGTCGCTGCTGGTGTACGGCTTGTGGCAGCGCTGGCCGCTCCGGCTGACGCCGTCGGAATTCGAATTTGCCTTCCCGCTGCTCGCCTGGCAGTTCATCTTTGTGCTGGGCATGGCCAGCGGTTGGTATAAAGCCGAACTGCTCTCTTTCGCCCGGACGCCTCCGGGGAAAGGGGTGGTAGTGGCGCTGGTTATGGTGTCGCTGGTGCTGGGATTTGTCGCCCAGAACCATACCAACCCGTTTATGCCGCCCGCGCTGCTGATGCACGTCATCCCGCCTGACAGCTTCAATTCGTTTTATCACACCTGGGCGGCGAAGAACGGGCTGGGCCCGGTGCGGGTGTTAAACGATATCGCCCTGATGGTCACCGTCTACCTGGTGCTGACGTATTGCTGGACGCCGCTCAATCGCCTGCTGGGATGGTTCCTGATCCCGCTCGGCCAGCACTCGCTTTATACCTTTATTTTGCATGTGTACGTGGTGCTGCTGGTGAGCCAGTTCATCACCTTCGACTTATGGCGTCATGCCTGGATAGAGAACACGTTAGTGCATGCGGCGGCACTGGGTATTTTGTGGCTGATGGCAAAATACGACGTCGGCGCACGCTGGATACCTAACTAAGGATGGCGGTTATGCGCGAAAAATGGCTTCTGGCGGGCGTGCTGCTCGCCGCGATACCCGCCGCGGAGGCGGCGAAAAGCAGTGAAAATGAATCCCTGCGCGATAAGAACGGTGAACCCGTTCAGGCTGGCGTCTTTACCAGCCGCTGGGGGCGCCTGTTCTCGGGTAACGACAAGAAATTCTCAGGTGCGCTGAGCTTTAGCTCGGGACTGAAAGAGCAGTGGATGAGCATTCCGAACAGTTCAGACACCGCCACGGAAAAGAAAAAGTTTAACCAGACGCTAAATCTCAGCCTTCAGTATTCCCCCTACAGCTTCTGGTTTGCCAACATCACGTCCCGACTGCCGGTCAGAGACACCAGCCGCTACACCGCCGATTTTCGCTACAGCTTCGGCTACGATGACTGGCACGCCAACACGGTGAGCCTGGTTTACAGCAACTACGGCGATAACCACTTCTGGACGTCGGGTAGCCGACGACACACCTATTTCGAACAGGGCGCCTTTACGCTGGCCTACAAGTTTTCGCTACCGAAACCGGTCGAAAACACGCTCCTGATTAATAAAGGGGATTCCATCATTTGCCAGGTCGGGTACAGCTGGGTGCCGCGGTACTACGATCTCAGCAGCGATGACATTCGCAAAAATAAAAACGTCATGCTCGGCGGCTGCGGCTACACCTTCAAACAACATTTCTTCGTTCGCGCGACGGCATTCTGGTTCCCGGACAGCAGCCAGCAGCAGCCCTGGAACGGCGATTACAGCTACAGCTTCGGTTATGCCGGCTATACGCCGGGTTCGTTCTCCATCCAGTACGCGAACTATGCGGGAACGCGCTATCCGGGGCACGGTAACGGGAATGCAAAATTCAGGGAAGGGACCGTGAGCCTCATCTGGTTCTTACCGCTTTAGGAGGGATGTATGTCGGCGCTGCACGTGTTAATCGTTGAAGATTCGCTGATTTATCGTCGGTTACTCTCCCGAATGCTCACCCAGTGGGGGTATATCGTGAGCGAGGCGGAAAATGGCGTCGCCGCGCTGGAAATACTGTCCAGCCAGCCGATCAGCATGGTGATAAGCGACTGGGACATGCCGGAAATGGACGGACTCACGCTGTGTCAGACCATCCGCAACCGTCAGTTTGGCCACTATGTATATCTCATTCTTTTGACGGCCCGCGAGAATGCAGGGGATTTAACGCAGGGCTTTGATGCCGGGGCGGACGACTTTTTAAGCAAGCCGGTCGAGCAGGATGAACTGCGGGCGCGGCTCCACGCCGGGGTCCGTATTTTGACCCTGGAGGCGACCCTCGCGGCGCATAACAAGCGCCTGAGTGAAGCGTTGCATCAGATTGAACAGGATCTTGAACTCGCGGCGCGCGTTCAGCACTCGGTGCTGCCTTCGCACCGCTTACGTTTTGGGAACTACTTTTCCGACTGGCTTTTCATGCCGTCAGCCTGGGTCTCAGGCGATGTGTTCAATATTTTTCCACTCGATTCTCACATTGGGTTCTATTGCGTGGATGTGTCCGGTCACGGCGTGGGGGCCGCGATGATGTCCCTCGCGGTGGCGCGCCAGTTCTTACATGGTCGGGTGGTAGACCGTTTTTTGTTTACCGATCGGGGCGGCATTCAGTCGCCTGCGGAGGTGATCAGGATCCTGAACAGCCGCTTTTGCAGTGAAGAGAGCGACATCACCAGCTATTTCACCATTATCTACGGGGTGATCGACCCCGAGAGCGGACGAGGGGTGTTGTGTCAGGCCGGGCATCCTACTCCCGTCATTGTGAACGCAAACAGCGCCGTCACGTCCGTGGGCGATGGCGGTCCGCCGGTCGGGCTGATGCCTGACCTCAGCTGGGAGGACGTCGCGTTTACCCTCAATCCGGGGGATCGCTTATGCTTATTCAGTGACGGTATTACGGAGTGTGAGAACGTCAGCGGCGAGCAGTTTGGCCCGCAGCGTCTCGAACGCTGGCTTCATGACCATGCCCGACTTCCGGTTGACCAGCTCCTGGCGCGGTTCGGTGACCACCTGACCGGCTGGCGCAACGCAAATCGTGATGAACCGACCGCCTTAACCGATGACGTTTCACTGCTCGTGATCGAGCGTCAGGGAGAACAGAATGATTATTAACACCGAACGACTACCGCATGCCAACATTCTCACGCCCGCAGTCCGGCGGCTGGATGCCTCCGTTGCCGCGACGTTTAAAGCGTCCGTGACGGAAGAAATTGGCGACGATCGCAAGGCCTTGATTGTCGACTTCAGCAAAGTGGATTTCATCGACAGCAGCGGGCTGGGAATGCTGGTGTCGTTGTTTAAGCTGATGAACGGGAAAGGCGACATGGCGCTGTGCTCCCTGAACCCCGGGATAATGAATATGTTCACCCTGACCCGCATGGATCGCATATTCCGTATCTATCCGGATAAAAGCAGCGCGCTTGCGCAGCTGGGGCAGTAGATGCAGACGCCGGTGCAGGCAGAATTTCCGGCGGTGCTCGGTTCCCTGACGCCGCTGGCCGGCTGGCTGGAAGAGCGGCTGAGGGCGCTTCCCGTAGATGACGAGTGGCGTTTCGCGCTCGATCTCGCCGTCTGTGAGGTGGCGACGAATATCATCCGCCACGCGCTGCATGAGGATGCCTCGCGCGCATTCAGCGTACGGTTCGACATCCGCGACAGCGATGTCTACATTGTTTTTACCGACGCGGGTGACGCGTTCCCGCTGGAGCGGCTTGAGGCCGCCAGGCGAGACCGTTTTTGTGAAATCTCGCCGCTGCTGGAGAGCGGCAGGGGGCTGATGCTCATTTTGCTGAGCGTCGATCGTTTCACTGTGGAACGCGTGACGGGTGAAAACATCGCCACGCTTGAAAAGAAAATTAGCGTATGACCCGCGGGCCATACGCGTGGTGTTTTTATTTCGCGTTGCCAGCAAACAGCTCCGGCGCCCACGGACGCGGATCCACCTCCATAAACGGCGCGCGCTCGAAGCGATCCTTCAGCGCCCACGGCACCGTGCAGTCGAAGATCGTCTTGCAGGAGATGCCGTTTCCGCGAATCGAGGTGCTGTAATCCGGCGACTGGGACGGATCCAGCTGGTGGCCGCGGATCCCCGGAATATTGGTGATGCTTACATCGCCCTGCATGCGCGTCGTCATCGCCCACAGGATATCGTCGCTGTCGAAAATATCCACGTCTTCGTCGACCAGAATAATGTTTTTCAGCTCCGAATAGGTGGCCAGGGCGATAAGCGCCGCCTGGCCCTGACGTCCTTCGTCTGACGGCTGGCGTTTTTTCACCTGCAGTATCCCGAGGAACTTGCCGCCGCCCGCGGTATGCGCATAGACGTTTTGCAGGAATCCGGGAATTGCCTCTTCAACGGCATTACGGATGCTGGCCTCCGTCGGCAGTCCGGCCAGCGTGGTATGTTCTTCCCCCGGTCCCACCAGCGTCTGCAGGATCGCGTGGTTTCGCATGGTCACGGCTTTCACTTTAATCACCGGCAGGGAGGGGTTCGCCTCGCCGCAGTAGCCCGGGAACTCCGGCATCGCGTGGCCGGTGTTGGTGTGCTGATCCTCTCTCACGCGCACGCCCGGCAGCAGTTCACCTTCGATGATGATTTCCGCCCGCGCGATGGCTTTCTCTTTGACCGCCACGCCCTGCACCAGCTCGACCGGCTGCTGGCGCAGCGCCCCGGCGACGCCCAGCTCGTTGTAGCCAAACGGCGTGGTAGGGGCCTCAAAGCACGCGCCGATATAGATGGCGGGGTCGAGACCCATGTTGATCGTCACCGGCAGTGGTTTTCCGGCATCTTCCGCCTTTTTGCGGAACACTTCGATGTGGCGCCCGGCGGCAAGGAACATGGAAAGCTCGTCGCGCTCCTGCACGCAGAGGCGGTGAATGGTGACATCCGTCAGCGAGCTGTCTTCCGGATCGCTTGCCAGCACCAGTCCCAGACAGAAGAACGGACCCGCATCAATCGGCGTGTTGGTCGGGGCCGGAAGCAGCTTGCGCAGATCGAAGTCAGGATCGTCAGCATAGAAGACCTGCTCCTGACAGGGAGCCTGCGCGGCCGGAACGACAACCGGCGCAACCGGCTTTTTCACCGCCTGGCCGACGTGCTTTGCCAGTTCAGAAGGCTCGCAGCCTAACAGCAGCGCCGCGCGCTCGCGGCTGGCATGCATGCCCACCAGGATGCGGGAGTGCGGAAAGCCCTTAATGCTGTTGAACATCATCGCCGGGCCCGTGCGGGTTGGGCGTTTGACCGTGCCGCCTGCGCCGATATGGCGATAGACGCCCGCCAGTTCGGCGTTGGGGTCGACCGGACGATCGGTTTCAATATACTGCCCGTCGTGGCGCTGCAGTAAGGCGATGGCGCTGCGGAGATCGTTAATCTTGTGTTCCATATTTTCCTCCCTCGGTTGAATCCCTCCATTTTTATGGCAATGACCAATAGCATCAATTGCATCATTACTGTTAAATTGATAAGTAAATCTATATCAATACAGGGAGACGTCTCGTGCAGTTTCGTCAGATGCGCCACTTCATCGTCGTGGCCGAAGAGCTCCACATGCACCGGGCCGCCGAGCGTCTGAACATGGCGCAGCCGGCGCTGAGCCAGCAGATAAAGGCGCTGGAAGAACGTTTAGGCGTCACGCTTTTCAGCCGGGCGAACCGCCGCTTAACCCTGACGCCCGCGGGCGAAGCGTTTCTGGTAAAGGCCAGGCTCGCCATCTCGCTGACCGAACAGGCGGTGCTGGACGCCAGACAAACGGCACGGGGCGAGCAGGGCGTGTTAAACCTCGGGTGCGTGTCGAGCGCGATGTTTGACGGCAGGCTGCCCGCCGCGCTTCGCCAGATGCACAGCCGCTGGCCGGCCATTACCATGTCCCTGATGACGGGAAACGTGCAGACGCTCTACGCCGCCGTGCAGAGCAACCAGCTGGATGTGGCCATCATCCGCGCGCCGCTGCCGTCGCTGCCGGACGATCTGCAAAGCCGCCCGTTTGCCTCGGAGAAAACGGTGCTGGCGCTGTATCGTCAGCATCCGCTGGCCGGATCCGCCGCGCTGACGCTTTCGTCGGTGAAAGGCGAAAAATGGATCTCCCTGCGCGATCCGGAGGGAATGGGGCTGGAGCAGTACTTCTATGATGCCTGCAGCGGAGCGGGCTTTCAGCCGGACGTAGTGCAGAATGCGACCGACGTGCCCACGGTGATAAGCCTGGTTTCGGCGGGGTTTGGGCTGGCGCTGCTCCCCGCGTCGGCAAAGGCGGTGAGCGTCGAGAATGTCGTCTACGTGGACATCCTCGACCGGCTGCGGGAGAGTGAACTCACCCTGGTTTGCCACCGGATTATTCGCTCAGAAGTGCTTAAAAAGTTTCTGGCAACGCTCGATCACACCTGACGTCCGGCGGCCCGCAGCAGCTGTTCGCGCAGCCAGGCATTCGCCGGATCCTGGCTGTTTTTCGGATGCCAGTACATGTTGATGGTAATCGGCTGGAGCGGCAGAGGTGGTGCAAAGAGATCCAGCGTGCTGGCAAACTGCTTCAGCATCCGTTCCGGCAGGGTGCACACCAGGTCCGTACCGGCAATAAGTGCTGGCGCCACGGCATAGCTCTGGGTGGACATGGCGACGTGTCGCTGGTAGCCCAGCCCGGCGAGGGTTTGGTCAACAAAGCCGGTAAACGGATCCCCCGCCGACGACACCACCAGATGGGAAAGCGCGCAATAGCTTTCCAGATCTAACGGACCCGTTCCGCGCGGGTGGCCTTTACGCTGGGCGGTGGCAAACGCGTCGTCAAGGAGTTTGCGCCTCACCCATCCCTCATGGGCTCCTGCGCTCACGCCAATGTAGATATCCACATCGCCGTTTTCCAGCTGCTGCGGCAGGTCAGCTATCTCCGGCAGGGCGAAGCGCAGGCGGATACCGGGGGCATCGGTTCTAATCTGGTTAAGCAGCCCGGTGCCGAGCATCAGCGCCGGATTCTCATGCAGCGCGATTACAAAGGTCCGGCTGCTGGTTTGCGCATCAAACGCGGTGGGCGCAAACATCGCGCTGATGCCGCGCAGCACGCTTGCCACCTGCGGCCTGAGCGCTTCCGCGCGCGGCGTGGGCAATACCCCGCGTCCATGCGGGGAGGGAATAAACAGCGGTTCGCCAAACAGCGTGCGCAGACGCGCCAGACGGGCGGACAGCGCGGGCTGGCTGATGCCCAGCCGCGCGGCCGCATGGGTGATATTCCTGTCCTGAAGCAGGGCGTCCAGCGTCAGGATCAGGTCTATGTCCATATCAGAGATGGGCGTCATCCTATTTCGCGCTGCTGGCGTCACGGTTGGTATAGGTCACAGGGACCCAGGCATAGCCGCCTTTCTCGCCTTTCGTCACATAGCCGATGCCCGGGAAAGGCAGGTGCGGGGCGGCAACCAGGTCCTTGTTTTTCACAAAGTCAGCGAACGCATGCTCGCGAACGCTTGCCGCTTTGTTCTCATCTTCATCGTAGGTGATGGTCACCGCAGGCTGCGGAAACTGAACCGCCGCGGCATGAATGATGTCGCCGACAAAGGTGATCTTCTCGCCTTTGCTCGTCAGCGTGTAGAAGGCTGAGCCCGGCGTGTGGCCGGGATGAACCGTGCCGGTCAGCCCCGGTAGAATCTCCGATGTGCCGCTAAACGGCACCACTTTTCCCGCATCCAGATAGGGTTTTAAGGTCTTCTGCGCGACGTCAAAGTAGTTCTTGCCGTAGCCGGTTTTCTTCTGATTGTCGTCGTTAAAGAAAAAGTCGATATCCGGTTTGCCAACGAAAACGCGCGCGTTGCTGAACACCACCTTGCCATCCTTCACCAGACCACCGGCATGATCGGAGTGGGCGTGGGTCAGCAGGACTTCAGTAATGTCCTCGGGTTTTATCCCCTGCGTGGCGAGGCTTTCAACCAGACGTCCGCCGGTATCAGGGCCAAAGAGCTGGCCCGAGCCGGTATCCACCAGGATTTTATGTCCGGGTATCGCAATCAGAAAAGCGTTGATGGAGACCTCAGCCGGGTTGGTCTGAAAGTTTTTCGCGAGCAGCGCATCAATGTTTTGCGGCGTTGTCCGGCGCAGCAGCTTGTGCAGATCCTGCGCGACGGTCCCGTCGGTAAACGAGGTGACCAGAACGTCGCCGACCTGCACGCTGTAACCGCCCGCCGGTTGTTTAACGACGTGCTGGGGCGTCTCCGCCGAGGCCTGGAGCGCAGGGTAAAAAAGCAGTGAACTGGAAATCAGCGTGGAAAGAGCAAGTTTTTTCACGGTAAGCATACGAGTCTCCTTTGAAAGTGCTCATCTTACTGCTCCGTAAAATTATAAGAACCTGCCCAGAAATGATAGGACCTATAAACGGGATGGATAGGAAACCGAAGGGCCGGGAAGGCGCGCGATAGCTTTCCCGGCCCGTAGACATTATTTTTTCAGCGGCGCGTTCCAGCTGTCCTGCGTGGCTTTGGACCATGAGCCATAAGCGGCATTAGGCAGCACAATCCAGTCGTTGCCGAAGCGTTCCGCGCTGGCCTCAACCAGTTGACGCTGCTGTTCGCTCGGCTTTTTGTTTTTAAACTGCACGGCGAAATCCGGCAGGCTGTCGCCGAACAGCATCACGATCTGCTGCTTTTTGAGGATGCTCTGGCGACGCTCTTCCTTGCTGACCGTATCCAGCAGCACGCTTTCGTCAGACACCTGCGGCAGGCCGAGAGCATTTAACGTCTTCAACGTGTCGGCTTTGTTTTCCTGCATTCGATCCGAAACGTAGTAGATGCGGACCTTGCTTTGATTCACGTGGTCAAGAAACGCTTTCGCCCCCGGAATTAAGCCGGGTTTTCCCTGTTTCTCCCAGTCGCTCCAGGTGTCCCATTTCGTGTAGTCGTGACACTGCTCCATGTCGCGCACCAGCAGAGGGGTGTTATCCAGTACCGTTTCATCCAGGTCCATTACCACGGCGTAATTTTCGGGCGTTTTCAGATCCTTTAACTTTTCGTTGAAACGCTCGGTGGCAAACCGATAGGTTTGCAGCTGAAGGGCCATAATCTCTGCCGATTTCTGCTGATAGCGCAGCGCCATTTCGTACGCTTTCGGTTCACACAGGTCGTGCTCCGCGGCCGTCGCCGCTGCCGTTGCACTCAAAACAGGTAATGCCAGCAGTAATGCCTTAGCCATTGAATTCACGCTTCTTTCCTCAACACCGTGGTTAAAATCCCGAAAGCGTAATGAAATTCAGTGACAGAAATATGACCGCGATGTGGCAATGTGTTTCCGCTAGACCAGCATGTAATACCAGAACAGGGCGACCTCGTCTTTTTCAGGTAGGGCGTTGTAGAGATAACGATCGTATCCGCCCAGGGTGAACCCGTAGTTACGGTAAAACAGACAGGCAGAGACGTTCACATTTTGTGTTTCAAGCCGTAATCCCGGCGCGTTTACGCTGCGGGCCCACACGTGCGCGGCGGCCATCAATTTTTGCGCGGCGCCGGTTCTGCGTTTCGTGCGATCCACGGCTATGTAATCCACCGAGATAAACTTATTCCAGCCGATTGACGCGGTAATAAATCCGGCTAATTCACCGTCGTCCGTTTCCGCCACAAGAAATATGGCGTCCGGATTAACGCAATGGTTTTCAAGCGTTTGAATGTCGAGTTCGTAGGTTTTTATCCAGGGCTCGGCGACGGCTTCGATATGCAAATCACAATGGATAAAGGGCTCTCGCGCAATGTGGCTAATGGTGAAAGAAAAGTCACAACATTCAAGACGGACGAGGTCCGTATTTAATCCTTTTCGAATCTGCATAGTATTCCCGTTAGTGAGTTATTTCATAAAGAATAGACGAAGCGGTTAAATCCGCTGAGCTCACGCACTTTTAATCCTGAACTAAGCTTGTACTTCGTTCCGCGTAAAATGTGGGTCATTCGAGGACAATGAATGGAATTCAGGACATTTCAAAAGCAGTGGGGTGCTGAGTTTATTTCCGATGACGTTGTACGTTTTCGCGTCTGGGCAGAAGGACAGAAAGAACTTACGCTACGTCTTGCCGCCACCGACGTGCCGATGACGGCAACAGGCGGCGGCTGGTTCCAGGCAGACGTCCCCGGCGTCACGCACGGTGCAGAATATCAGTTTGTTCTTCAGGACGGCATGGCGGTGCCCGATCCCGCCTCGCGGGCGCAAAAGGGCGACGTTAACGGCCCCTCGGTGGTGATCGATCCCCGACGTTACCAGCCGGTCAACCGCGACTGGGCAGGGCGTCCGTGGGAAGAGACGGTCATTTACGAACTGCACATCGGCACCTTTACCCCGGAGGGCACCTTCCGGGCGGCCATCGACAAGCTGCCGTATCTGGCAGAACTCGGGATTACCCAGCTTGAAGTGATGCCCGTCTCCCAGTTTGGCGGTTCCCGCGGCTGGGGATATGACGGCGTGCTGCTGTATGCCCCACACTCAGCGTACGGCACGCCGGAGGATTTCCACGCGTTTATCGACGCCGCGCACGGGCTGGGGCTTTCCGTGGTGCTGGATATCGTGCTCAACCACTTTGGGCCCGAAGGAAACTATCTGCCTCTGCTGTCGCCCGCGTTTTTCGATGCACAGCGGATGACGCCGTGGGGCAACGGCATCGCCTACGAGCGCGAGCCGGTCAGGCAGTACATCACCGACGCGCCGCTCTACTGGCTGACGGAATACCGTCTGGACGGCCTGCGCTTTGATGCCATCGACCAGATTAAAGACGGCTCGGACACCCATGTTCTCGAGGAGATTGCCGCCCGGATCCGCGAGGCCATTCCGCACCGTCACGTTCACCTGACCACGGAAGACAGCCGCAACGTGATTTTCCTGCATCCGCGCGATGAACAGGGCAACGCGCCGCTGTTTACCGGCGAGTGGAACGATGATTTTCACAACGCTGCCCACGTGTTTGCCACCGGCGAGACCCACGCGTATTACCAGGATTTTGCCTTTGAGCCGGAGAAAAAGTTCGCCCGGGCGCTGGCGGAAGGATTTGTCTACCAGGGCGAGGTGTCTCTGCAAACCGGAGAATCTCGCGGTGTGGAGTGCCGCACGCAGCCGCCGCAGTTCTTCGTCGATTTTATTCAAAACCACGATCAGACAGGCAATCGCGCCCAGGGCGAGCGGCTTATCTCCCTCGCGGGTGCCGACAAGACGCGGGTGCTGCTTGCCGCGCTGCTGCTTTCCCCTCATATCCCGCTGCTGTTTATGGGCGAGGAGTTTGGGGAAACGCATCCGTTCCTGTTCTTCACCGACTTTCACGGCGATCTGGCAAAAGCTGTGCGGGAAGGGCGCGCGAAAGAGTTTACGGGCCATGCCGGGCACGATGAAACCGTCCCGGACCCGAACGACGTGAATACGTTTATCCGCTCAAAGCTCGACTGGCACAAAATCGCCACCGACGAGGGCAAAACGTGGCTGCGCTATACGCGCCATCTGTTGACGCTGCGCCATCGCTATATCGTTCCGCTTCTGCATCCGGGTGGCGCCGTTGAGGGCCATGTGCTCAAGACCGCGCCCGGCATGGTGGCGGTGTGCTGGCGCTTCCCGTCGGGGACGCTCTCGCTGGCGCTTAATATCGGCTTTAAGCCCGTCGCGCTGCCCGATCTCGCGGGTGAGACGCGCTTTGCCTGGCCGGAAGTCACTGACGTTTTACCGCCGAACGGTATTGTCGTTCGCTTTGCTGATGGAGAAGCACCGTTATGATCCCTTCCGCCACGTACCGAATTCAGTTCCGTAACGGCATGACCTTCGACCGCGTTGTGGCGCTGGTGCCGTATATGAAGGACCTCGGCATCAGCCACCTTTACGCGTCGCCCGTATTCACTGCCACGACGGGGTCTACCCACGGCTATGACGTGACCAACCCGAATGAAATCGACCCCGCGATTGGCGGACGAGAAGGCTTTGACCGCATGGCCGCGGCGCTTAAGCAGGCCGGCATGGGGCTGATTCTGGACATTGTCCCGAACCATATGTCCACCTCGCTGGAAAACCTCTGGTGGCGGGACGTGATTGAATACGGCCAGCAAAGCCGCTATTTTCGCTATTTTGATATCGACGGGTCACGACCGCTTACGCTGCCGTTTCTTGGCGATACCTTTGAGGCGGAGCTGGAGAAGGGAGCTATCACCCTAAAACGTGACACTGTCACGAAAAAGGCCGCGCTGGTCTACTACGACGCCGAGTATCCGCTCAACCCGGGTACCTACAGCGAGGAGAAGAGCATTGCCGAACTGCACAACGCGCAAAGCTGGCGGCTGATGTCCTGGCGGGAGGCGCCGAAGCAGCTCTCATGGCGGCGCTTCTTTGAGATAACCGGGCTGGTCGGCGTTCGGGTTGAAGATGACGTAGTCTTCGACGATACGCACCGGCTGATCCTTGAGCTGGTCCACGCGGGCGTGGTGGATGGTCTGCGCATTGACCATGTCGACGGTCTGGCGGATCCGCTGGGCTATCTGCAGCGCCTGCGGCAGGCGGCCGGGCCCGACTGCTACATCACGGTCGAAAAAATTCTCGCCAAAGGGGAACAGCTCCCCGCTGACTGGCCGGTATCCGGCACCACCGGCTACGAGTTTATCGCCTCGCTGGCGGAAGTGCTGGTTGACGACAGTAGCCTGGGGCGTCTGGAGAAAATCCACGACGAGACGCTGGGCATCACGGTCGATCGCCATGCGGAACTGCGCGATGCCAAAGGCCTGATGGCCGATCGCAATTTTGAGGGTGAATTCACCACGCTGCTAAACATTGCTGAGGATCTGGCCCGTCGCAATGAGGTTGCGCTGCCGCGCGAGGAAATCCGTCACGCGCTGCGCGAACTGCTTATTGCGTTTCCGGTCTACCGCACCTACGGCACCCGGGAAGGATTAACCCCGCCGGACGTGGCGCTGCTTAACCGCGTGGTCGCCAGCGTGGAGACGTCGGAAGCGGCGCTCAGCCTGATCGTGCGCATTCTTACCGGCGATCTGCCGGAAGATTGCCGCGAGAGCGCCGCGCTTTTCAGGACCCGCTTCCAGCAGCTTACCGGGCCGCTGATGGCGAAGTCCGTTGAAGACACGCTCTTCTTTCGCCACAACCTCGAGCTTGCGCTCAACGAAGTGGGCGCCGACCCGACGCCGCGCGCGTTTTCATTATCCCGCTTCCACCAGGAAATGCGCATTCGTCTGGCCCGTCAGCCCGACGCACTGCTGGGCACCTCCACGCACGATACCAAGCGCGGGGAGGATGCCCGCGCACGCCTTTACACCCTGACGGAAGCCCCGGAGCGGTGGGGCGACAACCTTGCCCGCTGGCGGCAGATGAACCAGACCCAGGTGCGTTTTCTCAATGACGGTACCGCGCCGAACGCCGCCGATACGTGGATGATCTACCAGGCGCTGGCGGGCGTCTGGCCCGCCACGCTGTCACCGGACGACGCCGACGGGCTGAAATCACTGCAAGAACGCTTCCTCGGCTTCCTCGAAAAAGCGCTGCGCGAGGCGAAACAGCGCACCGACTGGATCGACAGCAACGAGAGCTATGAGAGCGTGGTGTTGAGCTACGCGCGGCACCTGCTTTCGCCGGACAACAGCCCGTTCCTGCATGATTTCAGCGAGGCGATGCAGCCCTTTATCCGCGCCGGGTTAATGAACAGCCTCAGCCAGACGGTGATCAAGCTGACGGCGCCCGGCGTGCCGGATATCTATCAGGGCAGCGAGGCGCTTAACTTTAGCCTCGTTGACCCGGATAACCGACGGGAGCCGGACTTTCCGGCCCTGGTGCAGAGCCTCAGCGCGGCGGATGCCGGGGTGTTTGACAACCCGGCATGCTGGCGGGACGGCAGGGTGAAGCAGTTTGTTACCGCCACGCTGCTGCGGCTTCGACCGCACTACGACGCGCTTTTCCGCTACGGCGACTGGCTGCCGCTTAAGGTCAGCGGCGAGCGCGAAGATAACCTGATTGTCTACGCGCGCGTTAAGGACGACGAGGCGCTGATTGTTGCCGTGCCGCGTCTGGTTTTTGATGTCACCGATAATCATCAGCTGTGGGTCAATACCACGGTGGCGATACCCGAGGAGCTGACGGGGAAACGCTATCGGGATCTGTTCAGCGGTGAGAGCCGCATTCTGCAAGAGACGCTGGATTTAACGTCAGAAAAGGGATGTGTACTGGTTCTGCTTACCTGCGAATAATCGTGGAGAACGAAAATGGCAAAGGATACTACGTTTGAAATTCGGGCCGGTCATGGCCAGCAGTTGGGTGCGAATTATGACGGGAAAGGGGTCAACTTCGCGCTGTTCTCCGCTCACGCTGAACGGGTGGAGCTCTGTCTGTTTGACCCGTCCGGGAAAACGGAAATCGCCCGGCTGGAGCTGCCGGAGTATACCCATGAGGTCTGGCACGGCTATGTGCCCGATCTGAAGCCGGGTGCGCTGTACGGCTATCGCGTCTACGGCCCCTACGACCCGGAAAATGGTCATCGCTTCAACCCGCATAAGCTGCTTATCGACCCTTACGCCCGCGAAATGGTTGGCGATATCGACTGGAACGACGCCCATTTCGGCTATGAGCTGGGGCATGATGAACTGGACCTCAGTTTTGATACGCGCGACAGCGCGCCGTTTACGCCGAAATGCAGGGTCATCGACCCGAACGCCTTTGACTGGCAGGACAACAGCCGGCCGAACGTGCCCTGGCCGCATACCGTTGTCTATGAGAGCCACGTGAAAGGGTTTACCCAGATGAACCCAGCCATTCCGCCCGAGCTGCGGGGCACGTTTGAGGGGATGGGGCACAAAGCCTCGGTCGACTATATCAAAAGCCTCGGCATTACCTCGGTGGAGCTGCTGCCGGTTCACTGGTTTCCGGACGATCAGCACCTGCTCGACCGCGGCCTGAAGAACTTCTGGGGCTATAACACGCTGGGCTTTTTTGCCCCTGCGTCACGCTACTACGGCCCGGCGGGGATCCAGGGCTTTCGCGATATGGTGCGCGCCTATCATGACGCGGGCATCGAGGTCATTCTGGACGTGGTGTACAACCACACGGCGGAAGGGAACGAGCTTGGACCGACGCTCTCGTTTAAGGGGATTGATAACTACAGCTATTACCGCACGCTCCCGGACCAGCACCGGTACTACATCAACGACACCGGGACGGGAAACACGGTCAACACCTCGCACCCGCGCGTGCTGCAGATGGTGATGGATTCCCTGCGCTACTGGGCGGAATCGATGCACATCGACGGTTTTCGCTTCGACCTCGGGACGATCCTGGGCCGCGAGCCCGAAGGGTTTGACCCGCGCGGCGGTTTCTTCGACGCCGTGACTCAGGATCCGGTGTTATCCCGACTGAAGCTGATTGGTGAACCCTGGGATATCGGCCCCGGCGGGTATCAGGTCGGCGGTTTCCCGCCGGGCTGGGGGGAGTGGAACGACAAATACCGCGACACCGTTCGCGAGTACTGGAAAGGGGACAACGTCTCCACGGACTTTGCCGCGCGCCTGCTCGGTTCCGGCGATCTGTACGATCTGCGCGGACGTCGTCCGTGGGCCAGCGTCAACTTTATCACCGCCCATGACGGCTTTACGCTGAATGACCTGGTGTCTTACAACGAAAAGCACAACGCCGACAACGGTGAGAACAATAACGACGGGCATAACGATAACCGCTCATACAACTACGGCGAGGAAGGGCCAACCGAGAACCCGGATATCATTGCTACCCGGGAGCGGCAGAAACGTAATTTCCTGACCACGCTGCTGTTCTCCCACGGCACGCCGATGCTGCTGGCGGGGGACGAGTTTGGCCGTACGCAGAAGGGGAACAACAACGGCTACTGTCAGGACAGTGAGATCTCGTGGATCGACTGGAAGGGGCTCTCCGAAAACGACGCTGCGCTGCGCGAGTTTACCCGTCGTCTCATTGCCCTTCGCGCGCAACAGCCGCTGCTGCGCCGTGAAAGCTGGCGCGACGGGCTGGAGATCCGCTGGTTCAATGCCGGGGGTGGCCCACAGCAGGCCGAGCAGTGGGATGAAGGCTCGACGCTCGGGGTCTCCATCAGCAGGCCGGATCTTCAGCAGGAGGACGGCATCTGGCACGACGTGCTGATGCTGTTCAATCCGTTTGAAGGCACCGTGCCGTTCCAGATCCCGCAGTTTGGCGAAGGGGGATGGGTGCTGGAGCTGTCTACGGCGGATGACGCTGCCAACGGGACAGCGATCACCGAAACCGTTGAGTACGCGCTGGCCGGACGGAGCATTACGCTGTTCCGGCGTCCTTAATTACAGTGAAGCCGCCGCCCTTGCGGCGGTGTCATACAGGGAGGAGATCGTGCGTAACAGCTGCGCGGTCTCGCCAATCGACTTCCCGGCAATGCCGCTCTCCGCGTGGATCGCAATCAGGCACGCTTCCCGCACGTCCCGGTATTTCATGCACAGCGCTTTCCCTTCCTCGGTGGTAGAGAAAAAGAGCTCTTTGCCCGCTTTCTCGCTCGTCACGTAGCCTGCTTTGACCAGTTTTTTCAGGGCATAGGTCACCACGTGGGTATCTTCCACGTTGAGGACGAAGCAGATATCGGCCAGCTTTTTCTTGCGGTCGCGGTGGTTCACGTGATGCAGCAGCGAAACGTCAAAGGCGCCCATATCGGGCTCGCCGGCAGCCGTCATGCAGCGCACCATCCATTTGTTAAACGCGTTGCTGGTCATGATCAGCGCATATTCCAGCTCTGATAACTCCGCGCAGCGCTCGGATACCAGATGGCGGGAAGAGACGATCCGGCCATCGTTGATATCGTCGCGATCGGGTGAAGCACTCTTTTCTGAGGTCATAACGTTCCTTAGCCAGAAATGTAAACTCATCGATAAAATAAGAACATTTTATTGATAATTTGTTTACATGTTTTTGAGGTTCAGATATAGCTTTTTAGCGCAGGTTTTGCGAAGCCTGCCAACAAAACACAACATCGCTCGCCGCAAATTAAAAAAATAGCCGTCGGCGCGCAACGCTCACTTTCGATAGGGTAAACGTTATGGACGGTACTACGCTGCTGCCGCTGATCGGGATACCGATCGTGGTTATTGGTTTTGCACTGCGCTTCAACCCGCTGCTGGTGGTCGTGGTGGCGGGGCTGGCGACGGGTCTGCTGGTCGGCATGGATTTCGGCATGCTGCTGGAGACCTTTGGCGAGAAGTTCGTCAATAGCCGATCGCTGGCCACCTTCATCCTGATCCTGCCGGTGATTGGTCTGCTGGAATATTACGGGCTAAAAGAGCGCGCCCAGGCCTGGGTGGCGAAGATCGCCAGCGCCACCTCGGCGCGTATTCTGATGCTCTATTTTGTCGCGCGGGAAGGCACCGCCGCGCTGGGCCTGATGTCGCTGGGAGGTCATGCCCAGACTGTGCGCCCGCTGCTGGCGCCGATGGCCGAAGGGGCGGCGCTGAACGAATATGGCGAGCTGCCGCAGCACATCCGCGACAAAATCAAAGCCCACGCCGCCGCGTGCGACAACATCGCGGTCTTCTTTGGGGAAGATATCTTTATTGCCTTCGGGGCGGTGCTGCTGATCGACACGTTCCTGAAAGAGAATGGTATTCAGGGCATTGAACCGCTGCATATCGGCCTGTGGGCCATTCCAACCGCCATTGCGGCATTAGTTATTCATATGACGCGCCTGCTGCGCCTCGATGCAAGCATCCGCCGCGACGTGATGGCCTGGCGTGCAGAGCAGGGTACGCAGGAGGCTGCGCAATGATGACGCTTATCACCATTAACCGCGTGTACTACCTGATTGGCTTTGTCGTGATGCTGCTGGTTGTGATGACCCTGCGCGATCGCGCTAATCCGAAGCGTTTTACCACCGCGCTGTTCTGGTTCTTGTTTGGCGGGATCTTTCTGTTTGGCGATCTGATGGTTCAGGAGCTGGGGAAATCGCTGGCGTACCGGATAATCGGCGGCGGCGTTATCGTTATCGCGCTGCTGGCGGGTTTTGGCCTCGTCGGGAAAGGACACTATAAAATGTCGACCGAGGAGGAGCGCGTCGCGTCGTCAAACCGGCTTAAAAACTGGCTGTTCCTGCCCGCGCTGATGATCCCGGTGGTGACGGTGCTGGGCACGTTATTCCTGAAGGGCGTTTCGATCGGCGGCGTGTTTCTGCTCGATCAGAAACAGCTGACCCTGGCGGCGCTGTGCGTGGCCTGCGTCGCGGCGATCCTCACCGGCTGGTGGCTGACCAAAGGCACGCCGCTGCATGCCGTTCGTCAGTCTCGTCGTCTTGTCGATACCATCGGCTGGGCGGTGATCCTGCCGCAGATGCTGGCCATGCTCGGCGGCGTGTTCGTGGTGGCCAACACCGGCGACTCGGTGCAGAAGGTGGTGAGCCTGTTTGTGAACCCGGATAGCCGCTTCATGCTGGTGGTCATTTACTGCGTGGGTATGGCGCTGTTTACCATGATCATGGGTAACGCCTTTGCGGCATTCCCGGTGTTAAGTGCCGGTATCGCCTTGCCGTTTCTCATCAACGTGCATCACGGCAACCCGGCGCCGCTGCTGGCGATTGGCATGTACGCGGGCTATTGCGGCACGCTGATGACGCCGATGGCCGCGAACTTCAATATCGTTCCCGCCGCGCTGCTGGAGCTGAAGGACAAATATCAGGTGATCAAGATCCAGATCCCGACCGCGTTAACCCTTCTGGTGGTGAACGTGTTCTTAATGTATTTCCTCGTGTTTCGCTAAGGAGCTGTCATGGAATTAACGCAAGATCAGGCCGACGCGTTTGCCCGCATGCCTTTGACCTATTTGCGCCAGGAATACCCGAACCACATCATGCACCTGCTGAATGATGATGGTGACGTTCTGCCGCCGCGCGAGCTGCATCCCATTTTCTACGGCTGTTTTGACTGGCACTCGGCGGTGCACGGCTACTGGCTGCTGCTGCGCTGCGTGCGGCTCTATCCAGAATTACCTTGCCGGGACGCGATCGTCGCGCTTTTTGACGAGCACATAACCGAAGAGAACGTGGCGAAGGAGCTCGCCTATTTTACCGCGCCGTTCCGCGCCTCGTTTGAGCGGCCGTATGGCTACGGCTGGCTACTTGCGCTGGCCCAGGAGCTGAAACAGTCGTCGCTGCCGCAGGCCGCGGGCTGGTATCAGATGCTGGAGCCGTTAACTCAGGACATTCGCAACCGGCTGGTGGATTACCTCGGCAAGCTCACCTATCCGATCCGCGTCGGGACGCACTACAACACCGCGTTTGCCCTCGCGCTGGCGCTCGATTACGGTCGCGCAGTGGGAGACAAGGCGCTTGAACAGGCGATTGTGGCAGCGGCGGAGCGGTTTTATCTCGCCGACACGCGCTATCCGGCTCATTATGAGCCCGGCGGAGACGAGTATATTTCCGGCGCGCTGACGGAGGCGCTGCTGATGAGCAAAGTGTCTGAAGACTTCCCGGCCTGGTTTGACGCGTTTCTGCCGGAGGTGGGTGCCGTTACGGCGCTGATGAATCCGGCGGAAGTGAGCGATCGCACCGACCCGAAAATTGCCCATCTGGACGGATTAAACCTCAGCCGCGCCTGGTGCATGAAGCATATTGCTAAAGCGCTTCCCGCAAACCATCCGGCGCAGCAGGCGCTGCGCGAGGCGGTGACGAAACATCTGGCCGCAAGCGTTGAGCATGTGGTTGGCAGCCACTACAGCGGCGGGCACTGGCTGGCGAGCTTTGCGCTACTGGCGCTGGAGTAAATAAACGCGCTGCGCCGTGAGGCGCAGCCTGTTAAGCCGATGCCCGAACCGCAGGGCGCAGCCTGCTCAGGCTAAATAAGACCGATCCCGTTGAGGCAATCACCGCAATCCACAGCGCCAGATGCACGGCCCGGTCATCAAGCGTTTGATGATCTGACCCTGTC
The DNA here is from genome assembly GCF_027947695.1 of Enterobacter sp. PI-10. Classification (NCBI taxonomy): domain Bacteria; kingdom Pseudomonadati; phylum Pseudomonadota; class Gammaproteobacteria; order Enterobacterales; family Enterobacteriaceae; genus Enterobacter; species Enterobacter sp. PI-10. The sequence goes on along the minus strand of NZ_JAJNOG010000002.1, from coordinate 495,581 downwards.
GTCACAGCCAGCAGCACCCCCACCGCGGCGGCACCGAGACACTGGCCGAATGTCCTGACGATAGAAAGCACGCCAGAGGCATAGCTGGCATATTCCCGCGCCACGTTAGAGAGCATTTCCCGGTTATTGGGACTCTGGAAGCAGCCAAACCCAATCCCACAAACCAGGCTGCGCAGGCAGATATTCCATACGGAAGGATTTGCCGGCAACGTCGCCAGCAGGACCAGCCCACCAACAAACACGATCAGCCCGAGGGTCGAGATCAGCGGCGCGGAAATGGTATCCGCCCAGCGACCCGCGTGCGGCGCGATCAGTACGATGCCAATCGGCCACGGGGTGAATAGCAGCGCGGACATTACAGGGCTGTAGCCATATACGCTCTGAAACAGGAACGGCAGCGCGACAAACGTGATCCCCTGGCTCACAAACGAGGCCAGCGAGGTCAGCGCGGCGAGGGTGAAGCGCCCGTTTCTGAACATCACCGGCGGCAGTAACGGATGTTGCGCACGCCGGATCCGCCAGGTAAAGGCGAAGGCGCTGACCAGCGCGAGAACGCCCCAGAAGATGGCCTGCGCGCTAATCTGTTGCGCCACGTGCTGAAGGCTGTCGGCCAGCATGATCGCGGAACCTAACAGTACGGCGGAGAGCACGGCGCCCGGCGCGTCAAATGGAGTTCGGTCCACGGCCGATTCCCGCGGCAAGGCCCGCCATGCCAGCAGCAGGGCGATGCTGCCCGGAATGAGGTTAATGGCGAACAGCCATTGCCAGCTCAGGGCGTCCAGTATTGTTCCTCCGAGCACAGGAGCAATCGCCGTGCTGGAGGCGATAAGCAGGGCGTGCAGCCCCAGAATGCGGCCAAGCAGTCGGCCAGGAAAAACCGAACGCAGGATCGCCGGGGCGATACTCAGGGTCGCCGCCCCGCCGATGCCCTGCAGGATCCGCATCCCGGTTAACATTTCCGGCGTTGTTGCCAGCGCGCAGCCGAGCGAGGTGAGCGTAAAGGCGGCAAGCCCGGTCAGAAAGATCGGGCGATAGCCCACGCGCGCCGCCAGCGCCGCGAAGATGGCCAACGTCATCGCCGCTGACAGCAGATAGCCGTTGGCGAACCAGACCGTAACGTTCGCGGGGACCTGCATCGCCCTTGCCATAGAGGGGAGCGCGATGTTGATCATGGTGCCGTCAAAGACGCCCATCAGCGTGGTGGTCATAACGGCGGCCAGGACCCGGGCGCGTTCATGCCCGGGTAAACCTTCATCGCCGGGCAGGTTTGAAAATAGCGTCATCGTCGTTACTCCGGATAAGAATCGTGATGACGAAACTATAATCATGCGGTATACAGGGCGGAAGACGCAGCATTTGCACTTAATCATTGCACATAACGCCATATCTGAGGAGCAACCGTGTCCGATCCTGATTTTAACCTTCTGGTTGCGCTCGACGTTTTGCTGGCAGAAGCCAGCGTGGCGGGCGCGGCGCGACGTTTAAGCCTGAGCACCTCCGCCATGAGCCGCACCTTGAGCCGGCTGCGGGAGGTGACCGGCGATCCGATCCTGGTGCGGGCCGGACGTCATATGGTGCTGACGCCCTGGGCCGAAGCCACCCGGGACCGCGCCAGAAGCGCCGTCTACGAGGCAAGGGCGGTTCTGCAGCCCTCCACCGACACGCTGAAGGTGGAAAATCTCGAACGGTTGTTCACCATCCGGGCCAACGACGGTTTTGTGGTGGCATTTGGGCCACTACTTATTGCGGCGGTGGCGGAGGTGGCGCCCGACGTCTGTATTCGTTTTTCGCCGAAACCTGAAAAAACGTCGCGCTATTTGCGCGAGGGGCTTGTCGATCTGGAGATTGGCGTGCAGAACAATATGGGGCCTGAAATACGGCTGCAAAGGCTCTTTCAGGATCGGTTTGTTGGCGCGGTGCGCAAGGGGCATCCGCTGTCATTACGGCATGATGTCAGCCTTGACGATTATATCGCCTGGGGCCATGTGGTGGCCTCTCCGAACGGATCGTTGCATGGGTCTGTCGATGACGCGCTGGCAGAACGGGGGATGAAACGCAAGATCGCCAGCGTGGTGCCCGGCTTTCCGACGGCGTTATCCGTGGCGCTGGCCTCCGATCTGATTGCCATGGTGCCTGCGTTGTACCTGCTCAATCAGGCGATGACCGAGCGCGTACACGTCTTTGAACTGCCCTTTAAGACCAGGACCATCACGGTGTCACAGATGTGGCACCCGCGCATGGAGCAGGACCCGGCGCACCGGTGGCTCAGAGAGAAAGTGCTGGAGGTGTGCCGTTCCGTGCGCTGAGCGCTCAGGCAACCTTTCCCGGCACGGTGAGGATGAAGCGCGTCGACACCGCATCCGATTCCACGCGGACTTTTCCGTGGTGCGCCGTGACGATGGACTTCACGATGGCAAGCCCAATGCCGCTGCCTTCGCCTTTACGCTGCCTGGACGGATCGACGCGATAAAAACGGTCAAACAGCTTCGACAGATGCGCCTGCGGGATCGGCGTACCGGGGTTTTCTGTCACCAGCTCAACGTCGTTATCCTGTGTTCTGATGGAGACCGTTACCGTTTTCCCTTCCGGCGTATAGCGCAGGGCGTTGGAGAGCAGATTATTGATTGCTCTTCTGAACATCTGCGGATCGCCTTCTATCAGGCAGGGCATCCCGTTAAATTTCAGCGCGATGTGGCGTTCATCCGCCCAGGCTTCGAAGAAATCAAACACCTTCATGACCTCGGCGCTTAAATCAAACATCACCCGATCCGGGATAAGCTGATTATTATCCGCCTGCGCAAGGAACAGCATGTCGCTGACCATGCGGGTCATCCGGTTGTACTCTTCGAGGCTGGAGTACAACACATCCTCCAGCTCCTTTGGAGAACGGTTCTGACTCAGCGCGATTTCGGTTTGCGTCACCAGGTTGGTGATGGGAGTTCTGATTTCGTGCGCGATGTCGGCGGAAAAGTTAGCCTGACGGGTAAAAACATCTTCAATCTTTTCGATCATCTGGTTGAAGGAGATGACCAGCTGCTCCAGCTCAACGGGGACGCGGGACGGCTCCAGCCGCGCGTCAAGATTTTCGGAAGTGATGTTTTTAATGGCGTTGCTGACGTTACGCAGGGGCAAATGTCCCTGGCGCACGGCGATGCGGATGACAAGAATAATCAGCAGGCTGATAACGGCGGCAATCGCCAGAAGGTTTTTTTTCAGCGCCTCAAGGTAGTGCAGATGAAAATTAATGGAGAGCCCGATCAGCATCACGTAGCCCTGCGTTTTGCCCTGCAGCGTCGCCGTGCCTGAGGAGGCGATAATACGGTACGTTTCCATTTTCATGTCGGACCCGCCGTGCATGGGGGCGGCCGGGCCTTCAACCGTCCAGAGAAACACATCCTGCGCGCGGCGGTGTTCGCTAAAGTTCGCCGTGTTCATCGCCGGGCGCAGTGCCGCTCCTTGCGCCGAGCTGAACAGGGTATTGCCCTGCGGATCCAGAAGCAGGACGGCCACGTTGCGGTAGCTGGCGATCGACTCTTTGATCTTGCTGATTTTCTTTTGGTCAGGATCGGCCGGTGACTGCAGGATGCGGTGCATCGCGGTGCTGATTTGCTGCAGGTCGCTGATATCCTGCTCGGCGAAGTGCTTTTCAACGGAATGCAGCATGAACCAGGTAAAGGCGAAGAAGGCCAGTATCGTGGAGAGGCTGATAAAAAAGGTCAGCCGCAGCGCAAGCGAGAACGGGCGTCGGAGGGGCTTAACGCGCATCCGGTACCTCCAGCATATAGCCCACGCCGCGCACCGTCTGGATCAGCTTCGGTTCAAAATCGTTATCGATTTTCGCGCGAAGCCGTTTTACCGCCACGTCAATCGCGTTTGTGTCGCTGTCAAAATTCATGTCCCACACCTGGGAGGCAATCAGTGAACGGGGAAGCACCTCTCCCTGATGGCGCATGAAAAACTCCAGCAGGCTGAATTCTTTGCTGGTTAACAGGATGCGGGTTCCGGCACGGCTGACCTTTCTCGACACAAGGTCAACCGTCAGGTCAGCCGCCTGAAGCTGGCTTTCCGCGATCACCGTATTTCCGCGCCTCAACAGCGTCCTGACCCGGGCGAGCAGCTCGGCAAAGGCGAAAGGCTTAATCAGATAGTCATCCGCGCCCAGCTCCAGCCCCTTAACCCGATGTTCAATCGTACCGAGAGCCGTCAGAAGCAGTATGGGCATCCCTTTACCGGCAGAGCGGAGCATGCGGACAATGTCCCAGCCGTTCACATCGGGCAGCATGATATCCAGAATCAGCAGATCGTATTCAGCGGTCATGGCGAGATGGTAGCCGTTGAGGCCATTAACAGCGTGGTCCACGACAAACCCCGCTTCAGTGAGCCCCTTGCTGAGGTACTCACCGGTTTTCATTTCATCTTCAACGATCAGTATTTTCATCTTGCTCCCCTGACTGGCTGCTGATGACATTCTATGGAGCCCGCAACCGTTCACAATGACTTACGTTAAAAATGACAACATTGTCATTATCCCGTCACCCGTCAAACAGGAAGCGTTCAGTAGAGTAGCCCTAAAAATACTCTGGACTTCATTTGAACCGCTATGTTCCTGTTAAAACGACTCAGCATCAGTACGGTATTTATCCTGGCGGGCTGCGTCTCGCTGGCCCCCGAATACCAGCGCCCGGCATCACCGGTACCCCAGCAGTTTTCACTTTCGCGCAACGGCCTGACGTCCGCGATGGTGGGGTATCAGGACACCGGCTGGCGCAACTTTTTCGTCGACCCGCAGGTAGCCGGGCTGATTACGGAAGCGCTGAACAATAATCGCGATGTAAAAATGGCCGCCCTGAAGGTTGAAGAGGCGCGGGCGCAGTTCAGCGTGACGGATGCGGATCGTTATCCGCAGCTGAATGCCTCCTCGGGTATCACCTACAGCGGTGGGTTGAAAAGTGACAAACCGACCTCTCAACAGTACGACGCGGGTTTTGAGCTTAGCTATGAACTCGACTTCTTCGGCAAGCTGAAGAACATGAGCGAGGCCGGCCGACAAAGCTATTTCGCCAGCGAAGAGGCCCGTCGCGCGGTGCATATCCTGCTCGTCTCTAACGTTTCACAGAGTTATTTCAACCAGCAGCTGGCGTTTAAACAGCTGCGTATCGCGCGGGATACACTGAAAAATTACCGGCAGTCTTATGCGTTCGTTGAGCAACAGCTGGTGACGGGCAGTACGAACGTGCTGGCGCTGGAACAGGCCCGGGGACAGATCGAAAGCACGCAGGCAGAGATTGCCAAAAGAGAGGGAGAGCTGGCGCAGGCCAATAATGCCCTGCAGCTGGTCCTCGGCACGTATCGCGCGCTCCCGGGCGAGAGCGGCATGAACGCCAGCGACGTTGCGCCGGTAAAACTGCCGCCTCATCTCTCCTCAGCGATACTGCTGCAGCGCCCGGACATTTTGGAAGCGGAGTATCAGCTTAAAGCGGCCGATGCGAATATCGGCGCCGCGCGTGCCGCCTTTTTCCCGTCAATATCATTAACCAGCGGGCTTTCAACTGGCAGTACGGAATTATCCAGCCTGTTCACGTCAGGGAGCGGGATGTGGAATTTTATTCCTAAAATCGAAATTCCCATTTTCAATGCGGGCAGGAATAAGGCCAACCTGAAGCTGGCTGAAATTCGCCAGCAGCAGTCGGTTATTAATTACGAACAAAAAATACAGGCCGCATTCAAACAGGTTGCCGACGCGCTCGCGCTGCGGGACAGCATCAACCAGCAGCTTGCTGCGCAGCAGCGGTACCTTGATTCCCTCCGCATTACTCTTCAACGTGCAGGAGGGTTATATTCCAGCGGTGCAGTCAGCTATATCGAAGTTCTGGACGCGGAACGTTCTCTTTTCGCTACACAGCAAAATATTCTCGACCTTATTTATGCCCGACAGGTTAATGAAATTAATCTCTTCACCGCGCTGGGCGGCGGTTGGGTCGAATAACCTCATTTAATTAAACAGGAAAATAAGCATGCGCAATTCTCTTAAGGCTCTTGTATTTGGTGCAATTATTATGTTTTCTGCCAGTCTCCAGGCTGAGGTTCATCAGCACGAGGGGATGAATTCTACCAGCGAAGCGACCTCAGAGCAGCTCATCACCGCGACCGGCATCGTGAAGGACATTGATCTGACGAACAAAAAAGTGACGATTTCTCATGAAGCCATCCCGGAAATTGGCTGGCCCGCGATGACCATGCGTTTCACCTTTATTCAGGCTGACGAGAGCATCAACGCCTTAAAGGTCGGCAGTCACGTTGATTTTTCATTTGTTCAGCAGGGCAATATCTCTTTACTAAAGAGCATTAAATAGCGAGAAACGGCATGGCCTCATTCAAAATAAAATATGCTGCCATGATAGTCAGCAGCCTTATTGCGGGAGGGCTGATATCGGTGACGGCTTTGCAGGCGTTTCATTCATCTGAAAAAACAGAAAATAGCGTCTCTGAAAGAAGGGTACTTTTCTGGTATGACCCGATGAAACCAGACGTGAAATTCGATAAGCCCGGTAAATCACCGTTTATGGATATGGATCTGGTGCCTAAATATGCGGACGAAAATAACGATAAAAGCGGTGGCGGTATCCGTATCGATCCGACGCAGGTCCAGAATTTAGGATTAAAAACGCAAAAAGTGAAGCGCGGAACGCTGAATTATGCCCAGACGATCCCGGCCAATGTTAGCTATAACGACTATCAGTTTGTCATTGTGCAGGCGCGCGCGGAAGGGTTCGTTGAGAAAGTCTATCCGCTGACGACGGGCGATAAGGTGAAGAAAGGCACACCGCTGATTGATATCACCATTCCGGACTGGGTAGAGGCGCAGAGCGAGTTTCTGCTGTTATCCGGCACCGGCGGAACGCCGACGCAAATCAAAGGGGTTCTGGAACGGCTTCGGCTGGCGGGTATGCCGGAGGAGGATATTCAGAGGCTGCGTGCGACCCGCACGATCCAGACCCGGTTTACCATCAGGGCGCCGATCGACGGGGTGATTACGGCCTTTGACCTCCGTACCGGGATGAATATTTCGAAAGATAAGGTCGTGGCGCAAATTCAGGGGATGGATCCGGTCTGGATCGGTGCGGCGGTCCCTGAATCCATGGCTTATCTTCTGAAAGACACCTCGCAGTTTGCTGTTTCGATACCTGCTTATCCGGATAAATCCTTCCCGGTTGAAAAATGGAGCCTTCTGCCGAGCGTGGATCAAACCACCCGTACGCTGCAGCTGCGCCTGCAGGTCTCCAACAGGGATGAGCTGCTGAAACCGGGCATGAATGCCTACCTGAGGCTGAATACCCACAGTCAGGAAATGCTGCTGATTCCCTCCCAGGCCGTTATCGATACCGGCAAAGAGCAGCGCGTTATTACCGTTGACGCTAACGGGAATTTTGTACCGAAAAGGATCCACGTTCTGCATGAATCTCAGCAGCAGTCCGGCATTGGTAGCGGGCTGGAGGAGGGGGAGTCGGTGGTGGTCAGCGGTCTGTTCCTGATTGACTCGGAGGCCAATATTACCGGTGCGCTGGAGCGCATGCGCCACGCTGAAACCCCTGACGACGCCCATTCTGGCCATTAAGGAGACGATGATGATTGAATGGATTATCCGACGGTCAGTCGCCAATCGTTTCCTGGTTATGATGGGGGCGCTGTTTCTCAGCGTCTGGGGAACATGGACCATCATCAATACGCCGGTCGATGCCTTGCCCGATCTGTCTGACGTGCAGGTGATTATCAAAACCCGCTATCCCGGCCAGGCCCCGCAGATTGTTGAAAACCAGGTGACCTATCCACTCACCACCACCATGCTGTCGGTTCCCGGCGCAAAGACAGTGCGCGGCTTTTCGCAGTTTGGTGATTCGTACGTGTACGTCATTTTCGAAGATGGCACCGATTTGTACTGGGCCCGTTCGCGCGTGCTGGAGTACCTGAATCAGGTTCAGGGCAAACTCCCTGCCGGCGTGAACTCGGAAATCGGCCCGGACGCCACGGGCGTAGGCTGGATATTTGAGTATGCGCTGGTGGGCCGCAGCGGAAAACACGATCTCGCCGAGCTGCGATCATTGCAGGACTGGTTCCTGAAGTTTGAGCTAAAAACTATCCCGAACGTAGCCGAGGTGGCCTCCGTCGGCGGCGTGGTGAAGCAGTATCAGATTCAGGTTGACCCGTTAAAGCTGGCGCAGTTCGGCGTCAGCCTGCCGGAGGTTAAGCAGGCCCTTGAGTCGTCTAATCAGGAAGCGGGGGGATCGTCCGTAGAACTCGCGGAAGCGGAATATATGGTGCGGGCCAGCGGCTATCTGCAGACCATTGATGATTTCAATCACATCGTCCTGAAAACCGGTGAGAACGGCGTGCCGATTTACCTGCGTGATGTTGCCCGCGTACAAACCGGGCCGGAAATGCGGCGCGGTATTGCCGAGCTGAACGGGCAGGGGGAAGTTGCTGGTGGGGTGGTGATCCTGCGATCAGGCAAAAATGCGCGCGAGGTCATAACGGCGGTGAAAGACAAGCTGGAGACGCTGAAGGCCAGCCTGCCGGAAGGCGTTGAGGTTGTGACTACCTACGATCGCAGCCAGCTCATCGATCGGGCCATTGATAACCTGAGCGGCAAGCTTCTCGAAGAGTTTATCGTGGTGGCCATCGTCTGCGCGCTGTTCCTCTGGCACATTCGCTCAGCGCTGGTGGCGATTATCTCTCTGCCGCTTGGCCTGTGTATTGCCTTCATCGTTATGCATTTCCAGGGGCTGAACGCCAATATCATGTCTCTGGGAGGCATTGCCATTGCCGTCGGCGCAATGGTGGATGCCGCTATCGTGATGATTGAAAATGCGCACAAACGGCTGGAAGAGTGGGACCACCGCCACCCGGGGGAGCCGATTGACAACGTCACCCGCTGGAAGGTCATCACCAACGCCTCTGTAGAGGTTGGCCCCGCGCTGTTTATCAGCCTGCTGATCATCACCTTGTCGTTCATTCCCATCTTTACCCTCGAGGGGCAGGAAGGGCGGCTGTTTGGTCCACTGGCCTTCACCAAAACGTACGCCATGGCAGGGGCGGCCGCGCTGGCCATCATCGTGATCCCCATTCTGATGGGATTCTGGATCCGGGGTAAAATCCCCGCAGAGACCCGTAATCCTCTGAACAGACTGTTGATTAACGCCTACCATCCGCTTCTGATTAGGGTGCTCCACTGGCCTAAAACAACCCTGCTGATTGCGGCTTTATCCATCTTCACGGTGATCTGGCCACTTAGCCAGGTGGGCGGCGAGTTCCTGCCAAAGATAAATGAAGGTGACCTGCTGTATATGCCGTCGACGTTGCCTGGAGTATCTCCGGCAGAAGCGGCCGCGCTCTTACAGACCACGGACAAGCTCATTAAAACCGTACCGGAAGTGGCCTCTGTTTTTGGTAAAACGGGTAAAGCAGAGACCGCTACGGATTCCGCGCCGCTCGAAATGGTCGAAACCACCATTCAGCTTAAGCCTGAGAATGAGTGGCGACCCGGAATGACGATTGACAAGATCGTTGACGAACTCGACAAGACCGTTCGTTTACCTGGCCTGGCGAATCTCTGGGTTCCGCCCATCCGCAACCGCATCGATATGCTTTCGACCGGCATTAAAAGCCCCATTGGCATCAAGGTGTCAGGTACCGTTCTGGCTGATATCGACGCCACGGCGCAGAGCATTGAAGCGGTAGCTAAAACGGTGCCGGGCGTGGTGTCAGCCCTGGCTGAACGTCTGGGAGGCGGGCGCTACATTAACGTTGATATCAACCGGGAAAAAGCCTCCCGCTACGGGATGACGGTGGGCGACGTGCAGCTGTTCGTCTCCACGGCCATCGGCGGGGCGACGGTGGGAGAAACGGTGGAAGGCGTCGCACGGTATCCGATTAATATTCGCTATCCTCAGGACTACCGAAACAGCCCGACCGCGCTGAGGCAGATGCCGATCCTGACGCCGATGAAACAGCAGATCACGCTGGGTGATGTGGCGGATATCAACGTGGTTTCCGGCCCCACGATGCTAAAAACGGAGAATGCCCGACCTGCAAGCTGGATTTATATTGATGCCCGCGGCAGGGATATGGTGTCCGTAGTGAACGACATTAAAACGGCCATCAGTCAGAACGTAAAGCTGAGGCCGGGTACCAGCGTGTCATTCTCCGGACAGTTCGAACTGCTCGAGCACGCCAACAAGAAACTGAAGCTAATGGTACCGATGACGGTGATGATCATCTTCATTCTGCTGTATCTGGCATTCCGTCGCGTGGATGAAGCGTTGCTGATCCTGATGAGCCTGCCGTTCGCGCTGGTCGGGGGGATATGGTTCCTGTACTGGCAGGGCTTCCATATGTCTGTGGCAACCGGCACCGGCTTTATCGCTCTGGCCGGGGTGGCGGCAGAATTTGGGGTGGTAATGCTGATGTATTTGCGTCATGCCGTTGAAGCGCATCCGACGTTATCCTATCGGGAAACCTTCACCGTACAGGGACTTGATGACGCCCTTTATCATGGCGCCGTGCTGCGCGTGCGGCCAAAGGCGATGACCGTTGCGGTGATTATTGCCGGTCTGCTGCCCATTTTGTGGGGAACCGGTGCCGGATCAGAAGTCATGAGCCGGATAGCGGCGCCAATGATTGGCGGCATGATCACGGCTCCGCTGCTATCGCTGTTTATTATCCCTGCGGCGTATAAGTTGATTTGGTTGCGCAGGCTTAAAAAACCATAAAAAAACCGCCGCTAGCGGCGGGTTTTTACGTGATGAATGCTTAGCGCGCCTTGCTGATCAGTTTGCGCCAGGCTCTGTTATGCAGAGTAAATAGCAGCATCTTATAGAAAGCGGTAGAGAAGATGCAGCTGCCGCTAAGCCCCAGCATGACGGTACTCACCATCGCAGCGGCCAGACTGACGCCCGGAGCAGCGCTACCGCTCAGCGCGGCCAGCAGATAGGCTGCCGTTAATACCAGACTTATCACCGCCAGCGTAAGATGTAACCGCACGGCGCGCATGCTTCCTTTGCCAATCATAAACATCGTCACGCCGTTGATGCCTGCGAACAGTAGGGCGATCAGCACAATCCACACGAATACGCGTTCTGGTGGCTGGCCGAGTGCGGCGAATACGCCATAGCCCAACCACAGCTGAGGAATCGCGAAGCTAACAATTACCCCGAGAGTACTGATTGCCGCCGGAATACCCATGGTGTGTAGACCCACAGGTTTGCCCATTTCTTCAGCCAACTGAGTCTTTAGCAGTTGCAGCTGTGTCGGGGAGGTATTGCTTATGCTGGTAGCCACCTCGTTACAGTGTTGCAGGCGACGGGTTAAAACTTTAAACATTTGAATACTCAGCGTTCAGTTAGGTAAAAATGATTGCAGCACACCAACCACATAGCGTCCTGACTGGACGGTATTTTGCGGATTGCGGATAGTCCCAGTGAGTGAGCTCCCCACAAAGGCCGATGCGTTGTTGACCGTACTCATCAGCTCGCGCTGCAGTGATTTTTGTAACGATTCGCTTGGGAAACGTTTCGGATAAACACCTGCGCGGATCGCGGCCTTTACCCCGGCACTGGAGATACCTGGATTCTGCGCTTTAATGATCTCTTCCGTGATGCGCTTACGCTCGGCACGGCTCAGGCTCTGGAACCAGGCGGTAACTTTACTTGAAGACGCCGCTTTCATTAGCTTGTACGTTTCTAAAGTACCTCTTAGCGCGGTTCCTGCCGCAGCAAGCGAAATAACATCCAGAACTGTCGTGGTAGCAACGTACCAGTCCTGGCTGTCAAGCCATGCAACGTCGGAACCATGGTCGTTATGGATAGCCAGCAGACGGCCCGCGCCAATCATGCATTGCGCTCCCGTAGCCAGCGTACCGGACAGGCTAATCGCCGCAATCACACCAGACCCGCCAGCGGTAAACGGTACTGCCGCACCGGCACCAAACGCCATGACAAGCGTAACAATCATCGCGCCACAGGCAAAACCGGTCGAGGTAATTTCCGTAGCAAGTGACGGAGTAGTTAGCGTCGCAACCACAGCTTTTTCTGCACTGATTTCCTTAGCATCTGGAATTTTACTGATGACTACATGGCTGACGGTGCTCTGATTCACATCAGCAATGCGTCGAGACGGGCGAACCAGCCAGCGTTGCTTGCCATCATCAAAAATGATGCCGACATTGTAAAAATTACGCGAGCAGTCGAGCTGCGCGGCCAGCTTTTTAAAATCGATATCTGCACCGGCCTGTAGGCCAAGGCTTCGCGAGAGATCATATGAGGGAAGGGTGCTGTCAGGCGACTGCTGACCGGGTAAGTTCATCGAGGAAGCTCCTTCATTCCGTGAGGACTATTAATTAGCAGGGTAATTTATTGAAAAAATTTATGATTCGAACACTAAGACTTAGATAATAGCAGCGTTAACTCGGTGATCAAATGATATTGCTTGACTTAAATGTAAACGATACCAGGGTGTATTAAAGCTTAGCGGCAGACTTTCTCAGCACAGTAATATCCCTCTTAGGTGATTGACCGAACATCCGCGTATATTCCCGACTGAAATGGGATAAGCTTTCGTAACCCGGTCCCGCGTCTTGAGTAGAACGCCAGATGGGTAATGTGAGTTTTTCTCACAAATGGTTTGTAATCGACGGTGGATTTTATCGAGAAGGGAGGACACCAACGTCCTGATTTCTGCATGAAAACACGATGGAGTATAGAACCATAAATGCAATTTAACATAATATACATTATGCGCACCGATATGAAGTCAGGGGAAATCTGGCGTTTTGTGGACATCGTTAGCCTGGATGCTGATGGTCTATTAAAGCGTCTTAACTGACCATCTTATGTGCATTCAGCTTTTGCTCAACGTCTCAACCAAAGGTCGTGAAAACGCAGATAGCACATCAGCTTGACGGTACATAAGCCTGCAAACCCTCCGCAAGATAATCAAACACCGTTTTACAGGCCTGGCTATGGCGTAAATCCTCATGCATCACCAGCCATGTGTCGAGATGAAATGCAAAGAAATCAGGCATTACCCTCTGTAACGGCGGAGAAAAATCGGCCAGTTGTACCTGGCACATACCGATACCTACTCCTGCACGAATGAGGTTTAATTGTGCAATATCACTGTCGCTCCGCACGGTAAACAATTCACGGTTTAGCTGTGGATATTGTTTAAGTGCCTGTAAAATAAAGGGAGTCGTATTATCGAAACCCACGAGCGTATGGGTGAATAACTCATCAATACTTTCCGGAGCACCACATCGTGACAGATAGGCTGGCGCGGCATGAAGACCTATTTCAACCCTGCCCATCCGACGTGCAATCAGTTGCTCCTGCACCGGCGTGGCCATGCGTACGGCAATATCCGCTTCCCGGTTCAGTAAATCCTGAACGCGATTAGACAGAACCAGTTCAATAACTATCTGCGGGTATTCTTCCTTTATTTGTGCGATCACTGGAGGCAGAACCTCCGTGCCGATGATTTCACTGGCGGCGACGCGCACAATGCCTCGTAATCCGGTTGCGCCGGAACTGAAACTGGCTGCCGATCGCTCAATCATCATGGCCGTATTTTCCATCGCCTGCGCATGGCCCTTCAGCTCAACGGCTGCATCCGTGGCCTGTAATCCTGTCTGCGAACGGGTAAATAAAACAAGGCCCAGGGCTGACTCCAGCGCCGCAATATGGCGTCCGGCGGTTGGCTGAGTAATGGCAAGCCTGCGTGCGGCCCCTGACAAAGACCCTTCCCTTATCACGGCCAGAAAGGTGCGATACCATTCCCACGGGATATTTAGCTTCATACAAAAATGAATACCTGCTGGCTTATATTATGCAATTACATTTAGCCCGTGCGGTCATTATGATGTCAAGCAGATATCCAATAAGGGTCAAACGATGAAAAACACAAATAAGGTACTGATACTGGGCGCAACGGGTGGGATCGGTGGCGAAATAGCCCGCAAATTGATCCGTGACAAATGGGATGTGCGTGCATTGCGCCGCAGCGCTCCGAAAACTGACGATCGCAACAAAAGCATTTCGTGGATAAGCGGAGATGCGCTGAATGCAGAACAGGTTGAGGCAGCGGCGTCCGAATGCAGCGTTATTGTCCATGCCGTAAACCCGCCGGGTTATCGAAACTGGGAACAGCTGGTTTTGCCCATGCTGCATAACACCATAAATGCAGCGGAGCGAAACGGTGCGTTAATCGTTCTGCCGGGCACAATTTATAACTACGGCCCGGATGCTTTTCCCCTCTTACGCGAGGATTCTCCTCAGAATCCGTTTACCCGAAAAGGCGCTATACGGGTGCAAATGGAGCAGGAACTCGCAGACTATGCGCAGCGTGGCGGAAAGGTGCTGATTTTACGTGCAGGTGACTTTTTTGGTCCCCATGCCGGCAATAACTGGTTTTCGCAGGGATTGGTCAAACCGGGGCAACCACCGAAGATAATTCAAAAGCCCGGGAAAACCGGCGCAGGCCACCAGTGGGCTTATCTGCCGGATGTCGCCGAAACGCTCGTTGCACTGCTGTCGCGTCGGGAGGAACTCGAACCGTTTGCCAGTTTCCATATGCGCGGGCATTGGGATCCTGACGGGACAGCGATGACTGCCGCCATAAAGCACGTCGCGGAGCGTGCCGGTATTCAGGCGAAGGTGAAATCGTTTCCCTGGTGGCTTATCTCGGCGATAAGCCCCTTTAATACCACACTTCATGAAATGCAGGAGATGCGTTATCTCTGGGAGCAGTCAATAGAAATGGATAATTCAAAACTGATTTCCTTTTTGGGCCATGAGCCCCAGACCCCTCTTATTGAAGCTGTACATTCCACATTAGCGGGCCTGGGCTGCATTTAACATAACCTGTACGTTTAGAAAAGGTTGAACGATGTCTGATATACTTCAGCTTTTGAAAAACGCAGCCCTAAGCAAATGGAAATTGAATTAAATAAAAGTGTTAAAGAGAGAATTTTACACGCAGTTATTTTTGAAGTGATGGCCAACATTATTATCGCGCTATCTCTTGCCTGGCTGATGAACGTGTCGATACTCCAGTCGGGCTCGTTGTCCGTGATATCCGCCCTTACCGCAACGGTCTGGAATTTTATTTTTAATAAACTCTTCGACTCGCTGCAGAAAAAATACCGCTTTCAACGGACGTTTCTCATTCGAGCGATCCATGCGGTAGGTTTTGAAACGGGACTCATCATCACCCTAATTCCTGTCGCGATGGTTATGCTGAATCTTACAGTGACTGAGGCATTTTTTGTTGAGATCGGTCTTGTACTGTTTTTCCTGCCGTACACGTTACTGTTTAACTGGATTTACGACTACCTGCGCTGGACATTTGTTGGGCGGAAACGGTCTGCTATGTAGAGAGATACCTGTCACATTGACACGCCTTTTATCGTATTCGACTCCTCTCACCTTCTATACTCTTCATTTCTCTATCTCTTTTGAGGAGTCGATAATGTTCGATCATGTGAAATTCGGCGTCAGCGATTATGAAACAAGTAAAACTTTCTTCCTCGAGGCACTTCGCCCGCTTGGAGTAAAAATCATCGATGAAGGCGCGCCGGAGTATGGTGTTGAAATGAGCTCAGGGGACGTTTCACTTTGCCTTTTCCATACAAATGACAAACCCGCGCCCCTGCATCTGGCGTTTGTGGCTAATACGCGTCAGCAGGTTGATGATTTTTACCATGCCGCGCTGCGCGCTGGCGGACGTGATAACGGCGGGCCGGGATTGCGTTCGTACGGTGAAAATTATTATGCCGCTTTTGTCATCTCACCTGATGGACATAACATCGAGGCCGTGTGCCATACGCCGGAGAGCGAGTAGCTCAACGGGTCTTTCAGAACCCGTAAAACGATTTACTCATGCGGTTTTCTGCACGATACTGCACGAAAAGCTGTATTTCTGGCCAGTGATGTCGTAAAGTCTCGTCTGTAAATGTGCATTTTCATGCAACAACACTGACAGAGGTATTTATGACACAACAGTTGATTTTAATTGCCGGTCCCTATCGCAGCGGAACCGATGGCGTTCAGGCACGAATTGATGAGAATCTGGCGCGTCTCGAAAGCGCAGCATTAGCCGTATACCAGCGTGGCCACATTCCGGTCATCGGTGAATGGCTTGCGTTGCCGCTGGCAAAAGCCGCAGGCTCAATAACGGTGGGTGATGAAATCAGCGAAGCGATGCTGTACCCCGTTGCTCACCGGCTCATCGCTAAATGCGATGCGATTTATCGTATTGCCGGTGCGTCTAAAG
Source organism: Enterobacter sp. PI-10 (assembly GCF_027947695.1). Taxonomy (NCBI): domain Bacteria; kingdom Pseudomonadati; phylum Pseudomonadota; class Gammaproteobacteria; order Enterobacterales; family Enterobacteriaceae; genus Enterobacter; species Enterobacter sp. PI-10. The sequence goes on along the minus strand of NZ_JAJNOG010000002.1, from coordinate 479,261 downwards.
GCGCCGATATGGATATTGAAGTAGCCCGAAAATATGGTCTCATCGTTTATACCGCGCTTGAGAACATTCCAGAAGCTTAATCCGGGACGCCAGCCAGCCCGTGGTCAAAGGCTGGCTGTCAGAGGGGGGCACGATCTGAGGTCAGAACGACGGATACGCCCTTTTCCGATACCGCGCGGATCCAGTCCTTATCTGTACCGTCTTCAACGACGATGGTATTTACCGAAGACACATCGCCAATCACAAACGAAGACGCGGTGTTGATCTTTTCCGGAGAAGCCAGAACAACCGTCTCCGCGGCTCTGCCGGAAAATGCACGTTTGATGCATGCCTCTTCGAAATCACCGGTTGTCAGCCCCGCGTCAGGATGAATGCCGGTCACGCCCATAAAGAACAGGTCCGCATGTATATTCGCTATGCCTTCGATGGCCGCAGCGCCGACCGCAACAATAGAGTGTTTATACAAGCGTCCGCCGATCAAAATCACCTCAATGGAAGGATGATCAACGAGCCCCAGAGCAATGCTCGGGCTGTGCGTCACCACGGTGATGCGCAAGTCAGGAGGGAAAAACGTAATCAGCTCGGAGGTTGTCGTGCCACCGTCGACAATCACCACCTGGCCTGATGAAATTAGCTGTGCCCCTTTTCGGGCCACCCTTTTTTTCGCATCCATCTTCACGGATTGCCGTTCGGCAAACGGAGCAATAGCGGAAGATGACGGCAGCGCGCCGCCGTGAACACGCTGCAAACGCCCTTCTGCCGCCAGCTCGCGCAGATCGCGCCGGATGGTGTCTTCAGAGACGTCAAAGAGAATGCTGAGCGCTTTTGACTGTACCTGACCTTCGGCACCCAGCTTCTCAAGGATCAATTGTTTTCGCTGACTGGTGAGCATGGTGAATTCCTGATGTTGCATGTTTTATCCTGAACATGCATGATGATGCTGTTTATGATCATTACTCTACGTAAGGAGGGACATTCGTGCAATCAAAACGTGCAGATGTGCGCATCATCGACAGTGAAACCCTGTCAGACAACTGGTACATCCTCAAAAAATACACCTTTGACCTGCAGCGGCGTGATGGTGAATGGCAGCGGCAGCATCGGGAAGTCTATGACCGTGGCAACGGCGCGACGATTCTACTCTATAACCGTGAGAAAAAGACGGTGATCCTGACGCGCCAGTTCCGCTTCCCTGTCTTTATCAACGGCCATGAAGACGATTTAATTGAGGCAGCAGCAGGATTGCTGGACAACATGGATCCCGAAAGCCGCATTAAAGCAGAAGCGGAATAAGAGACCGGATTTCACGTTTCGCGCGTGCAGAAAATCTTTGAAGCCTATATGAGCCCAGGCTCCGTCACGGAGAAACTCTACTTTTATCTTGCCGAGTACCAACCACATGACAGAACCGGCGCAGGCGGCGGGATCAAGGCTGAAGGAGAAGATATCGACGTGCTGGAAATGACCCTTGAAGAGGCTTTACGCAGCATTGAAACGGGCAAGATTGTCGACGGTAAAACCATCATGCTGCTGTATCATGTTGCCCTTAAAGGTATTCTGTAACCTACTGGTTTAAATCCTGATTTATAGACGTATGTAAACGGTACGCTTGTACGTTACGCGTAAGAAAAGGGAAAACCTCCTAAATTTTGCAGCCTACTATATTTAGCGAACGATTTCGCAATTCGATAAAATCATCAACAATTCCCTGAGTCATCTGCATTTACCATTCAAAAATGCCAAACGTTCACAAGGCTGCCCGCTGAGGTAGCCTGTCTTATCTGTTGTCTGGATTAAAATGCGACTCGCTACGGATAACGAAGCATATTATACTTGCTCCTCCATTCGAACAGGAGGCAGCATCTCACGTGAAGGATACATATTACAACGACATAACGATCAATACGCTAATTCAGAGTGAGCTTGACGCGTTTTTTGAGGATTTCAAAGGGATCGTCTTCGCCTACGCTATTATGAACAAGAAAGATCCTTCACAGATGAGGATAATCAATAATAGCCCTGAGTGGTTTAATATCTACCTTGAAAGAAAATACCAGTTCATTGACCCTGTCATTATTAGGGCTTTGCGCTGTGTTGAAGATTTTTTCTGGGAAAGTGATGTCGTATTGTCGGATGGTTATAACCTGACACGCATTTTCAACGAAAGTGTCCAGTATGATATTTACCAGGGACAGACGTTTCCTCTGCATGACTATCTGAATAATCTTGTTGTCTTATCCGTCATCAGTCCTAAGCATTCTGGCATTGACATAGAGAAGTATCGGCCGCAATTTCTACGCTTCCTTGTTCAGTTACATCAGAAGACACTCAATCTGTATAGTCAGCATCAGCAGAAAAAGAATGTTTTCTTGTCGCCACGTGAGCGCCAAATCCTTAAATGGGTCAGTGCCGGGAAAACGTACGCAGAAATTGCTGTTATTTTGTCTATTGCTGAGCGCACCGTTAAATTCCATATGGGCAATATAATGAAAAAACTCGGTGTGAATAATGCCAGACACGCAATAAAACTTGGAACGGAACTCCGGTTACTGGAGGAGTAAGCCTCAGCCACTGGTTATAAATGGTGTAGATGCTCGAGCATTTCACGAAGCCAGTGACTGGATTTATCTTTGCTAATAATGTCTTCAATAATGCCTATACTGGCAGGCATGTAAATATAGTAAATAACCTCCCCTTTTTCAGAAACACCGCGCTGAATAACTTCAACTTTCCAGTTAGCATGGCGAAATATGGCATACATCCCACGGCTGGCTACTGCGTACATCCCATGATATTTATTCTTAATGCAATAAATAATCATTGCAAGAAACAATGCTTTACTGGCGGGCACGCCCTGCAGGCTTGCGGAGTCTCGTATTTCTTTATCTAAAAATAAACGACTCACTTCACAGCAGGGAACATCTTCTGGAAAAACAATGGGATTATCGAAATAGTTGTGAAAGATCTCGCTTATCATTGTCGGCTGCGTTGCGTTAATAAATCGCGCGCCACATAGCAGCTGCCCATCATACATACCCAGTAAGTATGTCGTGTTATGGGAATCAAATTGATCCTTTTCCATACCTTCGACGCATTCCACCTTCCAGTCGAGTCGGTCCCGAAAAGTTTTTCTCCTGAGTCTGTAGAGTTCGCGCGCTAATGCTGGTGGTAATTCATCGTAGTCGTGTAAAAAAAATTCAATGACAGAATTCATTCTCATGTTCCTGATAATAACACCTGAAACTAGTTTCACCTGTCTCTTAGGACAGCTTTCATTGTGCCGCATATTCCCTATACTTAAAAAGTACCTGACCACGAAGTTCTCGCAAAACTAAGCGGTCAGGAGGTCAAAGACCTATGAAACACCAGGGATATACCCATCGATTATTATCTAATATTTAAAGTTTCGGGTACAGAACATAAGAAGCACTTTGCCGATAAAATATTAAAAAACAATAATCATAAAATTATTACAATAAAAACATTGCCCCTTAATCCTTTAAGGGGTAATATTTCCGTTTTCTTATTTTTTTCCTCTCTTTTGTTTCACAGAAACTGCGGAATTCATCTGCCCTGAACCTCTCCCGTACCGCTTTGAAGGCGCCTGCCTGTGCTATTCTTGCAGAAGCATGCCAAACTGAGAATTGATGATGACCGACTGGAACCCTTCTCTTTACCTGCAATTTGGCGCAGAAAGAACGCGTCCAGCTGCAGAACTGCTCGCCAGAATTCCTCTGGATGAGATCGCTACCATCGCTGATCTAGGCTGTGGACCAGGAAACAGCACGGCGCTGTTGAAGCATCGCTGGCCTTCTGCTCACATTACCGGGGTCGATAACTCCCCTGCCATGCTTGAGGAAGCACGCGCAGCCTTACCTGACTGCCACTTTATTGAGGCCGATATACGTCAGTACAAGCCTGGCCAGCCGCTGGGCCTGATTTATGCCAACGCGTCGCTGCAATGGGTTCCGGACCATTACGATCTCCTGCCGCATCTTGTCTCCCTGCTTAAGCTAAATGGCGTACTGGCGATCCAGATGCCTGACAACTGGCTGGAACCGACCCATGTGGCGATGCGTGAAGTGGCGCTTGAGCAAGACTACCCAGACCGTGGCCGCGAGCCTCTGCCAGGCGTACATGCTTATTACGATATTCTGTCGGAGGCTGGCTGTGACGTGGATATCTGGCGGACGACCTATTATCACAAAATGAGCTCTCATCAGGCCATTATTGACTGGGTAAGCGCCACCGGCCTGCGGCCCTGGCTCCAGGAACTGAATGAAAGCGAGCAGAAACGTTTCCTGAAACGCTACCATGAACTGCTGGAAGAGCAGTATCCGCTTCAGGAAAACGGGCAGATACTGCTGGCTTTCCCCCGGTTGTTTATCGTGGCTCAACGCCAGCCCTGAACGGGCTATGACCGAGCTTCTTTGAGCAACTGCTGGATAACCTTTTCCTGTTGCTCATAGTCACCCTCGCCAAAGGCGGTATAGCGCAGCTGCCCTTTGGCATCAAAAAAGTAATGCGCTGGCCAGTACTGGTTGCCGAAAGCATTCCAGATTTTATAGTTGTTATCCGTGACCACCCGATACGGCAGTTGCCATTTATTCACCGCATTTTTAACCGACGAAAGCGGTTTTTCCCAGGGGTATTCCGGGGTGTGAACTCCGATCACCACCAGACCCTGCGGTTGGTACTTAGTGGCCCACTCCCGCACATGGGGGAGCGTATGCTGGCAATTAATGCAGTCCCACGTCCAGAAATCAATAAGTACAACCTTCCCGTGTAACGATTCAGACGTGACAGGGTCACCGTTCACCCACCCTGTTCCACCGCTGAGCGAAGGCAGCTGACTGCTGGGCTCTGTAATCACTATCGGCTCAAGCTTCACCGGCGTGGCTGTGGGTTTCGTCAGATTTAACAGCGCGGTTTCAAGACGGTCCGAGACGCCGTTTGCCCCTTTAAGCAGCGAAGTCATCCCCGTCGCGTTAAATGCGACGGTCACTAACATCACAACGCCTGCACCCTGTCGCAGCTTTTCCATTAGCGCCGATTTTGCCCTTAAAGGTGCCATCAGCGTGCGGCCTCCAATGACGAGTAATCCCAGCATCATTGCGCATCCGCTGCCATAGGCGGCCAGCAGAGCGCCGGTGGTAATAGCGGAATGCCCCGCAATGTTAATGCCGAAAATCGCACCCAGAATGGGACCGGCGCAGGGAGACCAGAGCAGTCCTACAGCAAGCCCGGCCAGAAAAGCCGATGCCATTCCGCGCGTTTGCCCGCTTCGGGTGTTGAGAACATTACCCGCGCTGACGGCCGGTCCCGCAATACGCTGGGCGAAAGACGGAAAAATTAAGGCTAGCGCGGCAGTGGCCAGAATGACGAGCGCGATCCAGCGCCCGACGATGGTTGCCTCTGCGATCCACTCGCTGGCGACGGTGACGGCCATCGCCACCAGGGTAAACATCACGATCATCCCCACTAGCAGGGCCAGAATATGCCGACGCTGGCCCTGGAAACCGGCGAACAAAAGTGGAATAACCGGGAGCGTACACGGGCTGAGCAGGCTTATCATCCCACCCAGAAAAGCGATTACCAGAAACATAGAAACCTCACAATACAAGTCCTGCGACGCTGCAGTGAGGCTATTTCAGCGTGCGGATGTGTTCAGGATATGTGTAAATGCGAGGGTTTTGTCTGGCTCTGTATCGCCCAGGCAGGGAGATACAAAGCCGTACAATTTTACTCACGGCGCGGTAGCGTAATGGAGACGTCCAGCCCGCCCCCGTTACGGTTCGCCAGCCCGAGCTTTCCTTCCAGCTGAGCGGTGAGCTGCGCGGCGATCGCCAGTCCGAGTCCTGTCCCGCCAGTCTCGCGGTTGCGCGAGGTTTCAACCCGATAAAACGGCTGTAAAACTGCCTCAAGCTCGGCTTCGGGGATCCCCGGTCCGTCGTCCACAATGTGAATAATGACCTCGCTGTCTGATGAATCGTCTATTGAAATCGCAACATGCTCGCCGAATTTGAGGGCGTTATCCAGCAGATTGGTCATCACCCGGCGAAGCGCCTGCGGCCGCGTGACGATGGGCAAGCGGGTTTCGCCTGCCTGAAAGTGCACGTTTTTACCAATGTCCTGGTAATCGCAGGCGATGCTGTTGATCCAGGCGTTCAGCTCCAGCTTAAGCGACGTCTCCTCCAGTGATTCCGATGACCGGGCATACGCAATGCCCTCCCGTACCAGACGAGACATGTTATCAAGATCGTTCAGGAGCTTGTCGCGAAGTTCAGGCTCTCCGGCCATTTCGACGCGGAGCTTCATGCGGGTAATGGGCGTCTGGAGATCGTGAGAAATCGAGGCCAGGATCTGCGCGCGTTCCCGGAGATAAGACTGAATGCGCGCCTGCATGGCGTTGAAGGCATGCGCTGCCCGCTGCACCTCAAGCGGCCCTTTTTCCGTCATTGGCGTGCTGGCCGCCGGATCCAGCGCATCCACCGCGCGGGTAAAGTGTGAAAAAGGCCGCACGACCTGCCGCACGGCTATCCAGGAGCAGACAGCCAGAACCAGCAGCTGCAGGATGAGAACGACCGGTAGCCAGCTGGCGACGGGCGGCATGCGCGGGATCAGGTCAATGGTCAACGGTGCGCCATCGCGTAACGTAAGATGGGCCTGAATATGCGAAATGGCGCCGGGAACCGCGGTAAAGCTAAGCGGGTAATGCGCGGCAAGCGTCGCTTTTAAGGTTCGGATAGCATCTTGCGAACGCTTATCCGTCGGCGCTGCGCCAGGTTCCCCTGTGCCCAGAATATAACGATAGTTACCCCGTTCAAGCCGCGGCAGCCAGGCGGCACGTTCGCTCGCCGGTAAGCGGTCTAATATGGCGACGCTGGTTGCGACATCGTTTTCCAGATTACCGAGCATCACCGTGCGGGCGCTGTGCATGCGTTCAACCATGACCAGCGTCAGGCTCAGGGCGTTAGCCAGCAGCAGACCGGCCAGCACGACGAGCAGCAAACGGGCCAGCAGCGAGCGTGGCCAGAGCCTCATTCGTTAACCTCTTTGATGGTCACTGGCATCGTAAAAACGTAGCCTTCGCTGCGCACGGTTTTGATATAAGCGGGCATGCGGGCATCTTCGTTGAGACGCTGGCGAACCCGGCTAACCAGCAGGTCGATTGAGCGTTCAAACAGCTCGGCGTCTCGCCCCTGCGTCAGGTTGAGCAGCTGGTCACGGGTCAGCACGCGCTGCGGATGGTCAAGGAAAACGCGCAGCAGCCGATACTCCGCGCCGCTGAGCGCCACAATTACCCCTTCCGGATCGATTAAGTGGCGAGCGACGGTATCGAGCTGCCATTCACCAAACATCACTAGCCGCCCTGCTTCCGTCACCTGTAGATTGGGCGGCATCGTGCGAAAACGCCGTAAAATCGCTTTGATACGCGCCAGCAGCTCGCGGGCGACAAATGGTTTCACCACGTAGTCATCCGCGCCCATCTCCAGACCCAGGATCCTGTCCGTCTCCTCGTTGCGCGCCGTCAGCATCAGGATGGGGAGATCTTTATGTTTCCCGACGCGCAGCTCTCGACACAGCGTAAGGCCGTCATCGCCGGGCATCATGACATCCAGCACAACCAGGTCGATATGCTGTTTATCCAGCACGATGCGCATCTCTTTGCCGTTGGCCGCGCCCGTCGCGCGATAACCAGACTTAGCAAGGTAATCGACAATCAGTTCACGAATATCCCTGTCGTCATCGACGACAAGGATATGATCAATATGCTCCACCGAAATCTCCAGACCGAAGGGTAACGTACTGAAAATAGCACATTTCAGAGTTTGTCAGCGTCAACAACGGCCTTAACAAAATCCTGCGGATCTTCCTGAGGCGGGTTGTGCCCTACGGTGGCCCCAAAAGTGCGGTGCTCGTACTTACCGGTAAATTTACCCGTATAGGCCTGCGGTGCAGGATGCGGCGCGCCGTTGTTCCCACCTTCGATGGTGATCGTTGGAACGGTGATATTCGGCAGCGTGGCCAGTTTCTGCTCGTAGCTGTCGTATTTGCGCTCACCTTTTTCCAGCCCTAAGCGCCAGCGATAGTTGCTGAGCGTCACGGCGACGTGGTCCGGATTGTCGAGGGATTTGGCGCTGGCGTTAAAGACAGCATCGCTAAATTTCCAGTCAGGCGATGCCTGAGACCAGATTAAACGGGCGAAGTCATGCGTGTTTTTCGCATAGCCTTCAGCACCGCGCGCGGTGGCGAAGTAGAACTGATACCACCACTGCTGCTCCGCTTTTGGCGGCAACGGCTGTTTGCCAATCTGCTGGCTGCTGATGAGATACCCGCTCACTGAAACAAGTGACTTAACGCGCTCGGGCCACAGCGCCGCAACGATATCTGCCGTTCGGGCACCCCAGTCATATCCTGCAAATACCGCCTGCTTAATATTCAGGGCGTCCATCAGGTTCACAATATCTTTTGCCATGGCTGAAGGCTGGCCGTTGCGCGGCGTTTTGGCTGACAGGAAGCGCGTGGTGCCGTAGCCGCGCAGAGAAGGCACAATCACCCGATAGCCTTTTGCCGCCAGTGCGGGTGCAACCTCGGCGTAGCTGTGAATATCATAGGGCCAGCCGTGCAGTAAAATAACCGGCTGACCGTCTTTCGGGCCGAGGTCGACATAACCGACGTTCAGATCGCCGGCGTTAATTTGCTGCGGATGATCAAAGGCGGCCGCGATATTCGTGCCGGTGACTTCAGCCTGACAGGACATCACGGTGCCAAGAGAAATGGTCAGTGCAAGGGTCGAGTACGCGAGTTTGCTAAACATGTTGGTATCTCCGGTTGATTACAATTCACGGGGATATAACAACACTGCAGTGTATAGCGGATATGTGCGAAAGCGGGTTTATTGCAAGCCTGTGTACGTATCCGGGACCTTGATACAGTGTGATACAAACACAGGTGCTGGAGTCTTAGATGGAGAGACGATAGCGGACGTAATCGTCAGCCTCACCGTATTTGTCATAGAGTTTACGCGCCGGGTTGTTCTCCCGGGTGACCCAGTACAGTTTTGACCACCCTTCGCGCTTGCCTTCCTCAATCAGGGCGTCAATGAGCGCTTTACCTGCTCCCGCCCCGCGTTCATCGGCATCAACAAACAGATCTTCCAGGTAGCAGATGGGCGCGGTAGACCAGGTTCCTTCATGCAGAATACACATCGCGAAACCGATGACCTTTTGGTCCTTCTCGACCACCCGGCAGAACATCGGTGAATGCGCTGAGAGCGCCCTTTCCCACGTCGCTGCGGTGACGGATTCCTCGAGGTAGCAATCATAAAAATGGGTATAGCCATCCCACAGCGGTCGCCATTGGGAATAATCGTTTTCGCATAGAGGTCTTACCGTGACGGCCATGTGTTCCTCACATTACAAGTCGATCGCCATTTCAAAACAGCGTAAATCAGCCCCCGCCATACGCGAATGATGATAGTTTTCGCGCAGCGTGACAAACCCCAGCTTCTGATAAAACGACTGGGCGTTAGGGGTTGCATCCAGCCTCAGACGGGTTATCCCCCGGCTACGGGCTTCATTTTTGAGCGCCTCGATAATCCGGGTCGCCATGCCTTTACCGAATGCCGCGGGCAAGGTGAATATCGCCTCCAGACAGTGGGTATCCAGATCCAGATAGCCGGTCGCCGCAACGTCGCCCTTTTCATCTTCCACCACGTAAAAAGGGTATTCAATGACCATCTGCCGATAGCGTTCGGGCATGAGATCCGGCGTCCAGCGCGCAATGACGTCGGCATCGTAACTGGTTTTACAGCCGTGACGAATCGCCTGGTTGCGAATGTTCCAGAGTGTTTCGGCTTCCTGCGGCGTGGCTTTTCGTAATGTCATAACCTCCCCCTTTAACGGCTTTTTAGCCGCATTTCCCGTGCCAATCTGGCAAGACGCTGAGTACGACAATAGAGCGTAAATAGAACAAAGCCGCTGCCGTTCATCACCACCCGACAAAGTAACAGCGCGAAAGATGCAATGACGTGTGGCCAGAGGCTTCCATCATGAGAAAGCATGACATGTAGAACCTGAACGAGGGTCGTTATCAGCAGGATGATGAACAACGCCATAAAGCCCGACAATCCCGACGTCTTTCCACGAGCCAGTAGTACGCTTGTCACAATGAGCGCGCCTGTCATCGTCAATGATGGCAAGAAAAAGCTCAATGCATGATGTAAAGGTGACAAACCCTGCAACGTGCTGAGAAAAGGCAAAAGGTTTAGCGCAAACGCCACTAAAAACAGAGGTAACAGCATAGCTACCGGGTAAGGATTTTGACGCGGAAGCTCACTGAGGGGTCGCGAAAAATACCGTTCCAGCTCGGGAGTGGAATTATCCAGAAGGCGGGTATCACGACGAGCAATAGCCTCCTCTATATCTTTACCATGTTGCAGGAGATCCTGGAAAACCCGTCCGGTTAACAAACTCAAAAACTTCATCAGAATACCGCCAGTGACTGAATGGTACCGATAATGTATTTACCGGTCCGTGGTAAGTTACTGGGCGCTGCAATAACGCCGCTCACCGCACTTCCTGCCAATGCTGCGGCACTTGTTACCACTTGCCCAAGTTGTCGAGTGAGTTCTACCTGAACCGGCCCGGTTGGAAAGCGTTTCGGATAAAGACCCGCGCGGATAAGAGCCTTGATTTCTTTGTTGCTTATACCGGGGTTTTGCGCGCGAATTATCAATTCGGTCAAACGAGCACGATCCTGACGAGGATAGCTTTTTAACCATTCAGTGGCTTTCAAGGAAGATATGGATTTCATTGCACGCCAGGTGGTAACGGCTTCTTTTAATGCCCCACCTGCACTTGCTAACGAAATTACATCCAGTGATGTGGAGGTGGCGACGTACCATTCTTGCGTATCGAGCCATGCAACATTTCCGCCACCGTTTTCAACCAGATCATAAATTCGATAAAGACCGTTAACACATTGTAATCCGGTAGCGAGAGTACCAGCGTAGCCGATAGCCACTAAAACACCACTGCCTCCTGCGGTAAGAGGTGTTGCTGCCGTGCCTGCAAGCATTACACCTCCAGTAATGATCATCGCGCCACAGGATAGTACAGTCGACGCAAGCTCAGTACCCATGGATGTCGATGTCACAGCGTCAGTCAATGATTTACCTACGCTGGAGGTGGATGGCTGCGAGTTCGCTTTCGTTACAATTACGTGGGTTACAATACCACTTTGGCCATTAGGATGACGCTGACCAGAGCGAACCAGGTAGCGTTGAGTACCATCAGAATAAATGATACCGGCCTGAGCAAATTCGCGATTACAGTCCATGGCGGAACCCAGTGCTTTGAAATCGAAATCTGCAGCCCCTAAACCTGCCATTCGCGCATAATCATAACCGGGGAGATTGGTCTCAGGATTCATTCCAGGCAAAACCATACATTATTCCTTATGTGGGTAGGTAAGTTAGCCCAACTAATCTGATGGTAGTCGAACGCTCAGCAGAGCAAAATTTTGGTAGTAAATACGTTACAACGCAACTAAACAGAACGTCATATAGATGAAAATACCAGAACGCAAACAAAAGCATAACGCCTAAAAAGGGAGATCAGCGCATGACGATACCGACGCTCACGACAGAACGCTTACTGCTGAAACCGCTGGTAGCGGAAGATGCCGTCCAGATACAAAAGCTATATCCGCGCTGGGAGATTGTCCGTTATATGGTCTCCTCAGTGCCCTGGCCCTACCCGGATAACGGCGCGGAAAACTATGTCAACAACGTGGCGCTGCCGGATATGGCAAAAGGGATTGCCTGGTTCTGGAGCATCCGGCGACGCGATATGCCGGATGAATTGATGGGCATTATTTGCCTGTACGACGTCGAGGACAACAACCGCGGGTTCTGGCTCGCGCCGGAATTTCAGGGGCACGGATATATGCGCGAAGCCAGTATTGCCGCGACGGATTACTGGTTCAATACGCTAAACAAACCCGTATTGCGCGCACCGAAAGCCGCCGCCAACAGCCGCTCCCGGCGTATTTCAGACAGTAGCGGCATGCGGCTTATCAGGACGGAAAAGAAAGCCTACGTCAGCGGGATGCTGGACTCCGAGCTGTGGGAAATCACCCGCGAAGAGTGGAACGCCCGTCAGGTCAGCTGATAATGTTTATCCGGCATCAGCCTTTCCGGGATGTTCTCTTCATCGTTCATCTGCAGCAGATCGCGTTCCATCATATTGCAGATGGCGTCCAGCGGCAGGTCGTTATCTTCGGTGCCAAACGGATCTTCCAGTTCTTCCGCAAGGGTGTCCAGCGAGATAAAGGTGTAGGAGATCAGCGCCGAAACGAAGGGCGTCATGTAGTGCAGGTCCACAACCAGCGCGAAAGGCAGCATGATGCAGAACAGATATACCGTGCGGTGCAAAATCAGCGTATAGGCAAACGGTACCGGCGTGGTTGCAATGCGCTCGCAGCCGGAAAGGACGATAGACATGTCGTTCAGACGATTGTTCAGGCTATGGAACAGAATGTCTGAGAGTTGCCCGTTTCTCCGCCGCACGGCCAGCCACTCCCCCATGATCAGTAAAATACGGTTCGCCGGTGAGTTGGCGCTCATCACGTGACGTAAATCATCCGCAGCAAGATAGCGAGAGAGTTGCTCGGCGTTCAGCTCCCGGCGCAGGGTCATGCGCAGGCAGTTGGCAAAAGCAATCTGCAGGCGGACAAATTCGCCCAGGTGCTTATCGTCAGGCAAGGTGTTTTTTACCTCGCGAAACAGCGAGCGTGCCGCTATCATCAGCTGCCCCCAGAGCAGCCTCGCCTCGACGTAGCGTGAATAACAGGCGTTGTTTCTGAAACCCAGAAAGATAGCGATCGCCACGCCGAGAATGCTAAATGGCGCCACGGTAAATTTGATACCGAGCGACGTATACCACGGTAACATCAGGATAACGGCGATAGAGAGCAGGAAGTTGAGCAGCAATCGGGTATAGATCTTGGGAAGTACCGAACCGTGCCAGACAAAAATCAATTGTAGCCAGTGCTGTTTAGGACGAACGATCATAGTGAGTTTCAGGAAAGAAAAGAGCGAGGCTATTAAACGTGATCCCCGTCACCGTTGCAAGCATGTTAACGGAACATTGCATTTTCTCCCCTGAGCAACGAAAACCGTACGGTGCTGCATGTGCTTTTTAAAAACAAAGCCAATAGTATGTTGTAACTAAATAATGTCGTATTCAAACCCGGCCGAAGCCGGGTGAACCTGTTAACAAAGCGGTTTAGCCGCGGTGCGCATGCCCTTAAGCAGAATGGCATCCAGATCCAGCGTCACCTGGTCGACAAGACCGTTCACCTGCGTCAGATCCTGTTCCCAGTGCTCACTCACGCTGAGCACCGACTGCACCAGTTCACGGGTGCTCAGCTGCCGATCGCGGTGCTGCGCCCACAGCTGCTGATAACGTTCCAGCCAGAATGCATCATCCTGCACCGGATAGTTCTCCCCGTTACGCTCCGCGCGATAAAAAGCGATCAGTGCGGCCAGAGCAAACGTCAGGCGTGCTGGTAATTGCCCCGTCGCCTTCTGCCCTGCCAGCAGCTGCGGCAGGATGCGGGTGCGGTATTTGGTCATGCCGTTAAGCGCGATGGAGAGCAGCTGGTGTCGGATGTAGGGGTTGCGAAAACGTCCAGTTACCGCACTGGCGAAAGTTTCCAGCTCGTCACGCGGCAGATCGAGGACCGGAATAATCTCCTGATAAATCGCTTTTTCGACGAACGCGCAGACCTCGGCATCATTCATCGCCTCGCCTACCGTATCCAGCCCGGCCAGGAACGCGACCGGCACCAGCGCCGTGTGCGCGCCGTTCAGGATGGCGACTTTGCGCTCTTTGTAAGGCCTGATGTCATCGACAATCAGCACGTTTAACGGGTACTTATCCAGACGAAGCTCGTGCGCAAGGGATGCTGGCCCCTGGATAACGAACAGATAGAAATGTTCAGCCGTGTCCAGGAACCGATCGTGATAACCCAGCTCAGCTTCAAGCGCAGCCGCTTCATCGCGCGGGTAACCGGTCACGATACGGTCTACCAGCGTCGAGCAGAAGCAGTTGGCGTCGTTTAGCCACCGGATAAAGGCCGCAGGCAGCGCCCATTCCTGCGCATAGCGCAGAACGAGTTCACGTAAGGCATCTCCGTTGTAGTCAATCAGTTCGCACGGGATGATGATCCAGCCTTTATCCGGCGCGCCGTTAAAGTGGCTGAAGCGCTCAAACAGTAGTCGCGTCAGCTTCGCCGGATAGCTCACTGCAGGGGCATCGTCGAATTTGTCACCTGCGTGGTAGCTAATACCCGCTTCGGTGGTATTCGAGAAAACAAACCGCATATCCGGATTGCGAGCCAGTTTCAGAAACGCGTCATAGTCTTCGTAGACGCTGATTTCACGGTTAACGGAGCGGATAAGACGGCTCTCGCTCACCGCTTCCCCCTGCCCGTTCAGGCCACGAACGATAGTGGTATAGAGACCATCCTGAGTGCTCAGCGACGGTGGAAAATCGCTCTGAATAGGACGGACGATAACCACGCCGGCATTAAGATCGGTATGTTCATTTAGCAGGTCGATTTGCCAGTCGACAAACGCACGCAGGAAGTTGCCTTCACCAAACTGAATGATGCGTTCTGGGTATTGAGCACCGGGAAAATCACGACGGTTGAGCGTGTTCACAAGGGGTTCCTTTTATGATTAGTCATACAGCCTGATAGAATTGGTACGATAACTTATCAAAACTTAACGACCAGAAACCCTGTTTTGATCAATACGTCGCGTAGTTGTGCAGAATATTTATAGGAACTTATAAAACACGGACGTGGCCGTCATGGCACCGTCCGGCATCAGCGCGTAGCGCGGGATCTCACCAACCTTTTGCCAGCCGGCACGCTGGTAGAAGGTTTCGGCCCCGCTGCCGGTGGAGGTATCAAGCACCAGAACCGAAATATCTTTGGCCCGGGCCTCAGCTTCCAGCGCTTCCATCAATGCCATCGCGGCCCCTTTCCGGCGCGCTTTCTCATGAACCAGCAGCTTTGCCACATCGGCCCGATGCGGCTGGTTTTCCGGCTGGTCTGTGATCAGCTGCACCGTTCCGATGATGCCGTCCTGCGCATCGACGCAGACAAGCACCAGCCGCTCGCCTCGCGCTACGCTTTCGGCAATACCGCGCCAGAAAATACGGGCCTTATCCAGGCTATAAGGGAGCATAAAGCTGACGGATGCCCCGCCGTTCACACAGTTTTCGAGGATCCCGGCCAGCACATCAATATGGGTAAGAATTTCGTCTCGGGTGAGGTTTTTGATTTGCAGTGAGGTATTCATTGTTTTTCCTTACGTTGAATACCATCACTGTGCATTTAACATCTTCTTAACGCAAACGGATCGAACATAGGCTTTTGTTATGTCACCGGGCGCGCTGGCGCTGCTGTTTCATGGCATACATCTTTTCATCGGCATCTTTTAACCACTGCTGCAGATCGTTGCCGTTATGATCGAATTCGCTAAGCCCCCATGAGAAATGAAGCGACCAGGGATGCAGCTTGCGGGCGTTATAGTGTTCCACCTGCTCAGCGAGATACTGCATGGCAATCCAGGCCCCCTGCTCATCCGTATCCGCAAACAGCACGGCGAATTCGTCCCCGCCAAAACGCACCAGTAGATCTGCTTCACGGAAAGAGCTGCGCATCAGTTGCGCCATGGCTTTCAGCGCCTTATCTCCCTCTTCATGGCCGTAGCGATCGTTAATCTCCTTAAAACGATCCAAATCCAGCCAGCCAAGGGTCAGCGGCTCAGCCCGGCGCCGGGCAACGGAAAGCGTGAAACGTACAAGCTGATTAAAGCCCCGACGGTTGAATAACCCGGTTAATTCATCCGTGGTCGCCGCACTGATGGCAGCAAATTCATCTTCCGCCAGCGCGCCCAGGTCCCCCAGCACGGCGAGGTCGGACGCTGAAAATTCACGGGGAGCGTAATCAATCAGGCACAGCGAGCCCACGCTCGCGCCGTCACGCAGGCGCAGCGGGAAGCCCGCGTAAAACCGCACGCGCGGCTCACCGGCCACCAGCGGATTATTCGCAAAGCGATCGTCCTGAAGCATATCCCCCACCACCAGCGGCGCTTCGGTGAGTATCGTATGTCCACAGAATGAGATGTTACGCGGAACGGCGCTCGGTGCCTGACCATCAGCCGACTTGACGATCAACGAATGCTCATCGATAAGATTGACCATCGCCAGCGGCACCTGGAAAAAGCGTTTTGCCAGACGCGTTAAGCGGTCAAACGCCGGGGAACTGTCAATCTCAAGCAAACCAGACTCGCGCAGCGAGTTGAGACGTTCCGTTTCATTTTCAGGGGTTGCAGGTTCTTTCATAATGTCTCCTGACGTAAAGCGTTACTAAAAGCGTAGCTTAAACAGAGACATTGTCAGTGTTCTGACGTCCTGTTAAGCCGCTTACTATTCACGTCAATGCCTTATGACGATTAACGCAGCTATGTTTCACTCCCGGAAGGCGTAGCAATTTGCTCGTCCGCCACCCGGGCGCTGGTACGGTTTCGACCCGCTTTTTTTGAACGATAGAGATGATCGTCCGCCTCGGCCATGAGCTTGTTGAAGACCTCGGTCAACTGCCATGACTCTGCCTTTCCACTTCCGAGGCCAATACTGACCGTCAGATAGAGGGTCTGGTGACGCCATGTAAAAGGATGGCTGGCCACGGTGGACCGGATACGTTCAGCCAGTTCAAAACCGTGCTGCGCGTCGCCTGAATTAACTACCACCGCGAACTCTTCCCCGCCCATGCGCGCCACCATGCCGTCTTCACCGACAACCTGCTGAACCTGTCGGGCAAACGACGCCAGCACGCGGTCTCCGCACTCGTGGCCGTAGTTATCATTAATGCTTTTGAAATAATCAATATCCAACAGCATGACGGTCAGAAAACGTGTATGCTGGTAGGTTTCTTCCTGCTTTAACGCCTCATAAAGCCCGGAACGCGAATAGACGTGCGTTAAAAAGTCATAATCCGCCCTGAGCGAAACCTGACGGATCAGAGAGTTAATCGCCGCCATGCTAACGGAGACCATCACCGGACAGATCGCCATCGTGGCGATCCCCAGCCGGGCTGAAAACATCATTGGGGTGGTAAACGGCGTCGCCACGGCAATGTTAATAATCGAGTTGGCGACCAGAATAATTTCAGTGGCGCCCGTGATAAACGTTAGCAGACAGGTCGCAGGCAATGAGTAACGAACCGCACACCAGATAAGTGCAGGCAGAGGAAACGAGAGGCTCCCCGCTCCGCCAATCACCACCGAAGCGACCACCGAGACGATCAGCGCAATCACAGGCAGCAACTGCTCCAGACGTAACCTGAGTTCACGCCCGGGCATGCGTAACGTGAGCATACAAGGCACAACAAGCACGCCGGTTGAGAACTGCTCGCTAAACCAGTCGGCAAACAGCGGCCAGAAGGTGTGACTGTCAATCCCAACCGACCCCACCGCGCCGAGCAAGGCACAAAGCAGCGCGGCAATCAGGCAGTAGTTAAACAGGCGTAATGCGTTAAGCGGATCGGGGGTTTTCTTCGTTAGCCGCTTGTCGCGCTGAATCAGCACGGCGACGGCAACGATAAAGATCATGTTAGACAGGTTGATCACCGCTGAAGCGATACCCCAGTTGGTCGTCACCGCGTCGTACAACAGCATCGCGACATAACATACCGCATAGTAGTGCAGGCGATTCAGGTAAACATAGCGGGCGAAGATCCCTGCCATGACGCCATTCAGCGGCCAGAACAGAGAGAGGGCCTCAACGAGCCGTAACTCCGCGCCCACAAAATAGAATAAGGTGGTGAGGATAAAGATCGTCGATGCATTTCGCAGCGGCGTGTCAACCTGGAACGGCCTGAAGGCAGTAAGAGCAGAACGCATTAAATATCATTCCATATGAAAGCTTACGGCAATTATTGCGGTCGTCAGCACGATTGGGACTAACTTAGGATGCATCTATAACACAAATAACACAGGAGCATAACTCGTCAAATTTAGGCGTTCATTTGCAACACCAGCCAGTGGTGAATGACGCCGACAATATAATTTTGCTGCTGCGCAGTGAGCGTCACACCCTGTGGAATGTTATGCCATTTTGCCAGACAGCCCCGACAACAGGTGGCCGTGGCATGCTGGGCGATAAACACCGGGTGTCCGCGCATGGGCGTCTGCTTGCCGTCGTTTGCAGGGTGTGCAGGCGCAAGGCGCTTTTCGACAAAATCCGCGGCATGCTGGTCAATGGTTTCGGGGCCTTTGTCCCAGCAGTACTGTCGTTCCTTATCGCCTAAGCGAAAGCGCGAGCGAAATGTCGATCGCGCCAGGCGGGAAAAAAGAGGATCAAGATCGGACATCAGTATACGGAACGTCCCAGACGCTGGGTCAGTTTCTCCAGAACCGCGACACCGGCAAGCGAATTTCCCGTTTCATCCAGTTCCGGGCTCCAGACTGCAATCGCCATTTCGTGCGGCACAATCGCCACGACTCCGCCGCCAACGCCCGATTTAGCTGGCAATCCAACGCGCCAGGCAAACTCACCGGCGTTTTGATACATCCCGCTGGTGGCCATCAGCGCGTTAACCTGGCGAGCCTGTAGAGGAGAAACCACTTCCTGATCGAGATGCGGCGCATGACCCTGATGCGCAAGGAACAGGAACGTCTGAGCCAGCTCAACGCAGCTCATTTTCAGGGCGCAGTAATGGAAGTAGTTTTGCAGGACGGTCGCCACGTCGTTGTGGAAATTACCGAAGGATTTCATCAGCCACGCGATAGCCGCGTTACGGGCGGAGTGTTCAAACTCCGAGCGCGCTACCAGCGCATCATAGGCAATATCGTCAACGCCCGAGAGCTGACGAACAATCTCAAGCATTCGCTGGCGCGGAGCGCTGAGGCGGCTTTGCAGCATATCGCAGACCACCAGCGCCCCGGCATTGATGAAGGGGTTTCGCGGTTTCCCCTGTTCAATTTCGAGCTGAAGCAGCGAGTTAAAAGGCTGGCCGGAAGGATCTTTACCCACGCGCTGCCAAATCTCTTCTTCTTCGTACTGGCGCATCGCTGCAACCAGACTCAGCACTTTCGAAATGGACTGAATGGAAAAACGTTCAGTGGCATCGCCTGCCTGGAATCGTTGTCCGTCTATGGTACAGATAGCGATGCCCAGCTTATTCCCGCTTACCGAGGCAAGGGCCGGAATATAGTCGGCAACCTTCCCCTTTCCAATTAACGGACGAACCTGCGCCAGAATCTCGTCCAACATCTCATTATGGATGACCGCAGCCACACTTTGCTCCTTGCCCTCAGGCTAAAACGGGCTGCGAGTATAACAGAGGCTTATGTATTACGTCAGGCGCTAAGACGAAAACGCGAAACGGCCTGCAATAAAAGATCGGATTGCTTTTGCAGCCGCTCTGAGGCATCCGAGGCGTCTGAGACCAGCAAATCCGTCTGACGGGAGACCTGATTCAGCGCCTGAAGCTGACGCGTCATCTGGTGAATACTCTCTCCCTGGCTGAGCGTGGCGGTGGAGATCTCATTAAGCAAACTGCTTAGATTGCCCACCAGCCCGGTGACCTGCTGGAGATTCTCTTCCATCAGGGTGACGGCGCGGGAACCGTCTTCAATGCCCTGCAGCGAGCGGTTGATCAGCTCCTGTATGGTCTGCGTCGAGTGGCTGCTCTTTCTGGCCAAAAGACCGACCTCCCGGGCGACGACGGCAAACCCGCGTCCCTGGTTTCCTGCATGGGCAGCTTCGATGGCGGCATTGAGCGCCAGGATGTTGGTCTGAAACGCCACGCTGTCGATCATCGCCACGATCCCGCGCATCTCAGACGATCGGTCGACGATCGCCTGCATGGACGCGTTTACGGTTAACATTATCTGGTCGCCGCCCACGGCGGCCTGGCGCGCCTCATCGGCCCGCGAGCTGGCGAGCCTGGCATAGCCGGTATTCCCTTCCACATGGCTTTCCAGCGACGCGATATGCGCCGTCACATCCTCAAGCTCTTTCGCCTGACGCGCTGACTGCTGATACAGCTTCTGGTTACCCTCCGCCAGGGAGCCGATGTTTTCCACCATCGTGGCGGTGGCATGGCTGACCTGCGTCACCAGCTGCTGCAGGCCGTGCTGCATCGTGGCGATACTGTCGCTGAGCTGCCCTATCTCCCGGTTGAAGCGCATGACGTTGGGCGGCGTGCCGGAGAGATCCCCTGCTGCCAGCCGGTTGATATGCGCGATGAGCCGACGAAGCGGCGTAATCACCCATCTCGACATGCCGAACCACACGATAACCGCGATGGCGAGCAACAGCACAGGCGCAAACAGGAACAACGTTTGCAGGCCGGATAGCTGTGCCATGAGGCTCTGGCGCCCCTGCATGGCCAGCTTCTCGCTTGCCTGCTGATAGCGCGCATAGTTGTCGTTAAAATCCGTCTGAAACGCCTGCGCCGGGACGGCAAAAAAAGCGTCGATGGTGTTGGTTTTGACCAGACCTTCAGCCTGCTCTTCGATCGCGCCGTAGAAAAGTTGATAGCTGTTCACCAGCGCGTCGTCTTTCGGCGGATTCAGCGCCAGCCAGGCCTTCCACGCCTGCTGAGACACCGTCAGCGCCTTTTGCGCATCATCCATCAGGCTATGCCAGCTCCCGTCGGATCCGGTCTCTTTATCCTGCATAAACCAGACGCCGGACCGGTTAAGCAGGTCGCTTGCCGCCAGCAGGGAAACACGGGCCTGATCCAGCTTGCTCTGCTGCTGCCATGCCAGAAGGTTTTGCTGCTCGTTGCGCTGGGCGTCGTTCAGGGAGGCGTTAAGCAGAAATGACGAGGAGAGCTGCAGCGCGGAGAAAAGGCCAATAATACAAAAGATCCCCGTCAACAGGCCAAAGTGACGGGGAGTAAGACGCTGCGCAATACGGCGAAAAATTTGCGTTAGGTTCATAATTAGCTTCATTTACAAGGCGTTAGACGCGAGCGAGTCTACGAAATGAAAATGACAGAACCATTGCAGATTAGTGACAACGGCCCTCGTGCTGAGGGCCGAAATTAAGGATTACACGCGATCCTTCCATACCGTCTGCGCGTTACAGAACTCGTGCAACCCAAAGTGGGAAAGCTCGCGTCCAAAGCCGCTTTTCTTCACGCCACCGAAGGCCACGCGCGCATCGCTGGCGCTATAGCCGTTGATAAACACGCCGCCGCACTCCAGCTCGCGCGAGAATTTATCCGCAAGCTCTGCGTCAGCGGTGAAGACCGTCGCAGACAGGCCAAAGTCGCTGTCGTTGGCAAGCGTCAGGGCGTGATCCGCGTCTTTCGCGACCGTAATGGCCGCGACCGGACCAAACAGCTCCTGACGGAAGGCCGTCATCGACGGGGTAACGTTCGCCAGCACGGTTGGCGCGTAATAGTTCCCCTCACCGCCGATCTTCTCTCCGCCCAGCAGCAGCGTTGCCCCTTCTGCAAGCGCCGCCTGCACCTGCTGATGCAGTTCATCGCGCAGGTCAAACCGCGCCATCGGGCCCAGGTAGTTCTCTTCTTCTTCCGGCGCGCCCATCTTTAACGCAGCAACTGCATCGACAAAGCGCTGTGTAAAGTTCTTCGCAATACCCTCTTCCACAATGAAGCGTTTGGCCGCCGCGCACACCTGCCCGGTATTCTGATAGCGACCCGCCACCGCCGCCTTCACGGCAAGATCCAGGTCGGCATCGTTGAGGACGATGAACGGGTCTGAGCCACCCAGCTCAAGCACGCATTTTTTCAGCGCGGCCCCCGCCTGAGCACCAATGGCAGCCCCGGCACGCACGCTGCCGGTGACGGTCACCGCCGCAATACGACGATCGTTAATCGCCTGGCTGACGCCGTCATTGGTGGCGTTCACCCAGCCGAACACGCCTTCTGGGAAACCCGCATCCGCAAAGATCTGCGCGATAAGATCCGCAGAGCCGAGCACGTTGGGGGCGTGTTTGAGCAGATAGCTGTTACCGGCCAGCAGAATTGGCACCGCGCCGCGCAGCACCTGCCAGAGAGGGAAGTTCCACGGCATCACCGCGAGGATCGGCCCCAGAGGACGGTATTCAATGACCGCGTTCTGGTTTTCCACCAGCGTAGGCTCCGCACGCAGCATCGCCGGGCCGTGCTCGGCATACCAGTCGCACAGACCCGCGGATTTTGCCACTTCCGCCCGCGCCTGCAGGATGGGTTTGCCCATTTCACGGGAGATCGTCTGCGCCATCTCTTCCGCGCGGTGTCGCAGCGCTGCGCCGAGATCGCGCAGCTTTTGCGCCCTGTGGGCAACGCTTTCACGACGCCACTGGCGGTACCCCGCGTCGGACTGAGAAATTGCGCGGTCAACCTGTTCCGGCGTCGCCCAAGGCCAGGTTGAGAGGGTTTCACCCGTGGCCGGGCTGACAGAGAAGGCATGTGTAGCAGATGAATAAGTCATGTTGTTCTCCACGTGTTTCGGTTGATTAATTGTGGCTCACTCTGCTATTTCTTAAAAATGAATAATACTAACCACCTTATTCACGAAACGAGAACATTATGGATTTAACCCAGCTTGAAATGTTTAACGCCGTCGCACTGACGGGCAGTATCACCCAGGCGGCGCAGAAGGTGCATCGCGTGCCGTCTAACCTGACGACCCGCATTCGCCAGCTGGAAGCCGATCTTGGCGTTGAGCTGTTTATTCGTGAGAACCAACGTTTGCGTTTATCCCCGGCCGGGCATAACTTCCTGCGCTACAGCAAGCAAATCCTCGCCCTGGTGGATGAAGCGCGCATGGTTGTAGCGGGAGATGAGCCGCAGGGGTTATTTGCCCTCGGCGCGCTGGAAAGTACCGCAGCCGTGCGTATTCCTGAAACGCTGGCGCAGTTTAACCAGCGCTATCCGCGCATCCAGTTTGCCCTTTCTACCGGGCCATCCGGAACGATGATCGATGGCGTACTGGAGGGAACCCTCAGCGCCGCCTTCGTCGACGGGCCGCTGTCGCACCCGGAGCTGGAAGGCATGCCGGTCTATCGGGAGGAGATGATGCTGGTCACGCCTGCCGGGCACGCGGAGGTCGCACGCGCCGCGCAGGTTAGCGGCAGCGACGTTTACGCTTTTCGCGCCAACTGCTCGTACCGTCGACACCTGGAGAGCTGGTTTCATGCTGACCGCGCCGCGCCCGGCCGCATTCATGAGATGGAGTCCTATCACGGCATGCTCGCCTGCGTTATCGCGGGCGCAGGCATCGCGCTGATGCCGCGCTCAATGCTGGAGAGTATGCCCGGGCATCATCAGATTGAAGCCTGGCCGCTGGCGGAAAACTGGCGGTGGCTCACGACCTGGCTGGTGTGGCGACGCGGGGCGATGACCCGCCAGCTGGAGGCCTTTATAGCGCTGCTAAACGAACGTCTTCAACCAGCGCCTTCTCCATAAACAGGCTGAGCGGGTCGTCAACGTACGGGGCAAACGCCGGGCGTAAATCGTATCCGCACTGTTCATAAAGACGCACCGCGGCGCGCTGTTTAATACCGGTCTCCAGCCGTACCGTGTGGCAATGACGGCTCAGGGCCTCATCTTCCAGGGCGGCCAGCAGCGTCTCGCCGAGATGCTGCCCGCGATGGGTCGGATCGATATAAACCCGCTTCATCTCGCCCGTTCCGTCGCCGTTGAGCACGATTGCGCCGCAGCCAACGGCCTGAAGCTGCTGGTCGCGAATGACCATCAGGATCAGCGAGGCTTCCGGCAGCGAAGCCAGATCGAGCAGATGATTGCTTTCAGCGGGATAGAGTTCGCTCTGATAGCGGTCAAGCGCCGCGATCAGACTGAGGATGTCCGGGTGACGTGCAGATTCAGAGGTAATGGAATACATGGCAGGCTCCTTGCTTTTTTATGAGGCTAAATTTCAACATAGCGCAGGCCTGCCAGGGTGCTTCATAGTATTAACTTATCGCTCCGCTCTGTTAGCGCAAAAAGACACGCCCTTTCAGATACAGGGTGGCCTGACCGGCGATCAGCACGCGATCGCCCTTCAGCTCGCAGCGCAGATCTCCGCCACGGTGTGACACCTGGCGGGCGTTGAGCGACGTTTTGCCCAACTTTTCGCTCCAGTAAGGGATCAGCATGCTGTGGGCAGATCCGGTGACCGGGTCTTCCGGCACCCCTTCGCCCGGGCAGAAGAAGCGGCTGACGAAGTCATATTCTTCTCCCGGCGCCGTCACGCAGACCATTTTATCCAGCGGAAGCAGCGCCCCAATATCCGGCGTTAACGCTTCCACCTGCTGCTGGCTCTCCAGCACCACCAGGTAATCACGTCCGACGCGCACCTCTTTTGCCTCTGTGATGCCCAGCGCGCTAAACAGCAGCGCAGGTGGGTTCTCGACAACCTCCGTTGACCACGCCGGGAAGTTCAGCGTCAGCCAGTCGCCGCTGCGTTTCACCGTCAGCTCGCCCACGAAGCGCGTGGTGAAGGTGATTTCGGTGTGCGGATAATCAAGGTATTCGAAAATGACGTGCGATGCGGCCAGCGTAGCGTGACCGCAGAGGTTAATTTCATCCAGCGTGGTGAACCAGCGCAGCTCAAACCCGCCGTCGGTGCGCACGAAAAAGGCGGTTTCAGACTGGTTATGCTGCTGCGCCATTTTGAGCAGCGTCTCGTCAGGCAGCCACTCTTCCAGAGGACATACCGCTGCCGCGTTGCCGCCAAAGGTTTTGTCGCTAAAGGCATCCACCAGATAAAAATCAATTTCCTGCATTGTCTCTTCCTCTCTTGTTATGGGTATTTAGCGCAGAAAAACTGTGCCTTTCAGATAAAGTGAAGCCTGTCCGCTCATCAGCACGCGCGAGCCTTTCAGCTCACAGCGCACGTCGCCGCCGCGCGCGGAAACCTGACGGGCAAGCATGGCTGTTTTCCCCAGCTGTTCACCCCAGTACGGGATCAGCATCGTGTGCGCGGAGCCGGTGACCGGGTCTTCCGGAACGGAAACGCCGGGGGAGAAAAAGCGGCTGACAAAATCGTATTTCCCCTCGCCGCGCGCCGTCACGCTTACCTTATGCTCGCCCGGCGTCATCGCCGAAAAGTGTGGCGCAAGCGCCTCGACCAGCTGGCGATTTTCCAGCACGATCAGCCAGGCGCGCCCCTTACGGGCTTCAACGTAGCGGCTGATACCCAGCGCCGAGAGCATCTCCGGCGGAGGTGTCTCTTGATGGGTTGGACATGCCGGGAAGTCCAGCGTCATCCATTCCCCCTCCCGGGTTACCGTCAGGCGACCAGAGGCGGTGTCAAAGTGGATCCGCGAGTCGGGGTAATCCAGTTCATTAAACAGAACGTACGCAGCGGCAAGGGTGGCGTGGCCGCAGAGATTGACCTCTGTAAGCGTGGTAAACCAGCGTAGCTCAATGCCCCCTTTAGTGCAGACGAAAAAAGCCGTTTCCGACTGATTATGCTGCTGCGCCATCTTCAGCAAGGTCTCATCGGGCAACCATTCCTTGAGCGGACAAACGGCAGCCGGGTTGCCGCCGAACGTGATATCGCTGAACGCATCGATCAGATAAAAATCAATCTCCTGCATTGTCTTACCGCCTGTTTTTATTGTGTTGTTCTTTTATATTCAATGAAAACAGCGTTCCCGGCTACCGCTTTCACAAGGTAAATTTTGAGATCTGCATCACATAATGGTTGAGTTTTCGCCGTTCAACGTTTTAAGATCGTCTCCTCTTCTTTTCAGCAACGAATCTCCGACATCCCTATGACAACGAACACAGTTTCCCGCAGGGTTGCGTGGCTACGCGTGGTCACGCTGGCCATTGCCGCGTTTATTTTTAACACCACAGAATTTGTTCCGGTTGGGCTGTTGTCTGACATCGCTGAAAGTTTTCAGATGGAAACGGCTCAGGTAGGCATTATGTTGACCATCTACGCCTGGGTAGTGGCGCTGATGTCCTTGCCGTTTATGCTGCTGACCAGCCAGATGGAGCGACGCAGACTGTTGATCGGCCTGTTTGTCTTATTTATTGCAAGCCACGTACTGTCGTTTATGGCGTGGAGTTTTACGGTGCTGGTCATTAGCCGCATCGGCATTGCCTTTGCCCATGCGGTGTTCTGGTCGATCACCGCCTCGCTGGCTATTCGACTCGCACCGGCGGGTAAACGCGCCCAGGCGCTGAGCCTGATTGCCACCGGTACCGCACTGGCGATGGTGCTGGGTCTGCCGATTGGCCGCATCGTGGGGCAATACTTCGGCTGGCGTACCACCTTCTTCGCTATCGGCATGGGCGCGCTGGTGACGCTGGTGTGTCTGATTAAACTTCTGCCCGCGCTGCCGAGCGAACATTCCGGCTCGCTGAAAAGCCTGCCGCTGCTGATGCGTCGCCCTGCGCTGCTGAGCATCTACCTGCTGACCGCCATCGTCGTGACGGCACACTACACGGCGTACAGCTACATTGAACCGTTTGTGCAGGTGGTGGCGGGCTTTAGCGCCAACTTTGCCACCGTATTACTGCTGATCCTCGGCGGCGCGGGCATTATTGGCAGCGTGCTGTTCGGCAAGCTGGGTAACCGGCACGCCTCGACGCTGGTGAGCTGCGCTATTGGTCTGCTGCTGGCCTGCCTGCTGTTGCTGCTACCTGCCGCGGGCAGCGAAAGCCATCTGGCAATCCTCAGCCTGTTCTGGGGCGTGGCGATCATGATTATTGGCCTGGGCATGCAGGTGAAAGTCCTGGCCCTGGCACCGGATGCAACGGATGTCGCCATGTCGCTGTTCTCGGGAATTTTCAATCTCGGCATTGGCGCGGGTGCGCTGGTGGGAAATCAGGTCATACTGCATATGTCGATGTCGGCAATTGGCTATCTGGGTGCCATTCCGGCACTGGTGGCGCTGATCTGGTCAGTGCTCATCTTCCGTAAGTGGCCGGTGGCGCTGGAGGAACAGGGGCAGCACGGGTAAGGTTTATTTATGCCGGGTAGCGCTGCGCTTACCCGGCAATCACATCAATGATAGGTCTTAATAATCTCCAGCACGCCGTTAATAATAAACTGCACGCCCATACAGACCAGTAAGAAGCCCATCAGACGGGAAATTGCCTCGATACCGCCCTTACCTACCCAGCGCATAATAGCGCCGGAGCTGCGCAGCGACACCCACACGATAAGACCGATAATCGCAAAAATCAGCGGCGGTGCCACCGTCAGGACCCAGTCCGGGAAGGTTGCGCTGTCGCGCACCGTCGACGCGGAGCTGATGATCATCGCGATGGTCCCCGGCCCCGCCGTACTGGGCATGGCAATCGGCACAAAGGCGATATTCGCACTCGGTTCGGTTTCCAGCTCTTCCGATTTGCTGGTCGCTTCCGGCGACTCATGCGCTTTTTGCGCCGGGAACAACATGCGGAAACCAATGAAGGCCACAATCAGCCCACCGGCGATACGCAGGCCAGGGATGGAAATCCCGAAGGTATTCATCACCACCTGTCCGGCGTAATAAGCCACCATCATGATGGCAAACACATACACCGAGGCCATCATCGACTGATGGTTGCGCTCGGCGCTGTTCATGTTCCCTGCCAGCCCGAGGAACAGCGCTACCGTCGTTAACGGGTTAGCCAACGGCAGCAAGACCACCAGCCCAAGGCTGATTGCTTTTATTAAATCCAACATAGTGCGTTGTCGTCCTTATCCATATTTAACACAGCAATTATAGGGGGAAAGTGTGACATTCAGCCATGGGCGCAACGTAACGATTATTTTCCTTCTGAAAAGATAACAGGAAGTTATCTCTATGATTTGAAACACCTTAAAAAAAGTTCATGAAACGTTTTAGCAATTCGTGGCATCGGCTGATTCATTCAGTTGACTTATACTTGCCTGAGCAATAATATCTGCCGTGACTAACTACTTGCCAGGGCAACCATTGTGAAAAGCACCAGTGATATCTTTAACGACGTTGTTCCGCTGGGTCGTCTTATTCATATGGTCAATCAGAAAAAAGATCGCCTGCTCAATGACTACCTGTCACCGCTGGATATCACCGCAACACAGTTCAAAGTGCTGTGTTCCATTCGCTGCGAAGTGTGTATCACGCCGGTTGAGCTCAAAAAGGTGCTCTCTGTCGATCTGGGTGCGTTAACCCGCATGCTCGATCGTCTCGTCTGCAAAGGATGGATAGAACGAAGCCCTAACCCGAATGACAAACGCGGCGTACTGGTGAAGCTAACCAGCGATGGCGCGGCCATGTGCGAGAAATGTCATCAATTAGTAGGACAAACACTGCATCAGGAACTAACAAAAAACTTAACGGCAGATGAAGTGGCAACCCTTGAGCTTCTGCTGAAGAAAATCCTGCCGTAAACAGAAAAAAGAGGTATGACGATGTCCAGACGCAATACTGACGCTATCACCATTCATAGCATTTTGGACTGGATCGAGGATAACCTGGAATCGCCGCTCTCCCTTGAAAAAGTGTCAGAGCGTTCGGGTTACTCCAAATGGCACCTGCAACGGATGTTCAAAAAAGAGACCGGCCATTCATTAGGTCAATATATTCGCAGCCGCAAGCTGACGGAAATTGCCCAGAAACTGAAAGAAAGCAACGAGCCGATCCTTTATCTGGCGGAGCGTTACGGCTTTGAATCGCAGCAAACCCTGACGCGTACTTTCAAAAACTATTTTGACGTGCCGCCTCATAAGTACCGAATCACGAGCGTGCCGGGCGAATCCCGATACCTGTATCCGTTAAAACACTGTAGTTAATTATCGCCTGTAACAGACGTAACCGAGGAAATCATGAAAGCTATCGCCTCCGCCGCCCTCGCCTTGCTGGTGCTGTTCTCCAGCCAGACCTTCGCGGAGCAAACCCCTCGTGCAACGCAGCAAAATAATCCTGATTCGATGATTTTGCCGTCAGCACATGACCAGTCGCCTTATGATTTCAACCACATGGGTGCTGGTAGCGACAAATCCGACGAATTAGGCGTGCCTTATTATAATCAGCACGGCTTCTGATTCGTTTTTGCCCCGCAGACGCGGGGCTTTTTTTATGCCTTTTCGCTTACCCGCGTCGTCCGACGCACCCGCAGACCAAACACGTTAATATACAGCCCGGCCATGATCAGCACGGCGCCAAACAGCTGCAGCGCGCTCAGCGTTTCATCCAGCAATATCGCCGCACTGGCAAGTCCTACCACCGGCACCAGCAGGGATAACGGCGCGACGCGCCAGGTTTCATAACGCCCCAGCAGCGATCCCCAGATCCCGTAGCCCACTATGGTGGCGACAAAGGCCAGATAGACAAGAGAAAGGATCGTGGTCATATCAATGTCGACAAGGCTGTTCAGCATCACCGCCGGACCGTCCAGAATGCACGACGCCAGCAGAAACGGGATAACCGGGATCAGCGCACTCCAGACCACCAGCGACATCACCGCCGGGCGCGCCTCGTGCTGCATGATCAGCTTGTTGAAGATATTCCCGCAGGCCCAGCTCAGCCCCGCCGCCAGCGTCAGCATAAACCCGAGCAGCGCCACATGCTGACCATTCAGGCTGGCCTCGATCAGCACCAGCACGCCGAACACCGCCAGGGTGATCCCCGCCAGCTGTTTGCCCTGCAGGCGCTCGCCAAACACAAACGCCCCGAGAATAATGGTAAAGAACGCCTGCGCCTGTAACACCAGCGAGGCAAGACCCGCCGGCATACCGAACTTGATGGCGCAAAAGAGAAACGCGAACTGGCCAAAGCTAATGGTCAGACCGTAGCCCAGCAGCAGTTTAAAGGGGATCTTTGGACGCGCCACAAAGAAGATGGCCGGAAACGCGACCAGCATAAAGCGTAAACCGGCCAGCATCAGCGGCGGCATGTTGTGCAGCCCCAGCTTAATGACCACAAAATTGAGCCCCCATACTACGACCACCAGCAAAGCCAGCAGCCCGTCTTTACGCGTCATACCCTGCCCCTGAATTATTAATAATTTGTTAACACTTCAAGGTAACAGAAAAAAGCACGCTGCGAGAAGATCATTAATTCTGGCAGGCAGCTGAAGCACTTAGGGATAAATCAGGCGCTATACAAGCCCCTTATGTCATGGTAATCCTGTTAACACACATCTAATAAAAGCATAAGCAACTGTCGGGCAGGAATATGAAACCATCTCTCAGGCGCTCAACCGCAGCGCTGCTGGCATCGTCATTGTTGTTAACCATCGGTAGAGGGGCAACGCTACCGTTCATGACCATTTATCTCACGCGCGTTTACAGCATGAGCGTTGAGAATATTGGTTATGCCCTGACCGTGGCGCTGACTATTGGCGTGGTATTCAGCCTGGGATTTGGCATTCTGGCCGATAAGTTTGATAAAAAACGCTACATGCTGATCGCGATCGTGGCGTTTATCGCCGGCTTTGTGGCGATTCCGCTGGTCAATAACGTCACGCTGGTGGTGCTGTTCTTTGCGCTGATCAACTGCGCCTACTCCGTCTTTTCGACGGTGCTGAAAGCCTGGTTCTCCGACGTGCTTACCTCCAGCCAGAAGGCGCGGGTCTTCTCGCTTAACTACAGCTTCCTGAACATTGGCTGGACGGTCGGCCCGCCGATTGGCACCCTGCTGGTGATGTATAGCCTGCAGCTGCCGTTCTGGCTGGCGGCCTTTTGCGCCGCCCTGCCGCTGGGCTTTATCCATTTCTTTGTACAGAAAAGCGTGGCGTTAGATACCGCAGAGGAGAAGACGCCGTGGCAGCCATCGGTATTGCTGAAAGACCGCGCGCTGTTCTGGTACACGCTCTCTGGCCTGCTGGCGTCGTACGTGGGCGGGTCGTTCGCGAGCTGTATTTCGCAATACGTTCTGGCCGCGCATGCGGACAGTGATTTCGCCGAAAAGGTGGTCGCCGTGGTGCTGCCCGTCAACGCCGCCGTGGTGGTGACGCTGCAATATGCGCTGGGCCGCAAGCTCTCAGCCAGCAATATTCGCCCGCTGATGACCCTCGCCACCCTGTTTTTTATCCTGGGGCTGGGCGGCTTTATGCTCTCCGGGGAAAATCTGGTTTACTGGGGCATCGCTGCCGCCATTTTCACGCTGGGGGAGATTATCTATGCGCCGGGTGAATACATGCTGATCGACAACATTGCCCCACCGGGAATGAAGGCGAGCTATTTCTCCGCCCAGGCGCTGGGCTGGCTCGGCGCGGCGGCAAACCCGATGATCACCGGTATTATCCTGACCAATCTGCCGCACTGGTCCTTGTTTGCGATCATGATGGTCGCCATCGTCATGGCCTGGCTGATGATTCTGCGCGGGATGAGCGTGAAGGCCTGGTGCGAGTCACCCAAAGCGGCGTAGCAAATGCAGGCCGGGTAAGGCGAAGCCGCCACCCGGCAATAAAGCATCAGTGGTGCAACATCTCCTCCACCACCTGCTCTTTGTACATCTCATTCGGATAATAGGTCGGCCAGTTATCCATCTCTTTCAGCAGCGCCTCGTGGGAGGTATTGCCCATGAAAATGTGGAAGTGCGAAGAGGCCTTCGGTCCGATGGTGTGGTCGCTGAACTGCACAAATTTCGGCGCTTTGCTGCTGGCGTCCTTACACTCAAACAGATAGCGAACGCCTTTCTTACCTGACGCGTAGGTCAGTATTTTGTAGCCGCTGTAATTATACTGACAGCGGCTGACCGCTTTGCCCTGATGGAATTCCATCACGTTATTTTCGATGCCGATGGCATCTACGTCCGTCGCATAGCCCGTGCGGTAGTAGGCTTTCACCTCGTCAAAGGATTTGCTTTTATCCTTCTGCGCTTTCTGCTTAAAGACCGGATCCAGCGAACCATCGAGCAGGAACGGATAGACCGACTGCCAGGTCCCGTCCCAGTCAGACAATGCTCTGTCCTTCACGTCCTTATCCTCAAACACGCCGTTCGCCGCCTTCTGTTCCGCTTCGGTCATCTGATGGCCGTGCGAATGAGCAAACAGCTGGCCGCTGACCAGCAGCGCCCCCAGAGTCATGGCAAATTTTCCAATATATTCAGCCAAGATAACATCCTCATTCCGTTTTATAAGAATGAGAATGTTATAATATAACATTTCAGATCGCAACCAGGCCGCGAACGCCCTCCTGCTCCATGTTTTCACCCCGCCCGCGCTGAATAATCGTGCCGCGCGACATCAGCAGATAGCTGTCGGCCAGCTCGGCGGCAAAGTCGTAAAACTGCTCCACCAGCAGGATCGCCATGTCGCCTCTGCTTGCCAGAGTACGGATCACGTGGCCGATCTCTTTAATAACGGAAGGCTGTATGCCTTCGGTCGGTTCATCCAGGATCAGCAGCTGCGGACGGCTCGCCAGCGCGCGACCAATCGCCAGCTGCTGCTGTTGCCCGCCGGAGAGATCGCCCCCGCGACGATGCTTCATCTCTTTGAGCACCGGGAACAGCTGCCAGATCTCCTCCGGCACCTGCTTCGCCTCGCGTGCGGAAAATCGCGACAGCCCCATCAGGAGATTCTCCTCTACGCTCAGGCGCGGGAAAATCTCTCGGCCCTGCGGGACATACGCCACGCCAGACTGCACCCGCTGGTGCGGTTTACTGTGGGTGATCGTTTTTCCCTGCCAGATAACCTCCCCGGTTTTGGCCGGGATCAGCCCCATCAGACACTTCAGCAGCGTGGTTTTCCCTACGCCGTTGCGCCCCAGCAGGCAGGTGACTTCGCCGGTTACAGCCTCAAAGCTGACGCCGCGCAGGATATGGCTGCCGCCGTAATATTGATTCAGTTCATTAACCTGTAACATCATCGCTCCTTAACGTCCCAGATAGACCTCAATCACCTGCTCGTTGGCCTGCACCTCGCGAAGTGAACCTTCCGCCAGCACGCGCCCCTGATGCAGCACCGTCACGCGATCGGCGATGGTTTCGACAAAGCCCATATCGTGCTCAACAACCATCAGGGAATGCTTGCCTGCCAGCGTTTTGAACAGCTCTGCGGTGTATTCCGTTTCCGCGTCGGTCATCCCGGCTGCGGGTTCATCCAGCAGCAGAAGATGCGGGTCCTGCACCAGCAGCATGCCGATCTCCAGAAACTGCTTTTGTCCATGGGAAAGCAGCCCGGCGCGGCGGTCGCGCTCGGCGGTCAGCCGCAGTAAAACCAGCATCTCATCGATCCGGTCGCGCTGCGCGCCATTGAGTTTTGCCCGCAGGCTCGCCCAGACGGACTTATCGCTTTTCATCGCGATCTCCAGGTTTTCCCACACCGTCAGCGCCTCAAAAACCGTGGGCTTCTGGAATTTACGCCCGATGCCCTGGCGGGCAATGGCCGCAGGCTCCAGCGCTGTCAGGTCGATGGACTGGTCGTAAATCGCCCTGCCGCTCTCTGGACGCGTTTTGCCGGTGATGACGTCCATCAGCGTGGTTTTACCGGCCCCGTTGGGACCGATCACGCAGCGCAGCTCGCCCACGCCGATATTCAGCGAGAGATCGGTCAGGGCCTGAAAACCGTCAAAATTGACGTTAATCGCCTCAAGCTGCAGGACCGGGTCGGTCTGCTCGCGGTAGCGATCGCCGGGCAGCTGGCGGGTGAATAACCCTTCGGCTGGCTGCATTATTTTTCTCCCTTACGAAACAGTCCGTAGACGCCGCGCGGTAAAAACAGCGTAACGGCGATAAAAATCAGCCCCAGAAACAGCTGCCAGTATTCCGGCATCGCGACGGTGAAGAAACTTTTCGCCCCGTTCACCAGCGCCGCGCCAATCACCGGCCCCACCAGCGTGCCGCGCCCGCCCAGCGCAACCCAGATGGCGGCCTCTATCGAGTTTGTCGGCGACATTTCGCCCGGGTTGATAATGCCCACCTGCGGCACATAGAGCGCCCCCGCCAGACCGCACAGCACGGCAGAGAGCGTCCACACCAGCAGCTTGAACCCGCGCGGATCGTAGCCGCAAAACGTCAGCCGGTTTTCGGCGTCGCGAACGGCGGTCAAAATGCGGCCAAACTTGCTCTTCGCCAGCACAAACCCTGTGCCTAGGGCCAGGAGCAGCAACAGCACGGTCGCCAGAAACAGCGCGATACGGGTCGTCGTTTCCGTTACCGAAAACCCGAGCAGCGTGGTGAAGCCGGTAAAGCCGTTATTGCCGCCAAAGCCGGTTTCGTTGCGAAAGAACAACAGCATCCCGGCATAGGTCAGCGCCTGGGTCATAATCGAAAAATAGACCCCTTTGATCTTCGAGCGGAAGGCGAACCAGCCAAACACCAGCGCCAGCAGCCCCGGCACCAGCACAATCAGCACCAGCGCCCAGGCAAAATGCTGGGTTCCCCACCAGAACCACGGCAGCTCGCTCCAGGAAAGAAACGACATAAACGCGGGCAGACCGTCACCCGCGGCCTGGCGCATCAGGTACATGCCCATCGCGTAGCCGCCCAGGGCGAAAAAGATGCCGTGCCCAAGAGAGAGCATCCCGGCGTAGCCCCATACCAGATCCAGCGCCACCGCAACGATGGCATAGCAGAGGATCTTGCCAGTCAGCGTCAGCATCCAGGTTGACAGCGCCAGCGGATGCGTCGCAGGCAGTAAGGCGAAAAACGGCAATATCAGCAAGCACACCACCAGCAGGCTGCCTGCAATCTGCGTAGTGCGCGGCGCTTTGCGCGCCAGCGTTAAGGTCAGCGGCTGGCTCATCAGTCAATCACCCTCCCTTTCAGCGCAAACAGCCCCTGCGGGCGTTTTTGAATAAACAGCACGATCGCCACCAGAATCACGATCTTGCCCAGCACCGCCCCCATCTGGGGTTCAAGGATTTTATTAAAGATCCCCAGACCAAACGCCGCGGCCACGCTGCCAGCCAGCTGGCCTACGCCTCCAAGCACCACCACAAGGAAGGAGTCGATGATATAGCTCTGGCCCAGCTCCGGCCCAACGTTACCGAGCTGCGATAACGCCACGCCGCCTAAACCCGCAATCCCGGAGCCAAGCCCGAACGCCAGCATATCGACGCGCCCTGTCGGTACCCCGCAGCAGGCGGCCATGCTGCGGTTCTGCGTCACCGCCCGCACGTTGAGCCCCAGACGGGTTTTATTCAGAATGAGCCAGGTAAAGAACAGCACCAGCAGCACGAAGCCCAGCACCACAATACGGTTCCACGGCAGCGTCAGGTTGGCAAAAACCTGCACCCCGCCTGAAAGCCAGGCCGGGTTAGCCACCTCCAGGTTCTGGGCGCCAAAGGTCATACGCACCAGCTGGATGAGCATCAGGCTGATCCCCCACGTTGCCAGCAGCGTTTCCAGCGGGCGACCGTACAGATGACGGATCACCGTGCGCTCCAGCACCATTCCAATGCCCGCCGTCAGGCAGAACGCGACCGGCAAGGCGATAACGGGATAGAGCGCCAGCCACTGGGGCGCAAGCCCGGCCATCGCCTGCTGCACCATCCAGGTGGCATATGCCCCCAGCATCAGCATCTCGCCGTGGGCCATGTTAATCACGCCCAGCAGGCCGTAGGTGATAGCCAGCCCCAGCGCGGCCAGCAGCAGCACCGACCCGAGGGAGAGCCCCATAAACGCCTGGCCCAGCAGATCGCCCCACATCAGCCGATGCTGGATCTGGCTAAGACTCTCTTCTGCGGCCGCGCGCACGCCGCCATCCGGCTCAGTGTCAGGCTGGGTAAACGGAGTGAGCCTCGACTGTACGTCCGGATCGTCGGACTGACCTAATAGTTCGACGGCCTTGCGGCGCACCTCTGCCTGCGGGCTTGCCAGCTGGAGGTTCGCGACCGCCAGCAGCAGCGCCTGACGCGCCACGGCGTCCGTTTCATCGTTCACACGTTTTTCCAGAAAAGCGAGCATACCGGGCTGGGCATCGCGCTGCAGCTGACGCGCAGCCGCCCGCCTCTCGGTGACACTGTCACTCACCAGCTGATGGGTGGCGATGGCGGTCGCAGCCAGCACGCGCAGCCGGTTCGTCAGACGAACGGCTTTGGTTGGCGCTTCTGCCGCACGGGCGTCCCCAAGCGACACCATTTGCCCGTTACGCTGCGCAAAGGCATGCTTTTGACTGTCGGCATACAGGTTTTCCTTCTGCAGGGACTGAAGCAGCGGAAGCCTGGCGGCATCCGGCGCGGCGGCCCACTGCGTCAACAAATCCGCCTGCTGGCTGCGGCTGGCGGCAACAAAAAGATCGGCATCCGATGCCTGCACCATCCCTGGCAGCAGTCCGGAAAGCCATACAATAGCGATGAACATGCGCATGGCGTTCATGACGTTTCTCCCTGCGGTAATGGCTTAGTTGCTGGCGGTTTTCATCGGCTGGTCGGGCTTTTTGTCATTTCCGGCGATGAACGGGCTCCACGGCTGGGCGCGTACCGGCTGTTCCGTCTGCCATACCACGTTGAACTGGCCGTTACCTTCGATTTCACCGATCATGACCGGCTTATGCAGATGATGGTTGGTGGCATCCATGGTAAGCGTAAAGCCTGACGGCGCCTTAAAGGACTGACCGGCCATCGCCTCACGGACTTTATCCACGTCGGTAGTCCCCGCTTTTTCCACCGCCTGCGCCCACATATGGATGCCCACATAGGTAGCTTCCATCGGGTCGTTGGTCACCACGGTATCGGCGTTCGGCAGCTTGTGCGCCTTCGCATAGGCTTTGTAATCCGCGACGAAGGCCTGGTTGGTCGGGTTATCGACGGACTCAAAGTAGTTCCAGGCCGCCAGGTTACCCACCAGCGGTTTAGTGTCGATCCCGCGCAGCTCTTCTTCGCCGACGGAGAACGCCACCACCGGCACGTCGGTCGCCTTCAGACCCTGGTTCGCCAGCTCTTTGTAGAACGGCACGTTAGAGTCGCCGTTGATGGTCGACACCACGGCGGTTTTGCCGCCCGCGGAGAATTTCTTGATGTTGGCAACGATGGTCTGGTAGTCGCTATGACCAAACGGGGTGTAAACCTCTTCGATATCCTTATCCTCCACCCCTTTCGAATGCAGGAACGCGCGCAGGATCTTGTTGGTGGTGCGCGGATAAACGTAGTCAGTACCCAGCAGGAAGAAGCGTTTCGCCGCGCCTCCGTCTTCGCTCATCAGGTATTCAACCGCCGGGATGGCCTGCTGGTTCGGCGCCGCGCCGGTATAGAACACGTTTGGCGACATTTCCTCGCCTTCATACTGCACCGGATAGAACAGCAGGCCGTTCAGCTCCTCAAAGACCGGCAGTACGGATTTGCGCGAAACCGAGGTCCAGCAGCCGAATACCACCGCCACTTTATCCTGGCTCAGCAGCTGTCGGGCCTTCTCGGCAAACAGCGGCCAGTTTGAGGCCGGATCCACCACTACCGGCTCCAGTTTCTTGCCCAGCACGCCGCCTTTGGCGTTGATCTCATCGATGGTCATCAGGGCGACATCTTTAAGCGGGGTCTCGGAGATAGCCATCGTGCCGGAAAGAGAATGCATGATCCCCACTTTGATGGTATCGGCCGCCTGCACGCCAAAACTCATTCCCATCGCCACGACGGACGCGGATAACGCAAAGGCTTTTAATAAGGTACGACGGTGCATATTTTCACTCCTGAAAAAGAACGCTGTGCGAAAACGTCCGTTACGGCGTGGACGCGGAAATAAATGTGTCAGCGAAGCAGGAGCAAAAAGAATGCCAGAATGGAGATAGCGCTATTTCCGGGAGGGGAGCGCAGGATGTAAAGAGAACGTCTCAGAATGGCACAGCGCTGCACTTTTATAATGCAGCGCTGAGGAGGAAGGTTTTACCAGACTTCGCTGGCGATCTGCGTGACCAGACGGACTTTGTCCCACTGCTGGGTTTCGCTCAGGCTGTTGCCCTCTTCGGTAGAGGCAAAGCCGCACTGCGGGCTGAGGCAAATTTGCTCTTTCGCCACGTATTTCGCCGCCTCTTCCAGACGGGCTTTGATTCCCTCCGGGTTCTCCAGCTCGCCGTTTTTCGTGGTGATAAGGCCCAGCACCACCTGCTGCTTGCCCGGGCGAACAAAGCGCAACGGCGCGAAATCCCCGCTGCGGTCGTTATCGTATTCCAGGAAGAAGGCATCAACGTTGACCGTTCCGAACAGCACTTCCGCCACCGGCTCGTAGCCGCCTTCGGAAATCCAGGTGGAGCGGAAGTTACCGCGGCAGACGTGCAGCCCGATGGTCAGATCGTCCGGCTTGCCCTCCAGCGCCTTGTTCAGGACGCGGGCATAGATACGTGCAAGCTCATCGGCATCGTCGCCGCGCTCGCGGATCTGACGACGCTGATCGTCCGAACAGAGGTAGGCCCATACGGTATCGTCCAGCTGCAGGTAACGGCAGCCTGCATCATAGAATGCGCGAATCGCGTCGCGCCAGGTGGTCGCCAGATCGTCGAAATAGACGTTCAGGTCCGGATATACCGTCGCATCAATGTCTTTGCGACCGCCGCGGAAATGCAGCACGCTCGGGCTGGGAATGGTCATTTTCGGCTGGGCTTCACCGCTGATGCTTTTCAGATAGCGGAAATCGTCCAGCATCGGGTGCTCGCCAAAGCCCAGTTTGCCGGTGACGCGCACGCCGTGGGCTTTGGTTTGCACGCCGTTAAACTGGATGCCCTGCTGGGAATCGTAACGCTCAACGCCCTGCAGACCGTCGAAGAAGTCGAAGTGCCACCAGGCACGGCGAAACTCACCGTCGGTCACGACATGCAGGCCGCACGCGCACTGCTGCTCAACGACGTGGCGAATGGCTTCGTCCTCCACCGCGCGAAGCTGTCTCGCGTCAATCTCGCCGCTGGCAAATTGCAGGCGAGCCTGCTTGATGGCATCCGGACGTAAAAAACTGCCGACTACGTCGGCGCGGTACGGGGCGTGGTGTCGTTGCATGGAAATCTCCTCAGTCTGCCGGCAATAATTGCCCGCAGTGATAATTCATTATTTGAACTTTTAGACTTCTGGATGTCTAAATGTCCAAAAACAATGTCATACCTCCCCGGTGCCGGCAAACGAGAAAATTTCACGGGTGTTGAAAAAAATTCATCTTCACAGCGCGGCAGTGGTTTCGCTGCTGGCAAACGCGTAGCGTTCATCTTCCCAACCGGTGATCCCACCGAGCATGATTTTGACCGGCAGCCCGAGACGCGCCAGCTTCAGCGCGGCTCTGTCCGCGCCGTTACAGTGCGGCCCTGCGCAGTAGACGACGAACAGCGTCCCTTCAGGCCATTGAGCCATGCGCTCAGCGGTCATCTGGCTCCACGGCATATGCAGAGCGCCCGGCACATGGCGACGGGCAAACTGCTCCGGGCTCCCCACCACGTGCAGCAAAACAAAGTCCTGCTCATTATTGGCGATGGCGTGATGCACATCGGCGCAGTCTGTTTCTACGCTCAGGCGACGCAGAAAATGGGTGACGGCTTCCTGCGGCTCGGCAGCCGGAAATTCAGTAACATAGCTCATGATCCTTCCTCATCTTTGGCGTTTGTGTTAACACTACTCTATCCAGAAATTCAGCACGTGAATGCGCTCGCTTATGCCAGAAAACAGCAAAAAGATGACAAACTTAAGACAAATTGCCCGCCCGCAGGTGGTGGTGCTGGCCTATGACGGCCTGTGTACCTTTGAGTTTGGCGTAGCGGTGGAGATCTTCGGTCTGCCACGTCCCGAGCTGGGCGATGAATGGTATCGTTTTGCGGTGGCGAGCGTGGATAGCGGTGAACTTCGGGCAACAGGCGGGATCCGTATCGTCACCGATGGTGATTTAAGCCTGCTTGCGTCTGCGGACCTGATTGTGGTTCCCGGCTGGCGTGGGCTGGACTCGCCGGTTCCGGACGCACTCAGCGAGGCATTACGTCAGGCCAGCGCGCGAGGATGCCAGCTGCTGTCCATCTGTTCGGGCGTATTTGTGCTGGCCGCTACGGGGCTGCTCAACGGGCGCAAAGCCACGACGCACTGGCGCTACATTGAGACGCTTAAAGCCCGCTACCCTGACATCGACGTGGTTGAGGATGTGCTCTACCAGGACGAAGGCGATATCCTGACTTCTGCAGGCAGCGCGGCGGGGATCGATCTCTGCCTTCACGTTGTACGAAGGGATTATGGAATGGAAACCGCTAACAGCGTGGCGCGGCGGCTGGTCATTCCCCCACACCGGGATGGCTCTCAGCCGCAACAGCTGAGCCGCCCGGTGGCGCAGCTGCGGGAAAGCCAGCGCCTCGGCCAGCTGTTTGATTTTCTGCACACGCATCTTACCGAGCCGCACAGCGTCGACTCGCTGGCGCGTCGTGTCGGTATGAGTCAGCGCACGTTTCTTCGTCGCTTCGAGGCGGCAACAGGAACGACGCCTGCCCGCTGGTTACTCAATGAGCGCCTGCTGCGAGCGAAAGATTATCTGGAAAGCAGTCGTTTAAGTATCGACAGCATCGCGGAACAGACCGGGTTTGGCCAGGCATCGACGCTGCGTCATCACTTTCGCCAGCAGTTCGCGATTTCCCCGGCCCAGTACCGCAAACAATTTTCTCATTCCGCTACAGCCCGCTGAGGCGTCAGTCTTTTGGTTTCGCAGGAATACGGAGAACCTTATGGTCACCACACACGTTTTTATCGCAACCAGTCTTGATGGTTACATCGCCCGACACAATGATGATATCGACTGGCTTCTGCAGCGCGATGATCCGACTGAAGATCATGGCTATGCGGCGTTCATCGCGGACAAAGAGTGGATAGTGATGGGCAGAGGCAGCTATGAGAAAGTGCTGACCTTTGACGCATGGCCTTATGACCGGCCCGTGCTGGTGCTCTCCAGACAGCTGGCCGACACGCCCGTGCCCGACGCGCTGAAGGGAAAAGTACAATTTTTAGGGCACAAGCCAAAGGAGGTGCTCGACTACCTGGCGTTGCAGAACGTCCATCGCGTCTATCTCGATGGCGGGCAGGTGATACAGTCGTTCCTGCGAGAAGGACTGGTGGCCGATATGGTGATCACAACCGTTCCTGTCCTGCTCGGTTCGGGAAAATCGCTGTTTGGCGCCCTGCCAGAGGATATCGATTTGACGCTGGTATCCAGCCGCAGCTTCCCTTCGGGTCTGGTACAGTCGCACTATCGACTGCTGTCATAAAACGACGGTAAACACTGCGCAAAAAAAACCGCCAAAAAATGGCGGTAAATGCTTGCATGGATAGATTTGTATTTTGGTCTCTACGTCCCGACACTCCATGGCCGGGCTGCGGATCCCATACAACCTAACACCCGTTGTCTTAACGAAGGTTAAACAGTCTTATTAACCTGCATGAGTATTGATCTGCAAATAACGCATAAGGCCCTGTTCAGCGCTCTGTTTTGCGTCATCATTTATGGCTTCAAGATAAAATGACCGCGCCACTCCATAAGGTGCTTTATCAGAGGGGTACGCCGCAAAC
Organism: Enterobacter sp. PI-10; assembly: GCF_027947695.1. Lineage (NCBI taxonomy): Bacteria > Pseudomonadati > Pseudomonadota > Gammaproteobacteria > Enterobacterales > Enterobacteriaceae > Enterobacter > Enterobacter sp. PI-10. Next base: position 437,839 of record NZ_JAJNOG010000002.1, on the reverse strand, counting down.
TGGAATGTTTTTCCTATCGTCTGCTGGGTGCAGTCTAATTCCCAACGCACATCGTTAATTTTTTTACTGTTACAGGTTACGGCTCCATAATCGCTGGTCAAATAGGAACCAACGCGAATTTCTGCTGATTGTATATATTCTGGTTTGTTATCACCAGCATAACGAATCCCTGCAACGGCCCCAACAGCAACCGCCAGAAGCGCAAGCGCAATTATTTTTTTCATTTATTAATGACCCGTTCCTTAGCCAGAGATTAACTATTATATAAGATTTATCCTTAATGCAAATATCCGATTATGGACCAGAAATGGCAATTTACAAACATTCATGACTTTTTAGGAAATGTCCTGGACAATTTTCCGGACACACAATATTTGACAATCTCTTTTCACGAGTTTGAATTATTAAATAATAACACTAAAAAATAATCGGCATGATTACCCCGCAATGTCATTCGGCGGCGATCTCATGATTAAAAAAGGCTTATCTCTCGTCATGCTTATCTGTGCACTCTTTTCAGGCCAGCTTATGGCCGGGCACAAAGGACACGAATATTTATGGGTCAAGAATGTGGCGCATCAGCTTCGTCATGAAGCCGACAGCGATGAGTTACGAAGCGCTGCGGAAGAGTCGGCGGAGGGTTTGCGCGAACACCACCTGTGGCAGAAATCGCGCAAACCTAATACGGACGTTCGGTAATTAACTGCCCTTGCGTTTAGGCAGAGTTTTCATCAGATCGTCCGGACTGACGGACGCCACAATACTGCCCGGCTGCGGCATTTTGAAGATGTGGTTTTTCATCTTGCCAATCACATGCATTTCGCAAGGACGGCAGTCGAACTTGAGAGTCAGAACTTCATCACCGTTTACAAGCTGCATGGGGGTTGCCTTCCAGCTCTTGATATTCCCTTTCGCCTGCTTAGGGCAAAGGTTAAACGCAAAGCGCAGGCAGTGCTTGGTGATCATCACCGGCACATCGCCCTTCTCTTCATGCGCTTCATAAGCCGCGTCGATCAGCTGCACGCCGTGGCGATGATAGAATTCACGCGCTTTATGGTTATAAACGTTGGCCAGGAAGGATAAATGTGTCTCCGGGTATACGGGTGCAGGTACGGCTTCCGCTTTACGGCTAGCGCGCGGATACTGCGCCAGGCGCGCGGCATCCAGCATCTCTGCCGTTTCACGACGGAACTGGTTAAGCAGGCTGTTCGGCACGAACAGGGCATCCGGCAGACTGACCTCAACGTTACGGGCGTAGTAAATCGTCTGGCCAAGCTTCGCCACCCCATCCTTCAGGCTGTTGAGCGCTTTTTCCGCGTTGTTTGCCACCTCGAACAGGCCATCGAGCGTATGCGTTACGCTGATGCCGTCTTCACAGGTCATGGTCAGAATCAGCTGCTCTTCCCAACCGCCCAGCTCAATGTCCACAGCGATACGACGTTCGCTGGAGTTTTTCAGCAGCGCCTGCTGCCAGTTATGATCGAGGTTACGGTTAAGCGCCGCGTTCGGCCGCGCCTTGTAGAGATCGGCGGGCATTTCATTCGGCCAGACGCGGTAGCGGTTCTCGCCGGTTTTCTCGACCGTGTTGGCGCGGAAGCCCACGACCTCACGCTTAATCATCACGTTAAGGCCATCGCCATTCGCCAGCGGTTCCGTCACCTGGACATCAAGGTGATCTTTCGCCACTTTCAGCACTTCACCCACCGGTAAACCGATAAACTTCGGTGAGTCAAACGCGCCGATATCCCCTTTACGGGCATTAACGAAATAGTCCGTGCTGCCGCGGTGGAACGTTTTGTCCGTCGACGGAACGAAGAAATGCTCGGTGCGCCCGGCGGACGCGCGCGCCAGATCGCCGCGATCTTCGATAATGGCGTCGAGCATCTGGCGATAGTGCGCGGTGATGTTCTTCACGTAGCTCATATCTTTGTAGCGCCCTTCAATCTTGAAGGAACGCACGCCCGCGTCGATCAGCGCGCCCAGGTTGGCCGTCTGATCGTTATCCTTCATGGAGAGCAGGTGTTTTTCGAACGCCACGACGCGGCCCTGATCGTCTTTCAGGGTATACGGCAGACGGCAGGCCTGAGAGCAGTCGCCGCGGTTGGCGCTGCGGCCCGTCTGCGCGTGGGAAATATTACACTGACCGGAATAGGCGACGCACAGCGCGCCGTGGATAAAGAATTCAATCGTCGCGTCTGTCGCCTGGTGAATATCGCGGATCTGATTCAGGTTCAGCTCACGCGCCAGAACGATCTGCGAAAAGCCGACGTCAGAGAGAAACTTCGCCTTCTCTACCGTGCGGATATCACACTGGGTACTGGCATGCAGTTCAATGGGAGGAATATCCAGCTCCAGCACGCCCATATCCTGAACAATCAGGGCATCCACCCCGGCCTGGTAGAGATCGGTAATCAGACGTTGCGCAGGCTCCAGCTCATCATCATGAAGAATGGTGTTCAGGGTCACGAACACTTTCGCCCCGAAACGGTGGGCGAACGGCACCAGTTCAGCAATATCGCTCAGGCTGTTACTGGCGTTATGGCGGGCACCGAAGCCTGGGCCACCAATGTAGACGGCATCTGCGCCATGAAGGATCGCTTCACGGGCAATGGCGGCGTCGCGGGCCGGGCTTAAAAGTTCAAGATGATGGGATTGCAGGCGCATACTTCGTCGTTATCCGTTATGGTCAAAATGGCGGCTATTGTAGTCAGAAGTATGCGTCAGCGAAACAGTTTTGCGCAGCGTCAGCGGGGATAATGGATCAGGGAGTGAAAATGCACCGTCCGGTCGCTGCTGTTGCGGTAGGCGTGCGGTTTATCGCCGGCGAAACGGATGCCCGAATCGGCAGAAATGGTCTGCCATTTGCCGCCAAGCTTCATCTCCAGCTCGCCGCTTACTACGACGACATGTTCTATTACCCCGGCCTCATGCGGCGTGGATTCGCTCAGCGCGCCGGGTGCCAGCGTGATGGAGAAATAATCAAACCCGAGCGTCTCGTCCCACGGAAAGAGCGGCTTGACGACCATCGCCTGCTGCTGGGGGTCAAATACCGCCTGCCGGTCCGCCTCTGGGGTGATGAACGCGGAAAACGGCACGTTCAGCCCGGTGGCAATTTTCCACAGCGTCGACACCGTCGGGCTGGATTCATTGCGCTCGATTTGCCCGAGCATGGCTTTTGACACGCCGGTCTCGTCCGCGAGCTTCGACAAACTCCAGCCGCGCGCCTGGCGCAGCGTTTTCAGCGTTGTTGCAAGGTGTAGTGTGATATCCATGTTCCCTCCTGGTGACGATCAGCATACCACTTGTACGCTATAGCGCACAGTGCTACCTTACTCCGGACGTTATAACGCACAATGGAGTTTTCATGCGCCCTTCCTCTCACTTTATTCCGGTCGCACTGGCTGGATTTGTCGCCGTTCTGGTCGGTTACGCCAGCTCGGCCGCCATCATCTGGCAGGCCGCCGCCGCGGCAGGCGCCAGCGCACAGCAGATTGCGGGCTGGATGACCGCGCTGGGAATTGGAATGGGCGTCAGTACGCTGGCGCTTTCCTGGTGGTACAAAGCGCCCGTACTGACCGCCTGGTCGACGCCCGGCGCGGCGCTGCTCGCCACCAGCCTGCACGGGATCACGCTGGCAGAAACCATCGGCGTGTTCATCTTTGCTAACGCGCTTATTTTGCTCTGCGGCATTACCGGGCTCTTCGCCCGTCTGATGAAGCTGATCCCTCATTCGCTTGCTGCCGCCATGCTGGCAGGGGTATTGCTGCAGTTTGGCCTCCACGCGTTTGCGCATCTTGAGGGGCACTTTCTGCTGTGCGGCAGCATGATTGCGGCGTGGCTAATCGCAAAAGCGCTGTCGCCGCGCTATGCCATCGTGGTCACGCTGCTGGTGGGCGGGATTGTGGCATGGGCGGCAGGTGACGTTGTCACGGATAAACTTACCCTTTCTCTGGTAATGCCCGAATTTATTGCACCCGCCTTCACCTTCACCAGCCTGGTGAGTATTGGCTTGCCCTTCTTCCTCGTGACCATGGCTTCGCAAAACGCGCCGGGGTTCGCCACGATGAAAGCCTCCGGTTACCCGCTGGCGGTCTCACCGCTCATCATCGTCACGGGAGGGCTGGCGCTGCTGTTTTCTCCGTTTGGCGTCTTTTCCATCTGCATTGCGGCTATAACCGCCGCCATTTGTCAAAGCCCGGATGCACACCCGGATGCGGATAAACGCTGGCTGGCGGCCATCGCAGCGGGAGGATTTTACCTGCTGGCGGGAATTTTCGGGGGCTCCATTACCGGGCTGATGGCCGCGCTGCCGCTCAGCTGGATCCAGACGCTGGCCGGTCTGGCGCTGCTGGGCACCATCAGCGGGAGTTTATATCAGGCGTTGAATCATGAAGCGGAGCGCGACGCGGCTATCGTCACGTTTCTGATGACCGCAAGCGGCGTGACAATCCTGGGCATCGGTTCGGCATTCTGGGGACTGGTGCTGGGCGGGATGTGCTACGCCCTGTTTTCACGCCCTCGCCGCACGTAGCTGCGAAGGCGTCATGCCCGTCGCGCTGCGAAAGCGGTTGCTGAAGTGGCTGGCGGAGTTGAACCCGCAGGCAAGCGCGATGTCCGTCAGCGGCGTCGTCGTATGCTGGACGAGGGCCTTAGCTTTATCCATTCGCCTCTGCATCACGTACTGATGCGGCGCCAGCCCCGTCGACTGGCGGAACATGCGGGCAAAGTGGTATTCGCTGAGCGCGGCCTGCGCCGCCAGCTCGGCCAGCGTCAGGGGCTGGCCCAGGTTCTCTTCAATAAAGGCCAGCACGTTGCGCAGCACGAATGGCGATAACCCTCCGGTGACGACCGGCAGCTTCCACTGCACGTTAGAGTAGTTTTGCAGCAGATGGGTCAGCAGCAGCGTGGAGGCCGTGCTCAGGGTGAGCTGGTTGGCGTGCTGCTGCCAGTCACAGCCGAGCAAAAACTGCCGATACAGCGCGGTGATCTTCGGATCGCTGCCAAAAATGCGCTCGTCCAGCGTCAGCGAAAGCGGGCGCTTGTCCCAGATTTTTTCCCCCACGTCGCGCAGGTGTTCATCGGTGCAGTAGAGATGCACAAACGAAAGGTCATCGCGGATATCCCACGTTGATTCGCTCTCTTTGGGCATCAGACAGAAACGGTCCGGTCCCCCGCCGTTCTTCCAGCCGCCCGGCGTTTTTTGATAGCTTTCGTAGCCGTCCGCCACGTACAGGCTGAGGGTATGATGGTTACTTTTTACCGTTATCGTATCGTGCTTGTTGTACCACGCTGCCAGCTGAATACCCGAATTCAGCGAGACGGTTTCCCGCAGGACTGCATTCTGTTGGCAAAGCGTTTCAAAGGTATCGTAAGCGTGAGACATAACCGTTAGCGCATAATTGATGGGAATATCAGTCTAAGAAGAGTTGCCCCCCGTTGCCAGTCCCGCCGGAAGAAAAAAGCGCAAGATTTTGCAAGTCACCCGCAACCCGGTGAAAGCCCGTCGCGAGTTTCAGCGCCATACTGCGGGCTTCCGCGGTTTGAGAAGAGAGAACTATGAACGCATTATTATATGGACTCGTGGTCATTATCTGGGGAACCACCTGGATTGCGATTTTCCTGCAGCAGGGCCCCGTCGCGGCGCCGGTGTCGATTTTCTGGCGCTTCGCCGTCGCCAGCCTCACGATGATGGCGGTGTTAATCGCCCTGCGCCGCCTGCGCAAGCTGGCGCTGCGGGATCACCTTTTTTGCCTGCTTCAGGGATGCTGCGTTTTCTGCTTTAACTTCTGGTGTTTTTACACCGCAGCCTCGCACATTAATACCGGGCTGGAGTCGGTGATCTTCTCAATGGCCGTGCTCTATAACGCCATCAACAGCTTTATTTTTTTCGGGCAGCGCCCGCCAGCGCGTTTCTGGACGGCGGCGGCGCTGGGCCTGTTCGGGATCGTCACACTCTTCTGGGACGATCTGCTGGCCAGCGGCTGGAGCGCATCGCTCCTGACCGGGATTGGCCTCTCCGCGCTCGGTACCTACGGCTTCTCGCTGGGCAATATGATCAGCATGCGCCATCAGCGCAGAGGCCTGGAAACCATGACCACCAACGCCTGGGCGATGCTCTACGGCACGCTGGTGATGGGCTGCATTGCGCTGTTTAGAGGCGATAGCTTCGCGCCAGAGTGGACCATCAGCTACATTGGCGCGCTGCTCTATCTGGCTGTGTTTGGTTCGGTGATTGCCTTCGGCGCCTACTTCACGCTGGTGGGACGCATTGGCCCGGGCAAAGCGGCCTACAGTACGCTGCTCTTCCCGCTGGTGGCGCTGTCCATCTCTACGGTGTATGAAGGCTACGTCTGGCATATCAACGGTATCGTGGGGTTATTGCTGATTCTGGGGGGAAATATGGTGATGTTTACCAAACCAGAAACCTGGTTCAGACGCTTACGAATGGCGTAAATAAAAAGGCCTGCATTATGCAGGCCTTTTTATTTTATTTCGCGGTCTTTTTCACATCAAACATGGTGGCGTCCGTCGCCATGTCATCAACAACCTGCTTCAGGGTTGCAAAGGTCATCGGCGTACTTTCGTTGTTCAGATCTTTACCTTCGCCTTTGCGCACCACCTTCATGACCGGTTTGTTGGTAGCCGCATCGATCAGTTCGCCTTCAAAGAAGAGATGCGTATCCATAGTGCGATGCCCGGTTGCCATCTGCGTACCTGCTACCACCAGCGCGACCGGCACCACTTCATAGAACTGCAGACCTTCTTTCTGCGAACTCACCCCGGTAATCGCGCCGCGGAAAATCAGGCTATGTTTACCCGGCGTGGTCACAATCGGCTTACGCGTGCCAATCGCCGTTTTCATTTTGGTATTGGTGTAGTTCAACAGCTCATCAAGCGTTTTTTGCCCAATTTGCGTGGTTGGTTTTGGCGTTGGATAATACGTAATCGGTGTCCAGAGAATACTGTCGTAATTAGCTTCGTTATAGGAAGGATCAACCCAACGCAGCGTTGGTTTACCCGTGGCAGATGTTGTCTGCTGCAAGCCTGAATAGTCTTTTAAAAAGCCAGAATATTGTTCGGGAGCCGCGACTTTTGAAGAACAGCCCGCTAACGCCAACAGACCAGTAAGCACTGCAACTTTAAAAAAAGTTTGAGTACGCATGATAGTTTTCCATGTTATCTGCAAGTATGCATTTGAAGTTATAGCAAAAGACCGGCGGATTTGTTGTGACAAAAAATGATGCGGAGAGCACAAATTGCGAAAAGACTGCCCGGAAGCGTGCCGGGCAGTGAAAAATTACTGATTTATATCCAGTTGCCAGAACAGATGTTTGCCAAACGGGTCAATTTCATAGCCCGTCACCTCCTTGCGCACCGGTTCGAAAATGGTTGAATGCGCAATCATCACCGCGGGCATCTGGTCATGCATCATCTGCTGCGCCTCTTTATACAGCGCCACGCGCTTATCGCGATCGGTCGTTGATTTTGCTTCCGCAATAATTTTATCAAAGGGCTTATAGCACCATTTCGCCGAATTTGACCCACCGTTTGCCGAGGTGCAGGTAAATAGCGGGCCGAAGAAGTTGTCCGGATCGCCCGTTGCCGTCGTCCAGCCCATCAGCGCGGCCTGATGCTCTCCGCCCTTCACGCGTTTCAAATACTCGCCCCATTCGTAGGTAGCGATTTTGGTCTGCACGCCTATTTTCGCCCAGTCCGCCTGAATCATCTCCGCCATGCGTTTCGCATTCGGGTTATAGGGACGCTGCACCGGCATCGCCCATAAATCGATGCTGACGCCGCTGGCAAAACCGGCCTCTTTCAGCAGCGCTTTGGCTTTTTCAGGGTCGTAGTCGTAATCCTTAAGCTCGCTGTCTGCGCTCCATACGCCCGGCGGCAGCAGGTTCTTCGCAGCGGTGCCGGTACCGTGGAACACCGCATCACTAATGGCTGGTTTATTGATGGCCATCGCCAGCGCCTGACGGACCTTCACGTTATCCAGCGGCGGCTTCTGCGTGTTGAACGCTAGGAAGCCGGTATTTAGCCCCGCCTTACTCATCAGATTAATGTCTTTGTTGACCTTCATGCGCGGCAGATCGGCCGGGTTTGGGAAGGGCATGACCTGACATTCGTTCTTCTCAATTTTGGCAAAGCGCACGGAGGCATCTGGGGTGATGCTAAACACCAGCCTGTCCAGCTTCGATTTCCCCTGCCAGTAGTCGGCAAACGCCGTGAAAAGGATCCGGGAATCTTTCTGATACTGCGCCAGCTTAAACGGCCCGGTGCCGATGGGCTCCATATCCACCTTCTCCGGCGTGCCCGCTTTTAGCATCGCGTCGGCATACTCCGCCGAAAGGATTGAGGCAAAATACCAGGCCAGATCGGCGACAAACGGCGCTTCCGGGTGCGCCAGGGTAAAGCGCACGGTATGCTCATCGACTTTATCAATCGCGGTTATCAGGCTGCCGAACTCCAGACTTTCGAAGTTGGAGTAGCTGCCATTAGAGACGTTGTGGTAGGGATGATTCACGTCTTTTTGTCGCATAAACGAGAAGATCACGTCGTCGGCGTTAAAGTCGCGGGTTGGCGTGAAGGATTTATTGCTCTGGAACTTAACGCCCTTACGCAGAAAGAAGGTGTAGACCTTGCCGTCGTCGCTCACCTCCCAGCGCTCCGCAAGGCTTGGCACCAGCTCCGTGGTGCCGGGTTTGAAATCGACCAGACGGTTATAGACCGGCACGGCGCTGGCGTCCACGCTGGTTCCCGAGGTGTATAGCTGAGGGTTAAAGTTCTCCGGCGATCCTTCAGAGCAATACACCAGCGTTTTCGCAGCAACGGTGGAACTGACCGTGAGTGCAGCGAACGCCAGCGCTATAGTTGTGAGTTTGCTTGTCATCATTTATTCCTGTCTTTTTAATTCGACGGCTAATTAATTCTTTTGCCATTTCATAAATAACATTAAAGTGATGTGGCAAACACCTGAAAAATAAATAAGGAATAAATCACTATGGGCTCGCCGCTTTCCAGACAATTAACGCATCGTTTTTTCCGCTATCTCGCTATCACCAGCCAGAGCGATCCCAAAGTCAAAACCCTTCCCTCAACGCCGGGACAGCATGACATGGCGCGCGAGCTGGCGCAGGAGCTGGCACAGCTGGGGTTAGAAGACATTATGATTGATGAATTCGCCACGGTGACGGCGGTAAAAAAAGGCAATGTGCCCGGTGCGCCGCGCATCGGCTTTATTACCCATATTGATACCGTTGACGTGGGACTTTCACCGGATATTCATCCACAAATATTAATGTTTACCGGTGAAGATCTCTGTCTGAATAAAGAGAAAGACATCTGGCTGCGGGTTAACGAGCACCCTGAAATTCTGGCTTATCCGAATGAGGAGATTATTTTCAGCGACGGAACCAGCGTATTGGGCGCGGATAATAAATCGGCGGTCACGGTGGTCATGACGGTGCTGGAAAACCTCACGGCGGAGCATCGGCATGGGGATATCGTCGTGGCGTTTGTGCCTGACGAAGAGATCGGCCTGAACGGTGCCAAGGCGCTGGATCTTAAGCGCTTCGACGTCGACTTTGCCTGGACCATCGACTGCTGCGAGCTGGGTGAAATTGTTTACGAGAATTTTAATGCGGCCGCCGCGGAGATCCGCTTTACCGGCGTAACGGCGCACCCGATGTCCGCCAAAGGCGTGCTGGTGAATCCCCTGCTGATGGCGACTGATTACATCAGCCATTTTGACCGCCAGCAAACGCCGGAGTGCACCGAGGGACGTGAAGGCTATATCTGGTTTAACAGCATTCAGGCCGGACAGAACGAGGCCGTTCTTAAGGCCAATATCCGCGACTTTGACAAGGACAGCTTTGCCGCGCGCAAGCAGCAGATTGCCGACGTGGCCGCACTGATTGCCGCCCAATATCCGACGGCCAGAGTGGACTATCGCATTGAAGATACTTACAGCAATATCAGCAATGCGATTGGTGAAGACCGGCGCGCTATCGATCTGATGTTCGAAGCGATGGAATCGCTCGGCATCACGCCGAAACCGACGCCGATGCGCGGCGGCACCGACGGCGCGGCGCTCTCGGCAAAAGGGCTACTCACGCCGAACTTCTTCACCGGGGCGCATAACTTCCACTCGAAGTTTGAATTCCTGCCGCTGTCGTCGTTCGAAGCGTCTTACAACACGGCCCTGCAGATCTGCCTGCTGGCCGCCCGTTAAGCGGGCTTGCGTGCCAGCATCGTGGCAAAGCGCAGCCTGATGCGGTTGCCGTGTTCATCGGTGCGGTGCAGTTCGCCAACGTCTTCGTTGTATTTGAGCAACTCCCAGCCTTCATAGTAGTTGCTCAGCTCACCGCTCCTGAACGCAAACGGGAAGCCGACGGTGCACGGGTAATCCACCGTGTCCATCGCGGCAACAATCAGGTTGTAGCCGCCAGGCCTGGTGCAGCGCTGCATATTAGCGATAAGACCCGGGATGGTTTTTGACTCCAGGAACATCAGCACCACGGTGGAAAGAATAAAATCGTACTGGCCGTCAAAGCTCAGGTTGTTGAGATCTTTAATCGCCGTGTGGAGGTTATCGAACCCTTCTTCCGCCTTAATGCGCTCGATATTATCGATGCTCATCGGGTTCTTGTCCCACGCGGTGACATCGTGGCCGTTAGCTGCAAGATAGAGGCTGTTACGGCCGTTGCCGCAGCCCAGATCCAGCGTTTTACCGGGCTTCACAATCTCCGCGCTGTACAGCACTTCTGAATGGGTACGGGTTAAGCCATATTTCTCTGTGAAGTAATTCTCATCGACAGTCATTGTTTTCCTGCGTTCTCATAAAGTGAAAGTGCATCCTGGATGCTATTTTAAGGCGTTTACCGTCTGGTTGCCAGCCGCTCGAAAATCGAAAAATTTGCTACGTTTAGTTAAGACGCTTATCAGAGAAATAAAGATGAACAAATATCGCCTCAGCGACGAGACCCGACTCTGGCAATGGAAAAATGGCGAAACCACCCACGCCACCACGCTGCGGCAGATTATCGCCACGGCGGACTTTAACGACGTGACGGTCGGCACGAGAGGCGGCTGGATTGACGATGAGCGCGCCCTCGCGCAGGACGGCGACTGCTGGATCTACGATGAAAACAGCGTGGTGTTCGCGGGGGCAGTCGTCTCCGGCAACGCGCGTCTTACCCTGCCGTGCATCATTAGCCATGACGCGCACATCGGCGACAGCTGCTGGCTGGACGGCGCGGAGGTTAGCCACGGGGCGCGAATAAGTGACAACGTCACCATTCAACAATCCTGCGTACGGGGGGAGTGTCATATCTACGGCGAAGCGCGCGTGCTGCATCACAGCGTGGTCATTGCTGCCAAAGGGCTGACGCCGGACCATGAGCAGATCCTGCAAATCTACGACAAGGCAACGGTAAGCCAGTCGCGGATTGTGCACCAGGCGCAAATCTACGGCGAGGCGATGGTTAATTTTGCTTTTGTTGAACACCGGGCCGAAGTCTTCGACAACGCGATCCTGGAGGGAAACGAACTGAACAACGTCTGGGTGTGCGACTGCGCAAAAGTCTATGGTAACGCCCGCGTGATAGCCGGCTTTGACGACGATGCCATCCCGACGGTGCGCTACAGCTCGCAGATTGCGGAGAATGCCGTGGTCGAAGGCAACTGCGTCATCAAGCATCACGTCCTGATTGGCGGTCAGGCCTGGCTGCGCGGCGGGCCGATCATGCTGGATGATAAAGTCGTGATTCAGGGGCGCGCGCGCATCAGCGGGGATGTGCTTATCGAACATCGGGTTGAAATCACCGACGATGCGGTCATTGAAGCATTTGCCGGCGAGAGCATTCACCTGCGCGGCGAAAAAGTGATTAACGGCGACCAGCGCATCACCCGCACGCCGCTGCTGGGTGCGTTATAGGGTATAAATTCTGCCGTAGATATTCACGTCGTCAAAGCGGCCGTTCAGGTATTCCGCTTCCCGCAGGCACCCTTCCAGCGAAAAACCGTTGCGCACGGCAACGTTGTTGCTGTGCTGATTCGCCACCCGACACTTGATCACAAAACGACGGATCTCACCGCGCTCTGCGTAGTAGCGCATAAACGCCTGCAGCGACCGGGAGAGAATACCTTGCCCCTGGTGGGCTTCATCCAGCCAGTAGCCGATGTACCCGGCCTTGTTGGTCGGTTCAATGGTGTTGAACGACAGGACGCCAACCAGCGCATCATCCTTGAAGATCAAAAACATTTTGGCGTAGCCGCGCTGGTGCAGCATCTGGTTACTCTGCACGTTGCGGCGGGTATCCTCTTCGCTACCTACGTGCTGCGCCCAGTCAAAGGCGGTTTGCAGAAAGATTCTGTTTTTGACGACGAGGTTGTGCAGATCGGCGGTATAGCGCTCTTCGACGGCGCGAAGCTCGAGAGCGTCAGATACCGGGATAATTTCGGATTTTACTGCGGTCATAGCCCCTCACCCTAACCCTCTCCCGGAGGGAGAGGGAATCGATAGTTAACGCATTACCCTGTCGTCAACGTAGTTACGTTTATCCGGCGCCGGTGGGAAATACTGGTACAGCCAGGTTTCACTGATGGCGTCGCCCTGGCAGCGCAGGAACAGACGCATATCCACCGGCTCCGTCGAATCCGACGTCGGGTACCAGTCAAAGAGAATGCGATAGCCGTCAAACGGCTCAACGTAGAGGATCTCCACCTGCTTCGCTTCACCGCTTGAGAGCGTAATCACCGGCTCGATGCCTTTTGGCGCAGCGGCCTTCAGATCGCCGCCGACAAAATCTATCGCAAAGCGACGGGCCCATACTTTCGGGTAGTTTTCGCCCGGCGCCCAGCCTTCCGGGAAGCCGCCCATGCCGGTACGGGTGGCGAAGACGTTGGCCAGCGGGGAGCGCACAGGCGGCATCGCGCTCCAGTAGAGGCGATACTTGAAGTCCAGCTCGTCGCCCGCTTTGACGGCTTTTTCCGGCTGCCAGAAGCAAACCACGTTATCCAGCGTTTCGCCGGTGGTCGGGATCTCCATCAGGCCAACCGCGCCTTTACCCCAGTCGTTACGCGGTTCCACCCACAGGCTTGGACGCTTGTTGTACCACCCCATCACGTCCTGATAGTGCGAGAAATCGCGATCGAGCTGCAGCAGACCGAACCCTTTCGGGTTTTTGTCCATATAGGCATTGAACTGCAGCTTCTGCGGGTTGTTCAGCGGACGACAGATCCACTCCCCGTTGCCGCGCCACATCGCCAGGCGGTCGGAGTCATGAATTTGCGGGTGAATGGTGTCACACATGCGGCGTTCATTATTACCGCAGCTGAACATGCTGGTCATCGGCGCAATGCCGAGCTGCTTGATGTCCTTACGCGCGTAGAGGTGGTTTTCCACCTCCATGATCACCTGGCTCTTCTCGCAGTGGATCACGAATTTATAGGCACCCGTGATGCTCGGGCTGTCGAGCAGCGTATAAACGGTAAAGGTCGTGTCGCCAGGCTTGACGGTTTCAAACCAGAAGGAGGTAAAGTCCGGGAACTCTTCCGGCGTGTCGGTAAAGGTGTCTACCGCCAGACCGCGGGCGGAAAGGCCGTACTGGTAGGTGTCATCCACCGCGCGGAAGTAGCTCGCGCCCAGGAAGGAGACGATATCGCGACGCGCCAGCTCCGGCGCCTTAAAGGCGCGGAAGCCCGCAAAGCCGAGATCGCTTTGCCCTTCCAGCTGTTTGGTATCCACGCCCGTTTCACCGTAGCTGAACAGCTCAGGACGGAAGTGGATCTCGCGCGCCATAGAGGTCGACTGGTCCAGCGAGAACATCCGCACGCGACGGCGGAACCCCATTCCCATATGGAAGAACTGCACGTCCAGCTGACGCCCTTCAATGTTGTTCCACAGAGACTGCTTTTCATCGTAGCGGATGGCGTTGTACGCCTGCGGCGTCATGGTGGCCAGCGTCTCCGGCAGCGGGCGCGGCGCGCCACCCCACGGGGTTTTTGCCAGGTCATGCGCCATGGATTGCAGTACGGAGAAGTCAAAACGACGGCTCTGGCCGTCAGCAATGTCAGAGTCGGCGGCGTATGCCGCTTTGGAAAACAGGGAGGCAAGGCCGGATGTGCCGCTCAGGGCTGCCACTGCCAGCGAGCCTTTTAGAAAACGTCTGCGATTCATGCCTGGAAAAACGTCCTTATGGTCGTGTGAATGTGTTCCGCGCTCGGCGAAATGACGGCAAGAAAGAACGCACAGCCTAAACAAAAATGGTTAAGAATCCAATTGTTGGCCGGTGATTATATGAACAAAGTGAGAAATATTTTCTGTCGACCAGAACGGCCCGAAAGTGGTGTAAAGAAAGCCTGGAAAATGTGTAGAAAAATGCCCCGGCGCGACATCGTTCGCCGGGGCTAATGAGGCGGTTATTTTACGCTGACATCGATACCCGGGAAGTACTTATCAGCGAGTTTGGCGATCGTGCCGTCGGCACGTACTTTATCAATTGCGGCGTCAAGCTGCTTTTTGGTGGCCTCGTCACCTTTACGCAACCCAAAGCCGATCCCACTGCCGAGGATAGTGTCGTCAGACACCGGCTTGCCGATGAAGCCAAACCCTTTTCCCTGCGGCTTGCTGAGGAAACCTGCCTGCCCGGCCGCGGACATGACCAGCGAGGCGTCGATACGACCATTCAGCAGATCGCCCCAGGCCATATTCTGATCTTTATAAGACACCACGGTGACACCCTGCTTTTCCCAGTGCTCTTTGGCATAGGTTTCCTGAATGGAGCCCTGCAGCACGCCGATGGTTTTCCCCTTCAGCCCTTCAGGCGTCGCCTCGACCGCCGTACCGGCCTTGCCGACCAGCTGCGACGGAATACGGTAGATCGGCTGGGTAAAATCAATGCTCTTGCGGCGCTGCTCGGTGATATTCATCGCCGAGTTGATGGCGTCGAATTTCTTCGCCACCAGCCCCGGGATAAGCGCATCAAACGAGGTTTCCACCCAGCTGCACTTCAGCGCTGCCGCTTTACAGATGGCATTCCCCAGCTCAACGTCAAACCCTTCCAGTTCGCCTGCCGCATTGCGGCTTTCAAACGGCGGATATTCGGCTTCCAGACCGTAACGCAGCTCGGACGCTGCGAAGGAGGAAAAGGTACACAGCAATCCCATGCCGACAACTAGCGCGCGTAATTTCATCTCAAACTCCTTAGCGTGGTTTAACCCGACACAGGGCCTGGGCACCTGCCCGTAACGTCGCCTCATCTTTCGCAAAAGAGAGACGAATCAATTTATTATCCGTACCGTCCGCATAAAACGCCGACAGCGGAATAGTGGCAACACCGTACTCGACGATCAGCCGCTTCACCAGATCGCTGTCGCGCTCGTCGCTGAACTGGCTGTAGTCCGCCAGCATGAAGAACGAGCCGGCGCTGGGCAGCAGCGTGAACGGCGAATCGGCCAGCAGACTCTGCAGCAGATCGCGCTTACGCTGGTAAAACGCCGACAGCGACAGCCAGGTTTGCGGGTCGACCATATGTTCAGCAAACGCGTGCTGCATTGGCGTATCGGCAGAGAACATTAAAAATTGATGGACTTTACAAATCTCGTCCATCAGCACCGCCGGTGCAACACAGTAACCCACGCGCCAGCCGGTGACGTGATAGGTTTTTCCGAAAGAAGAAATAATCACGCTACGCTCCGCCAGCTGCGGGTGCGTGGCCATCCCGTGGTGCGGCTCACCGTCAAACACCACGTGTTCGTACACTTCGTCAGACAAAATAATGATGTCAGTATTGCGGGTCAGCGCCGCCAGCTGCTGCAGATCGTCGGCGGAGAAGACCTGACCGCTCGGGTTGTGTGGCGTATTGATGATAATCATGCGCGTGCGCGGGGAGATGGCAGCCCGGACCTCATCCCAGTTGACGGCAAAATCCGGCACGGTCAGCTTGATGGCAATTGGGGTTGCCCCCTGCAGACGGACAATCGGCGCGTAGCTGTCAAAAGAGGGCTCAAAGTAAATCACCTCATCACCCGGGTGCACCAGCCCGCTAATCGCCGAATAGAGACCTTCGCTGGCGCTGGCGGTCACCAGGACCTCGCCGGCCGGGTCATAGCGCGTGCCGTAAAGCGTGGCAATTTTATCGGCAATGCGCTCTTTAAGCTGCTGCAGGCCGGTCATCGCCGCATACTGGTTATGCCCCGACTCCATTGCGCGGGTGACGCCCGCAATCAGCTTCGGGTCGCAGGAAAAATTCGGTGCGCCCTGAGAAAGGTTAATCGCGTTATGCTGCGCCGAGAGCTGGCCGATAACGGTAAAAATGGTGGTGCCCACATCGGGCAGTTTGGAGCGCGTCTGCACTGGCGTTCGTAAAGTCATCCTCTTTCCCTTCTCATGGACATTGCATAACTATTCAAACAACATCTCTGTTGTCGGGACAATCGAATTGTTGTCATAATAGCAATGAGTAAAATGCATAGCTGAGGGTTTTCCATGTCGCGCCGTTCGCTCCCGCTCAATGCCATAGACGCATTTTTAGTCACCGCGCGTCACCTGAATCTGACCCATGCTGCCGCAGAACTTTGCCTGACGCAGGGAGCCGTGAGCCGCAAGATCGCGTCCCTTGAAGCGTGGTTTGGCTTTCCGCTTTTTGAACGCCACGCGCGCGGCCTGCGCCTCTCTTCGCAGGGCAGCGCCCTGCTTCCGGAGCTGCAGTCTGCTTTTGAACAATTGCTGACCGTAGCCGATCGGGCCCGAAGCCAGCAGACCGTGATCCGGCTCAAGGCACCCACCTGCGCCATGCGCTGGCTGGTGCCGCGCCTGCTGGAGGTGGAGCGTGAGCAGCCGGATCTGCAGATCGCCCTGACCACCACTACCGATCACAACGTCAATTTCAAAACCGAATCTTACGACGCGGCCATCGTGTTCGGGACGCACATGAGCGCAGGCGACCTGCTGTTCGAAGAGGCGCTCACCCCGGTGATAAGCCCGGTGCGGGCGGGCGCAACGCTGGGATCGCTGACGTTCCTGCACCCGACAAGAGATAAGACAGACTGGTCGCTGTGGCTGACGAAACAGGAAGGGCCGGGCTTTACCATGCACAAAAATCAACACTTCGACACGATGGATCTCGCGATTACGGCCGCCATTCAGGGGCTGGGCGTGGCCATTGCCGACGAAACGCTGGTGGCCGAAGATGTCCGCGCGGGAAGACTGATGCGACCTTATGAAACCAGCATAAAAACCGGCGCGAGCTACCGGCTGGTGCTGCGCGAAACGCCAGGCGAGGAAAATGGACTGGCGGCGTTTCGCGCCTGTTTGCTTAATCGAGGCTGACGTGGTGCTTCATCACCCGTTTGAAGAGGCTCATGCGGGCGCGCATAAAGCGGTTTTCAAGCCGGAAACCTGCATGTTTATTCACACCAATGCGTAACAAAACGTCCCGCCCTTTTCGGCATGCGGGCCAGTGCGTCGGCCCTGGCAGGATCTCGCGAGGACCAGCGTCACGCGCAAAGCTCACCCAGTAATCGGCCACGTGGGCAGCAAACTGCAGATCCCGTTCGTTGACGTACTGACGTGAAGGCTCCACCTGACCTAACGTATCAAAGACATAGGGAACCTCGTTGCCGTGCCAGGCACCGTTGATATAGGTGGCATGTTCCGCCTCCGCGACATAGTCAAACCAGTAGCGCCAGCACAATCCGCCGACGCGCTGCTGAGCCTGCATCACGACGTAGCCCATCGTGGTGAACGCCATGTCGCGGCACACCTGCCTGCCCAGCTCTTCATCGCCTTTAACGCCCGGATAGAGCAACTTAATCAGCCCCAGTCCGAAGCGCCGCTCCCGGCGGAGCTTCTGGATTTGCCCGGCGAGATCGATGCCAAACACCGCCATCACGCTGGCCTCATCGCTGTTCGACCCAATCATCACCGGTACGGGATGCTGGCGGGCCGCGAAAAAGACGTCAAGCATCGCTTCTGGCAGAACGCAGTCCCCGACGATGGGCGCCGGTGCGACGTTCAGCGGCGCGGTTAACGGCCAGAACGCGTCCGGCGGAATGGCGCGCAGCTGCTCAGCAGTCGCCTTCTCCAGGCCAAAATGGGCGGCCAGCGCCTCCCCTTTTTGCAGCGCCTGTTCGCGCGGCGTGTCCGGCAAGGTGTACCCGCTTTGCACAATAGCCTTGTGGAACAAGCCAGCCGCCAGGGGCGATGCCAGCAGAGAGAGCACGCTACGCGCACCGGCGGATTCGCCAAACAGGGTCACGTTAGCGGGGTCGCCACCAAATGCGGTGATATTGTCCCTAACCCATTCGAGCGCGGCGATCTGATCCAGCAATGCAAAATTATGCACCACGCGATCTTCCTCGCCCTCCAGCGCGGGATGGGCGAAAAAGCCGAGATGGCCGAGACGGTAGTTGATCGTCACGACAACAACGCCGCGCGTTGCCAGCGCTTTGCCGTTATAGGGCGGTAAGCCCCCCGCGCCAATGGTAAAGCCACCACCGTGCAGCCAGACCATAACCGGAAGCGCCCCGGCGCGCTCTTTGGGGGACCAGACGTTCAGATAAAGACAGTCTTCCGAGAACTGGCCGGGATCGCCCCCGCCCAGCTCCTGACAATATTCGCTGCTTTGCCAGCTTGAGGCCGAAAAGGCGGTGGCCTCGCGAACGCCATCCCACGGATCAGGATGCCGCGGAGAGCGCCAGCGCCACTCGCCCACGGGTGGTGCAGCATAAGGAATACCGCACCAGACGTGGACATTTTCATCGGTTAAACCAGAGAGTGCGCCCTGGCGCGTTTCAACCACAGGGGCGGAAGGATTTTGCATAACGACCTTATTTTTTCCATCACACCCCAGCAGAGTAACGATTTCAGAGCAAACCGCAACGCTGTTTGCTGCGCGTTTCAGCCTCCTGGTAGAGGGTAAACTCGTCATACACCGGGCAGCCCAGCGCGTCTTCAAACGCATCGCGGCTGGCGTTACCGTGGCTGCGGGCCTGTGTTTCATTCCCGAGATTGGACTGGAAAATCCCCGCGGCGCTGACCGGGAGGAAATCTTCGTAGGTGATCGGCTGGGCAACCACCCATCCGCGCTCGATCAGCGGCTGCGGATCGTCTCCCGGCCGGAACGCATGGCGATGCGCTTCACCCGCAGGCGTCAGGCGATAGCGGAAATACGCCAGCTCCTGACGGCGCATTAACAGTTCGCTGTCCGGGAAGGCGCTAAAGATCTCCCGCAGATGCAGCTGATGGGTCAGGTTATCTTTACCGGTACCGGCCTGGGCAAGCAGGCTATCGTACAGTTCCCGGCCTTTCGGGGTCAGCGCCACGCCGCGCTGTTCAATCTCACCGAAGCGCGCGGTGTGGGTGCCCTTATGTTCCCCGGCAAACAGCACCGGCTCTTCCAGCGCCTTGAAGCTGGTTTGACGCAGCAGGACGGGCACCTCGCGACGCGGCGGGCCTTCTATCAGAATTTTCGGCTCGATACCGTACTTCGGCATCAGCTCCTGCACCCGATCAATATCCAGCGTGCGCGGGGTGAGGTGGTTAATGTGGCAGCCGGGGAAGCAGACCACGTCAGCAATCAGGCGATGCTCGTTGTGCAGCGCAAGATAGGTTTCCTGATCGACCGTCGCGTGACGGTGCCAGCGGAAGGTTTCCAGCGCTTCCTGCACAAACTCGTGCGCCTGCTCGTCAGTAAACTGCCCTTCCGATTCATACAGATCGAGAAGCGCCAGACAGCGCGGGGTGAAAATATTCCGGTGAGAGAGGATTTCCGCCGCACGTTCGCGCAGCGCGACGTTTTCAATCAGCTCAAGGCGCAGCAGCGACGTAAAGATGCGGAACGGATTACGGCACAGCGCCGCATCATCGATCGGGCGAAACGCCGTTGAGTGAACCGGCACCCCCGCCTGGGAGAGATCGTAATAGCTGACCGGGTACATGCCCATAATGGCAAACATACGGCGCAGGGTTGAAAGTTCTTGCGCACTGCCAACGCGAATTGCTCCGTGACGCTCCACGTTCATGCGCGCAAGCTCATCAGCGTTTGCCAGTTGTTCATGTAATAGTGGATTATTTTCCAGCACCGCCAGGTTTACGTCCGCTACCAGTTCAAGCAAGGTGCCGTACTGCGGAACTTCCTGCTGGTACATCGCCGACATAGCCTGCGAAAAGTGTTCCCGAATGTCATCAGCCGTGATGGTGTTCGCCATGATGTCATGCCTCCAGTGAATATTACCTGGAGTGTAGAGAAACCCGTTCCTTCCGGGGGGAAAGATTTCTGATTTGTGATCTTAAGACGACAGTGGTCAAACCGTGTGCGGCTGGCCTCTTAACAAGCCTCAACGAAACCGCCCTTTCGTGCCCGACGCTTTTTATCCAGGATTTTCCTTATAATTATTTAGGGTTTCGCTTTCTAGCTATAAAGGAGTATTTTTTATTTTCCTCTGACCGCAAATTAACCAATTTTAACGCGTCATTATTTTTATCCTCACCTTTCAAATTTTTAGCTCAAAGTTAGGAATAATCTGAACGGTTGTTTACAAGTCCTTCCTGTCTATCCATATTTCCAAAGCAAGCGAAGCGCAAATTTACAAATATTTAAAAACAACGCAGCCGTAAATAGCAAAACGCATTTGACGGATCTCACACAGCGACTAGAGTTATTACTCGAACGACGAGTGATACGGAATATTTTCGTATCGTACTGACATAACCAATATATGACTATGAGGTTTAATATGGCAGAGCATCGTGGTGGTTCCGGTAATTTCGCTGAAGACCGTGAAAAAGCATCAGAAGCTGGACGTAAAGGTGGCCAGCACAGCGGTGGTAATTTTAAAAACGATCCGCAACGCGCATCTGAAGCGGGTAAGAAAGGGGGACAGAACAGTCACGGCGGAGGCCGTAAGTCTGATAACTCCTGATCTTATTTAGTACTCTTTTAATAAAACCAGAGAGCATGCTGCGGGCTGAAAAGCTCGCAGTTCCCTTTCTTTATTTTACCGGAGCGTAATTATTATGAATATGAAAAGTGTTGAGGATGTATTTATTCATCTTCTCTCGGATACTTACAGTGCGGAAAAGCAGCTGACTCGCGCGCTTAGCAAGCTTGCCCGCGCCGCGTCCAGCGAGAAGCTGAGCGCAGCCTTTACCGCGCACCTGGAGGAAACGCAGGGTCAGATCGAACGTATCGACCAGATTGTCGAACAGGAAGAAGGAATTAAGATTAAACGCATGAAATGCGTGGCGATGGAAGGCTTAATTGAAGAAGCCAACGAAGTTATCGAAAGTACGGAAAAAAATGAAGTGCGTGATGCTGCCTTAATTGCCGCTGCGCAAAAAGTCGAGCATTATGAAATAGCCAGCTACGGTACTCTTGCCACATTAGCAGAACAACTGGGCTATAAAAAAGCCGTTAAGCTTCTTGCCGAAACGCTGGAAGAAGAAAAAGAGACCGACCTGAAACTCACCGACCTGGCCGTAGGCAATATTAACCAAAAAGCGCAAAAATGACGCTATAACACAGGTTAAATAAAATGAGCATCAGTCCCAGGACAATTAAACGGTGCCATTTAGCGGCAGCAATAATATGGTTCATTCTCGCTATTCCTTCCGTAATATGGTGGAAGAACAGCGTGCTATGGGTCATTATCATCAGTATTTATGCCAATATTGTCGGCCATTTATCTGGCTACAGTGCCGCACGTGCCGATCAGGCTGCTGAAAGTGAGAACAAATAAGCGAACCCCTAATGAGGATACAATGATGAATCACGTAGAACACTACCATGACTGGCTACGCGATGCCCATGCAATGGAAAAGCAAGCCGAATCAATGCTGGAATCCATGGCCAGCCGTATCGATAATTATCCTGATGTTCGCGCCAGAATTGAGCAACATATTAATGAGACAAAACGGCAAATCACATTGCTGGAGGAAATCCTCGACCGTAATGATATTTCTCGTTCGGTCTTAAAAGACTCGATGAGCAAAATGGCGGCGCTGGGACAATCCATCGGCGGCATGTTCCCTTCCGACGAAATCGTGAAGGGCTCGATCAGCGGCTATGTTTTCGAACAGTTTGAAATCGCCTGCTATACCTCCCTGCTCGCGGCGGCGAAAAAAGCGGGCGATACCGCTTCAATACCCGCTATTGAGACGATCCTCGCCGAAGAGCGCGAAATGGCCGACTGGCTGATTCGTCATATCCCGCAAACGACGGAACAGTTCCTGCTGCGTTCAGACGCGTCGGGTGTCGAAGCGAAAAAATAACCCACAGGAGAGTGAGCATGTTTCGACACGTCAAACAGCTGCAATACACGGTTCGCGTCGCCGAACCGAATCCCGGCCTTGCCAACCTTTTACTGGAACAATTTGGCGGGCCGCAGGGTGAACTGGCCGCCGCCTGCCGGTACTTTACGCAAGGGTTGAGCGATGACGATCCGGGCCGTAAGGATATGCTGATGGATATCGCAACCGAGGAGTTAAGCCACCTCGAAATTATCGGCACCCTGGTCGGTATGCTGAATAAAGGTGCCAAGGGGGCGCTGGCGGAAGGGGTGGAAAATGAGGCCGAGCTGTATCGCTCCATGACCGAAAACGGGAATGACAGCCACATCACCTCCCTGCTCTACGGCGGCGGCACTCCGCTCACCAACTCAGCGGGCGTGCCCTGGACGGCGGCCTACGTCGACACCATTGGCGAGCCGACGGCGGATCTGCGTTCGAACGTGGCGGCCGAAGCCAGAGCCAAAATCATCTATGAACGGCTGATCAACGTGACCGACGATCCCGGCGTTAAGGACGCGCTGGCGTTTCTGATGACGCGTGAGGCGGCGCATCAGCTCTCCTTTGAGAAGGCGCTGCAGTCCATCCGTAATAATTTCCCGCCGGGAAAACTGCCGCCAATCGAGGAATTCACCAACAAGTACTACAATATGTCAGAAGGTGGAGAGGTTCGCGGAAGCTGGAACAGCGATAAACATTTCGATTACGTTGAGTCCCCCCAGCCTGCGGTTGACGGCGGCGATGGCAGTGCCAGCGTGACGCTCACAACCGAGCAGGCAACCCTGGTTAAGGCGATGTCTGCCCGCACGAAGTCCGATCCACATTCCGACCCGCTGACCGGTGCCGAGCTGGGTGCCGGTAAGACTAAACCGTAATCGGTTTGCCGGGCAGTCCTGAACTGCCCGGCAAGTCGCGTGCCCCATCGTCTCAGAGGTACGGACCATGTTCGAACTCGATGCATTTCATCTGGCCAGAATTCAGTTCGCTTTTACCGTCTCGTTCCATATCCTTTTTCCCGCGATCACCATCGGCCTCGCCAGCTATCTGGTGGTGCTGGAAGGCATGTGGCTGCGCACCAAAAACGACGTCTGGCGATCGCTATACCACTTCTGGCTAAAGATATTTGCCGTTAACTTCGGCATGGGCGTCGTTTCCGGGCTGGTTATGGCGTATCAGTTTGGCACCAACTGGAGCGGGTTCTCCCAGTTCGCGGGCAGCATTACCGGCCCGCTTCTGACCTATGAGGTGTTAACCGCCTTCTTCCTGGAGGCCGGCTTCCTCGGCGTTATGATGTTCGGCTGGAACAAGGTCGGCCCGGGGCTGCACTTCTTTTCGACCTGCATGGTGGCGCTCGGCACGCTAATGTCGACCTTCTGGATCCTCGCCTCCAACAGCTGGATGCATACGCCGCAGGGTTTCACTATCGAAAATGGGCAGGTTATCCCGCAGGACTGGCTGGCCATCGTTTTTAACCCCTCCTTCCCTTACCGTCTTATTCATATGGCTATCGCCGCGTTCCTGAGCAGCGCGCTGTTTGTCGGCGCGTCGGGCGCCTGGCACCTGCTGCGCGGGAACGATACGCCAGCCGTTCGCACCATGTTTTCGATGGCGATGTGGATGGCGCTGCTGGTCGCGCCCATTCAGGCGGTGGTGGGCGATATGCACGGCCTGAACACGCTTGAGCATCAGCCGGCAAAAATTGCCGCCATTGAGGGTCACTGGGAAAATCCGCCCGGTGAGGCCACCCCGCTGCTGCTGTTTGGCCTGCCGGATATGGAGGAAGAGCGCACCAAATACGGCCTGGAGATCCCCGCGCTTGGCAGCCTGATTCTGACGCACAGCCTGGATAAACAGGTCCCCGCGCTGAAAGACTTCCCGAAAGAGGATCGCCCAAACTCTACCATCGTTTTCTGGTCGTTCCGCGTGATGGTCGGGATGGGGCTGCTGATGATTACCCTCGGTCTGGTCAGCCTCTGGCTGCGCTATCGCCATCGACTTTACCACTCGCGTCCGTTCCACTGGTTTGCCCTCTGCATGGGGCCTGCCGGGCTGCTGGCGCTGCTCGCCGGCTGGGTGACCACCGAAGTGGGCCGTCAGCCGTGGGTTGTCTATGGCTACCTGCGCACCATCGACGCGGTATCGCTGCACAGCACCCTGCAGATGAGCATCAGCCTGCTGGCGTTCTTCGTTGTCTACTCATCCGTATTTGGCGTGGGCTATGTTTATCTTATCCGGCTGATTAAGAAAGGTCCTCAGCCCGTCGATACGCTGACGTCAAACACCTCGGGCACGCCTGCCCGTCCGCTGTCTGCCGCTGAGTCTGTTCCGGAAGAGGAGAGAATCTGATGGGCGTCGATATCTCGGTGATTTGGTTTGCCATCATCGTGTTTGCCACGCTGATGTATATCATTATGGACGGCTTCGACCTGGGGATTGGCCTGCTGTTTAACTTCGTGGG
Source organism: Enterobacter sp. PI-10 (assembly GCF_027947695.1). Taxonomy (NCBI): domain Bacteria; kingdom Pseudomonadati; phylum Pseudomonadota; class Gammaproteobacteria; order Enterobacterales; family Enterobacteriaceae; genus Enterobacter; species Enterobacter sp. PI-10. The sequence goes on along the minus strand of NZ_JAJNOG010000002.1, from coordinate 413,090 downwards.
CGATGCGAAAGAGCGCGATGTGATGGTCAACAGCGTCGCGCCCGTCTGGGACGGCAACGAGACATGGCTGGTGCTCGGCGGTGCGGGGCTTTTCGGCGCGTTTCCGCTGGCCTATGCGGTCATTATTGATGCGCTGACGATCCCGCTCACCGCAATGCTGATCGGCCTCATCTTTCGCGGCGTCGCCTTTGAGTTCCGCTTCAAAGCCACCCCTTCACACCGCAAATTCTGGGACTACTCCTTTGCCGGCGGCTCCCTGCTCGCTACCTTCAGCCAGGGCGTGGTGGTGGGCGCCGTGATCAACGGCTTTGACGTGGAGGGCCGACGCTTTGTCGGCTCGGCGCTGGACTGGCTCACCCCCTTCAACCTGTTCTGCGGCATCGGGCTGGTCGTCGCCTACACGCTGCTGGGCACCACCTGGCTCATTATGAAAAGCGAAGGCGCGCTGCAACAGCGCATGCGCGAGCTGACCCGCCACGTGCTGCTGGCCCTGATGGTAGTTATCGCGGTAGTCAGCGTCTGGACGCCGCTCGGCTGGCAGTACGTCGCCGACCGCTGGTTTACCCTGCCCAACTTCTTCTGGTTCCTGCCGGTTCCGCTGCTGGTCGGGATCTTCAGCGTGCTGATCTGGCGCCTGACCCGCAATCCGGACAGCCACGCGCGCCCTTTCCTCCTGACGCTGGGGCTGATCTTCCTCGGGTTCAGCGGGCTGGGCATCAGCCTCTGGCCGAACATTATTCCGCCGCGTATCACTCTGTGGGAGGCCGCGGCCCCGCCTGCCAGCCAGCTGTTTATGCTGGTCGGGACGTTACTGATTATTCCGGTGATCCTGGTGTACACCGCCTGGAGCTATTACGTGTTCCGGGGCAAGGTTTCGGATACTGAAGGCTATCACTGAGGAACGCTATGACGGACTGGCATACACGGGCCATTATTTACCAGATTGATACCGCACTCTTTTATGACCTGAACGGCGATGGCTGCGGGGACATCGCCGGGATAGCGGCCAAGCTGCGCTACATTCGCCGCATGGGGGCGACGGTTATCTGGATCACCCCGTTTTACCTCACGCCCTTTCTTGATGAAGGCTATGACGTCAGCGACCATCTCCAGGTGGACCCTCGATTCGGAAAGCTGGCCGATATCATCGCCTTTATCGAACAGGCCCGCGAGCTGGGCATGCAGGTCATTATCGAGCTGCTGATCCAGCACACCTCCGACGCGCATCCCTGGTTCCAGCAGGCCCGCCGCAACCCGGCGTCACCCTACCGGGATTACTACCTCTGGTCAGATAGTGACGAGGACGATACGCCCCCCATGTTTCCCGGCGTCGAAAAGAGCATCTGGAGCTGGGACGACGAGGCGGGACAATACTACCGGCACATGTTCTATCGCCACGAACCGGACCTGAACCTGACCTCGCCCGCGGTGCTGAAAGAGATTGAGAACATCATCCTCTTCTGGCTCAAGCTGGGCGTGTCGGGATTTCGCCTGGATGCCGCGTCCCACCTGACCACCCAGGCGGGAAACGGTGATGAAAAAAAGGGCCTGTGGATCCTCGAGCATATGCGTCGTCTTATCGAGCAACACAACCCGGACGCGATCCTGCTGGGTGAGGTCGACGTTGAGGTGGAGGCCTATCAGGACTACTTTGGCAATAATGACCGCCTGAATCTGGTGCTCAACTTCTGGCTCAACAAATATTTTTACGTCAGCCTGGCCCGCAAAAGCGCCCGTTCGCTGCGCAACGCGGTGAAGAAGATGATCGTCCCGCCCGATTCATGCTGTTTTGCCAACTGGCTGCGCAATCACGACGAGCTGGATCTGGAGGGCATTAGCCAGAAAGACAAACAGTTTGTCCTCGATACCTTCGCCCCTGAAGAGGAGATGAACGTCTATCAGCGCGGGATCCGCCGCCGCCTGGCGCCGATGCTCAATGGCGATCGGAAGCGGCTGGCGTTCTGCCATGCGGTGCTATTTTCCCTGCCCGGCGTTCCGGTGATGCGCTACGGCGATGAGATCGGCATGGGGGATGACCTCGATCTGGAGGAGCGCTACGCTGTGCGCACCCCGATGCAGTGGGCGGGATCGCAAGGCGGCGGTTTTTCGGCTGCCGACCCGAAAAAATTTATCGCGCCGATTATCGACCGCGGCCCTTATCGCTATCAGAAAATCAACGTCGCCGATTCGCTCCTCCACCGCAACTCGCTTCTGCACCGGATCATTGATATCGCCAATACCCGTTCGGAGTTCCCCGAAATCGCCGTTGCGCCCTTTCGGCTCCTCACGATCGATAATGACGCGGTGCTGGGGATCTATTACGAGACCGAAGAACGCAGCATCCTGACCTTTGTTAACTTCAGCGACCAGCCGGTACGGTTCACCGTCAAGGGGATCCGCAACGCCACCTGGACCGCCTGTCTTGCGGACAAACGCTACGATGACGCGCTGGTTTGCGGTAAAACCGTTGAGCTCAGCCTTGGCGGCTACGGCTATCGCTGGTTCTGGACGCACCGCAGCGCGCTGCGCTGATTATGGTTTCCGGCGGGTTAGCAAACGCGTCAACACAATACCCGCCAACGCCAGCCCCCCTAACGCCACTTTGCCCGGCATACCGGAGGTCACGGACGACGCGCGGGTTTTCGCTTCATCAGTGAAACGGCCATGGATTTTGTGCAGGTCGTTAACCGGCTGGTCGAGATAATCCCGACGGTCCGGCGCGTTCAGATCGTCGGTCATCTGGCCTTCCCAGGCTTTCTTCACCATCAGCCTGTCCAGAAAACCCGGAAAGAGGAACTGCCCGACAATCGACTGAATGGTGCTGCTGCCAACCCACAGCTCGCGTACCGGCTTTTGCGCCACCCTGAAGATGGCGCTGGCGGCGACTTCAGGCTCGAACACCGGCGGTACCGGGCGCATTGCCCACGCGAACTTGTTCCTTGCCCATTCAAACTGCGGCGTGTTAAGCCCCGGCATCTGCACCATCGAAAGCTGAACCCGGCTGTTTTCATGCATCAGCTCGGTACGCACCGCATCGGTAAACCCGCGGATCGCCGCTTTGGCCCCGCAGTAGGCGGACTGCAGGGGAATGGAACGGTAGGCCAGCGCGGACCCTACCTGGATAATCACGCCCCTGTCGCGCGGAACCATAAGCTCCAGCGCCGCGCGGGTGCCGTTCACGTAGCCGAGGTACGTCACCTCAGTCACGCGACGAAACTCGTCCGGCGTAAGGGTGCGAAACGGCGCCAGCACGGCCCCCATGGCGTTGTTCACCCAGACATCAATCGCGCCGAGGCGATACTCAATCTCGTTAGCCGCATCCACCACCGCCTGACTGTCGGCGACGTCCGCCTGCACGGCGTGTGCATTTACGCCGAAGCGGCGCAGCTCTTCCTGGGTTGAGTGCAGGCTGGCCTCATCGCGGGCGATAAGGCCGACATCGTAACCTGCTTTTGCGAAGCGCAGCGCCGTGGCTTTTCCCACGCCCGCCGTCCCACCGGTAATTACTATGACAGCCATAGAACCTCCACGTAAACTCAACCTTTATGCCCGTCCGACAATGCTGTCACCAGCTCGGCCAGCGAAAAATGCACCGCTTTTTCCACCACGTCCTGACAGTCTCCGGAAAACAGTACGGTGCGGGTTTGCGTCTCGCCGCGAATGTTCCACGCAAAGCAGACCGTCCCCGCCGCCGTGCCGTCGTCGCCCCCTTCCGGGCCAGCATAGCCGCTGATGGCGATACTGATATCAGCCTGGGCGATGTCGCGGATGCTGGCGGCCATCTCGGTCACCGTCTGCTCACTGACCGCGGTATACCGCGCGAGCGTCTCAGGACGAACGCCGAGGATCCGCGCTTTGGCTTCGTCGCTGAATACGACCAGGCCAACATCATAAAAATCGGCCGTGTTCTCTTCGGCACAAAGTGCTACCGATAGCTTTCCGCCGGTACAGGATTCCGCCGTGGTTAAGCGAAGCCCGAGATCGGTTAATTTGCTCGCCAGTTTTTTCGTCAGTTCACCCACGGTATAATTGTTGTCGTGAAAAAGATTGCTCATCTTTGCGCCTCTTATTTCTCGAATGGAATGATTGAAATATGTCCATTGCGCTCCAGTATGGCATATTTAATTTGGCTTATTTCGTTAATACCATTATTTTGACGCGCTGACACCAGAATATCATCGCAAGAGACATCGACCTTTTTGAGTTTATCAGCCAGGGGTACGCCGTTTTCCACAAGAATCACTGGAGTGCCGTCCAGAATATTCTCCACCGGGGAAAAATACTTCTTCATAAGGCCAAAAATAATATCCACTACCACCAGGGTGGTAATCGTAATCATCGCACCGGTGACGGAAAAATCTTGTCCGAGAAGCGCCTGCTGAGTAGCTTCACTAATTATCAGGAGAAGAATGAGATCGAAGCTGGTCATCTGCAGCAGCGCACGCCGCCCGGCCACTTTAAAAACCACCACGAGGAACAGATAAATCGCCAGCGCACGAAAGACCATATCCATATCAGCCTCCTAGGGGTAAATAAATTGCCAGAAGGTTATCTCCGGCTCGCTGTTAATACGGATGGTTGTGTTCCATTTACCGGCTCTCGAAGGCGTGGTGAAGAATAACACCGCGAAGCGGTCTGACTTTTTCAGGTTGTTATAGACGAAATAGAGGGTCTTGCCACGGCTGAACATGCTGTCCGGCTGCGGCCAGACGCTGCCAGGCTCGTAAACATCGCTGCTCTCGCTGGTCATGCTGAGAACATACTTACCCTCTGATTGCACCGGGAACGCCAGCTCCATTCGCGTCTCCGTCTCCCGGCGGCCAAACCGTTCATAGCTTATGGTCAGTGATTTTGCGGAATTGGTTTTGACCGTATCGCTGACCCACCCGCTTGAAAACAGACCGGCGATAGCCGCGATGATAATAGCCAGCAGAACAATAAAACCCACCTGACGAAACGCGTATTCAAACGTCAGCAAGCGAAAACTCTCATCTATCCCGGGCAACTTTTCATTTTCACGCTTCATGGTCATCGTCACCGTTTCGCTTATTATCCGATAAGTTTGATTTCTCACGCGAATGTTTTTAGGACTTATCACATTTGCCACATAAAGGAATAGCAACAATACTTAATAAGTCAAGACACCCAAAATGAAGGATATCCGATGAAATTATCGCTTATTTCCGCTTTTATGATATTTCTGGTTCCGGCCGCCTTCGCAGATAATAACGGCGGGTTACAAAAAGGTGAAGCCCCGCCGCCACCCCATGCGCTGGATAGCGGATATCGCGGAACCGATGATGCGCGTATTATGTCCATCGATCAGGCAAAACAACTGCACGACGGTGCCACCATTTCACTGCGCGGTAATCTTATTGACGGTAGCGGCGATAAGTTTGTATTTCAGGATAAAACCGGAAAAATCGACGTTATTATTCCCCAGGCAGTCTTCGATGGCAGAACGGTAAAACCCGACCAGATGATCAGCATCAACGGTTCGCTTGATAAAAAATCATCTCCTGCCGTCGTCCGCGTCGATCGTTTGCAGAAATAATTCAGCGAAGCGTTAACGCTGCAGTTATCCATCAAATCTCACCCCTTGGCTTAAGGAGTCAGCTATGAGTGATACCCAACAACGTACGAACGCTTATCCGCAGCCCCCGTTCCCGGAACAGCCACAAACGCCACCGGGACTGGCATCCGAAATGCAGCCTGTACCCGACCACGGGGAAACCAGCTACAAAGGGCATGGCCGCCTGGCAGGTAAAAAAGCGCTGATCACCGGCGGTGACTCGGGTATCGGTCGCGCAGTGGCCATCGCCTATGCCCGTGAAGGCGCTGACGTGGCGATTAACTATCTGCCTGAAGAGGAAAAAGACGCCGCGGAGGTCATCGACCTGATCAAAGCCGAAGGCCGGAACGCCGTCGCGCTGCCGGGGGACGTTCGGGACGAAACCTTCTGCCAGAACCTGGTCGAAGAAGCCGTCTCGAAGCTGGGCGGGCTGGATATTCTGATCAACAACGCCGGTCGCCAGCAGTTCCGTGAATCCCTTGAAGAGCTGACTACCGAAGATTTTGACGCAACGTTTAAAACTAACGTGTATGCCCCTTTCTGGATCACGAAGGCGGCCCTGCGGCACCTGAAGGCCTCGTCCGTTATCATTAATACCTCCTCCGTTCAGGCCGTGAAGCCCAGCCCGGTGCTGCTGGACTACGCCCAGACCAAAGCCTGTCTGGCGGTATTTACCAAATCCTTAGCCAAGCAGCTGGGTCCGAAAGGCATTCGCGTCAACGCGGTCGCTCCCGGCCCGTACTGGACGGTGCTGCAGTCCAGCGGCGGCCAGCCGATGGAAAAAGTGAAGGAGTTTGGCGGAGATACGCCGCTGGGACGTCCGGGTCAGCCCGTCGAGATCGCCCCGCTGTACGTCACGCTGGCCTCGGATGAATGTTCGTTTACGTCCGGCCAGGTGTGGTGTTCTGACGGCGGTGACGGCGTAATCTAAACGCTTAACCCTTTCCCCTCAGCAATGAGCAATAAATGAACAAGGACGTTCGCTCTTATTCCCCGCCGAAAAACATGTTGTAACTCAAACAGATCAAATGTTAAAAATATTTTGCTATCAGGTTATCAAAATTAAATAACTTAACTTGTCACCCGCATCGCTCTGTTTTTAACATCGCCTATGGAAAAAAATGGTCTGTTCAGTCAGCGCATACGCTTGCGCCATTTGCATACATTTGTGGCCGTCGCTCAACAGGGAACGCTGGGGCGTGCGGCTGAAACTCTTAACCTGAGCCAGCCTGCGCTCTCAAAAACCCTCAACGAGCTTGAACAGCTGACCGGCGCCCGTCTTTTTGACCGCGGTCGGCTGGGGGCGCAGCTTACCATCGTGGGCGAACAGTTCCTTACGCACGCCGTTAAGGTGCTGGATGCGCTCAATACCGCAGGCCAGTCCCTGCACCGTAAAGAAGAACACACCAGCGAGGTCGTCCGCGTCGGGGCCCTGCCCACCGCCGCGCTGGGCATTCTTCCGCCGGTGATTGGCCAGTTCCACAAGCAGCAACGGCATACCACGATTCAGGTTGCCACCATGAATAACACGATGCTGCTCGCGGGGTTGAAATCGGGCGAGCTGGATATCGGTATCGGCCGCATGTCCGACCCTGAACTGATGGGGGGGCTCAATTACGAATTGCTGTTCCTGGAGTCCCTGAAGCTGGTGGTTCGTCCCGATCACCCGCTGCTGCAGGACACGGTGACGTTAAGCCGCGTCATGGAGTGGCCGGTGGTGGTGTGCCCGAAAGGGACCGTCCCGCGCCAGACCGCCGAAACCTTGCTGCAAATGCAGGGGTGTACGCTGCCCTCAGGGTGTATCGAAACGCTGTCAGCCTCGCTTTCACGCCAGCTTACGCTGGATTATGACTACGTCTGGTTCGTCCCTTCCGGGGCGGTAAAAGATGATTTACGCCAGGCAACGCTGATCGCGCTGCCGATTACCTCCCCTGGCCCCGGTGAACCTATCGGCATATTGACCCGCGTCGACACCCCACTCTCAACGGGTGCGCAGACGCTGCTGAGCGCCATCCGTAAATCAATGCCGGTTTAGAACCTTTTTGCCCCTCGCCCTGACCCTCTCCCCTTAGGGGCGAGGGGGTTGACCTGTGCGTTAATCAAATAATGCGGAATAAATCATTAACAATTGCGTAAAACAATTTAACAGTTTTATCATAGCGGCGAATTCACCAAATGGTTCGCAAATTATTTGATATAAACGAATTCACCGGTATCAACCATCAATCCCACCGCATTTATTACCCAACTGGTACATACCCGACACGGCGGGGGGAGCTAAGGAGACAGAAATGGCATTTGGCAGCGCGCCGCGCGGGATACCTCGTATTCTGCAGTGGCTTCTTGCCGGACTGATGATGCTCATCGGTCTGGCCGTCGGCGGGTTGGGCTTAAAGCTCGCCACCGTGGGCGGAAGTAGTTACTTCCTGATAATGGGCGTGGTAATGGTGATTGCCGCGATCCTGATTTTCCTCAACCGCACCAGCGGGATCGTGCTTTATAGCATTGGATTTATTGCCTCGCTGTTCTGGGCGGTAAGCGATGCGGGCTGGGATTTCTGGCCGCTCTTCTCCCGCCTGTTTACCTTTGCCGTACTGGCGTTCCTGTGCGCCATCGTCTGGCCCTTCCTGCGCGCGGCAAACTACGCTGCACCGAACAAGACGCCCGCCTTTGGCGTCGCGGCCCTGCTCGCGGTGGCCATGCTGGCCAGCCTGGGCTGGATGTTTAAGCCTCAGACCCTCGTGGCTGCCAACGAGCCCGTTCCGGTGAAACCCGTCGCCCCTGGCGAGCAGCAAAAGAACTGGGAGCACTGGGGCAATACCACCCACGGCGACCGTTTCGCCGCGCTGGACCAGATTAACAAGCAAAACGTCAGCTCGCTGAAAGTCGCGTGGGTTGCACACACCGGCGATATTCCGCAGAGCAACGGCTCGGGTGCGGAAGATCAAAACACGCCTCTGCAGATTGGCGACACGCTGTACGTCTGTACCCCATACAGTAAAGTTGTGGCGCTGGACGTGGATTCCGGTAAAGAAAAATGGCGCTACGATTCCAAAGCCACGGCCCCTAACTGGCAGCGCTGTCGCGGTCTGGGCTATTTTGAAGACCACTCCAGCGTGACAACGTCACAGGCAGAAACGCAGCCTGCAGCATGCCCTCGCCGCCTGTTCCTGCCCACTACCGATGCCCGTCTGATTGCCATCAACGCGGATACCGGCAAGGTCTGCGACGACTTTGGCGACCATGGCACCGTGGATCTGAGCGTCGGCATGGGTGAGATTAAGCCCGGATATTATCAGCAAACCTCCACACCGCTGGTTGCCGGGAACGTTGTCGTCGTCGGCGGTCGCGTCGCGGATAACTACTCAACCGGCGAGCCGCCGGGCGTGGTGCGCGCCTACGACGTTCACACCGGTAAGCTGGCCTGGGCGTGGGATCCGGGTAATCCGAACCTGACCGGCCTGCCGCCGGAAGGCCAGACCTACACCCGCGGTACGCCGAACGTCTGGTCAGCGATGTCTTACGACGCCAAACTGAATCTAATCTACCTGCCAACCGGCAACGCCACGCCAGACTTCTGGGCGGGAGAGCGTACCGCGCTGGACGATAAGTACAGTTCATCCATCGTCGCCGTCGACGCGGCCACCGGTCAGGTTCGCTGGCATTTCCAGACTACCCACCACGACCTGTGGGACTTCGACCTGCCTTCCCAGCCGCTGCTGTACGACCTGCCTGACGGTAAGGGCGGCACCACGCCTGTGCTGGTGCAGACCAGCAAGCAGGGCATGATCTTCATGCTTAACCGCGAAACCGGTAAGCCGGTCGCGAAGGTAGAGGAACGCCCTGTCCCGGCGGGTAACGTTGAAGGTGAACGCTATTCCCCGACCCAGCCGTACTCCGTCGGCATGCCGATGATTGGCAACCAGACGCTGACCGAATCCGACATGTGGGGCGCGACGCCTGTCGACCTGCTGCTGTGCCGCATTCAGTTTAAAGAGATGCGTCATCAGGGCGTCTTCACCCCTCCTGGTCTCGATCGTTCCCTGCAGTTCCCTGGCTCACTCGGCGGGATGAACTGGGGCAGCATCTCAGTTGACCCGAACAACAGCCTGATGTTCGTCAACGATATGCGCCTGGGTCTGGCAAACTATATGGTGCCGCGCGCGAACGTGGCGAAAAATGCCAGCGGCATTGAGATGGGGATAGTTCCAATGGACGGCACGCCGTTCGGCGCGATGCGTGAACGCTTCCTGTCGCCGCTGGGTATTCCGTGCCAGAAGCCACCGTTTGGCACCATGTCAGCCGTTGACCTGAAAACCGGCAAGCTGGTGTGGCAGGTTCCTGTCGGCACGGTGGAAGATACCGGCCCGCTGGGCATTCGCATGCACATGCCAATACCGATCGGTATGCCGACCCTGGGCGCGTCGCTCTCTACCCAGTCCGGCCTGCTGTTCTTTGCCGGTACCCAGGATTTCTACCTGCGCGCGTTTGATACCGCCACCGGGAAAGAGATCTGGAAAGACCGCCTGCCGGTTGGCAGCCAGTCCGGCCCGATGACCTACGTGTCGCCGAAAACCGGTAAGCAGTACATCATCATTAACGCCGGTGGCGCCCGCCAGTCGCCGGATCGCGGTGATTACGTTATCGCGTACGCATTACCCGATAAGAAATAAGATGTGAAAAAGGGACCGAAAGGTCCCTTTTTTGTAGGTCAGTTTTTGTAGGTCGGGTAAGCGAAGCGCCACCCGACACGGCTGTCGACTCAGAACGTCTCCCAGTTGTCCCCGCTATCTGCAACCGCCGGACGTAGTGCAGCCGGTTTTACCGCTGCGGAGTTCTGCGGTTGAGTACGCCCCTGTGTCTTGCTGCTCAACCGAAATGCGCCGACCGCCTCGGTCAGACGCGCGCCCTGTTCTTCCAGAGACGCCGCCGCCGCGGAGGCTTCCTCCACCAGCGAGGCGTTCTGCTGGGTCACTTTATCCATCTCGGAAATCGCCTGGCTCACCTGCACGATACCGCGGCTCTGCTCATCGGACGCTGCGGCAATCTCCAGCATGATGTCGGTCACGCGTTTAACCGCTTCGACGATTTCATTCATAGTGTTACCGGCGGCGACAACTTCACCGGAACCCTGGTCGATCAGCGATACGGATTCGTTGATCAGGCTTTCGATCTCTTTTGCGGCGTTCGCACTGCGGCTTGCCAGGGTGCGCACTTCACTTGCCACCACGGCAAATCCGCGCCCCTGCTCGCCCGCCCGCGCCGCTTCTACCGCCGCGTTAAGCGCCAGGATATTGGTCTGGAAGGCAATGCTGTTAATCACGGCGGTGATTTCAGAGATCTTCTTCGAGCTGCTGGAGATATTGCCCATGGTTTTCACCACGCCGGAAACCATCTGACCGCCGCGACTGGCCTTACCGGAGGCATCTTCCGCCAGCTTGCTGGCATGATGGGCGTTATCGGCGTTCTGCTTCACCGTCGCGGTCAGCTGTTCCATGCTGGCGGCGGTTTGCTCGATGGCGGCAGCCTGCTGCTCGGTGCGGGAAGAGAGGTCGGTGTTACCGGCAGAGATCTCGCTGGTGCCGCGGTAAATCTCCTCCGCCCCCTGACGCACGGTGCCGACCGTTTTTTCAAGCGAGTGCTGCATGGTTTGCAGATCGCGCGTCAGGCGGCCAATCTCGCTGCGCCCGGCCACGTCGTCCGGCATCGTCAGGTCGCCCTTAGCGATATTCTCGATACGTTTCGCTGCACGCTGCAGCGGATTGATTACCGTGCGGCGCAGCACGACAAAGGTCATCGCCGTCAGCACCAGCGCCAGCGCAAACGCGCCCACCATAAACATCAGGCCCAACTGCGTGCGGCTGTGAGCCTGCGCCGTTAGCGCATTGGCACGGTCGGTACGGATTTTAATTGCCTTCAGCAGTACGGCGTTGTAAGCGTCGTCCAGCGGGCGCGCCGTTTCGTTTTCATGGTTGATAATCGCCTCGAACATGCCGTTTTTGGCGAATTTCACCATCGGCTGCATGCCCGCGATATAGGCGTCATACCGGGTCTTAAGCTCCGCATCCAGCGCTGCGCCCTCGGCGGTACGCACGGCGCGATTCATGTAGGCGGTAAAGCTATCCTGAGACTGCTTAATGCGTGTTTCCGCCTCGCTGATGTTCTGCTTCATCGCATCCATCTCCGCGATTCGGCTTGCCGCACCGGCGTGGATCAGATTAATACGCGCGGTTCGCAGATGGTTTGAGCTGTTCGACAGCCCCATACGCACCTGAATTTCGGATGTGACATCCTGCTGATCGTTATCGGCCTGCAGCAGGAAATACCCTGCCAGACCCGAGCTCAAGGCAAACAGAAGAATAATGCCACCGAGAATGGAGGAAAACAGCGGAACCAGCCTGATGTGATGCAAGAAGCCCAGCTTGCGCTGCGCCAGCATCGAAGTAGTGTTGTCCATGACCGTCGACTCTCTTGTAGGTAAGATGCGTAAAAACACGCCTGTTAAATAGTCATCGGCACGGCAGAGATTTAGATTACGGCTAAAAACGCCGCACTGGTCACACTTTAGAGAAGATTATTAAAGAAACGCCAGCGGCGAAAAACCGCTGGCAGAAGAGTTACTTGTCGCCGAAATGGATAACGGTACGGATGGATTTTCCTTCGTGCATCAAATCGAACGCCTCGTTAATCTGCTCCAGCGGTAAGCGGTGGGTAATGAACGGATCGAGCTGAATCTTGCCGACCATAGCATCTTCAACCATACCCGGAAGCTGTGTACGCCCCTTCACGCCGCCAAACGCGGAACCGCGCCATACGCGCCCGGTGACCAGCTGGAATGGACGGGTTTTAATTTCCTGGCCCGCTCCGGCCACGCCAATAATGATGCTCTCGCCCCAGCCTTTGTGGCAGCACTCCAGCGCGGAACGCATCACGTTGACGTTGCCGATACACTCGAAGCTGAAGTCCACGCCGCCGTCGGTCATCTCAACGATGACGTCCTGAATCGGCTTCTCGTGATCTTTCGGGTTCACGAAATCGGTCGCGCCCATTTCACCCGCCAGCCTGAATTTCTCCGGGTTGGTGTCGACCGCGATGATACGACCGGCTTTCGCCTGAACCGCCCCCTGAATCACCGCCAGACCAATGCCGCCGAGACCGAACACCGCCACGGTATCGCCCTCTTTAACTTTTGCCGTGTTGTGCACCGCGCCGATGCCGGTGGTTACGCCGCAGCCCAGCAGGCAGACTTTGTCCAGCGGCGCCTGCGGGTTCACCTTCGCCAGCGAGATCTCCGCGCAAACGGTGTATTCGCTGAAGGTGCTGGTGCCCATGTAGTGATAAACCGGCTCGCCGTTATACGAGAAACGGGTAGTACCGTCCGGCATCAGCCCTTTCCCCTGAGTGGCGCGCACCGCCTGGCAGAGGTTAGTTTTGCCGGATTTACAGAACTTACACTCGCCGCATTCCGCGGTGTACAGCGGGATCACGTGATCCCCTGGCTTCAGGCTGGTCACGCCCTCGCCCACTTCCACCACAATCCCGCCGCCTTCATGGCCGAGTACCGCCGGGAAAACGCCTTCCGGGTCGTCGCCCGAGAGCGTAAACGCATCGGTATGACATACGCCGGTATGGGTAATTTTGATCAGCACTTCCCCTTTCTTTGGCGGTGCCACGTCAATTTCAACGATTTTGAGCGGCTGGCCGGGGCCAAATGCAACTGCAGCGCGAGATTTCATATGTCTTCCCTTCTTGTCAGGTATGTGGATTTATTTTAGATAAGAGCGCAGTAAATGGCCGACTTCCGCCATGCGTACGGCACGCTGATCCGGCGTGGTTTCCCCCTCTACCAGCTCATCTTTGAGGTGAATCTCAACCATTTCGCCCATCAGGCCATTGGCAGCCCCGCGCACGGCGGCAATTTGCTGAAGGATGGCCAGACAGGGATCGCCCGACTCCAGCGCGCGTTCAAGGGCATCTACCTGGCCCCGAATACGCCGGACGCGGGTAAGAATACGTTTTTTATCTTCGGGTGAATGCGGCATACGCCCTCCTGATACTATAGGGGGGTATTGTATCTTTTAAAGGTGCTTTATGTAAACCTTATGTTTTCTATGATTATCAGCCAGTTACTTAACATGTTAAAAGTTTCGTTACGCAATTCTTTTCTCTCTGCCCTATTCGTGACATCAGATAAATAGTGACGAGGTATCTGAAAGTGATTTTCTGCTGCCTGAATTAAATACCCGGCGACATTCCTGGAAGATGATGAGGTGTCATGATCTGAATACTATTCAGAACAACCCAAACCATAAACTCGCTAAGCTGGACGTTATTGTGTTAAATGGTGGCATCAATCAGCAGGTGATTATTGTGAAATTTTTTTGGCTAATTTTAAAACTCATAACAGCATCACTTTATGTGTTCCTGGTCGTTTTTAGTTCTGGATTTGTAGGTTCGAATACAGCCAAGGCAATTAATCTTGAAACACTTAACCTAAACTATGGGTTAATTGCAAAGGATTCGGCGGTATACGCAATCTGCGCAACTGGTGCGACATTGGTTGTGCCACCTGTCTTATATGTAATTCAGCATTATGTCTGGCCTGTACTGAAGTTTATCGGCCTGAAGATTCGCTACTTCTTTCATGGATACTAAAACTTCGCAGGGTTTTAAACGAAGGCAATAACCCATCGCCAGATGCTCGATGAGCAGGGTTAACTGACTGTAGGTTAGGTATTCAATACGCCTGATAACGAAGCAAAATAAAAAAGCGTAAAGTCTCATCCTGATAAGCCGATAAAAATAGGGTCTTTTTTTAATATAGGGATATTACATGCGTAAACACATCTCCTCCATTGGGCTCATAGCAGGTATGGCTGTAGCCACACCCGCGGTTCACGCCAGCACGTTGACACAAACGTTAACCCGCTGCGACTCAACCTTTTTCAACGAGATTTATCATCAGCGAGCCAAACTCAGCCGCGTAGCCCCCTTAACGCTCAACAAGCATTCGCAAGCCTGGTTCAAAGCCCCTGAAGACGGCAATCGCACCATCTGGTTTGCTCAACCGCTGCATGAATTAAATCTGACGGTATCGGGATATTACCTGCAAACCAGCAATCTCGATGAAATCAATTACGGTAAGTACTATTACTGGGGACTCATTTTCAAAGAGTCGCAAGAAGAAGTAATGTCCAGACTTGATCATTTATCCTGGAAAAAGGCGGGAGATGATTATGTTTCTCAGACAATGATTAAAATCAACCCAAACAGTGACTGGGAAGACAACGCGCAGGCGGTGTCAGGTATTGCTCCGGCAAAAGAAAGTACCGAAAAGCTGTTAATGCTCAGCAAAGGTAAAGACGGGACATTATTGCTCTGTACCGTTCAGGGAAATGTAACGCCTGACATGCTGACGACATTACGACCTGATTTATCCGCAGGGGATGCGAAATGAAAAAGCTAACATGGCTGGTATTACTTATGCTGACAGGTTGTACCGGGACAAGTAAACCCCAGCCCCAGTCTACCCCCAAGCCACCGGCAGGCGTCATAAAAATCCTTGAAGATAAAAGAATTGCTTCGTATATCGATTTTCGGGTGATTTCAACTTATCAGGGTAACGGCCACTTGCGCCGCTTTTATTTCATCAATAACTACGCCGAGAAAACACTCATTATAAAAAATCCTCCCGTCTACATAGCGAGCTCCCGGGCAATCGACGTGATTAACTGCGACAAAAACCAGCGTGCTATTATGGCACGAACCTATTTTTCGAAACCGTTCGCGGAAGGCGATGTCGTACATGTGACACAGGATGTGGGACAATGGGAAAGTTACCCGAAAGACTCTCTTTTTGGGATAATAGCGGAAAGCATGTGCAGTATTCCCGTTGAAAAACTCAAGCCAGAGCCAGCGAAAGATAATCGAAAACCGTTACTGGATGAATAAAATCTTCAGGACCTAAGCTTCTATGGACAGACTCGCTCTGCTCTATATTAAAGCGCGGGCTGGGCTGACCGCTAACAAATAGCCTACCGTCCCCTGACAGCCTGCGCCAGCGCCTGCAGTTCCTCCTTCAGCCAGCGGGTCGCGCCCCGCTGGCCGCTGCGTTTATGCGAGTAAATTTTCACTTCAAACGTGCGTATCGAAAACGGTAAAGCAAAAATCCTCAGGTCTGCTGCCGCAACCAGCTTCTCAGCGGCGTAACGAGGGATCGCCATCAGCAGGTCGCTTTCCGCTATGATAAACGGTGCGCTGAGCATTGACGGCGTTTTGATCGCGATTTGCCGTGTATAGCCCAGCTGCTCAAGCCGTACGTCAAGAACGCCCTGCTTCTCATTCCATGGGGTCACCACCAGATGTCGGGCCGCGAGATAATCCTCCAGCGTCAGACGCGTCCGCCGCGCGTTGCTGATGACCACATACTCATCTTCAAACCAGTCGATCTCTTCCAGTTCCGGGTGTCGGATATCATCCTGAGTGCTGAAGCCCAGCGCCAGATCCACCTCGCCCGCCAGCAGTTCCGTCAGCGCCGGACTGTGCGGCAGATAGCGCAATTCAAAGCGTAACCCAGGGGCAGTAAGCTGCAGACTGTGCATCAGAGCCGGAAAAATGCAAAGCGCGGTAAAGTCCGTTATCGCAATCTGCAGGCTCTCCGTACTGGTGGCTGCATCAAACTCCGGCTGCGGGGTCAGTTCATGATTAAGGAACGAGAGTGCGGAAGCAATCGAAGGTGCGAGCTGAGAGGCATAAACGCTGGGGGACATACGATGCCCTTCGCGGAAAAACAGCGGGTCATTCAAGCTGGCGCGCAGGCGCGACAGCGCATGGCTGAGCGCGGATGTGCTCATCGCCAGCTCGTCAGCGGCCAGCCGAACGGAACGGTGGCGGTAGATCGCGTCGAAAACGGGCAGCAGGTTTAAATCAAGTCGTCTCAGGGCCGGATGCATAATATTCATCATATGTTGATTTCATTGCACTTAATTCTTCGGACAATACTCCGTATGCTTAACGCCATCAATCAGGACACACGCTAAAAAGCAGGAAAAACAATGAGCATCACCCTTCGTCAAGCACGCCCCGAAGATGCGGCGGCCATTTACGCCATGATTTACGAGCTGGCGGTGTATGAAAAAGCCCCGGAAGAAGTGGTTACCACGCCGGAGGAGATCCGGGAAACGCTCTTTGGTGCAGGCACTAAAACCGAGGCATTGATCGCGGAGTATGAAGGCAAGATCGCCGGCTATGCCGTGTTCTTCACCAGCTATTCAACCTGGCTTGGCCGCAACGGGATTTATATGGAAGACCTTTACGTTTCCCCGGAATATCGCGGTAAAGGCGCGGGAAGAGCGCTGCTGAAACATATTGCTCAGCTCGCGGTAAAACGGCAGTGTGGCCGCCTTGAATGGAGCGTGCTGGACTGGAACCAGCCCGCCATCGATTTTTATCTGAGCATTGGCGCGCTGCCGCAGTCCGAATGGGTGCGATACCGTCTTGACGGAGAAGCGTTGCTCAAATTTGCCGAATAGCGGCACGTCATACCCGAGAAGATCCCGCCCCGCGGGATCGCTCTTTCCTGCGTCGATCCCGTCTCAACAGATTCTGAATTTATGCTACCCTTCCATAAATTTCATAAACATAGTGCAGAACGCCATGACGACAGCCCCTTTTATCCGCCCTCAACTCACCTTGCCAAACGGCGCTGACAAACTGCTGCTGCACTCCTGCTGCGCCCCCTGCTCGGGTGAAGTGATGGAGGCCATCCAGGCGTCGGGCATTGAGTACACCATTTTCTTCTATAACCCCAATATCCATCCGCAAAAGGAATACCTCATTCGTAAAGAGGAGAATATACGCTTTGCGGAAAAACACGGCGTGCCGTTTGTTGATGCCGATTACGACACCGATAACTGGTTTGAACGCGCGAAAGGCATGGAATGGGAACCCGAGCGCGGCGTCCGCTGCACCATGTGCTTCGATATGCGTTTCGAGCGTACGGCGCTCTATGCGGCAGAGAATGGATTCAGCGTCATCAGCAGCTCGCTCGGGATCTCCCGCTGGAAGAACATGCAGCAGATAAACGACTGCGGCCAGCGTGCGGCCGCGCGCTATCCGGGTATGGTTTACTGGGACTATAACTGGCGCAAACAGGGCGGCTCTTCACGCATGATTGAGATCAGCAAGCGGGAACAGTTTTACCAGCAGGAATACTGCGGCTGCGTTTATTCGCTCAGAGACAGTAACCTGCACCGTAAGTCACAGGGCCGCCCGCTGATCCGCATCGGGAAACTGTTTTACGGTCAGGATGACAATGAGAAATAACGGGTTCCGGATATAGAGATATATCCGAAAACCGCCCTTTAAGGTGCCGAATTTAGCGTTGCGTCTCCCGTATCCACAAAGAACGGCTATCCTTTAATTATCAACAAAAGGAGGCAAAAATGTCTGATTTCGGTACTGATAAAAACACCCAGTTTGCTGAAGATAAAGCAAAAAATAAATTTGATGAACTAGCAGGCTCAGCGCAGCAGCAGTTTGGTGAATTCGTTGATTCACCAAAGCATCAGGTAAAAGGTGCAGCTAAAAAATATGCCGCGCAGGCCAGCGATGCCGTTTCCGATGTAACAGAAGCGGTCAGAAATAATCCCCTCACCGGCCTCGTCGCCGCGGGTGCTGTCGGTATTGTTCTCGGTCTGTTGCTGGGTCGAAAATAACAAAAGCCCCTTCGGGGCTTTATTTTTACCTAACTAAACAATCTTACCATACGGTCTAACTCTTCCTCTTTCACGGCCCGCGATAAATAATACCCCTGAAAATTCTTGACGCCCAGCGCGACTAATTTTTCAAACTTTTCTTCACTGTCAACCCCCTCGGCAATACAGTCCGTTCCGGTCATATCGCTATAAAGCTGTATCGCTTTAATCAGGTTATAGTCATTGTCGTTTGCCACAAAATGCTCAACGATGTCCCGATCCAGCTTAAGTCCATCAAAATGCACCTGGCGCACCGGGAACATGGTTTGATGATTTGAGAAGCAGTCATCCAGATACAATCGACACCCTGTATTACGTAAATGCCGCATGGTTTCAGGGATCCTTTTGTCCTTCGTTACGTCAATATCCTCTGCAAATTCAAAGACCAGCTTTTCGGCCCACTGCGGTTTGAGCAGCATATCGATGGCTTTGCGTGCCATATCAGGCAATGCATTTCCGGAAGCCAGGCGAGGCGGGATGTTCACAGAAAAATAATATTTCCCGTTATACTTATTAATACCCGAAACGGCGGCATGGATGACTAACGCTGTTATTTTTAACCATATCTCATGATTTGAGATGTCCGTGAGAAAACTGGCTGGCTTGACAATTTTACCATTTTTATTCCAGCGAATAAGTATTTCAAAACCTACGCCCTTTTTGTCACGATCGGTAATAATCTGATAGGCAGGGAAGATCTCTCTTTTAAGTAGCGCATTAAATATTTCTGTTTCCTTATCCGTGAATTCTGTTTTCTGGCGCTGATGTTTAATTCGCCCTTCCGCTTTTAAATTATGCGGATCGTGTAGCCATCGCTTAATTAAGTTTAATTTGAGCACACCCTCCTTCCGATGGGTATAAACCGTTTTATTCGACAACCCCATTCTTTCGCACATTTCTTTTACTGACATACCGCGATAGAAATTTAATAAAACATCAATCTCTCTTTTTGTTAGCCACTTTACGTTTTCCTGGGAAGAGTTATCCCGGTAACGATCGCGTAATAAGTACGAACGGTCCTTAAATACATTATGGTGCGTATGAATAAAGGTTATAATATCTGAAACGCGGGCTATACGAATCAATGATAACTGATAACTATTATTTAAAAGACTGCCCAGGGTGCGATACAGCCAGCCATCCGGTATGTCACCATACAGGGTGACACGTCTAATAACGGGAAGTGTATTGAGCACGGATGCCAGACGCTTCAGGCTTTCCAGGAGATTCACGACCCCCTTACCAAGAAAGACAACGATATGAGCATTTTGATTTATAAGGATATTTTCCATATCCCGCTCGGATATCTCATCCCCCTCAAAGTGCAGATGCGAAGCCTCTATTTCGTACTGGCTTAGGATCAGACGATATCCCTGGAACGTAAAACCGCAGGCTGAAATGACAAATTTTTGTTCATCGCACGCCCCATTTCTGTGAGAAATTTTGTGGGTCATAAACTGCTCCTGGGCACTAACGCACCTTTTCCATTTGTGAATACGTAAAATTTACCGCACCTCTTATAATCATTAATTTTACAATACAGCCACAGGGTGCGAAACAATTATCAGCTGAACTCACCGGAACATCTTTGCGTTAATCACCGCGGTTTAAATATACTTTTCTTTTCAAATAACCCCGACAAACATCTCATTCTCAGGGTATAATGAAAATTCCGAAAAAGAAGACTGGATACTTCATCTATCGGTTCATTCAAATACGAGAAAAATGCTATGGATAATCATATCTCATCCAGGGCCTTGCTACATCGAAGGGATGTTATAAAGAGCAATCCGCGATTCAGTGAGGCAATATTAGAGCACTACACAATTAATGACACCATCTACAAAAAACAACCTTTGTTCTACAAGACAATGCTGCAGGAATCACGATTCAATATTATTCTCTCCATGTGTTGCTTTATTTTTGGAAATCAGGCCGAGTCAGTTTCAGAGATTAAAGAGTTATGTTCTCGCTATAAGATAGCCAGCCCTAACAGCGTTATTGCGATCATTACGATACTCAGAACTACCGGGCGCATCAGGACCTGGCGCTGCACGGAAGACCGACGTAAAACGAGAATCGCGCCCACTGAAAAAGGTCTTAATGAACTTAAGCGTTATATGTCCGGTGCTTTTTTGCCCGTCAGCATTCTTTACCCAGCATTTAACATTAATGTTAACCTGCTGGATAATGATATTTTGAGAAACAACTTTTTTCGCCGTGCGGCTGAATATCTTTTTCGGGGATTAACGTTCCGAAAGGTGCTGCCAGAAGTGGGATTATTTATCGATAAAGATGGCGGGCGTATGATTATGCTTTATCTTTACCTGCAGGCCATGAAAAACAAATCTGCCCATGGTGCCGTCATTGAATACTCAGCAAGCACGCTAGCAAAAGAATTTTTTGTTTCGCGCATTCACGTCAACCGAATTATTAAATCGGCACAAGAGGCGGGTTATCTTAAAGATCGTGGTGATGGTCGAATGTCGATATACCCGGCGTTTCTCGAACTTGTCGAAAATTATGCCGGATTATATTTTGCGTATGTTACCCATTACATCAACGTCGTACCTAAAGAGCGACGCCACGCTCATAACATGACGTCAACCGTATAATTCACCAGGCGTTCGGTGTTCCGAACGCCACTCATCTATCGTTCCCGCAACGCCTCTTTTGCCTTGTTCAGCGGTTTTAACAGATAATCCAGAATGGTTTTGCTGCCGGTTTTAATATCAACGGTGGCAATCATGCCCGGAAAGACCGGAAATTCCTGACCCTGCTTATTGGTCAGATGGTTACTGTCGGTACGAATATAGACGCGATAGTAATAAACATCTCTTTTCACCTCATCCTGCAGGGTGTCCGGCGAAATCATGGTCACTTCCCCTTCCAGCCCGCCGTAAATGGAGTAGTCATAGGCCGTCACTTTCACCAGCGCCTTCTGGCCGGGATGGATAAACGCCACATCGCGCGGCGAAATTTTCGCTTCTACCACCATCTGATCGTCAAGCGGAACCAGACTCATCAGCTTGCCGTTCGGCGGGATGACGCCGCCCACGGTCGTGACGTCAATATCCTTCACGATCCCGCGAACCGGCGCATTGAAGGTCAGTCGGGTCAGAGAGTCTTCACGCCCCTTCATCACCGAACGCTGGGCTTCAATCTCCGCATTGGCTTTCGCCAGCTCTTCGCGGGCGCGGACGTAATACTGGTTTTTCATCTCGGTGATTTTATTCTCAAGCTCATTTTTTTGACGCTCAAGACGCAGCACCTCCACCTTGCTGGCCGCCCCCTGGGTCACCAGCGGACGGGTTAACGACAGCTCGCGCTGCACCAGCTCGGCACCCTGACGTAAACCGGCCAGTCCTTTTTCGAGGCTTTCACGACGGGACTGGTAGAGCGCCGTTTCCTGTTTGACCAGCTCAACGTCGTCATCCAGCTCCTCAGGAAACGTCAGCTCCGTGTCGTTAACTTCAGCCTTCAGGCGTGCCGCCGTGGCCAGCGCGGCATTCAGACGAGACTCGCTCTCCAGCACGCTCGACTCGGTTTTCGTCCGGTCAAGCTGCGCGAGCTGCTGGCCGCGTTCCACAATGTCGCCTTCGCGCACCATCAGGCTGTGGATAATGCCGCCTTCCAGGGACTGAATGACCTGCTCATGCGAAGACGGTATCACCTTACCGCTGCCGGTGGTCACCTCATCCAGATGGAACAGGCTTGCCCAGGCGATAAACACCGCCAGCAGGGCAAACAGCGACCATGCCACCAGGGTAGAGCGCGGCAGGCGAGGCTCCTTCAGCCGGCTATTGAAACGAGACAAATCATTCATGCCGCGCCCTCCTCTGCAACCGCCGCCGGCTTCATGGTCACGGTGCGCTGTGCTGCTTTTTGCGGTGCCATACCGTGCTGGTGCAGGATAGCGTCGCGCGGTCCGTCCATCACCACCTTGCCGTTTTCCAGCACGATGATGCGATCGACCAGGTCCAGAATCGGCAGGCGATGCGTCGCCACGACCAGCGTCCGGCGTTTACCCAGCCATTTGTGAAGATGCTGAATAAACTGCTTCTCGCTCATTTCGTCCAGCCAGGCGGTAGGCTCGTCCAGCAGCAGGATATTTGGCGAGGTGATCAGGGCGCGCGCCAGCAGCAGCGCCTGACGCTGTCCGCCGGAGAGGCCCGTTCCGCCCTCGTTGATGACGGTGTTCAGCCCCATTTTCTGCTTGCGCACAAACTCCAGCGCGCCGCTGTTGACCAGCGCCTGATGAATTTCGTCATCGGTGGCGAGCGGGTTCCCCATCAGGATGTTGTCCCGCACGGAGCCAAAGAACAGACGGGCCTGCTGGCTCAGCAGCTGCATGTCCCGACGCACGTCGGCCGGGTCGAGGTGATTGAGCGCAATATCGTCCAGCAGAATGCTGCCCTGCTGCGGCTCCTGCATGCCCGCCAGAAGCTGTAACAGCGTGCTTTTCCCGGAACCATTGCGTCCAAGCACCGCCACGCGCTCCCCGGCGCGGATCTGCAGCTTGCTGATGTTGAGCACGGTGAGTTTCTCTTCCTCGTCGTAGTAAAACCCAACGTCCTCAAGCGAATAGTCGCCGCGCAGGTGGGCCTTGTGCACCTTCTTGCCGTGCTGCGGATCGTCAATCGGACGCTGCATCAGTTCGTCCAGCCCCTTGCGGGCCACTTTCGCCGACTGCCAGCGCGAGAGCACGCCTGAGATCTGCGACAGCGGCGCAATGGTCCGCGACGCCAGAATCGAGGTCCCGACCAGCGCACCGGTGGTCATATCGCCGCTGATAACCAGATAACACCCCACCAGCAGCACTACCGCATAAACGATGGACTGCACCTCCTGCGTCCAGGTGAGCAGCAGGCCCGTCAGCCAGCGCTGCTTCATGCCGACGCTGGCGGCGACGTCGTTGGTGTTATTCCACTGGTTCTGGAAACGCTGTTCGGCGCGCATCAGCTTGATGTCTTCAATGCCCTGCACCGCTTCCACCAGCGTCGCGTTACGGATGGCGGATTCGCGCATCCCTTCGCTGGAGAGTTTCCCCAGCGGGCGCTGTACCAGCAGGCCCGGGATGAGCAGCAGCGGCACGGCGAGCAGGACCACCAGCACCAGCGGGCCGCCAATCATCCACAGAATGAAGACGAACAGCAGGAAGAACGGCAGATCGGAAATCGCCGCAATGGTGGTGGAGGTGATCAGCTCGCGCACCGACTCCAGCTCGCGGATCTGCGCGATAAACGATCCGGTTGATTTCGAGCGCGCGCCGTTTTTAATCCGCAGCGCGTGGGCAAAAACGCGTTCAGAGATACGCAGGTCGGCGCGCTTGCCCACTACGTCAGAAATATGCACCCGCAGCATGCGCATGATGAATTCGAACACGATGGCAATCATCACGCCGCCAAACAGCACCCACAGCGTGGCCTCCGACTGCGACGGCACCACCCTGTCGTACACCTGCATGGAGAAGACCATGCCTGAGAGCGCCAGCACGTTAGCCACCAGCGCCACCAGCATAATGTCGCTGTAGCGTCGCCAGTCCTTCAGCGCCAGCTGCCAGAACCAGTTTTTCTCGTACGGTTTGATGTAGTCATCCACGCGGGCATCCGGCGTGGATTCGAGCGGGCGCAGCACCATCAGGCCCTTTAACCGCGACCCGATCTCCTCGCGCGTCAGCGTCGTCTCCAGCCCCGCATCGCCGCTGAACTGCAGGCTGACGTTGCCTTCGCTGTCCATGCGGTTGATCACCGCAATCTGCCCGCCGGTGAATTCCGCCAGCAGCGGCAGACGCCACGGATCGAGGGATACCGCTTCCGCCGCCACCACACGCATCCCCAGCCCAAGCTGGCGCGCCATCTCCTCCAGCACCAGCTGGCGCGGAGACTGGCTTTCATGGTTAATCGTGACCCGAACATGCTCCGCGGAAAAATCCAGCCGGTAGTGCTTCGCGATGATGAGCATGCCCTGCAGCCAGGGTTCGTACTGTGGATGTGTCTTCATAAGGCTACGTCCTGTCCAGAGCGGTAATTCCGCCCTGAAATGATACCTTTACGGGATGATTAAAAAACGAACGCTTTCTAAACGAGCCCGCAAAATAATCTTGTGAAATATAGGGTTATGACTATTCGTGTAAAGAAATGCCAAAAGGCCGCGGGGATCGCTCCCCGCGGCGTTGTTTTACGCAATTAACAGCTGATGGTTCGCCAGCAGCGTCGCCAGATCCGTCTGCACGCCGTTCAGGGTCACCAGAGTGGTCGGCGAGAACTGGCCGCCCGTACCGTCCAGGTCAACCTGGATCTCGGTATTGCTGCCGTTCTGCACCACGCGGATGTAATCGCTGATATTACCCGCGCTGCTGTCCAGCGTGGCCACGCCGTTCACATAGCTCGCCGAGCCCGTGCCGGTATAGCCGCTGCCGGAGAGCAGATCGCGCAGGTCAATACGATCCGTGTCCGCTGTCCCTTCCCAGGTCCCGACCGTAAAGCCGTTCACCACGTCGTGACCGTTACCGCCCGTCGCATCCGACGCGTTGATCAGCTTGTAGAGCAACGTATCGTGACCGCCGCTGCCGATGTTGAAGGTGTCATTTCCGCCGCGGCCTTCGAACTGGTTATCACCGCTGTTGCCGGTGATGACGTCGTCGAAATCCGAACCGTTAATCCCTTCAATGTTCAGCAGACGCGTGGTGCCGAACCCGGTGTCCTGCGCGGTTGAGAGGCGCAGGTCAACGGTTACGCCAGACGTCGCATTGCGGTAATCCACCACGTCCATCCCACCGGTGTTGCTCCAGGTGTCATAGTCGGAATGGGTATTCCATCCGCCGGAACCGTTGTAGGTATAGGTGCCGTTTTCCGCGATAAAGGTGTCGTTATACCCGGTCCCGGTGATAGTCCCGCTGTGGCCACCGGTGGCGGCTTCGGCCGTCAGAACGTAGCCCTCTTTGCCGTTGCCCGCTTCCAGACCGCTCCAGGTGACGTTATCCGACACGCCGTTGGTGATCTTCAGGATCTCAGCCGAATAGGTTTCATTCGGATCAAGCCCGTAGAAGCTCACCAGCGCAGAGGTATCGTTCGAACCGATACCGGACTGGGCGTTGATGATCTGCGAGGCCACCAGCACGCCCGCGGCGTTGTACAGATTGACCGTGTTGCCGTAGTAGGCGTTGATGCCCTCGCTGTCGACAATGTGCAGATGCATCGCGGTGCCGTCAGCAATGGTTTTGCTGTTTTGCACCAGCACCACCTTGCCGTTCTGCTGAGAAACCAGCAGGTCCTGCGCGCCGTCCCAGTTGTAGTCCACAGCCGCCACGCCGGTGACGTTCGCCAGGCCTGAAGCCAGCTGGCTTGAGGTCCAGGTAGAGCCGTAACCGTTGTTGGTGAACAGGGTCGCCGTCTGCGAGCCGCCGTAGGTGCTGAGCTTGACGATGTCCATCTGTCCGTCGCCGTTCCAGTCCACCGCCACAGACAAATAGCCCGCCGCTGCGTTAGAGGCTTCTACCGCGCTCTTGGTGGCCGAGAGCTTCCCGGTACCGTCGTTGTAGTAGATCACCCCGCCGTTGTTGTTGTAGCTGCTGCCCAGGTACAGATCCATGTAGCCATCGCCGTTGAAGTCCGCCCACGTCATGGATGCCGCCGTGGTGGTATTTGAAGCGTTTGCCACAAACACGTTCGTCAGGTTCTGACCGATGGAGAGCGTGCCGTTACCGTTGTTGTTGATCACGGTTAACGAGTACGCGCCGCTGCGGTTAGTGTGCTGGACAATATCTACCGTGCCGTCGTTGTTCAGATCGACGCCGGAGATTTCACGCATGGTGGTGAATTGCCCCCAGAAACCTGCTCCGCCATTGGTCCCATCCGGCGACAGTACGCCGTTCTTGTTGATCAGGTACGTAATGGAGTCCGCGCCGGAGTCACCGTAGGCCAGATCCAGATAGCCATCGCCGGTTTTATCGTACGCAATTACGCCGCCGTACCAGATGGTAGTGCCCATTGCCAGCTGGCTGGCGTTATAGGTGCTGCCATCGTAGGTCCACATCACCTGCGTTGACCCGGCGTAGGTATTTTCCGTCGCGAAAATGTCCTGCGTGCCGTTACGGTCAAAGTCGGCGGCGGTCTGGCTCACCACGTAGTAGTTACGGGTGTTGGTCAGCGTATTCCCGGCATAGGTCGAGCTATCGCTGCTGGAGTAAGACTGGCCGTTAGCGATGATATTCCACAGACCGCTGCTGTTCATGCCGAGGGTCATGGTGGAGTTGTTGCTGTTCCCCGCCGTGGTTGCCCAGTCGGTATTCACCGAGGTGGTATCAATCACCAGGCTGCCGGTCGCCGTACCCGTGGTATTGCCGTTACCCGCGCTGCTCTTCACCTGCGCGGTCACGCTGTAGCTCGCCACGCTCAGCGCATCGCCGTCCGGGATCTGCAGATACCAGGTGTTGTGATCCGGGTCGACCACCACCGCACCGCCCGTCTGGGAGGTGTAGGTTTTGCCGTTCACCGTCACCACCAGATATTCACCGTTCACCAGGTCAGCGGAGACGGTACCGCTGACGATCGGCGTAGTGTCCGACGTGGTCTGCGCGGTAATCGCCGCCGTGGTGGTCGGAATGCTGGTATCGACGTTCAGCACAAAGCCGTCGGATTCCGTGTAGTTTCCGGCCCTGTCGGTGACGCGCACGATGTAGGTATGATTCCCGTCGCTCAGGCCGTTGTCCTGGAAGGACCAGCTCGCGCTGCCGTTCATGGTCACCTGGCCGAGCAGAACCCCGTCACGGTAGAGCTGCACGATCTCGCCGTCATCCGGGGCACGGTTCAGTGTCCCGTTGATCAGCGGCGAGTTATCGTCCGTTGCCACCGCGCTACCAAAGGTGCCCTGACGCTCGCCTTCGCCGTCGGTGTAGCTCACGACCGTGCCAACCGTGGTCGGCGGCGTGGTGTCTACCGTGACGATCTGAGACGCGGTGGAACCCACATTGCCCGCCTGGTCGATAATCCGCACCTGGTAGGTGTAGTCGCCGTCAGGCAGATCGCGGGTATCGGTGTAGCTCCAGCGCTGGTTGGTGACCGTGGTATCGAGCCACGTATTCCCGCCGTCCAGGCTGATCTGGACGCGCTCGTCGCTTGCCAGCGCGCTGCCCAGCGAACCGTTAATGGTCAGCGTGGTGTCCATGGTGATGAAATCACTGCCGGACTGGCCGGTATCTTCGCTGATGCTGTCGATGGTGACGCCGTACTGCGGCGCCTGGGTATCCACCGTCACCGCCTGCGAGGTGGTTGCCCCCACGTTCCCCGCCAGATCGACGACCCGTACCTGATAGTTGTGGCTGCCGTCGGTCAGGGTACGCGTGTCGCTGTAGCTCCACGACGTACCGCTCACGGTGGCGTATACCCAGGTGCTGCCGCCGTCCATGCTCACCTGCACGAATTCACCCGCGCCGAGTTCTGCGCCGAGCGTTCCGTGCAGCGTGTACGAGGTCGAACTGGTCAGGAAGTCGTTATTGTCGAAGCCGGTATCCACGGTGATGTTATCCACGGTCACCGTAATCGCCGCATCCGGGGCGACCGTATCGACGGTCACCTGCTGATGGGCGCTGGCGCCCACGTTACCGGCCGCATCCACCACGCGAACGTAGTAGTCATAGGTCTGGTTACCCAGCGTGCGGCCGTCCACGTAGTACCAGCTGTTGCCGGTGACAATCACGTTCTGCCAGGTGACGCCGCCGTCGATGCTGATCTGGGCGTATTCGCCGTCGGCAAGCGTCGCGCCGAGCGAGCCGTGCAGCGTCAGGGACGTGTCGCGAGTGATAAAGTCGCTGCTGCTCAGGCCGGTATCGTCGCTGATGCTGTCGATGGCGATCGTTTTGCTGGCGTCCGGCGCAACGGTATCAATGGTCACCACCTGAGAGGCGGTGGCGCTGATGTTGCCCGCATCGTCAATCACGCGCAGCTGGTAGTTGTAATCTCCGTCGGCCAGCGTGCGGCCATCGACGTACGTCCAGCTCAGGCCGCTGACGCTGACGTCGGTCCAGGTGACGCCGCCGTCAAGGCTGATCTGCGCGTGGTCGCCGCTGCCCAGCGCCGCGCCCAGCGTGCCTTTAAGGCTGATCTGGTTGTCGCTGGTGATGAAGTCGCTGCCGGACAGGCCGGTATCCTGCGTAATGGAATCCACGGTAATGGTGGTTGCCGCAGGCTTCGTCAGATCAATCACCACGTCCTGGCTGTCCGTTGCCCCCACGTTGCCCGCGTTATCAATCACGCGGACCTGGTACTGATACGTACCGTCCGTCAGGGTGCGGCCATCGGCGTAGCGCCAGGTGGTGCCGGTCACGGTCAGGTCAACCCAGGTGACGCCGCCGTCGAGGCTGATCTGCGCCTTCTCGTTATTGCCGAGCTGCGCGGTCAGCGAGCCGTTGACGACGACCTGGCTGTCGTTGGTGATGAAATCCGTTGCGCTCAGGCCGGTATCGTTTTGCAGCGAATCAATACTTATCCCCATCGACGGCGCGGTGAGATCCACCGTGACGGTATGGTTATCGCTGGCGCTGTTGCCGATGGTGTTGCTCACCAGGGCGTTAATCACGTACGAGCCGCCGTCTGCCAGCGCGGTCACGTCAGCGCTGCCCACCGTGTAGCTCCAGGTGCCGTCATTCTGGACGGTAGCCGCATAGGTTTTACCGTTCAGCGTGATGGTTACCGTCTGGCCTGCAGGCGCGTCGGTGGTACCGCTGATGACCAGCGGCGTGCCGTGCTCGGCGGCGTTGACGATGTCGTCCTGCGCAAAGGTGTTGATGGTGATGGTTGGGACATCGCCGTTCAGCGTCACGTCGTGCGTTGCGCTGCCCGGGTTGCCCGCCTTGTCGCTTACCGAAGCGGTGATGGTGTACTCCCCGTCGCTCAGGCCGAGGAAATCACGGCCCGGCACGAAGACCGACCACGATCCGTCCGCCCCGACGGTCGCCTGATAGCTGTGCCCGTTGAAGGAGACGGTCACCGTCTGGCCCTGTTCCGCCGTGGTCGTACCACGGATCGTCTGGCCCGCCAGCTGCTCCGCGCTGTTGACGATATCGTCATCGGCCACGGTGCTGATGGTCACGGTTGGCGCAACGGTGTCTACCGTTAAGGTGTGCGTGGTCTGGCCGTTGTTACCGGCTTTGTCGTTGACCGAGGCGGTCACCGTCAGCGCGCCCTGGCTAAGGGCAGCCAGATCGGCTGCCGGCACGTCGAGCGTCCAGGTGCCATCGCTGCCGACAAGCGCAGTATAGGTTTTGCTGCCCAGCGTCACGGTAACGGTCTGACCCGCCTCCGCGCTGGAAGAACCGTGCACGGTCAGCGGCTGCTGCGCTTCCGCGGCGTTCAGCATGTCGTCAACCGACAGCGTCCCAATGCTCACCACCGGCGCAGTGGTATCCACGCTGATAGTATGCGTTGCGGAGGCGCTGTTGCCCGCGCTGTCCTGTGCCGATACGGACACCTGATAGCTGGCGCCATCGGCCAGGGCGCTGACGTCTGCAACCGGTACGGTAGTCGTCCAGGTGCCGTCGCTCTGAATGGTGGCCGTATAGCTCTTGCCGTTCAGGGTCACGGTGACCTGGGTCCCGCTGGCGAACTGCGCGCTGGAGCCGTTAATCACCAGTGACGAACCGGCTTCAGCCGCGTTGATGACGTCGTCACCGCTAACGGTGTTCACCGTCAGCGCCACGGAGGCGGTGTTGACCACCACGTCATGGGTCTGGGTGCTGCTGTTACCCGCGCTGTCGGTAATGGTCGCGCTGAGGGTCACGGTGCCGTCGGTCAGGGCGGAAATCACGCTGGCCGGAACGCCCACGCTCCAGTTGCCGCTGGCGTCAACGGTGGTGGTGTACTGGTGCGAACCGAGGGTGATAACCACTTTATCCCCAACGTTCGCGCCGGTTGCCGACCCGCTGACGATCTGCGCCTGGCCGTGCTCCACGCTGTTAATGACATCATCGCCCGCGACAACGTTAAAGCTGACGGTCGGCGGCGTGGTATCAAGCGTAATTGTCTTGCCCGCGCTGCCCGGGTTACCCGCGGCGTCGCTCACGCTAACCTGCACGGTGTAGCCGTTATCCGCCAGCGTGGAGAGATCGCTGCCCGGAACGTTAACGCTCCAGATGCCGCCCTGCTGCACCTGCGCGGTATAGCTCTTACCGCCCAGCGTCACGGTGACCGTCTGACCGACTTCCGCCGTAGTGGTGCCGGAGATGGCAACGCCCGCAGCCGCTTCGCTGCCGTTAATCACGTTATCGCCTGCAACCGTATCAATGGTCACGGTTGGCGCAGTCGCGTCCACGCTGTACTCACGCCCCGCCGAGGCGCTGTTGCCGTTGACGTTGGTGACGCTCACCTGCACGCTGGCATCGCCGTCCTTCAGGCCCGCGAGATCCGCAGACGGCACGGTGGCCGTCCAGTTACCGTCGGCGTCCACCTTCGCGGTGTACGTCTTGCCGCCAAAGGTAACAGTAACGGTCTGGTTTTCCTCCACGTTCGAGGTGCTGCCGGAGAGCACCAGATCCGCGCCTTTTTCCGCCGCGTTAATCACGTCGTCGGTGGCAATCGCATCGATGCTGATAGCCACCGACGCCAGGTCGACGGTCACGTCATGGCTGATGGTCACCGGGTTGCCCGCCGCGCTCTGGCCTGCAACGGTCACGGTGACCGTACCTGCTGCGAAGGCCGCGACGTCTGCCGCCGGGATCGCCGCGCTCCAGGAGCCGTCTGCCAGCACGGAGGCCGCATAGGTTTTGCCATTGACGGTCACGGTGAGCGTTGTGCCTGCCGCCAGCCCGTCGCTGGTGCCAGAGACGATCAGGTTTTGAGTATGTTCGATGCTATTGATCACATCGTCGCCCGCCACGGTATCAACGCGCAGGCCCGGCAGGCTGGCGTCGATAACGATTTCGCGCTCGCCGGTCCCGGTGTTGCCATGGCCGTTGGTGACGGTGGCTGACACGGTCAGGTCACCGTTGCCCAGCGCCGTAAGGACGGACTCCGGCACGTTCACGGACCAGGTCAGATCGCTCTGCACCGTCGCGGTGTAGGTGTTGCCACCAATGGTCACGGTGACGGTATTGCCCGCCTCCGCGTTCGTTACCTTGCCGCTGAGGGTCTGGCCCGCGGCCACTTCCGCCGCGTTGATGACGTTATCGCCCGCCACAGTGTTGATGGTGACGGTCGGCAGCGCGGTATCCACCAGCAGGTTCGCGGTGTTGCTCACGCTGTTGCCCACGCCGTTGGTGGCGCTCGCGCTCAGGGTGTAATTCGCTTCGCCCAGACCCGCCAGATCCGCTGCCGGAACGGTCAGGCTCCAGGTGCCGTCTGCCGCCGTCGTGGCCGCGTAGTTTTTGCCGTTCAGGGTCACGGTCACCACGGTGCCTTCCGCGAGGTTGGCGCTGGTGCCGCTGACGTTCAGATCCTGACCTTTCTCTACCGCGTTCAGCACGTTGTCGCCGCTGATGGCGTTGAACGCCACGGACGGCAGCCCGGTATCGACGGTCACGTTATGGCTGCCGCTACCGATGTTGCCCGCCGCGTCGGTAACCGACGCCGTGACGGTCACGGTGCCGTCGCTGAGGCCGGAAATCACGCTCGCCGGGACGCCCACGCTCCAGTTCCCCGCCGCGTCCAGCACGGTGGTGTACGTCTGGCCGCCGATGGTGACGGTGACCTTATCGCCCGCAGCCGCGCCGGTGGCGGTGCCGCTGATGATGTGCGCCTGGCTGTGTTCTGCGAGGTTAATGACATCGTCGCCCGCCACGGTATTGATGGTCACCGCAGGAACGGTGACGTCCACCGTCAGAGTGTGATCAACCGACGCCGGGTTGCCCGCCTTGTCGCTTACCGATGCGGTAACGGTCACGCTGCCGTCCGTCAGGGCCGCAACATCGGCCGCCGGGACGTTGAGCGTCCAGCTGCCGTCCGCGCTGACGGTTGTGGTGTAGTCTTTGCCGTTCAGCGACACGGTCACCGTCTGGCCAGCTTCTGCAGAGCTGGTACCGGACACGGTCAGATCGCTCTTCGCTTCGGCGGCATTCAGAATATCGTCCGTCGCCAGGGTATTAATCGTGACGGTCGGCGCGGTGGCATCCACGCTGTACTCACGTCCCGCCGAGGCGCTGTTGCCGTTGACGTTGGTGACGCTCACCTGCACGCTGGCATCGCCGTCCTTCAGGCCAGCCAGATCCGCAGACGGTACGGTCCAGGTCCAGCTGCCGCTGTCGTCCACCGTGGTGGTGTAGATTTTGCCGTTCAGGCTGATGGTCACGGTCTGCCCGGCTTCCACGTTGGTGGTCGCACCGGACAGCACCAGATCCGCGCCCTTCTCCGCCGCGTTAATCACGTCGTCGGTCGCAATCGCATTGATGCTGATGGCAACGGTCGCCAGATCTACCGTCACATCATGGCTGATGGTAATCGGGTTACCCGCTGAGCTGTCGCCGGTCACGCTGATTTTGACGGAGCCTTCCGGCCACGCGCTCACGTCGGTAGACGGAACAGCCGCACTCCAGGAGCCGTCCGCCAGCACCGTGGCCGCATAGTCTTTGCCGTTGATGGTGACGGTCAGCGCCGTGCCCGGTGCCAGCCCGTCGCTGGATCCGCTGACGATCAGGTTTTGAGTATGTTCGATGCTGTTGACCACGTTGTCGCCCGCCACGGTATCGACGCGCAGGCCCGGCAGGTTAGCGTCGATAGCGATTTCGCGCTCGCCGGTACCGGTGTTGCCGTGGCCGTTGGTGACGGTCGCCGTTACGCTCAGGCTGCCGTTACCCAGCGCGGTCAGCACGTCAGACGGCACGTTGACGGACCAGGTCAGATCGCTCTGCACCGTCGCGGTGTAGGTGTTGCCGCCAATGGTCACGGTGACGGTGTTGCCCGCTTCGGCATTCGCCACGGTGCCGCTCAGGGTCTGGCCTGCCGCCACTTCCGCCGCGTTAATGACGTTATCGCCCGCCACGGTGTTGATGGTGACGGTCGGCAGCGCGGTATCCACCAGCAGGTTCGCGGTGTTGCTCACGCTGTTGCCCACGCCGTTGGTAGCGCTCGCGTTCAGGGTGTAGTTGGCCTGACCCAGACCCGCCAGATCTGCCGCCGGAACCGTCAGGCTCCAGGTGCCGTCTGCCGCCGTCGTGGCCGTGTAGTTTTTGCCGTTCAGGGTCACGGTCACCACGGTGCCTTCCGCCAGGTTGGCGCTGGTGCCGCTGACGCTCAGGTCCTGACCTTTCTCCACCGCGTTCAGCACGTTATCGCCGCTGATGGCGTTGAAGCTGACCGAAGGCAGACCGGTATCGACGGTCACGCTATGCGTGCCGGTGCCGGTGTTGCCCGCCGCGTCGGTGACCGACGCGGTGACGGTCACGGTGCCGTCGCTGAGGCCGGAAATCACGTTCGCCGGGACGCCCACGCTCCAGTTCCCCGCCGCGTCCAGCACGGTGGTGTACGTCTGGCCGCCGATGGTGACGGTGACCTTATCGCCCGCTGCCGCGCCGGTGGCGGTGCCGCTGATGATTTGCGCCTGGCCGTGTTCTGCGATGTTAATCACGTCATCGCCCGCCACGGTATTGATGGTCACCGCCGGGACGGTGATATCTACCGCCAGGTTGTGATCCACGGACGCCGGGTTACCCGCCTTGTCGCTGACTGATGCGGTAACGGTGACGCTGCCGTCGGTTAATCCTGCCAGATCGGCCGCCGGAACGTTCAGCGTCCAGCTGCCGTCCGCGCTGACGGTTGTGGTGTAGTCTTTGCCGTTCAGCGATACGGTGACCGTCTGGCCCGCTTCGGCGGTGCTGGTGCCGGAAACCGTCAGATCGCTCTTCGCTTCGGTGGCATTGAGAATGTCGTCCGTCGCCAGGGTATTGATGGTCACGGACGGTGCGGTCGCATCCACGCTGTACTCGCGGCCCGCAGAGGCGCTGTTGCCGTTGACGTTGGTGACGCTCACCTGCACGCTGGCGTCGCCGTCTTTCAGACCCGCCAGATCGGCCGCTGGCACCGTGGTCGTCCACTTGCCGTCGGCGCCTACGGTCGCGGTGTAGCTCTTGCCGCCGAAGGTGATGGTGACGGTCTGATTTTCTTCGACGTTTGAGGTAGTGCCTGAGAACACCAGATCCGCGCCCTTCTCGGCCGCGTTAATCACGTCATCGGTGGCGATGGCGTCAATGCTGATGGCAACGCTCGCCAGATCCACCGTTACATCGTGGCTGATGGAAACCGGGTTACCGGCGCTGCTCTGGCCCGCAACGGTCACGGTAACCGTGCCAGCACTCAATGCGCCGACGTCCGCGGCCGGGATCGCCGCGCTCCAGGTGCCGTCCGCCAGCACGGTCGCCGGATAGGTTTTGCCGTTTACGGTCACGGTCAGCGCCGCGCCTGCCATCAGCCCGTCGCTGGAACCGGTGATAATCAGGTTCTGCCCGTGTTCGATGCTGTTGATCACGTTGTCACCCGCCACGGTATCCACGCGCAGGCCCGGCAGGTTAGCGTCGATCGTGATATCGCGCTCAGCGGATCCGCTGTTGCCGACGCCGTTGGTCACGCTGGCTGACACCGTCAAATCGCCGTTGCCCAGCGCCGTCAGAACAGATTCAGGCACATCGACGGACCAGGTGAGATCGCTCTGCACCGTTGCGGTGTAGATGTTACCGCCA
Source organism: Enterobacter sp. PI-10 (assembly GCF_027947695.1). Classification (NCBI taxonomy): domain Bacteria; kingdom Pseudomonadati; phylum Pseudomonadota; class Gammaproteobacteria; order Enterobacterales; family Enterobacteriaceae; genus Enterobacter; species Enterobacter sp. PI-10. Next base: position 378,100 of record NZ_JAJNOG010000002.1, on the reverse strand, counting down.
ATGGTCACGGTCACGGTGTTGCCCGCTTCGGCATTCACCACCTTACCGCTGATGGTCTGGCCGGCTGCAAGCTCAGCCGCGTTAATGACGTCGTCGCCCGCAATGGTGTTAACGATCACGCCCGGCAGAACGGACTCCACGTTCACGGTGTGCGACGCGCTGGTGCTGTTACCGACGCCGTCCGTCGCCGAGGCGGTGACGGTGTAAAGCGCCTCGCCCAGCTGACCGACTTCGCTCGCCGGAACGGTGGTGGTCCATTTTCCGTTATCGTCCACCTGCGCACTGTACGCTTTGCCGTTGAGCATCACGGTCACCACCGCGCCTGCCGCCAGGCCGGAAGCCGTACCGGAGAGGGTCAGATCCTGGGTTTTCTCAGTATTGTTGATTACATCGTCACCGGAAACGGTGTCAATGGTCAGCCCCGGCGCGGTCAGGTTCACCTCTACGCCGTGCGTGGCGCTGTTGCTGTTGCCGGCTTTATCGGTCAGCGCCGCGGTGATGGTGTAATCCCCGGCGGCCAGCGCGGTTACGTCCGCCGCAGGCACGCCAACGCTCCAGTTGCCGGAGGCGTCGAGAGTGGCGGTGTACGATTTGCCATTGAGGGTGACGGTGACCACATCGCCCGCCGCCGCGCCGGTCACGGAACCGGTGACAATCAGGGCCTGCGCATGCTCGGCGCTGTTGATCACGTCGTCGTCGGAAACGGTGTGAATGGTCAGCTGTGGAACGGTGGTATCAACCAGCACGTCGCGATCCGCGGAGGCCGGGTTGCCCGCTTTATCCGATACGGCGGCGCTGACGGTGTAGTTCCCGTCGGCAATCGCGCCCAGATCGGCGGACGGTACGGTCACGCTCCAGCTGCCGTTAGCCTCAACGGTGGTGGTGTAGTCCACGCCGTTCAGGGTCACGGTGACGGTCTGACCCGCTTCGGCGTTGGTGACGCCGTTAATCACCAGATCCTGCTGCGCTTCGGCCGCATTGATAATGTTATTGTCGCTGACGATCTCGATAGACACCGTCGGCGCGGTAGCGTCCACGCTGTACTCGCGGCCCGCGGACGCGCTGTTGCCGTTCACGTTGGTGACGCTCACCTGCACGCTGGCATCGCCGTCCTTCAGGCTGCCCAAATCGGCGGACGGCACGGTAGCCGTCCAGTTGCCGTCGGCATCGACCGTCGCGGTGTACGACTTGCCGCCGAAGGTGATGGTGACGGTCTGGTTTTCTTCCACGTTGGTGGTGGAGCCGGACAGCACCAGGTCCGCGCCTTTCTCCGCCGCGTTAATCACGTCGTCAGAGGCAATCGGGTCAATGCTGATGGCGACTGCCGCCAGATCCACCTTCACGTCATGGCTGATGGAAACCGGATTGCCCGCCGCGCTCTGGCCGTCCACGGTCACGGTGACCGTGCCCGCATTCAGCGCGCTGACGTCTGCCGCCGGAATGGCCGCCGTCCAGGTCCCGTCCGCCAGCACGGTTGCGGCGTAGGTTTTACCATTGACGGTCACCGTTAACGCCGCGCCCGCTGCCAGGCCTTCGCTGGAGCCGGTGATAATCAGGTTTTGAGCGTGCTCGATGCTGTTGATGACATCGTCGCCCGCCACGGTATCGACGCGCAGGCCCGGCAGGTTGGCGTCGATGCTGATGTCGCGCTCGCCGGTGCCGGTGTTGCCGTGGCCGTTGGTGACGCTGGCTGACACGGTCAGATCGCCGTTCCCGATGGCGGTTAAGACCGTGGACGGCACGTTGACCGACCAGCTCAGATCGTCCTGAACCGTCGCCGTATAAGTATTGCCACCGATGGTAACGGTGACAGTGTCACCGCTCGCCGCGCCGCTCACTTTCCCGCTCAGGGTCTGTCCGGCAGCCACTTCCGCCGCGTTAATAACGTCGTCCGTGGCGACCGGGTTGATGGTGACCTGCGGCAGCGCGCTGTCGACCAGCACGCTGTGACCGGTGCCCGCGCTGTTGCCCGCGGTGTCGGTTACGCTCGCCGTCACCACGTAGCTCGCTTCGCCCAGCGCGGAGACGTTTGCCGCCGGAACGGTCACGCTCCAGTTCCCGCTCGCGTCGGCGGTGGCCGTATAGCTGATGCCGTTCAGCGTCACCGTAATGGCGGTTCCTTCCGGCTGGTTGCTGGTGCCGGACACCTGCAGATCCTGGCCTTTCTCGGTCGCGTTGATCACGTCGTCAGCCGCCAGGGTATTGATGGCAATGACCGGCGCGGTCAGGGAGACGTCAAACTCGTGCGTCGCGGTGGTGCTGTTACCGGCTTTGTCGGTGAGGGTCGCAGAAATCGTCTGCTCACCGTTGACCAGCGCGCCCACGTCCGCCGCCGGAACGCCCACGCTCCAGTTGCCGGAAGTATCCAGCATGGCGGTGTAATCTTTACCATTCAGGGTCACGGTGATCGCGTCACCCGCCTGCGCGCCCGTCACCTTACCGGAGACGATCAGCGCCTGGCCGTGCTCGGCAATATTGATGATGTCATCGCCCGCAACGATGTTGAAGCTAATCTGCGGTACGGTGGTGTCCACCAGCACCGATGAGCCCGCGCTGGCCGGGTTACCTGCTTTATCGGACACGGATGCCGTGACCGCGGCACTGCCGTCGGTGATGCCCGCCAGATCCGCCGCAGGCACGTCCAGCGTCCAGCTGCCGTCCGCCTGCACCTGCGCGCTGTATTGATTGCCGTTGAAGGTCACGGTGACCGTCTGGCCCGCTTCGGCAGTAGAGGTCCCGCTCAGGGTCAGATCCTGCGCCGCCTCTACCGCATTCAGCATGTTATCGCCGCTGATGGTGTTGATTGTCACCGTCGGCGCGGTGGTGTCGACGCTGAACTCCTGCGCCGAAGACGCGGCGTTGCCGTTGACGTTGGTGACGCTAACCTGCACGCTGGCGTCGCCGTCTTTCAGGCCGCTCAGATCGGCAGCCGGAACGGTCCAGGTCCAGTCGCCGTTGCCATCCACCGTCGTGGTGTAGGTTTTCCCTGCGAAGGTGATGGTCACGGTCTGGCCCGCTTCAACACTGGAAGTGGTGCCGGACAGCACCAAATCCTGGCCTTTTTCCGCCGCGTTAAGCACGTTGTCGTCGGTCACGCTGTTGATGGTGATGGCGACCGGCGCGAGATCGACGTCCACGACGGTCCCGATGGTTACCGGGTTGCCAGAAGCATCCTGCGCGCTTGCCTTGATATCCAGCGAGCCATCCGCCCACTGGGACACGTCCGCTGCAGGTACCGCTGCCTGCCAGGTGCCGTCCGCCAGCACCGTTGCGGAATAGGCTTTGCCGTTGATGGTCACGGTCACGGCGCTGCCCGCCGCCAGATCGGTGCTGGTGCCGGACACAATCAGGTTCTGCGCGTGTTCAATCACGTTGATCACGTCGTCGCCTGCGACCGTATCAATACGCAGTCCCGGAAGCTGGGCGTCGATGGTGAAGTCGAGCGAAGAGGAACCGGTATTGCCGTGCGCGTTGGTGACGCTGGCCGATACGGTGAGATCCCCGTTGCCGAGCGCGGTGAACTGGCTCTCGCTTAACGGCAGGCTCCAGGTCAGATCGTCCTGCACGGTAGCCGTGTATGTCTGGCCGCCAAGGATAATCGTGACAGTGTCACCTGACGCCGCGTTCGTGACCTTACCGGTCAGGGTTTGCCCTGACGCCACTTCCGCCGCGTTAACGATATTGTCGCCCGCCAGCGTGTTAATCGTCACCACCGGCAGCGAGCTGTCTACCAGCACATCGTGTGAGGCTGAGGCGCTGTTGCCTACGCTATCGGTGACGTTCGCCGTCACGGTGTAATTCGCTTCGCCCAGCGCCAGCACGTTTGCCGCCGGTACGGTCACGCTCCAGTTGCCGCTGGCGTCAGCGGTGGCCGTGTACTGAATGCCGTTCAGGGTCACCGTAATAGTCGTGCCTTCCGGCTGGTTGCTGGTGCCGGAAATCTGCAGATCTTCGCCTTTCTCGGTCGCGTTAATCACGTCGTCCGCCGCCAGCGTGTTGATACCGATGACAGGCGTCACGGTATTCACCACCACATCCAGCGAACTGCTTCCGGTATTGCCGGATCTGTCGGTCACGGAGACGTCAACTGTCCAGGTGCCGTCAGCCAGCCCCTGCACGACGGACGCCGGCAGGCCAAGGCTCCAGTTGCCCGCCGCATCCACCACGGTGGTGTAATCGATGCTGTTAATGGTGATGGTCACCAGATCGCCCGCTGCCGCGCCGGTGACGGAGCCGCTCAGGACCTGCGCCTGTGAATGGGCGAGCTGGTTAACGGTGTTGGTGTCGGTGACAAAGCTGTTGATGGTCACCTGCGGCACGGTCGCGTCCACCAGCCCCACGCGGTCGGCGCTGCTGGTGTTGCCCGCCACGTCGCTCACGGTGGCCGTCACGGTAACGATGCCATCGTTGAGGGCACCGACATCAGCCGCTGGGACGCTCAGCTGCCAGGTACCGTCCGTCTGGACCGTAGTCTGATACGTTTTGCCGTTCAGCGTCACGGTAACCGTCTGGCCAGGTTCCGCACTGCTGCTACCGCTTAACAGTAAATCCTGCTGCGCTTCAGCCGCGTTGATGATGTTATCGGCGGTCAGGTTATCGAGCGTAATCGCCGGCGGCTGCGTATCCACCGTGACCACGCGCGACGCGTCGGCACTGTTGCCATTGACGTTAGTGACGCTGACGCTCACCTGCGCGCGCCCGTCAATCAGGGTTTCCATGGCGCTGGCGGGCACGGTCAGGCTCCAGGAGCCGTCCTGCTGCACCAGCGCGGTGAAGGTCTGGTCGGCGAATTTCACCACCACGGTCTGCCCCGCCTCCACGCCCTGCGTCTGGCCGGAAAGGGTTAAATCGGCGCCTTTTTCTGCCGCATTCAGCAGATCGTCGCCGGAGACGGTATCAATGGTGACCGCCACGGCGTTCAGATCCAGTTCAATCGGGTGTTCAGCCGCAACGGTGTTGCCCCAGGCATCTTCAGCGCTGACGCTTACCGTCACCTCTCCCTCCGTCCAGGCCTGCAGGTCCGCCGCCGGAACGCCAATCTGCCAGTGGCCGCTGGCATTCACCGCGGTAACGTACTCAACGTTGTTGATGGTGACGATAATCTGCGTGCCCGCTGCCAGATGGGTGCTGGAGCCGGTGACGCTCAGATCCTGCTGTTGCTCAATGGCGTTGATCACGTCATCGCCGGAAATGGTGTTTACGCGCAGGCCCGGCAGTTCAGCATTGATATTGATATCGCGCTCGCCGGTGCCGGTATTGCCGTGCCCGTTGGTCACCGACGCGGTAAAGGTTAAATCCCCGTCGCCGAAGGCCTGAAGATCCGCTGACGGAATTTTCACGCTCCAGGTCAGGTCGCTGCCAACCGTTGCGGTGTAGCTCTTGCCGCCCACGGTGACAGATACGGTGTCGCCCGCCGCTGCGCCGGTAACGCGACCGCTGAGGGTTTGATCGACGCCCGCTTCGGCGTTATTGACCAGGTTGTCGCCCGCAAAGGTGTTGATAATGACCTGCGGAAGTACGGTATCCACCAGCAGCGTCGCCCCGGCAGAGCCGCTGTTACCCACGCTGTCGGTACCGCTGACGCTGACGGTGTAAAGGGTGTTCGCCAGATTCAGCACGTCGGAAACCGGCACCTGGACCGCCCAGATACCGTTTTCAACTGTGGTCTGATAGCTGACGTTGTTCAGCGTCACGGTGATGGTGCTGCCGTCAGGCAGGTTGCTGATGCCTGTGAGGCTCAGCGGCTGCATTGCCTCCTGAGCATTCAGCACGTTGTCCTGGCTGATGGCGTCAATCGTAAATTCTGGCGGGTTTCCGCTCAGCGTAATATCGTGCGTGGCGCTGCCGGTGTTGCCTGCCGCGTCGGTCACGGAAACTGAAATCGTATGGTTACCTTCTCCCAACGCGCCCAGCACGGACGCCGGAACGCCTACGCTCCAGCTGCCGTCCGCCAGCACCACGCTGGTGAAAGACTGTCCGCCAACGGTCACGGTGACCACATCGCCTGCCGACACGCCGCTCGCCTGCCCGGAAATAATCTGCGCCTGCCCCTGCTCGCTGATATTGAGGGTATCGTCGCCCGCCACGGTATCGATAGTGACGACCGGCGCAGTGGTATCAACCGTGAAATCTCCCGTCACGGACGTACCGTTGCCCGCTTTGTCGCTAACGTTAACCGTCAGAGTGTGATTGCCCTCGTTGAGCGCCTGCACGTCGTTCGCTGCAAGCGTGACGGACCAGGTGCCGTCGCTACCCACCGTAGCGTTATAGTTTTTACCGTTCAGCGTGACCGTGACGATCTGACCGGCTTCCGCATTCGTTTTACCGGTCAGGGTCAGCGGCTGATTGTGCTCAGCCGCATTAATGATGTTGTCCTGCGCGAGGGTATCGACAGAGAGGGTTGGTGCGGTGGTATCCACGCCGATCGTCTGGCTGCCGCTCACGGTATTACCCGCCGCGTCTTTGCCGCTGACGTTAATCGTCCAGGTGCCGTCGCCCAGCGCCTGCGCGTCTGCTGCAGGCACGTTCACGCTCCACGCGCCGTCTGCCCCGACTTCAGCCGCGTAGGTTTTGCCGTTCAGCGTTACGGTAAGTAAGGTACCCTGCGCCAGGTTTTTGCTGGCTCCGGAAACCGTAAAGCCCGCGGATTGTTCGCTGGCGTTCAGCACGTTATCGCCCGCCGTGGTGGCAAGCGTAATGGCGGCATCGGCGGTTGAAACCGTCACGGTGATACTGCCCGCAGAGGTGGTTTTACTGCCGTCGATCTGCACGACCGACCAGGTGTGCTCCCCGTCCGTCTGGGTCGGTAACATTACCGTCCACGTGCCGTCTTTGCCGACCATCGTGCTCGCAATGGTGCTGCCGCTGCTGTCTTTGACCTGGATGGTCGCGCCCGGCTGACCGGTACCGCTAAAGGTTGGGTTGCTGTCGTCTGTGATCTCGTTTGCGCTCAGCACGCCCTGCTTGTCACCCGCTTTATCCGACAGCAGGAAGGTTGGCGTGGCGCTTTCCACCTCTTTCGTATTATCAATAACTTTTGTCTTAGTTTCGCCGTCGCCGCCGTTTGCCAGCAGCGCCCCGATGGCACCGCCACCTAATGCAGCTCCCGCAATCCAGCCCCACGGCGCGTCGCTTAAGACGCTTTCCTGTTCAAGGAAAGGTTGAATGCTGCTAATCGGTGTGGCCTGAGCGGTTAACTCGGTCACCGCAGCGCCTGACGCGTCCCCGGCATCGGCAAAAGAAATATGCGTCAGTTCCTGACGATCGTTGAATACCAGCTCTGACTGAGTATGCGTTTCAGGATCTTCAACAAAATAGTTATTGCAGCGAATAACGCTGCCATCTTTCATATAAATAAGGAGGTCTTTACCCTGGCGGACATAGCGCACCACATCCTGAGCAGAACCCTGGATTTCAATCACGCTCGGGGATGAAATAGAGACCGACAGATTTCCTTCGCCGGTTAATTTCGTTTTCTCCGCCGTTTTGCGAATGATGACATCAACAACTTTTATGTTACTCATATTCTTCTCCTTGCAGGTGTACGGATTCCTGTGGATATGTCCACCAGATGGATGTAGCTATCCCTGGGAAAAAACACCCATTATTTTCAGTCTTACTTTGCGCAACACTGCGCGTCTTTTATTAACTCAAATCGGGTAATTTTGCGGCAGCGTTTTTCTCTATTCCAATAAGCGGCATTAAATTATCAACCGCGGAAGCATAATTAATTGCCGAACTCCAGCCATCATACTCAGCGATTATTTTCGCCGAAGTAGCCTGCCAGACATCCTGCTCAACGCTGAGCAGATCGTTAATGCTCCTCTTGCTCAGGGTGTACTCATTTTTATAAACATCCCGGGCGCGCAGGGCATTTTCCAGCTGCTGCTTCCCGGCCTCCATTCTTCCCCGTGCGCCGGTCCAGTCCGCCTGCGCGACGGAGGCTTTTTGCAGGACGTCGAAACGCGCCTGATCGACCTGAGAGGAGGCCATCGCTCGTGCTCCTTCAGCCTGCCGCACTCGTGCGGAAACTGCGCCCCCCTGATAAAGCGGTGCGTCAATATTGAGCTGGATCTGGTCGTCCCAGTACGAACGATTGTCCGATTCATAACGGGTGCGCCCGCCCTTCAGGCTTAACGTCGGCCAGTGCTGGGACTTCGCCGTTTCCACGCCGTACTGGGCAGAGCGCTCCATGTTTTGCGCGGCCATAACCGCCGGTATCAGCGAATAATCAATGCGGTTGAGCGAATCAGGTTCAACCGCGAGGTTTGCGGGTACAGGCGAATAGTTTTCTGCCTGCATACCGGTTAATACCGCAAGCCGCGCGCGGGCGCTGTTTAAGGCGGCCTGATACTGTGCGACCGTCGCCTGCATGCCGGCAATACGCGTGCGGGTCTGGAGCTCATCGGAGGTCGAACTCACGCCCGCGTCGGCACGCAGCTTTGCCAGCTGCTCAACGTTTTTCAGCGCCTGAACGTTCTCCTTTGCCGCCTGCAGTAGATCGGCATAGCGTTTGACCTCGACGTAGCTCAGCGCCGTTTTTTCCGCCACGTCAGAGAGCGTGCCCATCAGCTGATAGCGATAGCTATCGCGCTGGGCCGAAGACTGGCTGATGCTGTTATTGGTCTTGCCAAAATCGTACAGCAGCTGCGTCAGGCTCAGCCCCCAGGCGGCCGAATTCTTCAGCGACCCGCTGGAATCGGTGGTCTGGCTGTGCCCTGTACTCCCGTTCAACGATATTTGCGGCATCCAGCCGCTGCGCGCTTCATCTATTTGTGCCTGGCCAATACCTAATTGTGCGGCCTGCTGACTAATAGACGGATCGCGATCGATAGCAAAAAGAATGCTTTCTTTTAAGGTTGTCGTGGCAACCGGGGCAATGCCCACCTGACTGCTATTGGCGTACGCCGTATTTATGGCTAATGAAATGAATGCCAGTGCTGCTGTAAATCGGCGTAACATAGGCTTTCGTAATATCGTCATTGTTATCTCCCTGACTCTGAGTGACACTGAAGCAATTACCCAAAAAGAGGTATAGATAATTAGACAAATATCTTATTTAGCATCCTTGCCGTATTTTAGGTAAAACTCCCCCATACCCATTTCCTCTGGAGATGAGATCTGCCTGCGTCTTATTTAAATTAAGAATTTACTTATTTCCTAAAGTGGTTAGCAGCATAACAAAATGTGTTATAGGCCACTACACCCCCAATGTTAAGGCGGTGTTACAATTAAGAAAAAACATGGGGTTTCTGGACAAAACTCTTAAAATGACCTTTCAGATGAAACATATAAACCGACTGTTATTTAAGGAAAATTCTTAATTTGCTCCCTGCACATTTTTGCGTTAATTTCCGCTCGGGTCAGACACAAAGATTTTCAAAGAAGTGTCAATTTAAGTAGCCAAACAGGCCCAATTAAAATTTAATGCCATTAATAAACTAATTAAAGCAATTAAAAACCGAACTATCACCATTTAACAGAATTAAAACCCAGACAATGATGGTGCAGTGGTTACATAACCCAAACTGTTAAATAAAACATAACAATAACATTATGATTAACATTCAAAACGGCTTGCTTATACCTTTTTAATAAAATTTTAATAATCACGCATCTGAATCATCACCGCACTCCCCGACATCAAAACGACATTGCCCTTTTCTCTGCGTTAAAATGCTGTATTATGCAAACTATTGCGACATTTTGCAGGATTGTACCCCATGCACAAAACCGCTCGTCAACGCTACGTTCTGGATATCCTGAGCGAGCAAGGCCAGGCCAGCATCACCGAGCTGGCCGAAAAGCTGCAGGTTTCAGCCGATACCATCCGTCGGGATCTGACCGACCTGGAGAACCAGGGCCTGGCGCAGAAGAACCACGGCGGAGCCATCGCGTTGAATCTCTCCGCCATGAACCGTCAGGGCCGCAATACGCTGCTGCCGGAGACCAAACAGCGCCTGGGTAAGCAGGTCGCACAGCAGGTTCCACCGGGCTCCACCCTTTTTCTGGATGCCGGGAGCACGGTGATGGCCGTCGCCACCTTTCTTCAGGGGCCGCTCACCGTCATTACCACGTCGCTGGATATCGCCCAGCACTTTAGCGACCGGGAAGACGTTGAGCTGATCCTGCTCGGCGGCAAATGGGACCACCAGCAGCGCCTGTTTGCCGGAAGCGCCACGTTATCTTTGCTGTCCCGTTATCGGGCAGATATCGCCATCCTCGGGGCGTGCGCCATTCATGCCGAACTCGGTCTGAGCGCCGGTAAAGAAGCGGATGCCGAGGTTAAACGCGCAATGCTGGACGCAAGCCACGTGCACTGGATTGTCGCCGATCATCTGAAAATTAACCGCTGCGAGCCGTATCTGGTTTCCGGGTTATCCAACATTCAACAACTCTTTTTAGATCGTCCCTGGCCTGAGCTTGGGGACCCTGGCGCATTGCAGGTCACGGTGTGCGCGAATTAACGTGGAGAAGGTCATGAGTAAAGTTCAAACAATCAACATTGCGCTGATCGGGTATGGATTTGTCGGGAAAACCTTCCATGCCCCGCTGATCCAGTCTGTGGACGGGCTTAAGCTGGCAGTTGTCTCTTCTCGCGATGAAGACAAGGTAAAACGCGATCTGCCGGACGTACAGGTGGTCGCCACCCCTGAAGAGGCTATTCAGCATCCTGATGTTGACCTGGTGGTGATTGCCTCCCCCAACGCCACGCACGCCCCGCTGGCGACGCTGGCCCTGAACTCGGGTAAACACGTGGTCGTGGATAAGCCTTTCACCCTCGACATGCAGGAAGCCCGCGACCTGATTGCGCTGGCGGAGGAAAAGCAGCTACTGCTCTCCGTCTTCCACAACCGCCGCTGGGACAGCGATTTCCTCGGCATTAAGCAGGTTATTGAGCAAGGCACGCTCGGCAAGGTCAAACACCTTGAATCGCACATTGACCGCTTCCGCCCGGAAGTGCGCGTGCGCTGGCGCGAGCAGAACGTCCCCGGGAGCGGCCTGTGGTTTGACCTGGGGCCTCATCTTATCGACCAGACGCTACAGCTCTTTGGCCTGCCGCAGTCGGTTCAGGGGAATATCGCGACGCTGCGCGACGGCGCAGAAGTTAACGACTGGGCGCACGTAGTCTTAAACTACCCGGAGCATAAGGTGATTCTGCACGCCAGCATGCTGGTGGCAGGCGGTACGGCGCGCTTTGCCGTCCACGGGGACAAGGGCAGCGTGGTGAAGGCCAGAATCGATCAGCAGGAAGCACAGCTGCTCGCAGGGGTGATCCCCGGCAGTGAGTCCTGGGGCGAAGACAGCGACAGTATGGTGTTCTTCGGCGCTGACGGCGCGCCGCAGACGATCCCTACCCCGAAAGGCGATCAGCGACAGTATTATATTAACGTGCGTGATGCGCTACGCGGGGAAATCGCCAATCCTGTCCATCCTGTTGAGGCATTAGCGGTGATGGCCGTGCTGGAAGCGGCGGTGAAGTCGTCGGAGACGGGGTCAACTCAGGGGCTGGCGTTAACTGCCGAAGAGCGTGCTTTGCTGGGTTAAAAAACAAGCCGGGTGGCGCATCGCCACCCGGCAAGCGTTAAAGACTACGAACGCTTTTTCGGCATCATGCGCAGAAGGGTATTATCTTTCCAGAAATAGTGGTGCATCAGCGCCGCCGCGGCGTGCAGGCCAATCACAAAATAGCCCAGATTTGCCAGCGTTTCGTGCCACTCTTTCAGCACATCAACCAGGTCAAAATTGGACTCTGCCGCATGCGGCATCGCCAGACCAAAAGCAAACCAGTCACTGCCCCGGTTATACATCATCACAATGCCAATCAGCGGCAGCGCAATAAACAGCAGATACACCACCAGATGCCCCAGATGGGACATCCCCGTTACCATCGCTTTTGGCTTCGGTTCAATCGGTGGCGCGCGGAACTTCAGGCGAACCAGAAGACGCGTTACCATCAGCACCAGGATACCGATCCCGCATGAGACGTGGATCATGTTGATCGCCGGGCGCGCGGTGCGCGGGAAGAAACCTCTGAACTCCATGGCGCAGTAGGCGACGATGATTAACAGAAACACCAGCCAGTGGATGCCGATTTGCAGGCTTGTATATTTAGTGCGCATGTGATTTCTCGATTAAAAACAGTTACCGCGCCAACATAATCCCCTTTCCTTAAAAATTCATTAACTTTTCTGTATGGTTTTTCAAATACTTCCTCCCGCATGAAGCATCTTCAATTGCCGCCCTGCCCGTGATGGTCTAAGCCTGGATGAGTTCAAACTGTCGCATCGACACGTTTACAGGAGAGCACCATGAGTAAAATTGGCATTAACGGCTTTGGACGCATTGGGCGCCTTGTACTGCGTCGCCTTCTTGAAACCCAGGACAGTAATACCGTCGTCGCCATCAACGACCTCACCTCCCCGAAAGTGCTGGCCTACCTGCTCAGGCATGATTCCAACTACGGTGGCTTCCCGTGGAGCGTGGACTTCACCGAGGATGCGCTGATTGTGGACGGTAAAACCATTGCGGTGTACGCCGAGAAAGAGGCGAAGCACATTCCGTGGAAAGCCGCAGGCGTGGATATCGTCGTGGAGTGCACCGGCTTTTATACTTCCGAAGAGAAATCACGGGCGCACCTGGACGCCGGCGCGAAGAAGGTGCTGATTTCTGCGCCTGCGGGTGACATGAAAACTATCGTCTACAGCGTGAATGACGAAACCATTGACGCCAGTGATACCATCATCTCCGTCGCCTCCTGCACCACCAACTGCCTCGCTCCGCTGGCGAAAGCCCTGAACGATGCGTTTGAAATTAAGGTGGGCACCATGACCACCATTCACGCCTATACCGGTACGCAGGCGCTGGTAGATGGCCCGCGCGGGAAAGACCTTCGCGCCTCGCGGGCGGCGGCAGAGAACATTATTCCGCACACCACGGGGGCCGCCAAAGCCATTGGCCTGGTGATCCCTGCGCTCAGCGGCAAACTGAAGGGCCACGCGCAGCGCGTGCCGGTAAAAACGGGTTCGGTAACCGAGCTGGTGGCCATTCTGGGCAAGAAAGTCACCGTTGAGGAGATCAACGCCGCGCTGAAAAAGGCGACGCAGGGCAATAAATCGTTTGGGTATACCGACGAAGAAATTGTGTCGTCAGATGTGATTGGCTCGCACTATGGTTCGGTGTTTGACGCCACGCAGACGGAGGTGTCAGAGGCGGGAGAACTTCAGCTGGTGAAAGCCGTTGCCTGGTATGACAACGAATACGGGTTTGTGACGCAGCTGGTGCGGACGCTGGATAAGTTTGCGGCGCTGTGATTTTTTCCCATCACCCTAACCCTCTCCCCAATGGGGCGAGGGAATTGTTCCGTGCTCAGATGATTTTTCGCGTCACCTTCAGGACCGGATCCTGCTGCAGCTGTTTCCATGCGGCCATGACGGCCACGGGGAATTCAACGTGAGCAATATAATCCCGCCCGGCCGGGCCATAGCCGTTGGCGTCATCATACAGGCGCGGCAGTTCCCCCAGAACCAGAGAAAGATAGCGGTCAACGGGCCACAGCCCGGTGTTGCCCTCACCGAATTCCACGCCCTCTTTTCCGTTTTGCAGCGTTGGCGTAAACCCGGGATGGCTGACCCACTGCGGTGAATCGGGCTCATCACGACACACGCGGGCAAACGTCGCCATCGTGCGGCGCTGCATCGTCGGATCCTGTACCACCAGCACCCGCCCGGCCGTTCGATGACGCTGTTTCATCATGTTCCAGCTAAAGCGCGCGTTTTCACCGCAGTTGGTGGATTGATCCTCAACCCACAGATGCGCCTGCGGGATCTGCCAGAACTCCCGCGCAATGTCGGCAAGAATGCTTGCTTCGGCCCGCCCTGCGACCGGTACGGTGTGGTAACGCGGATGACTAGCGATGGCAGCATATAAAAAGGTGGTCGAATGCCCGATGCCGCCGCTAATCAGGAGCGGGATTTCTCTCTGCGCGGCAATACGGCAGGCCGCGTCAATGGTTGGGATCACCGCGTTTCCAGCCAGAATCACCGCTTCTATCTCCGGGGCCTGACGCGTCACGCTCAGTTCGTCCTGCGCCAGCCATACGCCGACAGTATTGATGGCCGCCAGCGTGGCATCCGCCAGAAGGGGAAAATGGGGCTGAACCATGATGAACTCCTCACGTTGTTGAAGCGCCGAATTTATCATTTTCTGAAATAACCAGAAACATCCAAAAATCATCGGGTTGCACCTGCCTATTATGCTTTTGATTTCCAGCCTTACAAAACATTGTATTGTGCAGACGTTATGTAAAAGCACCCGGCGCTGCTTATTTCACCGTGATCTGACCAGTTTTATCCCCCCTTCGCTTGCCAAAAACAACATCCAACCCTAAGTTGCTTAACAATTTCACAACCTTTTTCATCATCACAGGTTGCACCTGAAGCGCGCCAGGTGACACCTCTCTCTCATCATCAACGTGGCGGGGTTTCAGGTCATGACAGAACATGAAAGTACGACGACGGTATTACGAAAAAATAAAAAGGTATTAATTGCCAGCCTTACCGGGAGCGCCATTGAATGGTTTGACTATTTTCTCTACGGTACGGCGGCCGCGCTGGTCTTCAATAAGATCTTTTTCCCGATGGTCGATCCGGTGATCGGTCTCATTCTCTCGTATCTCTCTTTCTCATTAACCTTTTTTATTCGCCCCATTGGCGGGGTACTTTTCGCCCATATTGGCGACCGTATCGGACGTAAAAAAACCCTCGTTCTAACCCTCTCACTAATGGGAGGTGCAACCGTCATGATTGGTCTGCTGCCCACGTATGAGATGATTGGCCTGTGGGCTCCCGCTCTGCTGATCCTGATGCGTATCATTCAGGGGATGGGCATCGGCGGTGAATGGGGCGGCGCGCTGCTGCTGGCCTATGAATACGCGCCAGAAAAACGTAAAGGCTTCTTCGGCAGCATTCCTCAGGCGGGGGTCACCATCGGCATGCTGATGGCAACCTTTATCGTTTCGCTGATGACACTGTTCAGCGAGGAGGATTTTCTCTCCTGGGGCTGGCGTATCCCGTTCCTGCTGAGTTCGGTTCTGGTGTTGCTCGGCCTGTGGATCCGCAAAGATATTGATGAAACGCCCGATTTTAAGAGAGTCAAAGCGTCCGGTCAGGTGGCTAAGGCCCCGCTGCGCGATACGCTGAAGCATCACTGGCGTGAAGTGCTGATCGCCGCCGGTCTGAAGGTGGTTGAAACCGCCCCCTTCTACATCTTCTCTACGTTTGTAGTGAGCTATGCCACCAGCACGCTGACCTATCAAAAATCACAGGCGCTGGAAGCCGTGACGCTGGGAGCTCTGGTAGCGACCATTATGATCCCGCTGATGGGGTTGCTCTCCGATAAAATAGGCCGTCAGCGCATGTACGCAATCAGCGTCTTCGTGCTGGGCCTGTTTATCGTACCGTGGTTTATGCTGCTCAATACCGGTACAACCTGGGGCATCGTGCTCGCGACGGTCATCGCCTTTGGCGTGCTGTGGGCCCCTGTCACGGCGGTGCTCGGCACGCTGTGCTCTGAAATTTTTAGTGCAAACGTGCGCTACACCGGCATTACGCTCGGCTATCAGCTGGGTGCCGCGCTGGCAGGCGGTACCGCCCCGCTGATTGCGACCGGCCTGCTGGCGAAATACGACGGCGACTGGGTGCCGGTGGCCTGGTATCTTGCCGTCACGGTAACCATTTCCTTAATCGCGATTTTCTGCGCCAGCCGCGTTAAGCGTGCAACACTCATCCAGGCGCAGCCCGAACGTCTCTGACCGTTCCCGGCCCGTCCTGCGGGCCGCTCTTTTTCCTTAAATTTCCCTTCACCATTTGATTAACATGCGTAAATCATATTCACTTGAATTATCATTTGCGGCAGACGTAGAATCGCTAGCCCGCTAATTATTCAATCATTTCTAAGGTAAACGACGTTATGCGCCTGCCCGAACGCGACCCTTATGCTCCTCGCGAGTGGCAGCCACATGAGAAACCCGCCCTGCTGGGTTCGCCCTCCACGCCCGAACACAGTACGCCAAAACGCATTGCCTACGGCGTCGTGGGCCTGCTGGTCTGCCTGACGGGGGCGCTGGGAAATGCGGTGGTGACCGCCAACCTGCAAAATCTGCAGGGGACCTTCGGCGCCTGGTCGACCGAAATCGCCTGGCTGCCCGCGGTTTACGTCATGACCAACATCTCTATCAACCTGCTGCTGGTCAAATTCCGCCAGCAGTACGGTCTGCGCGCCTTCACGGAAGGTTTTCTGGTGCTGTATGTGCTGGTGACCTTTTTCCACCTGTTCGTGAACGACCTCAGCTCGGCGCTGATGGTTCGCGCCGCGCACGGGATGGTGGCCGCCGCGCTCAGCTCGCTGGGGATTTACTATCAGATCCAGGCCTGGCCGGCGAAGCACCGCCTGAAGGCGCTGACCATCGGCATCACCGGATCGTCACTCGCCATCCCGCTGGCCCGCCTGTTTTCGACCGAGCTGCTGCAGCTGGACGAGTGGCGCGGGCTCTATTTCTTCGAGCTGGGGCTGGCGCTGATCTCCCTGGCCTGCGTCATCGCCTTAAAACTACCGCCGGGCGACCGGCGCAAGGTCTTTGAGAAAAAAGACTTCATCACCTTCTTTTTAATGGCCCCCGGGATGGCCCTGCTCTGCGCCGTGCTCTCCTTAGGCCGTCTTGACTGGTGGTTCGAAGCGCCGTGGATCGGCTGGTCGCTGGCGCTATCGCTGGTGCTGATTGTGGCTGCCATCGTCTTTGAACATAACCGTGCCAACCCGCTGCTGAACACCCGCTGGCTGTCGAGCGGCAGCATCGTTCGTCTGGGGCTGATCATGCTGCTGATCCGTATCGTGCTGGCAGAGCAAAACACCGGCGTCATCGGCTGGCTGCAGTACGTGGGATTACAGAATGAGCAGATGACCCACCTGGCGTGGTCCATTTTCGCCGGGATCGTCTGCGGGATCGTCACCAGCTGTCTCACCATCAAGCCCACCAAACTGGCGTGGCCAATTATTACCTCCCTGGCGCTGATGATTGTTGCCTCGCTGCTGGACAGCCAGTCTAACAACCTGACCCGCCCGGATCAGCTGATGGTAAGCCAGTTCCTGCTCGGCTTCGGCAGCGCCTTCTTCCTGGCGCCCGCCATGCTGGCCGCCATTGGCGGCGTGATCGCCGACCCGCGCAACCTGGTCAGCTTCTCGGTGATGTTTGGCATGAGCCAGAACCTCGGCGGCCTGCTGGGCTCCGCGATCCTCGGTACCTTCCAGACCTGGCGAGAGAAATACCACTCCAGCCTGCTGGCGGACCAGCTCACCACGCTCAACCCGCTGGTCAACGAGCGAATTCAGCTTTATACCCAGATGTATAAAAGCCTGATTGGCGACAGCGCGCTGCTGGGAACCCAGGCGATAACGCAGCTGCAAACGGTGACCGCGCTGGAGGCGAATATTCTGGCTTATAACGATACTTATCTGCTGACGGCGAGCATCGCTGCCGCCACGCTGGTCTGGATTTTATGGCGCTTGCTGCGCCTGCGCATCACTGCCCGTCTGGCGCTGAAGAACGCCACCGGCAACAAATAATTAAAATATTTCTGGAGAGTTTATGAGTCAGCAGGATGCCGCCAAAGAGCAGGCCAACACCCGCAAAAATGTGCGCATTGTTTCCGTTTTCACCGCCGCTGCCATCGGTATTGTCGGCGTACTGGTAATCCTTTATGCGTGGCAGCTGCCGCCGTTCACTCGCCACGCGCAGTTTACCGATAACGCCTACGTGCGTGGCCAGACGACGTTTATCAGCCCCCAGGTGAATGGCTATATCACCGAGGTGAAGGTTCAGGACTTTGTGCAGGTCAAAAAAGGCGACCTGCTGCTGCAGATTGATGACCGCATTTATCGTCAGCGCGTACATCAAGCCGAGGCACAGCTGGCGATGAAAATTGCCGCCCTCAATAACAACCTGCAGCAGCGTAAAAGCGCCGAAGCCGTCATCGCAAAAAATGACGCGGCGCTGAAAAACGCCCGCGCCCAGAACCTGAAAACGCAGGCGGATTTAAAGCGGGTGAAAGAGCTGACGTCTGACGGCTCGCTTTCCATTCGCGAGCGCGACGCGGCGCTGGCCAGTGCCGCCCAGGGCAGTGCCGACATCGACCAGGCGAAAGCCGCCCTTGAGATGTCGCGTCAGGATCTGCAGACGGTGATTGTGAACCGCGGCGCGCTGGAGGCGGATGTCGAAAACGCGAAAGCGGCGCTTGAGCTGGCGCAGATTGACCTGCTAAACACCCGCATCGTGGCGCCGCGCGACGGCCAGCTCGGCCAGATCGCCGTGCGTCTCGGGGCGTATGTGACCGCAGGAACCCATCTCACCACCCTGGTGCCGCCTCAGCACTGGGTCATTGCGAATATTAAAGAGACTCAGCTCGCAGAGCTGCGCGTCGGCCAGCCGGTGAAGTTCACCGTAGATGCCCTGAACAACAAAGCGTATCAGGGCCGCGTGGAGAGTATTTCCCCGGCGACCGGCGTGGAGTTCAGCGCCATCACGCCGGACAACGCCACCGGCAACTTTGTCAAAATCGCCCAGCGTATTCCGGTGCGTATTGAGGTGCTCGGTCAGCCTGAGGACTCCGCCCTGCTGCGTCCGGGCATGTCGGTACAGGTGACCATTGATACGCGGGAGGCGAAGTAATGATCCTTCGCCCGATTGCCGCGCTGGCGGCGGCGGTCATGCTGGCCGGATGCCAGTCCGCAGACGTAAAACCGGCGCAGCCGACGCTGCAAATTCCTGCGCAGTGGCGCACCGTCTCCGGCCCTGCCAGCCCGGCGGAGCAGCTCTGGTGGCGCAATTTTCATGACAACCACCTCAACCGCTATGTGGATCAGGCGCTTAAGAATAACAGCGACGTGCTGATCGCCCGCGAACGAATTAACGAGTATCAGGCGCGGGTCTATGCGGCTGACGGGAGCCTGTTTCCTTCGCTCGACGCGGGCGTAACCGGGACGCGCGCCCGTTCGCAGTCCGCCGCGACCGGGCTGCCGGTCTACGGCACGCTGTACAGAGGTAGCCTGACGGCGAGCTATGACGTGGATATCTGGGGCGTCAACCGCAGCACGGCCAATGCCGCCGAGGCCTCGCTGGCGGCGCAAAAAGCCGCCGCCGCGGCCGCGGATTTGACCGTTGCCTCCTCCGTTGCATCCGGCTACGTCACCCTGCTCTCGCTTGACGAACAGCTGCGCGTGACCGAATCCACGCTGAAATCGCGCGAAGAGGCGTTTAACCTCGCGAAACGTCAGTTTGAGACGGGCTACAGCTCACGCCTGGAGCTAATGCAGTCGGATTCCGAACTGCGCTCAACGCGGGCGCAGGTGCCCGTGCTGCAGCACCAGATCGCACAGCAGGAGAATGCCCTCAGCCTGCTGCTGGGAAGCAATCCCGGCGAGGTGGCGCGCAGCGAAAGCTTTGAGGCGCTGACGCCGCTGACGCTGCCGTCGCAGCTGCCTTCTGCGCTCCTGAACCGCAGGCCGGATATCGTCCAGGCCGAACGCCAGCTGGTGGCGGCGGATGCCTCGCTCGCGGCGTCGCGCGCCAGCCTGATGCCGTCGATCAACCTGACCGCCACCGGATCGGTTCAGGATCGCACCCTTTCCGGCCTGCTGGACAACCCGCTTCAGCTCTGGAGCGTCGGGGGCAGTATTCTCGCCCCGCTGCTGAACCGCCAGGCGCTGAATGCGCAGGTGGATATTTCCCAGTCCCAGCGTAACCAGGCGCTGTACGCCTATGAAAAAACCGTGCGTAACGCGTTTGCCGAAGTGAACAACAGCCTTGATGCGATAAGTCGCTATCAGGAACAGCTGAAGGAGCTGCTTGCCCAGCAGGAGGTGGCCCAGGAGACGCTGCGCATTGCGCAGAACCGCAATCGCAACGGCTACTCCTCTTATCTGGACGTGCTGGACGCGCAGCGCACGCTGTACTCGGTTCAGACCAGCGTCGTGCAGGTGAAAAACAACCTGATGCTTGCGCAGATTGATTTGTATAAAGCGCTGGGCGGTGGCTGGAATAGCGCGTAAACCCGGTTTGGGCGCTGATGCCCTCACCCCGGCCCTCTCCCACAGGGAGAGGGAGAAAACCCAAGGAGTCAATCTATGCAACAAAAATGGTCTGCCGTAGATAATTACATGATTTCTTCTCTTATCTCTGACGATGACGTACTGAATCTGGTTCTGGAAAACAACAAACGCGCCGGGCTCCCCGAGCACGACGTAGCGGCCAATCAGGGGCAGCTGCTGGCGCTGTTCGTGCGCATGACGCAGGCAAGACGTATTCTTGAGATTGGGACGCTGGGTGCCTACAGCTCAATCTGGATGGCGCGCGCGCTGCCGCCGGACGGTAAGCTGATTACGCTTGAGGCCGATCCGACGCATGCCGGGGTTGCCCGCCAGAATATTCACCTCGCGGGGCTAGACGAACGCATTGAATTAATTGAAGGCCCGGCCCTGAGCTCGCTGGAGAATTTCGGCGAGGTTCCGCCGTTCGACCTGATCTTTATTGATGCCGATAAGCCAAACAATCCCGGCTATCTGGAGTGGGCGCTGCACTACTCCCGCCCCGGCACGGTAATTATCGGCGATAATGTGGTGCGTGACGGCGAGGTAATCAACGGGGAAAGCGACGACGCGCGCGTGCTGGGGGTGCGGCGTTTTATTGAGATGATAGGGGATAATCCGCGTTTAACCGCCACCGCGCTGCAAACGGTGGGGGTTAAGGGATGGGATGGGTTTACGCTGGCGATTGTGAACGGGTGAAAATTGTGCGGGCTGATGCCCTCACCCCGACCCTCTCCCACAGGGAGAGGGAGAAAACCCGGCAAGGGTTTAACCGGAAATCTGCTCCATCGCCTGCAGAATACGCTTATCCGAAATCGGATACGGCGTACCGAGCTGCTGGGCAAAGAAGCTGACGCGCAGCTCCTCGATCATCCAGCGGATCGCCTGCACGTCTTCATCGTCGCGGCGGGCAGGCGGCAGTTTGTTGAGCCACTGCTGCCACGCCTGCTGGACGCTCTCCACTTTCAGCATCTGCGCGCGATCGCGGTGCGGATCGATGGCCATCTTCTCCAGCCGTTTTTCAATCGCCTGCAGATAGCGCAGCGTATCGCCGAGACGATTGAAGCCGTTGCCGGTCACAAAGCCACGGTACACCAGTCCCGCCATCTGCGCTTTAACATCCGACAGCCCCAGCGCCATGGTCATATCCACGCGCCCCTTCAGGCGCTTGTTGATATTGAACACGGTGGTGAGGATCTGCTCGACCTGTTTGGCAATCTCCACCACGGTGTCGTTCAGCTCCGCACGCACCTTTTCATGCAGCTGGGCAAAGCCCTCTTCCGTCCAGACCGGGCCGCCCGCCTCGTGGATCAGTTTGTCCACGCCGCAGGAGATGCAGTCGTCAATCAGATCCAGCACCTTGCCGTACGGGTTAAAGTAGAGCCCCAGCTTGGCCTTGTTCGGCAGCTTCTCGTGCAGATACTTGATCGGCGACGGGATGTTGAGCAGCAGCAGGCGACGCAGCCCGCGCCACATCATCTGCTGCTGTTCCTGCGGGTTATCAAACAGTTTGATCGCCACGCTGTCGCGCTCGTCCACCAGCGCAGGCCAGGCTTTCACCTTATAATTGCCGCGCTTCTGCTCGTAGCTTTCCGGAAGCTGGCCAAAGCTCCAGATATGCAGCCCGCTCTGCTCGATGCCGTCGTCGGCCACCGCAGAGAGCGTCTCCTGGACTTTGCCTTTCAGCGCCTCTTTCAGCTCGCTCAGCGAACGCCCTTCCAGCAGCTTTTTGTTTTTATCGTCCACCACGCGGAAGGTGATTTTCAGGTGATCGGGCACCTGATCCCAGTTCCAGTCGTCGCGGTCGATGGTCGTCCCGGTCATGCGGCGGAATTCACGCTCCAGCGCGTCCAGCAGCGGCAGCTCCAGCGGCGTGACGCGGCCCAAAAACGCTTCCGCGTAGTTTGGCGCAGGCACAAAGTTGCGGCGCACCGGTTTCGGCAGGGATTTGATCAGCGCAATCACCAGCTCGCGGCGCAGGCCGGGGATTTGCCACTCGAACCCGCTCTCGTCCACCTGGTTTAACAGCGGCAGCGGAATGTGGACGGTCACGCCGTCCGCGTCTGCCCCTGGCTCAAACTGATAGGTCAGACGCAGCTTGAGGTTGCCCTGATGCCAGAAGTTCGGGTAGTCGAGCTTGCTGACCGACTCCGCTCCCTCTTTAATCAGCATGCTCTTTTCAAAGTTGAGCAGGTCCGGCGTCTCTTTGCTGGCCTTCTTCCACCAGCTGTCGAAGTGGCGGGCAGAGATAACATCGTGGCTGATGCGCTGGTCGTAAAACTCGAACAGCGCTTCATCATCCACCAGGATGTCGCGGCGGCGCGATTTATGCTCCAGCTCTTCCACTTCGGCGCGCAGCTTCAGGTTTTCACGGAAGAAGGCGTGCCGCGTCTGCCAGTCACCCTCCACCAGCGCGTGGCGGATAAACAGCTCGCGGCACAGGGCCGGATCGATCTGGCTGTAGTTGACCTTACGCGCGGCGACCACCGGCAGGCCGTAAACGGTCACTTTCTCGGTCGCCATCACCGCGCCCTGCGCGCGCTCCCAGTGCGGTTCACTGTACGAGCGCTTAAGCAGATGCTGCGCCACCGGCTCCACCCATTCCGGATCGATACGGGCCGCAATGCGTCCCCACAGGCGGCTGGTTTCCACCAGCTCCGCGACCATGGTCCACTTCGGCGGCTTCTTGAAAAGGCCGGAACCCGGGAAGATGGCGAAACGGGCGTTGCGCGCGCCGGTATACTCCTGCTTCTCGGCGTCCTTCATTCCAATGTGGGACAGCAGGCCGGTCAGCAGCGCGATATGGATTTCGCGGTACTCCGCCGGTTCGCTGTTCACCGGAATGCCCAGCTCTTTCACCACCTGGCGCAGCTGGGTGTAGATATCCTGCCACTCGCGCACGCGCAGGTAGTTGAGGAAATCCACGCGGCACTGGCGGCGGAACTGGTTCGAGGAGAGCGCTTTCTGCTGCTCGCCGAGGTAGTTCCACAGGTTCACGAAGGCGAGGAAATCGGACTCTTTGTCGTGGAAGCGGCGGTGCTTTTCGTCCGACGCCTGCTGTTTGTCCATCGGACGCTCGCGCGGGTCCTGAATGGAGAGAGCAGAGGTGATGATCATCGCCTCGCGCACGCAGCCGTGCTTTTGCGCTTCCAGAACCATGCGCGCCAGACGCGGGTCGACCGGGAGCTGGCTGAGCTGGCGGCCCAGCGGCGTCAGCTTATAAACCGTCGCCTGCTCGTCGGTGGTAATCGCCCCGAGCTCTTCCAGCAGACGCACGCCGTCCTGAATGTTGCGTTTGTCCGGCGCTTCGACGAACGGAAACGCCGCGATGTCGCCCAGCCCCAGGGCGGTCATCTGCAGGATAACGGACGCCAGGTTGGTGCGCAGAATTTCCGGGTCGGTGAATTCCGGGCGCGACAGGAAATCGTCTTCGGAATAGAGACGAATACAGATCCCTTCCGACACGCGGCCGCAGCGGCCCTTACGCTGGTTAGCGGATGCCTGGGAGACCGGCTCAATCGGCAGCCGCTGGACCTTCGTGCGGTAGCTGTAGCGGCTGATGCGGGCCGTGCCCGGGTCGATAACGTATTTAATCCCCGGCACGGTCAGCGAGGTTTCCGCCACGTTGGTCGCCAGAACGATACGTCGCCCGCCGTGCGGCTGGAAGACGCGGTTCTGCTCGCTGTTGGACAGACGGGCGTACAGCGGCAGGATCTCGGTATGGCGCAGGTCGCGCTTGCTGAGCGCATCGGCGGTGTCGCGGATTTCGCGCTCGCCGCTCATGAAGATCAGAATGTCGCCCGCGCTTTCGTTACCCAGCTCGTCAACGGCATCAAAAATGGCCTGCAGCTGGTCGCGCTCGGTATCATCCGCCTCTTCCACAATCGGGCGATAGCGCACTTCCACGGGGTACGTGCGTCCTGACACCTCGACGATCGGCGCATTGTTGAAGTGCTTCGAGAAGCGCTCCGGATCGATGGTCGCGGAGGTGATGATGATTTTCAGATCCGGGCGGCGCGGCAGCAGCTCTTTCAGGTAGCCGAGCAGGAAATCGATGTTCAGGCTGCGCTCGTGCGCTTCGTCAATGATGATGGTGTCGTACTGCATCAGCAGGCGATCCTGCTGGATTTCCGCCAGCAGAATACCGTCGGTCATCAGCTTGACCATGGTGTTATCGCTAACGTGGTCGCTGAAACGGACCTTGTAGCCGATGCAGCCGCCCGGCTCCGTCTGCAGCTCTTCGGCAATACGGTTGGCAACGGTGCGCGCCGCCAGACGACGCGGCTGGGTGTGGCCAATCAGGCCTTTGATCCCGCGGCCCAGCTCCATACAGATTTTCGGCAGCTGGGTGGTTTTCCCCGAACCGGTTTCACCCGCGACAATCACCACCTGGTGGTCGCGGACGGCCTCAAGGATGTCCTGTTTTTTCTGGCTGACGGGCAGGTTTTCCGGGTAGGTAATCGCCGGGCGCGCGGCTTCGCGCAGCAAGACTTTCCCTGCCGCCTGTTCAATCTCTTTCGCCATCTCCTGGTAAATGGCCTGCTGAGCATCAGGATTTTTAACCTTCTTAACGCCGTGCAGACGGCGGGCGAAACGCTGTTTGTCGCGCAGCATCAGAGAATCGAGCTGTTGCAGGATCATCGGGAAGGTGAATTTTTGTTGTTCTGTCATAGCGTTAAAGGGCATTACACGCCCTGATAAATTCTCTTTTTAATGATTGCTATAGAGTACCACAATGACGCCTTTCGCGCCTTATTCAAAAAATTCGAACATAGGCTTCGATATATTGCGCTATCTCTATGGCAGGATTGTGAATAGAGTGTCAACAAGCAACGGGGCAACCCCCTTCAATCAAATGCAAAAACAGGAATCACCCATGAGCAAAGTATTAATTTTGAAATCCAGCATTCTGGCAGGGTACTCTCAGTCTGGTCAGCTGTCTGATTACTTCGTTGAACAGTGGCGTGAACAGCATTCTGCTGACGAAATCACCGTGCGTGACCTGGCTGCAAACCCAATTCCTGTGCTGGATGGCGAGCTGGTTGGCGCGCTGCGCCCAAGCGATGCACCGCTGAGCCCACGTCAGCAGGAAGCCCTGGCGCTCTCTGACGAGCTGATTGCCGAGCTGCAGGCGCACGACGTTATCGTCATCAACGCCCCAATGTACAACTTCAACATCCCTACCCAGCTGAAGAACTACTTCGACCTGGTGGCGCGCGCTGGCGTAACCTTCCGTTACACCGAGAATGGCCCTGAAGGTCTGGTGAAAGGCAAACGTGCGATCGTACTGACCAGCCGTGGCGGCATTCATAAAGACACCCCAACCGACCTGGTTGCGCCGTACCTGAGCCTGTTCCTGGGCTTCATCGGCATCACTGACGTGAACTTCGTGTTCGCAGAAGGCATCGCCTACGGTCCTGAAGTGGCGACCAAAGCGCAGACCGACGCGAAAGCCGCTATCGACAGCCTGGTTGCAGCGTAAGACTTCACCCTCTCACCGCCCGGTGGGAGGGTTTTTCTTTTCTCCCGCATTTCGTTATCATCCGCTCCCACTCTCCAGCCGGGCGGCCTGATGTCTGCGATCATTGATTCTTTTATTGCCCCACCGTGTCACGATGACATTCAGATCCTCTGGCAGGATGAACATCTGCTGCTGATCGATAAGCCTTCCGGCCTGCTCAGCCTCTCGGGCAAAAACCCGCAAAACCTTGATTCCGTTCACTATCGTCTGGTCCAGACCTTCCCCGGCTGCACGCTGGTACACCGCCTGGACTTCGGCACGTCCGGGCTGATGGTGGTTGCGCGCAATAAGGCCATCAACGCGGCACTGTGCCAGCAGTTCAGCCAGCGTAGCGTGGAGAAAGTCTACAGCGCCCTGCTTTGCGGACATGTGGAAAATGACGAAGGTGTAATCGATGCGCCGATTGCCAAAGACCCGGCGCTGTTCCCGCTGATGTCGATCTGCGCCATCACCGGGAAACCCGCCCGCTCCCGCTACCGGGTGATGGAACGGTTTTATCAGGAGACGGGACTGCCGTTAACGCGGGTTGAACTTACTCCGGAGACCGGGCGAACCCATCAGCTGCGTATTCACTGCCAGCGGCTGGGGCACCCGATTCTGGGCTGCGATCTGTATGGTGGTCTTGACGTACCGGGCGCTGAAGGAACGCCCCGGCTGATGCTGCATGCCAGCGAGCTGAATTTTATTCATCCCGTGAGCGGAGAGCCGGTTAACGCCCGTCACGCCGCCCCGTTCTGAACGCGTTTTACCACATCAAATCGTCAGGGATTTTGAAGTCCGCGTACGGATCGTCTTCGTCCTGCTCTTCCTGGCTGAGCGCGCTGTTTAACACGATGCTGTCGGCATCGCGCTGGGCAATTTTATCGGCCACCACCGCCGGGATAATTGCGTATTCGCAGTCGCCGCTGGCGTTAATCACCAGACGGGCAATCGCCAGACGACCGTTGATCAGCTGAGCCTGGGTTTGCTTGTCGACGTCGATTTTTTTGATCAGATTACCGTCGGTGAAATTAAAGGTGATGTTGCCTTTCGCCACGGTGATGCGATTCATCTCAATCAGCTGCTTCACCTGCGCCTTAAACTCTTTCGCCATCACGGCCTGCTTCTGCTGCTCGCTCAGCAGCTTGTCACGCTCGATCTGCGCCTTCTTGTTCTCTTCTACCGCTTCCCGAGCCTCACGCGCCTGAACGCGTGATTTCTTTGCCGTGCGCTGCACTTTCGCCGCTTTCTTGCTGCTGACCAGGCCCGCTTTCAGCATCTGCTCTTGTAAGGTGAGTTTTGTCATGATTGTTTCTAAACCGGTTGGAAATTTTGGGGATTATAGCGTCATTAAGGGCGTGCCGAAACATAAGTAAAACATAGGACGGTTCACCTTAACCGTCTGATAATTTGACGCCTGCAAAATAAAACACAATGGAACACTCCAATGATAACGATTCAAAAAGCCGACCTGCACTCTTCTGAATCCCTGAGTCTGATTGAAAAATTATCATCAGAACTGGCGAACATTACCGGGGATGGCGGTACGCGTCATTTTAACGTCGACTCGATGATGGCCGAACGCGCCCTGTGGTTGGTCGCCAGGAATGAAACAGGTGATGCCGTTGGATGTGCCGCACTACGACCACTTTCCGAACAGGTTGCCGAGCTGAAACGCATGTATTCCGACAGGAGCGAGCCGGGTATTGGTAAGGTTTTACTGGCTTTTCTTGAAGCGTCGGCACAGCGTTTAGGTTATAGCGAAATCTGGCTAGAAACCCGACACGTTAATGCTCGTGCGGTGAAATTCTATGAGCGAAATGGCTACCGCGTAATTGACAACTATGGTCCCTACATCGGCAGGCAAGAAGCCGTCTGCTTAGCAAAAAAACTGGCACTAAACGGGAGTCGTGGGAATTTGTGAACAACATCATGAACTTCCCTCATGTTGCAGTGAAATTAAGTCACTTCCCCTGCGCCGCGGGCTCAGGCATAAATTATGCATTGGTAACTTCTTAGCAACATGAACTTAGGATGCATAACCACAATGAGCAAAGCTTTCACATATACCCTTAAGCGCAGTTGCTTCGATGAGAATTACAACCCGTCTGAAAATACGCGTACGACCACCAACTTTGCCAACCTGGCGCGCGGGGAAAAACGTCAGGAAAACCTGCGCAATACGCTGGTGATGATCAACAACCGCTTCAACGCTCTGGCGCGCTGGGATAACCCAAACGCCGATCGCTATGCGGTTGAGCTTGAAATCATCTCTGTCGATTTGAACATTGGCGCGGAAAAGCCGTTCCCGGCTATTGAGATACTGCAAACCACTATTGTCGACAAGAAAAACAACCTGCGCATCCCTGGCATCGTCGGGAATAACTTCTCGTCTTACGTGCGGGATTATGATTTCAGCGTCCTGCTGCTGGAGCACAACAAGAACCAGCAGCACTTCAGCATCCCGGAAAAGTTTGGCGAACTGCACGGTAATATTTTCCGCCATTTTGTGAGTTCACCGGAATACGAAGAGAACTTCACAAAAGGACCGGTGATTTGCCTGAGCGTCTCCAGCAAAGATACCTATCGCCGCACCGGCAACCAGCACCCCGTGCTGGGCGTTGAGTATCAGCCGGACGGCGAATCGCTAACGGAGCAGTACTTCGCGAAGATGGGCCTGAGCGTCCGCTACTTTATGCCGGAACACAGCGTGGCGCCGTTCGCCTTCTTCTTCACCGGGGATTTGCTGAGCGACTACACCGATCTCGAACTGATCGCCACCATCAGCACGATGGAGACGTTCCAGAAGATCTATCGCCCGGAGATTTATAACGCCAACTCGGCGGCCGGGCTGTGCTACCGACCGGATCTGAACCAGCAGGATCACTCATTAACCAAAATTGTGTATGACCGGGAAGAGCGAAGCCGTCTGGCGATTGAACAGGGTCGGTTTACCGAAGAATACTTTATTAAGCCTTACAAACACATTCTTGAGCAGTGGTCTGATAACTACACGCTTTAATACATTAAAAAAGGTCTTTTATTATGAAAACATTGCTCCCGACTTCTACCGCTGGCAGCCTGCCAAAGCCGACCTGGCTTGCGCAACCTGAAACGCTGTGGTCACCCTGGAAATTACAGGATCAGGAACTGCTGGCGGGCAAGCAGGATGCGCTGCGCCTGTCTCTGGATGAGCAGATCCGTGCGGGAATCGATATCGTCAGCGACGGGGAACAGACCCGCCAGCACTTCGTCACCACCTTTATTGAACACCTGAGCGGCGTTGATTTTGAGAACCGCCAGACGGTGCGCATTCGTAACCGTTATGACGCCAGCGTGCCGACCGTAGTTTCTGCGGTTGCGCGCCAGAAACCGGTCTTCGTCGACGATGCCATGTACCTGCGCCAGCTTACGGACAAGCCGATCAAATGGGCCCTGCCGGGGCCGATGACCATGATCGACACCCTCTACGACGCGCACTATAAAAGCCGCGAAAAGCTGGCCTGGGAATTCGCCAAAATCCTCAACCAGGAAGCGCGTGAGTTAGAGGCCGCGGGCGTGGATATTATCCAGTTCGACGAACCGGCGTTTAACGTCTTTTTTGACGAGGTCAACGACTGGGGCATCGCCGCGCTGGAACGCGCCATTGAAGGGCTGAAGTGCGAGACCGCGGTACACATTTGCTACGGCTACGGCATCAAGGCCAATACCGACTGGAAAAAGACGCTCGGATCCGAGTGGCGCCAGTACGAAGAGGCCTTCCCTAAGCTGCAGACCTCTAACATCGACATCATCTCCCTGGAGTGCCACAACTCCCGCGTGCCGATGGATCTGCTTGAGCTGATCCGAGGTAAAAAAGTGATGGTTGGCGCGATTGACGTAGCAACCAACACGGTTGAAACGCCGGAGGAAGTGGCCGATACGCTGCGTAAAGCGCTGCAGTTTGTCGATGCGGACAAGCTTTATCCGTCAACCAACTGCGGCATGGCTCCCCTCTCCCGTCAGGTTGCTAACGGCAAGCTGAGAGCACTCAGCGCTGGCGCAGAGATTATCCGCAAAGAGCTTGGCGCGTAATCCCTTACGTTTGCCAGTAAAGCGGCGTACCAAAACGCTCAACGTAATAATCAATTACCG
Organism: Enterobacter sp. PI-10; assembly: GCF_027947695.1. Lineage (NCBI taxonomy): Bacteria > Pseudomonadati > Pseudomonadota > Gammaproteobacteria > Enterobacterales > Enterobacteriaceae > Enterobacter > Enterobacter sp. PI-10. The sequence continues at coordinate 348,327 of NZ_JAJNOG010000002.1, read as the reverse complement.
CCCTGACGTTCAGGGGCGGATGTCGGGCATCAGGGTAGATCGCCGCGATCGCCTGCTGTTCCGTATTGATGGCGCACTCCAGCGCGGGCAGGAGCGGAATCAGCTCACCGCGCTGGAGCGGCTCGCTCACCAGCCAGTCCGGAAACAATACAATCCCCATCCCGCCCCGCGCCGCAGCCAGCAGCGCCTCCGCATTATTCGAGGTCATCAATGGCGTCACGGGATAGTGTCTCCACGCCTCGCCCGCCCTGCGCAACAGCCAGCGGTTAGGCCCTGACGATCCGCGATAGACCAGACAATGATGGCGGTTAAGATCGTCCGGCCCTTCAGGCGCACCGTACTTACGCACGTAGCCAGGCGACGAGGCCAGATGATACACCTGCTGCCCGAACACCCGCGCGTGAAAAGATGAGTCCGTTAGCACGCCAATCCGGAAGATCACGTCGGCGGCATCGCGGTGCGGGTCGATAAAATCATCGGTCAGCGTCAGCTCTACGTTCAGGCGCGGATAGCGTTCCGACAGGCCGGGAAGGCCGGGCGCAATGTGCTTCTGGCCGAAAAACACCGGTCCGTTAATGCGGATCGCACCGGACGGTTCCACCGCACGCGCGTCCAGCTCCCGTCGCGCCTCTTCGAGGTTTTCCGCCATTGACCGGGCGTAGCGGATAAACAGATGACCGCTTTCCGTGGGAATGACGGCCCGCGTATTGCGGTAGAAAAGCTGCTGCCCGAGCGCATCCTCAAGCTGGTGGATCACGCGCGATATCTGCGAGGCCGATATCCCCTGCCGCCGCGCCACGACTGAGAAATTCTGCGCTTCATACACGTCGATGAAGATCAGCAGCGTGCGAATGTTGATATTGCTGGCGTCAACCATTAATGCATTTCTCGCAAAGGTGTTTCCACCATTATGGCATTTTTCTCACCAGGCTCGCGACGTAATCTTCTTCGCCTGAAAACGGAGGAAGAAGAATGCAGTTTGTTTTGATTTTACTGGTGATTGCTGGCGGGATGGGCCTCTCCGTCGAGGCGGGGCTGCTGGGACCGCTGGGGGGAAAAGTCGGAGATTTATGGGCGACGTTCAGCATTTTTGGCGTCGGTGCCGCGCTGACGTTTCTGCTGATGCTGTTTTTCAGCCCGCGCAACAGCCCGTCGTTTTTCGCACAGCCCGGCTGGCAGCTGCTCGGCGGCGTGCTCGGTCCGGTATACGTGGTCATCCTGACCGTGGCGACACCCACCATCGGCATCGGCATGACCATGATTGGCATTCTGGCCGGCCAGGTCTTTAAAAGCCTGATCATTGACCACTATGGTCTGCTGGGTTCGCCGCACAGGAAGATAAATGCGAAGCGGATTATCGCTCTGGGGTTCATTATTGCGGCACTGGTTCTGGTCGCACAGGGGTAACGTATGACACTGATTATGATTCTTCTGGCCGTATGCGGCGGCGCGACGCTGAGCATTCAGGCCGCCATTAACGGCCAGCTTGGCAGCAGCGTGGGCGTATTCAAAAGCGCGTTTCTGACCTTTTCCGTCGGCGCGCTGGTGACCGCCCTGCTGATTTTCTTCTTTGAGCCTAAGCAGGCCATCAGCCTGCTGGACGTGCCGAAATGGCAGCTTCTCGGGGCAATGTTTGGCGTGCCTTATATTGTGATTATGGTCGTGGCGGTGCAGCGCATCGGCACCGCCGTCGCCACGGTGGCGGTCATATTCGGCCAGCTCGCCATGAGCATGTTGATTGATAACTTTGGCTGGCTGGGTAATGCCGCTATTCCCTTTTCGCCGAGCCGTCTGGGGGCGGTAGTCTGCCTGGGTATTGCTCTCTGGTTCATCTACTCGAGCAGTAAAATTCACAGCACCCGCGACTAGACTCATGTCTTACGGGTAAAGAACAGCGTTACCGTGGCGACGGTGACGCCCAGTTTCTTCATCTCGGTTTTATTAAACAGATGGTTCTCATCCTGCAGGTACATCCAGTCGTCAAAGTTCAGTAGCCACGTGCTCCCGTTGGCCTTCACGTTCATGCTGTAATGCCAGTTGAACGCGTTGCCGGCGGCCTGCCCCGTCGCCACCCCTTCGATATCCCCCGCCGTTCCCTCGTAGCGATCGTTCCCCAGGCGCCGGATATGCCAGACTCGCTGCTGCTTCTCACCGTCGTCATAAACGAAGTGCTCGTTGAGCGTCAGCGTATCGCCAATCACATCCCCGGCAATCTCAACGTGAAAGCGGCGGATCTGCTTGCCGCTGCGATCCTGCACCATCCCCCACGCTTCAGTTTTACCCTGGAAGTAGTGGAAGATATCCAGCCGCGGCTGCTGCTGGCGGTACTCGGTCACCTCCGTGCTACAGCCCGCCAGAAGCATCGTCAATGCCAGCGCCATCATCAGGAAACGTTTCATTTTTGGCCTCCGATTAACTGCTGACGCAGTTCAGGGTATTGCGTGCGGGGATCGAGCCAGATGGCCAGAAAGCGGGTGCTGAACGCTTCTGACTGGCGTGGTCCCAGGGGAATAAAGGTTTTCTGAAGGGTCGGATCGCGATACCAGAACTGCCCCTGCTTATCGTTGAGAACAAACGCCAGCTGTGAGCCCTGTCGGACATCAGGCCACAGCGACTGGAGCATCCGCAGCCAGGCTTCGCTTTGCGCTTCCTGCGCCAGGATACCCTGCGCCTGCCACTGGTCGCGGGTCGCCTCGACCAGTTCATCGCGATCGATGTCGCGCGCATAGGTAATAATCAGCGCCTGATCCTGGTCCTCCCGACCGTAACGCCCGTCCGGAGTACGCAGCTGGGAGGTATAGACCGTGAACGGCCCCCAAGTAAGCGTGGCGTCGCCCACCTTCCGCCACGCCAACCAGTCGGCGGCCTGGCCAACGGGAACAACCAGCGTCAGACAAAGCAGCAAAAATGCAGCTCTCATTTTTGTCTCCCCATCAGCAGGTGGAAAAACAGCATCAATACCAGCCACCCCGGCGCCATCCAGCTGACGACGATAAAGGTTGGCTCCAGAAACGTGATGGCACCCAGCCGCTCGCCAATCAGGTACGCTACCGGGCCTCCCACGGCGGCAAGCAGGGTCAGCAGCCAGCCTGGCAACGTGGTGGTGCGCGTAAGCTGCGTCCAGACGGTGGCAAACATCAGCCACAATGCCACCATCCATAGCGGCATCAGGGACTCGCCCGTAAAGGCAATCAGTCCCGTCAGCGCCCAGAGCGTATCCAGCAAACTTCCCGCCGCGGCCAGCCCAATGGCGTAAAAACGGTATACAGACGGCAAAAGCAGGCACGCCAGAACCGCCAGCGCGAGCCAGATAATCAGGCCCTGTTCGCGAAAGAGCACCACCAGCGCCCAGTAAAGATCGAACGCGACGGCCAGCAGAAAGACCTGAAGATATCGTTTCATACGCGCTCGGCGGTCAGCTGCACCACGCTGATGGTGCGGGCGTTAAACCCGGCTTCGCAGTAGCCAAAGTAGTACAGCCACATGCGGCGGAACCGCTCATCAAAGCCAAGCTTTTCAATCTCCTGCCAGGCGTGGACAAAGCGCTGCCGCCAGTGGGCCAGCGTGCGGGCGTAGTCCGGTCCCATGTCGAAAAGATTGCGCACCACGAAATCGGTATGGCGCGTCATCAGCTCGTTCATCGCGGTGATGCTCGGCAGGAAGCCGCCGGGGAAGATGTAGCGCTGGATAAAATCGACGCTTTTGCTGTAGTCGCGATAGCGCTGGTCCTGAATGGTGATGGCCTGAATCGCCATTCGTCCACCCGGGCGCAGCCGCGCCTGGCAGGTACGGAAGAACGTGGGCAGATAGCGCTGCCCGACGGCTTCAATCATCTCTATCGAGACCAGCTTGTCGTACTGCCCAGTGAGGTCGCGATAGTCGCAGAGCAGCACCTCGACCCGATCCTGCAGTCCGGCGCGCGCAATTCGATCGGTCGCCCAGACGTATTGCTCCTGCGACAGCGTGGTGGTAGTCACCCGACAGCCATAATGACGGGCCGCGTATTCCGCCATCGCGCCCCAGCCGGTACCGATTTCCAGCAGGTGGTCACTCGGTTCTAGCATTAACTGGTCACACAGGCGCGCCATTTTGGCCTGCTGGGCCGCCGTCAGGTCCTGCTCGTCCTCCGTAAACAAGGCGCTGGAATAGAGCAGCTCTTTATCCAGAAAATGGGCATAGAAGGTATTGCCCAGATCGTAATGAGCGGCAATATTTTCACGCGCCTGCGCGCGGGAGTTACGCCGCGTCCAGTGGCGCAGACGCTCCAGCGGCCTGCCGAACAGGCGGAACCCGTTTTCCAGACGGCCAAGCACCTCGCCGTTGAGCGCCAGCAGTTCCAGAAGCGGCGTAAGGTGCGTGGTTTCCCATTCGCCGTCCATCCAGGCTTCTGCGGCAGCAAGGCTACCGCCCGTTAAAACTCGCCAGTAAACGCCGGGCGTGAGGATTTGTACGTCGGCGTGCAGCGCGGAGGATGTCTCGCCAAAATGGAAGGTCTGCGCCCCTTCACGCAGGGTGAGCGAGCCGCCGCGGATACCGCTTAACAGACGAAAAAGCAGCCAGCGCGCGATGCGCACGTTGCGCGGGATATCGGGTTCTAACGCAAAGACGGGATCGGTCATGAGCGTTCACTCCTGCTGACGGGGTGGTTATACAGCGGCACGCGCTTGAGCCAGAGCCGCAGCGCCTGCCAGTAAATGGCAAAAACAGTTTTCAGGGTCATGAGCGGGATACGCACCAAAAGCCCACGCAGCGCGGGGCGCGTCAAAGGCTCCCGGCGCAGCGCCAGCGTGGCGTCAAAGACCTTCGCTTCCTGATGATTTTCAATGTGCATATGCAGCGTGTTATCCGGGTCGTTAAAGCGCCAGTGGTAGATCATGTCCATTGGATTGAAGGGGGAAACGTGAAACGCTTTTTCCGTGGGCTGTGCATTCTGTCCGTTGACGGCATAGTAATGACGTTCATTCCACGGCGTGTTTCGGACCTCCGCCAGCACCCAGCGCAGCGTCTCCTTCTCGTCATAGCAGTAGTAAAAGTTGACCGGATTGAAATGAAAGCCGAAATAGCGCAGCTGCGTCAGGAGCATGACCCGCCCGTCCGGACGTTCTCCGGTCAGGCTCTCCAGCCTGCTGAGCACGTTCTCCTTAAGCGGCGTGCCGAGCGGATAGTCCGCGTCGTGGAACGAGGCGGCGGCAAAGCGATTGTGCCGTACGCCGACGGACGGCAGCAGCGGCAGTTCATCGAGATCCAGCCAGGCCATAAAGACGCTGTAGCTGAATTCGTGGTTTTTCGGCTGGAGGCGGCGGTGGCGTAATACGCCGTGGTAGAGGCAGCTGTTCATCTTAGTTCCCCTCTCCGGCCGCTATCGCATTGACCACGTCCAGCGCGCTGCGCACGCCATCCTCATGAAAACCGTTGTACCAGTAGGCCCCGCAGTACCAGCTCCGGTTATGACCGTTGATCTCGCCGCGCCGCGCCTGCGCCCGCCAGCTTTGCGGGTTAAACAGCGGATGTTCATAAACGAAGCGTTGCAGAACGAAGCGTTCATCTACCGGTGCGTCAGGGTTCAGGGTGACGCAGAACAGCGGACTGCCCGCAGGCAGCCCCTGCAGAATGTTCATGTTGTAGGTAACACAGGCGCTGGCCTGCTCCTGCGCGCTCAGGCGGTAGTTCCAGCTCGCCCACGCCCGCGGCCGCACCGGCAGCCAGCGCGGGTCGCTGTGCAACACCACCTCGTTGCGCTGCCAGCCAATATCGCCCAGCACCTCGCGCTCTGCGGAGGTGGGATCGTCAAGCATCGCCAGAGCACTGGCGGAGTGGCAGGCAAAAATCACCCGATCGAAAGTATGGCTGCCGTTTTCAAGCTGAAGCGTAACCCCGTCCTCGTGGCGGCTCACCCGCTGCACCGGTGAATTGAGATGCAGCGTCAGCCGATCGCCTAATTTGTCCAGCATCGCACGGATATACTCTCGCGAGCCGCCCGGCACAACGTACCACTGCGGGCGATGGGTGATATCCAGCAGCCCGTGATTCTGGAAGAAACGTAAGAAAAGCGGCAGCGGGAAGCGCTTCATCTCCTGCAGCGAGGATGACCAGATGGCGGCTCCCATCGGCAAAATATAGTGGCGCGCAAAAAACGGCGTAAAGCCGTGCTGGTCCAGAAACGTCTGCAGCGTGGCGTTCGGGTCCACCACCCCATCCAGCGCCTGTTTTGCCAGACGATTGAAGCGGACGATCTCGCCAAGCAGACGCCAGAACGCCGGATTCACCAGGTTGCGACGCTGGGCAAACAGCGACGTCAGGGTGTGACCGTTGTACTCCAGCCCCGTTTCGGGGTTGTGTACCGAAAAGCTCATCTGCGTTTTATGCCCGCTGATGCCCAGCTCGCTGAGCAGGCCCATAAAGCGCGGATAGGTGCGGTCGTTGTAGACGATAAAACCGGTATCGATCGCGTATGTGCCCTGGGGCGTCGTCACGTCAACCGTTGCGGTATGGCCGCCCGGTGTGGATCCCGCTTCAAACAGGGTCACCTGATGATGCCCGGCCAGGCGCCAGGCGCAGGTCAGTCCGGCAATGCCGCTGCCGATAATTGCAATGTTCATGAACGCACCATCCTGCGCAGCAGCGTGCGCTGTAGAAACGCAGGCAGCCCGGAGAGCAGCCGCAAAATGAAGCCAAACCCGGACGGAAACGCGATGTGCATTTTCCCAGCCGCCAGCCCGATACGGATCGCCTTCACCGCCTCGTCGACGGTCACCCTGCCCGGCATGGCGAAATCGTTTTTTTGCGTCAGGGGCGTATCGACAAAGCCCGGGGAAACAACCGTCACGGCAATGCCTTTTGGCTCCCAGTCCAGGCGCAGGCTTTCGGCAAACCAGCTCAGCGCGGCTTTAGACGCGCCATAGGCCTCAGCACGCGGGAAGGGAAGCCAGTGGGCCATCGAACTCACCAGCACCACGCGGTTACCGGCAACCAGCTGCGGCTGTAGCGCCTCAAGGCAGTTCACCGGCCCGAGGAAATTGGTGTTCATGACCCGCTCTACCAGCGCTGCGTCCACCACGCCCTGGTCGAGATATTCGCAGGTACCGGCGCAGAGAATAATCAGATCGGCGTAACTGCCGGTCAGCGCCTGGCGACAGGCGTCCCGGTCCGTCATATCGAACAGACGAACGGTAAGATTGGGGCAGGTCTGATGCAGCGCTTCCAGACGCGCCGGATCGCGCCCGCAGGCAATCACATGGTAGCCGTCAGCGGCAAAGGATTTTGCCAGCCCGGCGCCAATGCCCGAGCTTGCGCCGGTAATCAGCACCGTCTTCATGATTTAACCCTCCGCTTCACGCCGCGTACCGCCCAGCCCAGCAGCGGGAGATGTTCGTAGATCATCTCTCCCGCATCGTAGTAGTCGCGCTGGCGCGTGATGAGATCGTTTTCCGTCTCCACCACCGAGCACCCCGGCAGATCGAGCGGCTCACCTCCGGCAATGCGCGGATGCGACCAGTGCATCACCCAGGTGACAACAAACCGGTTCCCACTGCACAGCGGCGTATCGATAGAAAAACGGCAGTTCTCGACGTTGGCCAGCAGATGGGTGAAATAGCGCTGGAGCGCAAAAATACCGTCATGCTCGCCGAACGGATCGACAAGCGTGGCGTTTGAATGGTAAAGCCCGACCAGCGCGGACGGCGGCTGGCTATCCAGTGCGGCGTAGTACTCAACAAACCGACTCACGACAGAGGGCAAAGTGCTCATGGGTCACATCCTGGCTGTAAACAACGTGGCGTAATCGCATACTTAAAACTTACACAATTAACGTTATTTGTCCAAGTTTGTGCAAATTTATTTTTTATTACTTATAAATATCAACAACTTGATAACTCAATCATTTGACGTTTTTGTAGGCCGGGTAAGGCGTAGCCGCCACCCGGCTTTCACTTTCAGGTTATCCTTAAGGCAAATTCAGCGGTCATCTTCCAGGCTTATCCTTTTTATTCATAAGGATGCCTGACATGAAACGTTTCTTTCTCTCTCTTTTCTCCAGCCCGGAATCCTTACTGCAGGTGATGAGCCAGCAGGAAATTATTGAAGCCGTCGAAGATGGCGACCGCATCATAATCGACCAGGACGGGAACGCCTCCGTGAACTACAAAAGCAACGAGGTGCGGCAGGATTTTCTGCGTCACGTCAACATGCTGAAGAGGGCCTGATATGGGAACGGCGATATTTATGGTGCTGATGGTCTGCGGGTACTGGTACACCAGCCGCGACCTGTCGACCCGCTTTAAAATCAAGCGTTCCTTCGGCTGGGACGTCTATTTTCTAGTTGCACTTTACGGCTGTATTTTCGTTTTGCAGGGGGTGATTGCTACGGGGCTGCTCTGGCTGCTGCTGCTCGCCCTTTCCGCCGCCAATAACGCTTTTCACTTTGCCTCACCGAAATACACCGACTGGCAAATCGACTTTATGAACTGGAGTTTTTTGGGCATCCAGGCGCCGGTTGTCGTGATGCTGGCGTTCGCCATCCTGTTTTGCCTCTACCGCTCTAACTGGGCAGGCAGCGCCAGGCTGGACGGCGAAAGCCGGAAAAAGCTCTACAAACGTCTGGCGCAGTCGAGCGGTATCGAACAGCTGCTATACCAGTGTATGGAACAAGGCGAGCTGGCGCAGGTCACGCTCCGCTCGAGACGGATTTACGTCGGCATGATCCACACCGCGACGCTGGAATATGAAAAAACGGCCAATATCGTGCTGATCCCGATGTTGAGCGGGTACCGGGATGCGAAGACGATGAACCTGCGCATCGAGAATAATTACAGCAGGTGGTATGCGGAGCATGACATTACGCTCGACTCTGAACCCCGCAGCGCCATGTCATTCCGCAAGGTGATTTTACTCAATCAGATTGAGAGCATCTCGCTGTTCGATCCCGCAAGCGCCAGCGCGCTGTCGCTGGCACAGCGGGACGAGAGCCCTGGCCCTAAAGAGACATCCCCATAATTTTGAGTACGCTCTGCTGGGAAGCGTACAGGACAAAAGGCGAATGACACATTATTTGCGGTGGTATTCACGGTTGCGCAGTCTGATAAAGATCCCAGCGGTTGCCGTAAATATCTTCAAACACCACCACCGTACCGTACTCTTCCTGACGAGGTTCTTCGCAGAAATGAACGCCTTTTGCCTTCATGGCATGGTAATCGCGCCAAAAATCATCCGTCTGAAGGAACAGGAAAACTCTGCCGCCGCATTGATTACCGATAAAACCTTCCTGCCTCTCGTTAGAGGCACGAGCCAGCAGGATATTGCAGTCGCTTTCCGGGTTGGGTGAGACGACTACCCAGCGTTTTCCCGGTTGGGGCGTATCCTCTACGAGGGTAAACCCCAGCTTGTCGGTGTAGTACTCAATGGCGCGATCGTAGTCATCAACCACAATAGCTACGCAGCCAAGGCATCGTTTCTGTGTTCTCATTTTTTCGTTTCCTTTGCACAAATGGGTTACGGATAACGCTATTCCATTGAAGCGTGCTGACCGCCAGGCTTACAGGCTTGCGTAAGCCTCACGTTTTTCTGCCCATTTCAGCATGGCATCAAGCGCCGGGCATAATGCCTGCCCCCAATCGGTGAGGCGATACTCTACTTTCGGTGGCACTTGAGGGTAAACCATCCGCGAAACGATACCGTCGGACTCGAGTTGTCGAAGTTGCTGCGCCAGCATCTTTTGGGAAATACCGGGGATCAGTTTTTCGAAATCAGAATAGCGCTGCACTTTTCCGTCGAAAAGATGAAAAAGAATAATTAATTTCCAGCGCCCTTCCAGCAACCGTAATACTTGCTCCACGCCGCTTGCGGCAGATTCCGGACTATATAACTTACTCATAATTTAGTAACTCACTTTTTCGTGCGTACTTGTTAATTACTCAGTCTATGTTGAATATACCTGTACTGTAAATAATGGGAGCGAAAGTCCATGTCATTAGATATTGATTTTAAAGGCAAGCGCGTGCTTGTTACCGCTGGCACGAAAGGGCTCGGCAAAGCAGTCGTCGGACTTTTAAAACAACTCGGTGCAACGGTATTTACCACGGCGCGCCACGATCCAGACGTAAATATCGCGGATACTTTCGTAGCCGCTGATCTTACTACGGTCGCTGGATGTGCCTCAGTCGCATCCGCAGTGCAGGAACAGATGGGAGGTGTCGACGTAATTATCCATGTTGCAGGCGGTTCAACCTCACCCGGTGGCGGTTTTGCTGCACTTGGCGAAGACGAGTGGCAGCAGGAGCTCAATCTTAATTTGTTACCTGCAGTACGCTTAGATCGCGCCCTGCTTCCCGGAATGCTTGAGCAGGGAAATGGGGTGATTATTCACGTGACGTCTATCCAGCGCGAACTGCCTTTACCGGATTCAACAACGGGTTATGCGGCGGCTAAGGCAGCCCTCTCAACCTACAGTAAAAGTCTTTCAAAGGAAGTCTCGCCGAAAGGTGTTCGGGTGGTGCGCGTTGCCCCCGGCTGGATCGAAACTGAAGCGGCAGTGGCACTGGCGGAGAGACTGGCAAAGCAGGCAGGAACAGACTATGAAGGTGGCAAACAGATCATTATGAAGGCGTTAGGTGGAATACCGCTCGGACGCCCTGCCCGACCGATTGAGGTTGCCAACCTCATCGTCTTCCTCGCTTCATCGCATGCTGCGAGTATCACAGGTACTGAATTTGTGATTGATGGCGGCACCATTCCAACAGTGTAACGCGGATGCTTAATCGACCTGGTGCAAGAGTTGATTAAGCACCGGAATCTCACTGGCCGGTCAGTTCCGCTAAGACCCTTTTTAACGCATTTATTATCGTTTCTGTATCCATGCCCATTTGCGCATGAATAATTGCGCCGTCAATGAGCAACATGATTTCATTGACGACGCGCTCATCAGCAATCTTCGTCAGCAACGCAATAATCTTCTTTGTTTCGATTTTATGATCGCGGCAAATCTCTTTTATTTCGCTTTCAATCTCTTCGGATTTGGCTTCCGCGCTGGCGTTAATAAACGCGCAGCCGTGGAATTCGGGCGAAATAAACCATTCATAAAGGGTAGCCGATAGAGCGTCCGCAGGCGTCTGGCCTTCAACGAGATGTCGACGAAGCGTGGCCTCAAACCAGTTAATCCATATTTCATGTCGATAGTGTAAATAGGCGAGAATAAGCAAGCTCTTACTCGGAAAATGGCGATAAAACGTCACCTTAGTCACTTTCGATGCTTTAATCAGCGTGTCCACCCCCGTCGCCCTGAAGCCAGTGGAATAAAAAAGATCGTGCGCCGTGAGTAATATTTTATCTCTGACGCTGATTTTTGTCTCGTTACCTGCGGGTTCGGTTTTCATTTTTTCGACAGCCTCAAAAAGAGTGTTGACAGCGTTATTTTTCAGGCATAGATTACCGCAAGTAGACAGACCTGTCTACATAAATCACACTGAGGTAATCGCCATGAACACTCGTCCTCCTTTACCGCCGTTCACTCGTGAAAGCGCCATCGAAAAAGTCAGGCTGGCAGAAGATGGCTGGAACAGCCGCGATCCGGCGAAAGTCGCGCTTGCCTATACGCTGGACACCCAATGGCGTAACCGCGCAGAGTTCGCCACCAACCGTGAAGAAGCCCAGGCGTTTCTGGAGCGGAAATGGAAAAGAGAGCTGGAGTATCGTCTGATTAAAGAGCTCTGGGCATTTACGGATAACCGGATCGCGGTGCGCTATGCCTATGAATGGCATGATGATTCCGGCAACTGGTTCCGCTCTTACGGCAATGAAAACTGGGAGTTTGAGCCGGACGGCCTGATGAAGCGCCGCTTTGCCTGCGTAAACGATATGCCGATAAAAGAATCCGAGCGCCTGTTCCACTGGCCGCTGGGCAGACGCCCGGACGATCACCCTTCGCTGAGCGATCTTGGCTTATAGGATTTTCGCATCACTCCGGGCCGCCCCGGAGTGGTGACTTTACAGCGCGCCGAGCTGTTTCATCAGCGTCAGGTTGTCCTCAATGTGCCAGTTTGCCGCAATCTTACCGTCAGCGACTTCATAAATATCGGTGGCGATAAAATCTATTTTCTGCCCCTGTCCTTTCAGCTTGCCAAATGTCCCGGTGAAGGTGCCGTGAAAATGTAGATGCGAAACCACGCGATCGCCTGAAATAATCATTTGCTCAACGTCACAACGCAAATCAGGCACGGCTGTCCGAAACGCCCTGGAAGCTAGAATAGCGCCCTCGGGACCTTGCTTACGTCCTTCCGGGGGCGTTTTATCAATAAAGTTTACTGCCAGGGCATCACGCGCCAGAGTTTCATTACCGGTGTTCCAGAACGTGGCATATTTTCTGGCAGCGGCTTCATTCGCCTTTAATTGTGCCTGTGACAGACTGTTGTCCACAATAAGCTGTTTCGGCTGTAGCCATTCCCCCTGCGAGGAAATAGCATTGCCCGACAGACCGGCAAAAATAAGCGCCGCGATAGAGGGACGAAAACACGTCGTATATTTCATGTTGTTTCTCAATAGAGTATTACGTCACCCGCAGACGAAGACCTGCGGACCAATTTAATGAGGGTCAGTTAATTAACGCCCCGCCCTCAATATCAATAATCGATCCCGTGACAAAGGGATTATCAATGGCGAAAAGATACCCCTGCGCGATGTCCTCCGCCCTTCCCCAGGCCTTGGCTGGCAGGGTTTCCGCCGCGCCGACGAGCATTTTTTCCCGCGCGGCGGCGTCCATCCCCGCATACGCTTCCGTGTCGGTCAGCCCCGGACTGACGACGTTGACGCGCAGCGGTGAAAGCTCTTTCGCCAGCACTTTTGTCGCAGCTTCAATGGCGGCATTCATCGTTGTTTTTACGATGGCGCCCGCCACGGTGCGGCGCGCCACGAAACCGCTGGTGAACGTCAACGTACCGCGGGGGGCAATATTCCCGCTGAGATAGCGGGCGACATTGAGGCTTCCCCAGAATTTTGTATCAAAGGCCTGCCTTGCCGCACGGAGATCCAGTCCGGAAAGCAACCCGCCCGGCGCCTGTGAACCCGCCGTGACGACAACATTATTGACCTCGCCCAGCGTTTCCCCGAGCGCAACAAGCTCTTCCTCACGGCTGATGTCCAGCACGAGGGTGTGAACGGACGCGGCGTGGGCGCTCAGCCGCTGTCGCGCGGCGTCCAGTTTTGCGCTGTCGCGTCCCGCAAGAATAATCTCCTCACCGCGCCCGGCAAGCAGGCTGCCCACGGCGAAACCGATGCCGGAAGCGCCGCCGATAATTAAGGTTTTACGGGTCATAATGTTTCCTCCTGTAGAGCGTACGTTGGGTAATCGGTATATCCCGTGCCGGTACCGCCAAACAGCGTGGCGGGGTCGCGCACCTGGGCAAGAGGCAGCTGGTTTGCCAGCCGGTGGGGCAAATCGGGGTTGGCAATAAACGGTCGGCCGAAGGCAATCAAATCGGCATAGCCGGCAGCAAGGATCTTTTCTGCTTTATCAAGGTCATAGTTACCCGCGACGATAAGAGTTCCCCTGAAGGTCTCGCGAAGGGACTGACGGAAATGATCGGGTACCTGAGGGGCATCATCCCAGTCGGCTTCCGCCAGATGGATGAATGCAATACCTTTTTGTTCACACCAGGCCGCAAGCGCAAGTATGGCTTCAGAGACCTGCGGGTCGTTCATCCCGCGCTGGGTAATAAATGGGGAAAGGCGGATGCCCGTGCGCTCGTGACCAATGGCCTCGGCAATGGCGCTTAACACCTCCTGGGCAAAACGGATGCGGTTCACCAGCGTACCGCCGTACTCATCCGTGCGTTTGTTGGAGGTTTGGCGCAGGAACTGGTCTATCAGATACCCGTTTCCGCCGTGGACCTCGACACCATCAAACCCGGCCTGAACGGCATTCAAAGCGGCCTGGCGATAGTCCGCGACGATGTTCTGAATGTCCTTGCGCGAGAGCGTTCTCGGCTGCGGGCAGTCAACCATCTGGCCTTCCCCACGCTCATTCACCACCCACACCTGCGCATCCGGGGCCAGCGCTGACGGGGCGACGGGCTGACCATCCTGGTGAAAACTGGCGTGCGACATTCGCCCGACGTGCCAGAGTTGCGAAAAAATCACTCCGCCCGCCTGATGCACGGCGCCCGTCGTGAGTTGCCATCCCGAAACCTGTTCAGGCGAATGGATGCCGGGTGTCCATGAGTATCCCTGGCCCTGAGGCGAAATCTGCGTGGCTTCCGTGATGATTAATCCCGCGCTGGCACGCTGCCGGTAATACTCTGCCATCAGCGCGGAGGGGATATTTCCCGGCTGAAGGGAGCGTGCGCGGGTCATCGGCGCCATGACGATACGATTTTTCAGGTCCAGCGAACCCAGCCTGTAGCGTTCAAAAAGTGAGGTACGTTGCATGATTTTATCCCTTATGGTTTGGATAAAATCACTTTACAGTCCGCATCTGATTTTGATAATTACGCTAAAAGCAGATGCACTTTTCGGAAAATATGAATAATGGGTAAACTCGAAGACATGGCTTTACTGGTGGAAGTTGCCGAGGCCGGAAGTCTTTCCGCCGCCGGACGACGCCTGTCGCTTTCCCCCGCGACCATGACGGCCAGGCTGAAGGCGATTGAGGAGCGTTACCAGACGCGCCTGTTTCACCGCTCAACGCGATCCCTCACCCTGACCCGCGCCGGGGAAGAGTTTTACCATGCCGCGCTGCGCGTGCTGGAAGAGATGCATCATGCCGAGTCGTTACTGACGCAAAAAGAGGGCGTGCTCAGCGGCAATATTCGCCTTTCCGCGCCCTCGGATTTTGGCAGACAGTATCTTAGCCCCGCCGTCATTGATTTTTCCCGGCGCCATCCTGACGTTAAATTTTTCATTTCGTTAAGAGAACACGTTGAGGATCTGGTCGCTAACCGGCTGGATATGAGCGTGCGTTTTGGCAACCTGCCGGACAGCAGTCTTGTTGTCAGAAACATCCGCCCGAACCGTCGGGTGCTGGTTGCCTCCGGGGCGTATCTTAACGACCACGGCGTCCCCGCCACGTTTGCCGATTTAGCCCGGCACCGGTGCCTGGCGCTGGAATCGCAGGGCGTGGTGATGAATGAATGGCGCTTTGAAACTAATGGTGAGGAAAGCATTGTTCGCGTTGAGCCCGCCATGGTGTGCGACGACGGAGCATTGCTTCGTCAGTGGGCGCTCAGCGGAGCGGGCATCGCGGGGAAATCGTGGTGGGACGTCAAAGACGACGTTGAAACCGGAAGGCTCACGGTGCTGTTTGCCGACAGTTTCACCGGGTTTAGCCGATACGATCGCAAAGATGTCGGGCTGCAGTTTGTCTACCCGCAGCGCAAACTGCAGCCGCTTCAGGTCACGGCGTTTAGCCAGTTTTTTCTCGACTGGCTTAAAAAACATTAACGTAAAAAACAGTGATACACTTACTCCACCTGGCCGATTGTCCCGTCTTTACGGCGTAAGGCAGCACAACTGTAACCAAAATACAAAATGGTCACTCGTTGCCAACCATGGCCCGTCACGCTAAGCTTACATAATGACTAAAACTATGAACGCCCCATCAATACGTGGTCCACTTGACCATTCTGTCAGAGAGCAAATCGTCGAAGCGGCCTTTGAGCACTTCGGTCACTACGGCTATGAAAAAACCACCGTCGCCGAACTGGCTAAATCCATTGGTTTTTCAAAATCCTACATTTATAAGTTCTTCGATTCCAAGCAGGCTATTGGCGAAGTGATCTGCGCTAACCGCCTGGAGCTGATCATGGCGGCAGTGCTTTCCGCCATTGAGGATGCGCCGTCAGCAAGCGAAAAACTCCGCCGTCTTTTCAAGGCGCTCACCGAGGCGGGAAGCGAGCTGTTTTTCCACGATCGTAAGCTTTACGACATCGCCGCCGTCGCCGCGCGCGAGCAGTGGCCGTCGACAGAGCGGTATGCAGAAAGCCTGATGAAGCTGATTGAGAGCATCATTATCGAAGGCAGGCAGGCCGGAGAGTTTGAAAGAAAAACGCCGCTGGATGAGGTCACTCAGGCTATCCACATGGTGATGTGTCCTTTTATTAATCCCGTTCAGCTGCAGTACAATCTCGAAATGGCTCCCACCGCGGCGGTGCTTCTCTCTTCACTCATTTTAAGAAGCCTTGCCCCCTAACTTGTGACCATTGACATTTTTGGTCACTAGTCAGAGAATGCGGAAACCGTCCTGTTACGTCGAAAAGGTTTCCCATGCTCAGGCTCACTTCAGCCCGCGTTGCCGTTTGTCTCATGCCGTTTGCCCTGGTGGCATGCGGCGATATTTCCGCAAGTGACGATCCGCGTACAAAGCCACCGCTTGTCCGATCCGCATCCGTCGAGCTTGCGAACAATAGCGCCCGCGCCTTCACGGGCGTGGTGGTCGCAAGAACGCAAAGCGATTTAGGTTTCAGAGTTCAGGGCAAAATCCTTGAGCGACTGGTTGATACGGGCCAGACCGTCAAACAGGGTCAGCCCTTGCTGCGCCTGGATCCGGTTGACCTGAAATTACAGGCACAGGCGCAGCAGCGTGCGGTGGATGCGGCTCAGGCGCGCGCGCGAAAAGCCTCCAGCGATGAGGCGCGCTATCGCGGACTTGTGGCGTCCGGCGCCGTTTCTGCCTCGGAGTACGATCAGATTAAAGCGGCGGCCGATACGGCCAGGGCGGATCTCAGCGCCGCCCGCGCGCAGGCCAACGTGGCGCAAAACGCCACGGGATATGCCGTACTGCTGGCGGATTCAGACGGCGTGGTGATGGAGACGCTCGCCGAGCCGGGTCAGGTCGTCAGTGCCGGACAGGTGACGATCAGGCTCGCCAGAGCGGGACAGCGTGAAGCGCTCGTGCAGCTTCCGGAAACATTGCGCCCTGCCGTCGGCAGCGAAGCGCAGGCCACGCTTTATGGCAATGAAAAACACCCAGTCACCGCAACGCTTCGCCTGCTGTCTGACTCGGCCGATGCCGCGACCCGCACGTATGAAGCCCGCTACGTGCTGGATGGCCTGCTGGCGAACGCGCCGCTGGGGGCGACCGTCACGCTGAACATTCAGGACAATAAAGCGGAAGGTCAGATCATGCAGGTCCCGCTGGCCTCACTCTATGATGCAGGAAAAGGTCCCGGCGTCTGGCGCATTTCCGCCCAGCCCGCAAAGGTCGCATGGACGCCCGTCAAGGTGCTGAGCGTGAGTGAAGATGCGGCGCAGGTCACGGGCGGCGTGAAGCCCGGTGAGAAGATTGTTGCGCTAGGCGCACATCTTCTGCACGAAGGTGAGGTCGTCAGGCTCGCGAAACAACGCAATAACGCCCTGGCGGAGAACACGCCATGAGCGGAAGCCGCTTCAACCTGTCCGCGCTGGCCGTCCGCGAACGTTCCATCACGCTGTTTCTGATCTTTCTGGTCACGATTGCCGGAATTTACGCCTTCTTTGGGCTCGGGCGCGCGGAAGATCCGCCCTTCACGGTGAAGCAAATGACGGTGATAACCGTCTGGCCGGGTGCGACCGCGCAGGAGATCCAGGATCAGGTCGCGGAGCCGCTGGAAAAGCGCCTGCAGGAACTCAAATGGTATGACCGTACCGAAACTTATACCCGTCCCGGCATGGCATTCATCACGCTGTCGTTGCAGGACAAGACCCCGCCAGCCGAAGTGCAGGAGGAGTTCTATCAGGCGCGTAAAAAGCTTGGAGATGAATCGCAGCGTCTCCCGGCGGGCGTCATCGGCCCGATGATCAATGACGAATTCTCGGATGTCACCTTTGCTCTCTTTGCCCTGAAAGCAAAAGGCGAACCGCAGCGGCAGCTGGTACGCGATGCCGAAGGCCTGCGCCAGCAGCTTCTGCACGTTCCCGGCGTGAAGAAAGTGAACATTATCGGCGAACAGGCCGAGCGGATTTATGTCGCCTTCTCCCACGACCGTCTGGCGACGATAGGGCTCTCACCCCAGGATATTTTCAAGGCCCTCAACAGCCAGAACGCGTTGACCGCGGCGGGTTCGATTGAGACCCGAGGAGCGCAGATTTTTATCCGCCTTGACGGCGCGTTCGATGAACTGCAGAAAATCCGCGATACGCCTTTTGTCGCTCAGGGCAAAACCCTCAAGCTGTCCGATGTGGCAACGGTTGAGCGAGGCTACGAAGATCCCCCGACGATGCTGATACGCAATCAGCATGAACCCGCCCTTCTGCTGGGTATCGTAATGCGCGAAGGCTGGAACGGTCTGGCGCTGGGTAAAGCGCTGGATGCGGAAACGGCAAAAATTAATGATAGCCTGCCGCTTGGCATGTCCCTGACCAAAGTCACCGATCAGTCCGTCAATATTCGCTCGTCGGTCGATGAGTTCATGATCAAATTCTTTGTCGCACTGCTTGTGGTCATGGTGGTTTGTTTTGTCAGCATGGGCTGGCGCGTGGGGGTAGTCGTTGCGGCGGCGGTCCCGCTGACGCTGGCGGTCGTCTTCGTGGTGATGGAGGCCGCGGGAATAAACTTTGACCGCGTCACGCTGGGCTCCCTGATACTCGCCCTCGGCCTGCTGGTTGATGATGCCATTATCGCCATCGAAATGATGGTGGTGAAGATGGAGGAAGGTTACGACAGAATCAAAGCCTCAGCCTACGCCTGGAGCCATACCGCCGCGCCCATGCTGGCCGGAACCCTGGTGACGGCGATTGGCTTTATGCCGAATGGGTTTGCCCAGTCGACCGCCGGGGAATACACCAGCAATATGTTCTGGATTGTCGGCCTCGCCCTGATTGCATCGTGGTTTGTCGCGGTGGTGTTCACGCCCTATCTTGGGGTGAAGATCCTGCCGGCGATCCCCAAAGTAGAAGGGGGTCATGCCGCCATCTATAACACGCCCCGCTATAACCGTTTTCGCCAGCTGCTTGGCCGCGTTATCGCCAGAAAGTGGCGCGTGGCCGGCTCCGTGGTTGCCATTTTCATTCTGGCCGTGCTCGGCATGGGGCTGGTAAAAAAACAGTTTTTCCCGACCTCCGATCGCCCGGAAGTGCTGGTTGAAGTACAGATGCCCTACGGCACCTCGATTGCGCAAACCAGCGCCGCCACCGCAAAAATAGAAGCGTGGCTGGGCCAGCAGCCGGAAGCCAAAATCGTCACGGCCTATATTGGTCAGGGTTCGCCCCGTTTTTATCTGGCAATGGCACCTGAACTGCCCGATCCCTCTTTTGCAAAAATCGTGATCCTGACGAACAGCGAGACGTCACGCGAGGCGCTTAAGTTCAGGCTCAGGGAGGCCGTCGCCAGCGGTATTGCGCCCGAAGCCCGCGTGCGGGTGACGCAGCTGGTGTTTGGCCCCTACTCGCCCTTCCCGGTTGCCTGGCGCGTGTCGGGCCCGGATGTCAAACAGGTGCAGGACATCGCCGAACGGGTGAAAGCCGTACTCCAGGCAAGCCCGATGATGCGAACCGTCAACACCGACTGGGGGTCACGCGTTCCCGTCCTGCATTTCACTCTCGATCAAAACCGCCTGCAGGCGACCGGCTTAACCTCCAGCGCCGTTGCCGATCAGCTTCAGTTTCTGCTTTCAGGCGTGCCTGTCACCTCCGTGCGGGAAGATATTCGATCGGTAGACGTCGTTGCCCGCGCGGCGGGCGATATCCGTCTTGACCCGGCAAAAATCGAAGGCTTTACCCTGGTCGGCAATGCGGGACAGCGCGTGCCGCTGTCTCAAATTGGCAAGATAGAGGTCGGCATGGAAGACCCGGTCCTTCGCCGTCGCGATCGCACCCCGACAATTACCGTGCGGGGCGATATTGCCGACAATCTTCAGCCACCGGACGTGTCGGTCGCCATCATGAAGCAGCTCCAGCCGATCGTTGATGCGCTGCCGGCCGGATACCGTATTGACATGGCGGGTTCGATTGAGGAATCGGGCAAAGCGACGCAGGCGATGTTACCGCTGTTCCCGATCATGATAGCTCTGACGCTGCTGATCATCATTTTGCAGGTGCGCTCACTCTCCGCGATGGTGATGGTGTTCTTAACCGCGCCGCTGGGGCTGATTGGCGTCGTGCCGACCCTGCTGATATTTAATCAGCCGTTTGGCATTAACGCGCTGGTCGGTCTGATCGCCCTTTCCGGCATTCTGATGCGCAATACGCTGATCCTGATCGGTCAAATCGATCATAACCAGAAGGACGGCCTCGATCCGTTCCAGGCGGTGGTTGAAGCGACTGTCCAGCGCGCACGCCCGGTCTTACTGACCGCCATGGCGGCCGTGCTGGCGTTCATTCCCCTGACGCATTCGGTATTCTGGGGCACGCTGGCCTGGACGTTGATCGGCGGAACGCTGGGCGGGACGATTATTACGCTCGTCTTCCTGCCCGCGATGTATGCGATCTGGTTTCGGATCCGCCCCGCGGAACAACGCGTGCAGCACGTTACTGAAAACGTGTAAACTACCATGAGTAGATAACACTTCTGAGGAAAGCATGGTTGTTAAGCGCTTAAGAAAAGAGGATCGCCGCGTGCAGCTGCTGGAGGTTGCGCGAGGGATCGTGCGTCAGCAAGGCACGGAGGCGCTGACGCTTGGCTACCTGGCCGAGCGGGCAAACGTGACCAAACCTATCCCCTACGACCACTTTGGCGATCGTGAAGGGTTGCTGATGGCGCTGTACAAGGATTATAGCGATCGGCAGCTGGCGAAATTCCGCGAGACGCTGGCGGTCGACAGCAAAACGCTGGAGAAGACGATCCGCTTTTTCAGCGCGGCCTATATCGACTGTGCGATTGCCGCCGGGCCTGAAACCGGGCCAATCGCCGCGGCGCTGTCCGGTTCTCGCGCGCTGCAGACGTTTCGGGAAGCATGCGTGGCCGAATGTGCCGACTGCCTGCGCACCGCGCTTTCCCCTTTTATCGTCTTAAAAGGCGTTCAGGGGGAAGCGGTACTGACGGCTATTATTGGCGCGGCGGAGGCGCTCAGCACCGCGGCGGGCAACGGCGTGCTCGCCCGGAACGTGGCGGAAGATACGCTCAGCGGCGCCATGACCGGGGTGCTGGAGACCTACGCGGATAGCACAAAATGATCGCCTGGGGCGGATTGACACCTAAGTTACCAATAGTAATATAGGCGTTACTTCTCCCCCTTCTGGAGGTCGC
Organism: Enterobacter sp. PI-10; assembly: GCF_027947695.1. Lineage (NCBI taxonomy): Bacteria > Pseudomonadati > Pseudomonadota > Gammaproteobacteria > Enterobacterales > Enterobacteriaceae > Enterobacter > Enterobacter sp. PI-10. Next base: position 327,185 of record NZ_JAJNOG010000002.1, on the reverse strand, counting down.
TATGTCTGCAACACATGCCATTAAAAACGCGCTGATCGTGACGGCACACCCGATCGACAATTCGTTATCCCATACGCTGGCAGCCCGTATTGCCGGGAAATTACGCGAGGAAGGTACGCAGGTTGAGTTCGCCGATCTGCATGCTGAAGGGTTTAATCCGGCGATGACCCGCGCCGATCTCGATTTGTATCACGGCAATCCGAGCGCCCTTCCCGACGATATTCTGCGCGAGCAGCAGCGCGTCGAGCGCGCGGATATGCTGGTATTCGTCTTCCCGGTGTACTGGTGGTCGGTTCCCGCGCTGTTGAAAGGCTGGTTCGATCGCGTGTTAACCCTGAACTGGGCGTATAAGGTGGCCGAAGACGGCCGGATTGTGGGCAACTTACGGGATGTTCCCGTCCGCCTGATTGCCACTGGCGGTAGCGATCTGACCGGATTTGATAAACACGGCTATTCGACGGCGATTCAGACGCAGATTATCGAAGGCGTGTTTGGCTTCTGCGGGTTGAAGAACGTCAAGCTCGATATCCTTTACCAGGCAGACACGGCGACGCCCGAGCAGGTTGACGAATTCCTGAGCGAGATCGGCAACCTAAAATAATATCGGCTATCCAGCCAGCAACGGCGTGCCTCCTTCGCCATAAGGAGGCACGAGTTCTCGATGTTACTAACCGTCAGGGATCCTGCTGGCAAACCGGAACTCTCTTTCTTGTGATTATTCAAAAAATAACGAGAAAAGGCCAATCGTCATCACTACACTCATAATCACCTGAATCAAAATAATAAAAAAAGCGATCCCACCCAATACCGTGATTTTTCGACGCAGAATGAAAGTTATGCCGGAAAGTACAGCACTGAACAGAATGGCTTTTAGTATATAGGAAAGCGGCACCATGGCCGGGTGACCGGTCTGCACTCCAGCAAGCCCAATGAGACCCAGTAGAAAATTACCGCAAATTCCCCATCCCCAGAAAGTCATCGGTAAGCTCATCTGTCCCGCGACTAATCTTTTCAACATATGCACATCCTTTTTGTGATTTTTTATCGAAACACAACGGTTTTTATCCAGTCTCTCGCACAGTTGGATTGTGCAATAAGTCGAGCCGACAAATACGCAACTACCAAATATGCTGATATGATTTTGTTCATCTTTACATGCATATTGATGGTATTGAAAAGAACTATCGGCAGCAAATTTTTAAAGTTTAACGGCTCGTCCGGATATGATTTAAAAGATATATCAGCGAAGGTCATAACATGTTTACGTCAGTTCAGCCAACAACCATCCTCACCACCACCGGAACCTTCGGCGGTGCGAGCGTATCTGTAGTGAACGACTGACAAACAGAACCTCAATCCCCGCCGACATGGACGGGGAAATCTCTCTCCGTTCACCACCCTCTGAATGGAGAAAGAAAATGGTTTCATCTGACAATGCTCTCTTGATTATCGACATGCAGCAGGGCCTCTTTCGGGTCCCGGTTTCCCCTCGCTCCGCCGATGCCGTTCTGGCCAATATCCGTCTGTTAATCACCAACGCGCGACACGCTCAGGCGCCCGTCTTTTTTGCCCGCCATATTGGACCAGATGATTCCCCGCTCTCAGAGAATGGGCCGTTATCACAGCTGATACCTGAACTGGACGTGAAGGAGCAGGACGTTGTTTTCATCAAGCGCTATCCCAGCTGTTTTCGTGATACCGAATTGCTGCGTGAACTTAATCAGAGAGGCATCAAACAGCTGGTCATTGCCGGGATGAAAACAGAGTTTTGTGTCGATACGACCTGCCGGGCCGCACCGGAGCTGGGTTTCAGGACGGTATTGATTTCAGATGCGCATACCACAATGGATAATGACTATTTATCCGCCAGCGACATTATTGCCCATCACAACAGCACGCTGGCAGGCCCGTTTGTGACGCTGTCGACTGCTCGTGACTGGCTTTTTAGTACGGTGAGTTGACTCAGGTGATCGCTTATCTCTTTACCCGGCTCGCCTTTCCGCACGCCGGGCACATAAGAGAATAATTACAGGGTAAACCCACCGTCACCCACCTGTGCCTGAGCGTACCATTTCATCAGCTTCCCGGTGCTGGGCTCGTTTTCTGCCGGTGACCATGGGGCGGTATCGTGCTCGGGCACGGGCTGATACCCCCCGTGCTTAACCTCAAAAATGACGCCGCCTTTATCCAGCGACAGCACGGCATGCCAGGTACCGGCATCCATCTCCAGCACCTTGCACTCTTCGCCTAATACGACGCGCCGGGTCACGCTACCGCTGTCATCAAAGTTCAGCACCAGAAAGCGACCGCTCAGCGCCGTCAGCAGTTCAAAGGTGTGCGGATGGCGATGGGGACGAACATAGGTGCCGGGCTCCATTGCAATGGCCAGGCGCTGCACCGGGTCGCTAAGCTCAGGATGTAAATTGCGATGCGCGCGTAAGCGAGGGGAATTAGCCGCCTGCTCGCTTTGCTGCTGCAGGTCACTGAAAGTAATCTGTTTCATATACGCCTTTAGTTATGTGGGCTGTCTGCGGCAACCCGGTTGCCGCAGGACGTTATACCATCCTGAACGCTCGAGGAGCGATGGGATTTGTGAAACAAATCACTGCCGGGCGAGTGGTCGATCCCCCGGCAGGAAGCTCATCAGTAGAACTGACATGAAAACCGCCATTCCCCTTCTGATGACCGGTGAAAGTAACCGATACCGTTATCCGCCCACATCCAGTTTACTTTTTCTTCTGACCCAACCTGAAAAACAAACTCTTCGATTCCCACACCGTGTTGTATCTCAGTCGGAAATCCCCCTACCTTGGTTCCCCTGTAGCGATTGAAATCTTCAAAAAAACTCTCACTGGCCTGCTCATCATCATTTACGCAAGAGAGATCAATAATATCCCAGGCATCTTCCCATCCAGGAGCATCGTCAATGACACTCAGCCATTGAACTGGAAACGGCCGATACGGCGTGTCCAATTCAGGCAATGGCTGAAGCCCTTCGAGGCTGGCATACTCGCGAATTAACCATCCTTCACCGTGCGGTTCGTCAAAGGGATGTTGTTCCACATTGTGAAACAACACCAGAAGGGCTATGCCCTTCAACTGGTCAGGAATAACAGGAAGCTCGTCGACCCTGATCTGAAGAAGTGGAAACATGGGTTTGCCCTTCCAGGTGGGTAATCCTTCATCTGCGCGAGAAACGCCCTTCAGAAACCATGACGTAATGGGATCTTCAGGCGGCCGGAACCCACCGACCTGCGCGACCGATGCGGGTCTTAGCCTGGTCCGGAGTTCTTCTAAAACTGACGCACTCTCTAATCTCATGTCTGCTCGCCTCTGTAGACGGTTGTCGGACAGATATTCTGCTGATCATTGTAAGTTAATCATCACATCTGGAGAATCTCATTGAATAATAAAACCTATGTTGAGTTAAACTCACATTGATTCCCACTATTTCTCGTTTTTCAAACGTAATCTCATTGAAATACCATCCCTTCATTCCCGGTCTCTTCCTGACCTGGAACAGAGAGCGAAACTCAAATAATAAATACACCTGCATGCATATGGAGTACGTATGACACTCGATGTTTTATTTCATCTAATGAAAATGATCTCACCTGAAAAAAACATCACGGGTGAAAATATTCATGCGTTAATAACGTTACTTTCGTCAGAAAACGATAGCGGTGAGGTGCTTTCGCCCTTTATTCATCGACTGCATCTTCTGTCTTTCGCCCAAAGCAATCCGGGTAACGCTGAAGAGTTGCTCTCAGCGCATTTGCCCAAAGAAGATGGTCTCCTTCCGCTGCTTGACTTTGCGGACTGGCCAAGGGTGCATTACGCCGCGTCAGGCGAAGTTCAGACGGCTGAATCTGAGGAGTACTTCCGTGAAATGACATCGGCTGCCAATCTGTTACGCTCTGCGCTGATCGAAGCTGAACGCGCAAAGGGAACGCCTGCGCTTTATATACTGGATAAATTACTCAACCTGAACAGCGCCCTGCCGGATAGATATAAAAAGATGGCAAATATCCCCTACGCATAAATACGTTCAATATGCGGAATATCTCGCAATTCATATTCCGCTATTTATTAAACCCGCTTTTCATTGAAATCAATACAGACGATATCCAAAGAAGGCACCACTGGCGCATTAAGGTTAAGCCAGGCCAGCAACCGTTCAATGCTCTCTCCTCTGAGCGAACTTTTGGGCCAGACAAGATAGTAGCCGTCACCGGTTGCGATGGCTTCCCTGAAGGGCAATGCAAGCAGCCCGCTTTTCAGGGCTTCCAGCGTGAGTCGAAGATCGGCTATAGCAACACCATGTCCGTGCATGGCCGCAAGGCTTCCCTGCTCCAGGGTGTCGAACACGATCCCGCCGCTCATGTCGAGTCCGGGGAATAAGCCCGTCCTTTTAAGCCAGCGTCGCCAGTCTCGTCGGTCCGGTGAGGGGTGGATAAGCTCGCACTGGGCAAGCTGATGCCGCGCAGACTCCAGCAAAGACGGGGTACAAACCGGAATAAGCCATTCACTGAAGAGCAGCCTGCTTTCTGTCGACTCGCCGAAATAGCCATTACCGAGGAGGATCGCGCAATCGTAAGGTTCCCGGCTGAAGTCAACCGTGTCGAAGTCCATCCAGACGCTGGCAATTTCGATTTTCGGCTTCGCATGGTTCTCGCGAAAGGATTTAAGCACATTCAGAAGCCATCGCATCGTCAGGGAGCTTGGTGCTTTGAGTCGCAGAAGGTGGTTTTCACTTTTAAATGCGCGACAGGCCCACTCAATATTCGAGAAACTTTCGCTAAGCTGACCGGCCAGAATACGCCCGGCGTCGCTGACCTCCACTCTCGGCCCCTGTCGTTTAAACAGCTCGCAGTCGAACCACATTTCTAGCGTCTGGACATGCCTGCTGACCGCACCCGGCGTGATATTCAGGACTTCAGCCGCTTTGCTGAAGGAGTTCAGCCGTGCGGCAACTTCAAACGCGCGCAGCGCATACAGTGGCGGTAAAGACATACGTTCCCTTTCTGTAAGGTGTAATCATGCAGTTTTTGTATTATCGGCACTCAGTGACTTGTCGCCCAATTCCTCAGATGGGAACGTCAGCAGCAATTCCCTCAGCAGGGACTCTAGCTGCGCGCGCTGCGCGTCCGACAAGCTGCTCAGTAGCGCATTCTGCGTTTCCGTGTGCACGACCAGCGCCTGTTCGATAAGAGCCTGCCCGCGCGGCGTCAGGCTGACGAGCGAGCTGCGCTTGTCATCGGGATCGGCAATCCGCCTGATAAGCCCTTGTTGTTCAAGACGGTTGAGCCGGTTCGTCATCGCCCCGGAGGTGATCAACAGCGATGTATACAGCTGCGTGGGCGAAAGGCAGTACGGCTCCCCGGCGCGACGCAGCGTGGCGAGGACGTCAAACTCGCCCTCGCGAAAGCCAAACTGCGCCATCGCCTCCGCCCATTCTTTTCCAAGATGCTTCATCAGCCGGAGCATTCGGCCAAAAATTTTCATCGACGAGGCGTCCAGCTCCGGCATGGCGCGGCCCCACTGGCCGACGACGAAATCTACATGGTCTTTCATTTTCACCTCTAATGGGGTGGGTATTTATCCTGTTGTGCGGTACATCTTACGCAAAAACACATTTTATCTTAACGTTAAGATAAATGCTCGCAGCGATTTGCCCGGGCCATTCACAACCGAAAAGGATCTCCTGTTGAAACGCACATCGCCATTACTCTTCGCCGTTATCGCTTTTATCGTCGGGCTGAACCTGCGCCCCATTCTGGCCTCGGTCGGACCACTTTTCTCCGTGCTGCAGCGCGAAGCGGGACTGACCGCTACGCAATTTAGCCTGCTGACCACCCTGCCGGTGGCGATGATGGGACTGGCTGCCCTGTGTGGTCCCTGGCTTTTGGCCACAGTCGGAGCCGTACGGGGAATTATGTTCGGGCTATTCATCCTGCTGGTAGCCTGCTTATTACGCGGTTTTAGCGCCTCACCGGAGAATCTTATGGGCACCGCGTTACTCGGCGGGGCCAGCATAGGCACTATCCAGGCGTTAATGCCCGCCCTGATAAAAAAGGAGTATACGCAAACGGCCAGCACGATTATGTCGCTATTCAGCACGGGCATTATGGCCGGAGCTGCTGTCGCCGCCGCCAGCGCCGAGCCGCTGTTTTCATGGCTCACGCTCAAGCCCGCACTGGCTATGGCAGGGCTGTTAGCGCTGCTGGCGTTGATAATGTGGTTAACTCTGGTTAAGCATCCTCAGGGGGAAAAACCAGCACGCGAAACCGTTACGCTCTCGTCCTCCCGTACGTCACAACTGTTGCTCTTTTTCGGCGTGGGAACGGGAGCCTATACGCTGGTACTGGCCTGGCTGCCCCCGCTCTATATTCAGGCGGGATGGACCGCACGCAGCAGCGGCTACATGCTGGCCTGGCTGACGTTAACCGAGGTTGTTGCAGGGTTTGTCGTCTCCGCGCTGATTGGTAAATTCCCCGATCGCCGCGTGCCGCTGATCGCCGTATTGTTGCTGCTGCTGGCGGGACTCCTGTGCCTGGTCTTTTCGCCGGGTACAACGCCCGTCTTATCCACGCTGCTGCTTGGCACCGGGATCGGCGCCCTCTTCCCGCTGTCGCTTATCGTCACGTTCGATCATGCGCGAACGCCCGCGCAGGCCGGGAAGTTACTGTCTAAAGTTCAGGGAGGTGGATATATGATTGCCGCGCTTATGCCGTTAATTGCGGGGATCGTTCGCGACAGTTCGGTCTCGCTGACCAGCGCATGGTTGATCATGAGTGCGGGAGTCGTGCTGCTGATCGTCATCGCGCTGAATTTTAAACCCGTCGTGGACGTTCAGGCACGGTGAATGCGATACCAAAATTGAGAGTCGTATTTCAGCCGATCGTGAGATAATTTCAGGGTGAATTTCACCTCATTCAGGAGTGGATATGTTGCAGACGTTACCGGGTATTGATGTCTTGTTCGTCGCCGGGTTCGGGCCCATATCGCGGGATACGGAGTCCAGCGCCGCGTTTTATGTCCAGACACTCGGCCTTCCGCTGAGGCGGATGGAGGGGAACAGCGAATATCTGCTCACTGAAGAGGGCCAGCTGGAAGGCGTGAAGCATTTTGCCGTCTGGCCGCTCGCACAGGCGGCTGCGTCCTGTTTTGGAGAAGAACTGTGGCCCACGGAGCACCCGATACCGCAGGGATGGATTGAGTACGAAGTACAGGATCTGGACTCGGCTACCCGCGTTCTGAGCGAAAAAGGCTATCGGTTGCTGGTGGCTAACCGTATAGAGCCGTGGGGGCAAACCGTCACTCGCCTGCTCAGCCCGGAAGGTTTGCTTACCGGGCTGACGATTACGCCGTGGCTGCGGGGGTAATGGGTTTTATCCTGGCGCGATGCAGACTTGGATGAGGATAATGTCTGCTTTGAGCGAAATGTGGACATTGTGGCCTTATCACTCTCTGCAAAATTTAAACTTAACATTCATGGCATAAGTCTATTCAGCGAAGACTTTAAAGCATCTAGAAAGACAGTAACGCGGCATGGCAGATAGCGCTTTGTCGGAAACAGCGCCCATATTGCCAGCATGTGGCATTCCGCATCACTAAGTGTTATTTCGACGAGTTCTCCGGTTGCCAGTTCAGAGTGAATATCTGCTTTTGTTAGTTGTGCCAGGCCCGCTCCGGCCTTACACATACTTCGGACACCTTCTACATTGTTACAAATGAACCGTGGCTCAAATAAATGACTGAGTAGGTTCTCATCTTTCACAAATGTCCACTGAGACACCATTGCCGTTCTCAAACACTGATGATTGGTCAGTTCTGCAAAAGTGGTGGGAATCCCGTGCTGGGACAGATAAGCAGGTGAGGCGCAGAGGACCCGGGGGTTGCTGCTGAGTCTATGGGCAATCAGGTTCGAATCCCTGAGCGGGGCAACCCTGATGGCCACATCGTATCCCTGACCCACGATATCCACCACGTCATCGCTGAGGTTAAGGTCGATTTTCATCTTCGGATTCCGTTCCATGAGTTCAGGCAGCAGGGGAAGTATGTAACGGCGGCCGATGCCGGAGGGTGCCGTGATCCTCAAGAGGCCTGTTGCCCCGCCAGCGTCCTCGCTGAATATAATCCGCGCGCCCTGCTCTGCTTCCATCATGGTTCTGGCATAGGGAAGAAATTCTTCGCCCTCGCTGGTCAGCGACACCGCGCGTGTCGTGCGCTGAAACAGACGCGCACCTAAATCCTTTTCCAGCTGGGCGAGATGTCGCGACACGCTCATCGCGCTCATGCCAAGTCTGCGTGCGGCCTGAGAAAGATTGCAGGTTTCCGCAAGAACGGTGAACAGTTCGACGTCCCGGAGATTCATTATATCCATTTCCGTTATACAGCGATGCATTTCTTACCAGTATAACGTTCCTGATAACGGCATTATAATTATTTTTATTATAATTGTTACCGAGGAGTCACCATGCGCCACGCATCATTATTCGAAGCCACATTTATTAACCGCACTCTGTACCGCAATCGCATCATGGTTGCCCCTATGACGCGTATCTCCGCGTCTGAAACCGGCGTACCGGGGGAAAAGATGCAGGATTATTACTCCCGCTTTGCCCGGGGAGGTTTCGGCGCCATCATCACCGAGGGGATCTACATTGATCAGGCGTGGTCACAGACCTATGCGTTTCAGCCAGGCATCGTGAATGAAGAACAGATCTGCGGCTGGGAAAATATTGTCGAAAAAGCGCATCAGCGCGGTGCACGGGTCATAGCCCAGCTCATTCATGCCGGCACATTGTCTCAGAAAAATATTTACCGTCCGGACTCTGCCGGTCCTTCCCCCGTAAAACCTAAAGGGCAGCAGCTTGAGTTCTACTATGGTTCCGGAGAATACAGCACTCCCCGGGCACTCAATGAAGAGCAGATCCGCGATATCATCTCCAGTTTTGCCGACAGCGCGGAGCGCGCCGTCAGTGATGCAAAATTTGACGGGGTTGAGATCCATGCGGCGAACGGGTACCTGCTTGACCAGTTCCTGACAGATTATACCAACCAGCGTACCGATGGATGGGGTGGTTCCCTAGAAAACCGGCTGGCCATTACGCTGGAAGTTATCCGTGCCGTACGCGGCAAAATTGGCGCAGAAAAGACTCTGGGCGTCAGGATTTCGCAGGGAAAAGTAAACGATTTTCATCATAAATGGAAAGAAGGTGAGGCCGGTGCCAGGAAAATCTTCGGTCTGCTCGCCGATGCTGGCGTGGACTATATCCATGTGACCGAATACAAATCCTGGCTACCTGCATTCGAAAACAGCGACAAGAGCCTTGTTGAGCTTGCCCGTGAAGCCGCTCCGGAGACCATCATAATTGCTAACGGTGGGCTGGATGACGGTGAAACGGCAGAAAAACTTCTGGGTATGGGGGCAGACTTTGTTTCCATTGGCAAGGCTGCGCTTGCCAATCCTGACTGGCCACGAAAAGTCGGCAGCGGTCTGCCACTCCACGAACTTCCTGGCGATATTCTTTCGCCGGTTGCGGACATTAAGGAAAAAGAGCGTTTTTAATTGTTATCACCAGCTGTGCTGAAACCAGGGAGTTAACATGACTGACAAGTCGAAAAAAACCATCAGGATCTTATTTCCACAGTGGCAGGGTGGCAACCAGGAGCTCTACGGGTTTGGTGCCCGGTTGCTGCACTGGCTCTCTCCGGAGTCACGCTCTCCTCTGCATACTATCAGCGTGCCGGAATTTAACCCGGACACGCCTGAGCCTGAAGAGGGTCTGCTTTATCGCCGGCAGTTACTCAGCCAGCATGATGAAGCCTGGGCAGTGCTGGAAAAAGAAGAACCGGATCATATCGTGGTGTTCGGCGGTGACTGCCTTGTAGACCAGGCTCCGTTTGCCTGGATGAACGCCAGGCACAATGGTGAAATGGGCGTACTGTGGATCGATTCACACCCCGATGTGAAGACCCCGCGCGATTTTACCAATGGTCATACCATGGTACTGGGCAATCTTTTAGGCGGCGGCGATACGGGGTTTGCTTCAAAAGTGAAAACTCCGGTAGCACCCTCGCGCGTCATGTATGCCGGTCTGATTGAAGAAGGGCTGACCGAGCAGGAATCGTCCGTTATCAGCGATCTTGGTCTGCAGATCGCCCGGCCTGAAGAACTTTATGAGAACAGTGACAGGATCACTCGCTGGATAAAAGAACAGAACATCCGCAAACTGGCAGTGCATCTGGACCTGGACGTCCTTAACCCGGAGGTTTTTCGTTCACTGCTGTTCGCAGAGCCTGAACCTGAGTTTGACTGGCAGGCAGTGTATCCGGTAGGAAAACTGAATCTTGCACAGATGCTCAGAATCATCCGTGATGTCTCTGCTGAAACAGAAATTGTGATTATAGGTATTACCGAACATCTGCCGTGGGATGCCTGGAATCTTAAAGAGTTTCTTAAAAAGCTTCCAATGATGAACGAGTAAGTGCCACATTTAATTTTGTCAGAATGTTCATATTCAACTTCTAATATAAGTTATTGGAACTACTAATACTTATACTCTCATATCGTCCGCTTTTGGCACAAAGCAGTCATAAGGAAAGGCAGTAAGATCTTCCACAATCGAGGGGCGTCAGTTGCCAGCTTCCATATAATTCATTTTCGTTAGCACTGGATTTGTGGAATGCTCCAGTCACCACAGCACCTACCTCCGCAAAGCCTCAACAATCTCCCCCTCCATTTTCTCTGGGGTAGTCATCGGAGCAAAGCGCTTCAGTGGTTTACCGTCGCGTCCGATAAGAAACTTAGTAAAGTTCCACTTAATTCGCTCACCCAGCACGCCGGGTAATTCGTTTTTCAGATAACGAAACAGCGGATGCGCTGCGCTACCGTTAACCTCAACCTTCTCGAACATCGGGAAACTCACGCCGTAGTTGATGTAACAGGTTTTCGAGATTTCGTCGGCGCCGCCGGGTTCCTGTTTACCGAACTGGTTGCAGGGGAAGCCCAGCACCACTAACCCCCGATCGGCGTACTTCTTGTACAGCGCTTCAAGACCAGCATATTGCGGCGTGAAGCCACACTGGCTGGCGGTATTCACGACCAAAACCACCTTTCCGGCATAGTCGGCCATAGAGGTAAGCTGTCCATCCAGACGGGTGGCGGTAAGTTGATAAAAGCGAGTCATACTAAAATCCCTCAAAGCTGGCCGAAAAGTCATGGTGACCACCCGCAGGGCCGTCACCGTGTAGAAAGTTTACATTCAAGCAGGCTATTTGTGATACATTCCTGGCGCGCCAATGACCACCACACTCGCTATCAGGTATGCAGAACATAACAAAAAAATTTCGCTGGCTTCTGCTTACTCTCCCACTCCTCAGCGGTTGTGGCACGCTTTCACAAATGTCCTCCCCGGAAGGTACTCAGGAACTTCTCACTCATGATTCGCTGGATGGCGACGTTGACAGCGTGGTGCGTCACTACATGGCGCAAAAATCCGTTCCAGGAATGACGGTCGCGGTCATTCATAATCACGGCTCACCGCAGTTTTACACCTGGGGCGTAACCGATGCGGTCAATCGTTATCCGGTCAGGCCCGACACCCTGTTTGCACTCGGCTCGCTCAGCAAAGGGATCACGGCGGAAGTGGTGGCTTGTCTGGTCAATGAAGGGCAACTGAACTGGAACGATAGCCTGGCAACATTGTTACCGCCGGGTACGCCGCTTAGCGCGGATGCACAAAAAATCACCCTGCTTGAACTGGTTACCCACACCTCCGGCCTGCCGCGTCAGAATATGGATGTTCCGATGCTTGGAAAATTCATCAGCTATTTAAGCACGGGCGATAATTTCTACGGCGAGCTGGATAGCGATAACGTGTTGCGTTACCTCGCCGACTGGCAAGCGCCAAAGAGTAAAGTGCCGCAATACTCCAATACCGGCTACGCGCTGATCGGCTATATCCTGAAACACAAAACAGGCGAAGATATCCAGAGTTTAGCCTCGCGCTATATTTTCCATCCGCTGCAAATGGCTAACAGCAGCTTTACGCCACAGCAGCTAAAAGGATACCCGCAGCGCGCCCTCGGCCACGCGGGCGATCAGCCGAAATTCATCCCGCGCGGACAGCTCACGCCGGACTGGCATTTTTCCAACAACATGGTGGCGGCAGCGAGCTTATACAGCAACGCCGAAGATCTGGCGGCCTATGCGCGCTATCACGTATCGACGACCCACAATCCCTTGCTGGACAGCGTCTTTGCCGAAGTCAGAAATACCGATATTCAACGTCCCGACGGGGTACAGGGTATTGCCTGGACCACCGACTTTATCGGTCTGGAAAAAATCACCTATCAGGTCGGCTATATCGGCGGCTACTCCAGCTTTATCGGTTATGACAAAGAAAAAGGCAATGCGGTGGTGGTGCTGCAAAATACCTTTAACTGGAGTAATTACATTGGCATCGCGCTGTTGATGGACATGGCGAAAAAAGACAGCCTTATTATCTCTGGCAACCGTTTTGCGAATAATGGGATGCCTGAACGCGTTTATCAGCAATTACGGTGAGCGCCCGCCGTCAGATTCAGGCCTGATGCGCCAGATCTTCACGAGTCGGCCCCTGAAAGTAGATGGTACTAATATGGCAACTTCGAGGCTGAGTCAGCACAAAACGCATCGTTTCCCAGATGGACCGTCCATTCACCAGACGCTCCCCCATTCTTGTTTGACGTTCGACAGGCGCATCTAAACCGGTCAGTTCAAAATCAGGCGGATATAACCCGGTTACCCGAATATTTTCTTTGGATAAGTGTGCTGACAGTTTTGTTAGAAAGCCGCTTAGCCCGTGTTTACTGGCAAAAAAAGCGGGATGGGCAATGGAATCTGTAAAGTTCGGAATACCGCATGCGGATATAATCGCAATGATGTCTGCGCCGTCTGAGCGTCGCAATCCTGAAAGCAGCGTCTGGGCGAGCAGGATTGAACCTGTCAGGCCTGAACTAACGGTATTGACGATTTCAGAGCTCGATTGTTCGTCTATTGTTCCTGACAGCCACTGAGCAGCATTCAGTATTAAAATATCGATTGGCCTGTCTGAATGTAAGACTTGCGAAGAGAACTGAGAAACGGATTCCGGCTGGGCTAAATCACAGAGATACCCTCTTGCCATACCCCCTTCAGCCGCGATGAGGGCGCAAGTTTTTTCTATATCCTCCTCGCGACGGGCGCTAAAATCAACGTCAACGCCCTCTCGCGCCAGCCAGACGCAAAGCGCCTGACCAAATCCCCCGCCGCCGCCCGTGATAACAGCGCGTTTTCCTCTCAGCATAATTCTGCGTCCTTTATCGTGATGAGTCTGTGTCGGAGGATTTATAGCATGATGAGGCGGGGTCACATCTTCCCGTTAGTGCCCTGGCGCAGACTTCCCGTCCTACACCGCCGACTTCGGCCTTAAATTCTCATCAAACGTCAGCCGCTTCCGTTCAGGCTCAACTTCGCGCAGCGGTTCAACCTGATGCATCGTCAGCTTGCAGCGCTCCACTAGCACCTGGTATTCCCGCGTGCCCTGCTGCTTCCAGGCGAGCTCCTGCTCGCTCAGCTCGCGAATCGCTTTGGCCGGGCTGCCGATAATCAAATGGTTGGCGGGCATCTCCGCTTTCGCCTTCACGAACGCAGCCGCGCCGACGATGCTGTTTTCACCAATGACCGCCCCGTCCATCACCACCGCGTTCATGCCCACCAGCGCATTGCGGCGGATCACGCAGCCGTGAAGAATGGCGCTGTGGCCAATATGCCCGTCCTCTTCCACCACCGTGTCCTGCTCCGGGAAGCCGTGCATCACGCAATTATCCTGAATGTTCGCCCCGTCTTTCACCACGATACGGCCAAAATCACCGCGCAGGCTGGCGTTAGGACCGACATACACGCCTTTGCCCAGAATCACGTCGCCAATCAGCACCGCCGTTGGGTGAACGTAGCTCTCGTCAGGTACCACCGGCGTCAGGCCGTCAATTTGATAAACAGGCATCTTCCCTCCTTAGGCGCTTGTAAGACCACCAAAGCGCTGATAGTAGAGCGTGCCGGGCACGGGCAGTTCGCCGACGGAGGTTTCGCCCTTCTCGCTGACAAACACCAGCGCTCCCGGCGCGACACGCTGATAGATATTAATGCAGAGCTGTCGGGCGCTTTGTCCCGCCCAGTGCGCGGGCAGCAACTCTTCCGGCAGCAGCGGGTCTTTCAGCACCACGCGACGATAAAAGTGAATCAGCAGCAGCTGGATCTGGAAGCAGCGTTCCGGCGTCAGCTCCTCGGGCGCGGCCTCTTTCAGCAGCGGCAGCAGCGGCCGGAACGAGCTGATAAACGACTCGTACATCGCGTTTTGCTCGGTTAACTGCCAGCACTCTTCCACGCGTGAACGCAGCGCGGCGCGGGAGAGCGCCAGCGGCGAGTGGGCTTCAAAGAAAATCACGTTTTCCGCCACGCCGGCATCGTGAAGCAGGGACTGCACGTCCGCAAGATGCTGCGACGGCGAGGCCATCAGGCTCGGCGCCAGCGTGCCAAACCCCTGCCAGATCAGCTGCTTTTTGACGTCGGCAAGGGTGGTTTTGTCCAGCCCTTCTGAGAGCAGCAATAGCCATTTTCCGTCCCAGGCGGGCAGTTCCGCGCGGTAGATCTTATTCTCCGCGCGACGCGTCAGGCGCAGCCCCTTATCGCTCAGGCGGTAAAAGCTACGACGCCCGATGCGCGAGACGTCCAGCCAGCCCTCTTTGTTGAGGCGAAACAGCGCGGTACGCACGAACCGTTCGCCAAACCCCATGCCTTCCAGTAAGGCAGCCAGGCTGCCGAGCCAAATCTCACCGCCGCGATGGGAAAGCGCGTCACCGTATAACGAGGAGATAAGCGAGGTCCCGCTGACGGGAACGGAGCTGACCGCGTGCTGGATAAAGGCGTCGAGTTTATTCATGTGATTCATTCTGTTGTTATTTTTGTCCTGGATGAATCATAGCATAGGATTCTGGGATAGCCCCTCACCCTAACCCCCTCCCTTTGGAAGAGGGCCGGGGTGAGAGGAAACTTAGCCGTTGGCCGCCGCTTTACGCAGGTCAAACACCCGGCAGGCTTTTCCCTCCGAGCGCGGGATGCTGCCGCAGTTCACGATCGTCACGTCGGTGGAAATCCCCACCATCGACTTAATGCGGTGGCGCAGCTGGTGGCACACCTGGCAACGCTGCTCGTGGGTCAGCGTCAGACTGCTCTCTTTTAGCTCCACCTTCACGGAAAGTGAATCAAGATGTCCGCGACGGTTCACCTCCAGCTGGTAGTGCGGCGAAAGATGTTCGAACTTCACGATCTCCTCTTCCAGCTGCGACGGGAAGACGTTGACGCCGCGGATGATCAGCATATCGTCGCTGCGGCCGCTGATCCGGTCCATACGGCGCATGCTGCGCGCGGTGGCCGGGAGCAGGCGCGTCAGGTCGCGGGTGCGGTAGCGGATCACCGGCAGCGCCTCTTTGGTCAGCGTGGTGAACAGCAGCTCGCCCTGCTGGCCGTCATCCAGCGGCGTGCCGTCGTTCGGGTTGACGATCTCAGGGTAGAAATGATCTTCCCAGATGGTCGGGCCGTCGACGGTTTCGATACACTCCATCGCCACGCCCGGCCCCATCACTTCGGAGAGGCCATAGATGTCCAGCGCCGTAATGCCTAAGCGTTTTTCAATTTCCCGGCGCATGGCCTGCGTCCACGGCTCGGCGCCGAAGACGCCCACGCGCAGGGAACAGGTGCTGGCATCGCCGCCCATCTGGCGTTCCAGCTCTTCAATCAGGTTGAGGCAGTAGGATGGCGTCACCATGATCATGTCCGGCAGGAAATCACGGATCAGCTGCGCCTGTTTCTCCGTCTGGCCGCCGGACATCGGGATCACCGTCGCGCCTAAACGCTCGGCCCCGTAGTGCGCCCCCAGCCCGCCGGTAAACAGGCCGTAGCCATACGCCACGTGAATTTTGTCCTTCGCGCTGCCGCCCGCCGCGCGCAGGGAGCGGGCCACCAGATTGGCCCAGTTATCAATGTCGCCCTGCGTATAGCCGACAACGGTCGGTTTGCCGGTGGTGCCGGAAGACGCGTGAATGCGCACCACCTGCTCCATCGGCACGGCAAAGGTATCGAACGGATAGTTATCCCGCAGGTCCTGCTTGGTGGTGCACGGGAATTTACGGATATCCGCCAGCTCTTTGAAATCGTCAGGGTGAACGCCCGCGGCGTCAAACTTGCGTTTGTACATCGGCACGTTGTTGTAGGCGTGATGCAGCGTCCATTTCAGACGCTCTGTCTGCAGCGCCTGTAACTCGTCAAGGGAGGCCGTTTCAATCGGATCAAGCTTTGTTGTATTTGTCATTGTAGGGTACTCACATTGTTTTTATGCTCAAACACGCTCAAGGATCATGGCAATGCCCTGACCCACACCGATGCACATCGTACACAGCGCGTAGCGCCCGCCGCGTCGGTGCAGTTCATTACTCGCGGCCAGCGCCAGCCTGGCGCCGCTCATGCCCAGCGGGTGTCCCAGCGCAATCGCGCCACCGTTCGGGTTAACGTGCGCGGCATCATCCGGCAGGCCCAGCTGACGCAGCACGCCCAGCGCCTGCGCGGCGAAAGCTTCGTTAAGCTCGATGACGTCCATATCGTGAATGCTGAGTCCGGCGCGCTCCAGCACCCTGCGGGTGGCCGGCACCGGGCCGAGCCCCATCAGACGTGGCTCCACGCCTGCCGTCGCCATCGCCACGATCCGCGTGCGCGGGACTAACCCCTGCGCCAGCGCCATCCTCTCGCTGGCGACGATCAGCGCCGCAGCGCCGTCGTTGACCCCGGAGGCATTCCCCGCCGTGACCACCCCGTTCTTACGGAATGGCGTTTTCAGCCCGGCAAGCTGTTCAAGCGTGGTGTCCGCGCGCGGATGTTCATCCACGCTGAACTCTGTGACCGCCCCTTTTTTACCCGGCACCTGCACCGGCACGATCTCCTGCGCCAGAATGCCGTTCTGCTGTGCCAGCGCGGTACGCTGCTGGCTGCGCAGGGCGAACGCGTCCTGATCGGCACGGCTGATATTTAACAATTCAGCTACATTCTCTGCCGTTTCCGGCATACTGTCAGTTCCGAATTGCTGATGCATGAGCGGATTCACAAATCGCCAGCCGATGGTGGTATCAAAGATCTCCGCCTGACGCTGAAACGCGGCGGTGGCTTTGCCCATCACGAACGGCGCGCGGGACATCGACTCCACGCCGCCCGCGATCAGCAGGTCGCCGTCGCCCGCCTTAATGGTGCGGGCGGCAAAACCAATCGCGTCCAGCCCGGAACCGCACAGGCGGTTAATGGTGGTCCCGGACACCGTCTCCGGCAGCCCGGCCAGCAGCGACGACATGCGCGCTACGTTGCGGTTATCTTCCCCCGCCTGGTTGGCGCAGCCGAAAATCACGTCGTCGATCCGCTCCAGGTCGAGCTGCGGGTAGCGGGCCAGCAGCGCGCGCAGCGGAGCGGCACCCAGATCGTCGGTTCGGACTGCGGAAAGCGCGCCGCCGTAGCGACCCACCGGGGTTCGAACGCCATCACAAATAAATGCGTCACGCATCAGGCTTCTCCTGTCACGCTGCCGCCGATGCGGTGAGATTTTCCGCGAAAAAGGGCGACGGTTTTCTGTTGTTGGTTCTGGATTTCAATGTCGTACACGCCGGTCAGCTTGCCCTGATGCTTCACCCGCGCGGTGGCGGTGAGCGTGTCCCCGGCGAAGCCCGGACGCAGGAAATCAATTGAGCAGCCGGAGGCCACCGCCGCCAGCCCCTGACTATTGCAGGCGTAGGCAAAGGCAGTGTCCGCCAGCGAAAACAGCTGGCCGCCGTGGCAGGTTTTGTGGCCGTTCAGCATCTGCGGGGTGATGGTCATGGTGACAACCGCATAGCCCTCGTCCATCTCGACAATGTCCATCCCCATCGCCTGCGCGCAGGCGTCCCGTTCGTACATGGTGCGGGCGTTATGCCAGGCGTTATGACTCATAGCTACTCTCCAGAAGCGCGCGCTGGCGCAGCAGTGAACAGGGGCGATAGCGCTCTTCGCCGTAATGACGCTGCAGGTTCTCCAGCAGCGTCAGCAGGCGCTGCCAGCCCAGGCGTTCGCCCCAGGCGATCGGCCCGCTCGGGTAGTTCACGCCCAGGCGCATGGCCGTGTCGATATCCTTCTCGCTGGCGACCCCTTTTTGCAGGGCATCCAGCGCTTCGTTGGCAATCATCGCCAGCGTTCGCCAGATCAGCAGGCCGGGATAATCGGCAATTCGCACCACCCGGTGTCCCTGCTGTTGCAGGTAGCGGATGGCTTTTTGCGTTGCGGTATGCGGGTTGCTGACCGCGGCGGCAATGACCGCCACGTCACGCTCGATGCGGTCTACCACCACTACCGGGCCGTTAAGCCGCAGCGCCAGCGCCTGCGCGGTCTCTCCCTGCGTTTCAATCAGGTACACATCATCAATTTCTGTGACACCGTCACGTCTTTTTTCCGCGCGCATCGGGCTATAGCTGTCGTTCACCGACTCAACCCACTGCACGTCAGGTTTGTCGCCCTGCCAGTCGTACACGCCCTTCCCGCTTTTCTTGCCCAGCCTTCCAGCCAGCACCAGTTCCTGCTGAACCAGCGAAGGCAGAAAACGACGCTCCTGCCAGAAGGCGTTAAATACCGAGCAGGTCACCGCAAAATTTACGTCCTGACCAATCATGTCGGTCAGTTCCAGCGGCCCCATCGGGAAGCCGCCGCCTTCGCGCAGGGCGGCATCAATCACCTCCGGCGGCGCGACCAGCTCTTCCAGCGCGCGCCAGGCTTCAGAATAAAACGGACGCGCGACGCGGTTGACGATGAACCCCGGCGTTGACTGGCAGCGAACGGGCTGTTTGCCCCAGTTCAGGGCCAGCTCGCACAGCGCGTCGGCCACTTCCGGGGAGGTCGCCAGCCCGCTGACCACCTCCACCAGCTTCATTACCGGCGCCGGGTTAAAGAAATGCAGCCCTGCGACGCGCTCCGGGTGGTGGACGTCCGCCGCAATCGCCGTGACGGAGATGGAGGAGGTATTGCTGGTCAGCACCGTCTGCGGCGGGCAGATCTCAGCCAGCTGGGCAAACAGCGTCTTTTTCACCTCCAGCCGTTCTGAGGCCGCTTCAATCACCAGATCGGCCGCGGAGAGCGCGTCGATCTCCGTGACGGGAACAAGCCGGGCAAGGGTCTGGCTCCCGGCATCGGCGGAGAGTTTTCCGCGCGTCACACGGGAGGCCAGACGCTGGCGGATCCCGTCGATGGCGCGTGATATCGCATCGCTGGAAATGTCATAGAGCAGCACCTGATGCCCGTGGCTGGCCGCCACTTCGGCAATCCCGGCACCCATCGTGCCGCTGCCAATCACGGCGACCGTACGTATGTTCAGCATCTTATTTCCCCGTAAAGTTCGGTGCGCGCTTCGCGAGGAAGGCGCTGACGCCCTCGCGGTAGTCGTCGCTGCGCCCGGCCAGGCGCTGATAGTCGCGCTCGAGATCGAGCTGCGCGTCCAGAGTATTGGTTTCCGAAGCATTGATCGCCTGCTTGATCAGCCCCAGGCCGAAGGTCGGCTGCGACGCAAAATGCAGGGCCATCTGCTGTGCCGTGGTGGAGAGCTGCTCGTCATCCACCACCTGCCAGATCATGCCCCACGCCTGCGCCTGTTCGGCGCTGAGTTTGTCCCCGAGCAGCGCCAGCCCCATGGCGCGAGCGCGTCCGGCCACGCGCGGCAGCAGCCAGGTGCCGCCGCAGTCCGGCACCAGGCCGAGCTTGCTGAAGGCCATCACGAAGCTGGCGGAGCGCGCCGCAATCACCATGTCGCACCCGAGCGCCAGCGTGGCGCCCGCGCCCGCCGCCACGCCGTTAACGGCACAGATGACCGGCTTCGGCAGCTTTGTCAGGCGGCGCACCAGCGGGTTGTAGAAGGTTTCAACGGACATGCCCAGATCCGGCGCCGGGCCGTTAGGGTCGACGTTGCGGTCGTTGAGGTCCTGACCGGCGCAAAAGCCGCGTCCTGCCCCGGTGATCAGCAGGCAGCGGATAGTGTCATCGCGCTCGGCCTGTTTCAGGCACTCGGCCAGCTGCTGGTGCATCACGTCGTTAAAGCTGTTCAGACGCTCCGGACGGTTCAGCGTAATGGTCATCACGCCCTGTTCTACATGACTGAGAATAAATTCCACAATTAGCGTCCTTTAAAGTCGGGAGTGCGTTTTTGTAGGAAGGCGTTGATGCCTTCGCGGCGGTCTTCGGTGGCAGAAAGCAGCGTAAACAGCTGGCGCTCCTGGGCCAGACCAGCCTGAAGCGGCACCTCCTGAGACTGGCGCAGCGCCTGTTTGGCTGCCTGTAAAGCCAGCGGCGAGTGGCGCCCCATCAGGGCCGCCTGCTTCAGGGCATACTCCAGCGTCAGCGCTGCCGGGAAAACATCGCTCACCAGCCCGGCGCTCAGCGCCTGCTCTGCGGTAATGCTCTCACCGGTCAGCACCATTTTGCTGGCCAGCGATTTCCCGACGCTGCGGATAAGACGCTGGGTGCCGCCCGCGCCGGGCATGATGCCGAGCGTGATTTCCGGCAGACCGAAACGGGCGTTGTCACCGGCAATCACCACGTCGCACAGCAGCGCCAGCTCGCAGCCTGCGCCCAGCGCGAAGCCGTTCACGGCGGCGATCAGCGGTTTACTGAACGTATTGATGCGTGACCACAGCTGCGGGCGAATATCGTTTAGCGTGGCGGGCAGGTCTTTCTCCGCCATTTCGTTGAGATCGGCCCCGGCGGCAAAGCAGCGCTCGCTGCCGTAAATCACGCAGACGGAAATCTCGGCATCCACGGCGGCGGCCTCAAGCTGTTCCGCAAGCTGGGTCAACAGCGCGTTGTTGAGAGCGTTGCGCGCCGCCGGACGGTTTAGCGTCAGCTGCAGCACGCGGCCATGACGGGTAACAATCAGTTCGCTCATGCCATCCCCTTCGCGTCGAAGTCGACGATCACGTCGGCGGTTAACGGCAGCGACTGGCAGCTCAGCACATACCCGGCCGCCAGCTCGTCCGGCTCCAGACTGTAGTTGGTTGCCATGTCCACCTTCCCGCGCAGCACTTTGCATTTACAGGTGGCGCAGACGCCGCCCTTGCAGGCATAAGGCAGATCCGCCCCCTGACGCAGGGCGGCATCGAGAATGCTTTCGTCGTCCGCCGTCAGGGTGATTTCACGGTCGCGCCCGTCCTGGCGAACGGTCACTTTTTGTCCACCCACCTGCACGTGCACCGCGCGCTTAACGGTGATTCCGGAGGTGTTAAAGCGCTCAAGGTGAATGGATTTGTCCGGCATCCCCAGCGCCTTCAGCGTGGCTTCCGCGTCGTCCATCATTGCGGACGGGCCGCAGATAAACGCCTCGTCGTACTGGCGGAAGTTGATCAGGGTTTTCGCCAGCGCCTGCAGTTTTTCCCCGTCGATGCGGCCATAGAGCAGATCGCTGTCCAGCCGCTCCTGGCTGAAGATGGAGACCAGCTGCAGCCGCTGCGGGTATTTGTCCTTCAGGTCCGCCAGCGCCTGGCGGAACATCATGCTCTGGCTGCTGCGGTTGCCGTAGATCAGGGTGAAATGGCTGTTCGGTTCGGTCTCAAGCGTCGCGGAGATAATTGCCAGCATCGGGGTGATCCCGGAGCCTGCCGCAATTGCCAGATAGTGGCCTTCGCGTTCGGCCCGCGGCTGGTAGCCAAACTGCCCCTGAGGAACCATTACCTCCAGCGCCATGCCCGCTTTGATCTCATCCCGGGCATAGCGGGAGAAGCGCCCGCCGTCGATGGCTTTGACCGCCACGCTGATTTCGCCCGGGGCGGTACTCCGGCAGATGGAGTAGCAGCGGCGCAGCTCGTCCCCCTCAAGCTTCGTTTTTAACGTCAGGTGCTGGCCGGGACGGAAGCGGTAGGCCTCCTGCAGGGCCTGCGGCACCGCAAAGGTGATGGTCACCGCGTCGCGGGTTTCGGGTTCCACTTTTGCCACTGTTAATGAATGAAACGTTGTCATGGCAGCCTCAAATACATTTGAAATAGTCGAAGGGTTCACGGCAGGAATTGCAGCGGTAGAGCGCTTTGCAGGCCGTCGAGCCAAATTCACTGATAAGCGCGGTGTCGGTGCTGGCGCAGCGCGGGCAGCTCACCTCCACCGGGGCGTGCGCGTGACAGCTATGCCCCACCGGCGGACTGATGCCGTACGTCCGCAGGCGCTCGCGCGCGTCGGGGGTCATCCAGTCGGTGGTCCAGGCGGGTTCAAGCTGGAGCACAATGTGCACCGGGGTAAAGCCGTGCGCGGTCATCGCCTCGCGGATCGCCCCCAGCAGGTGCTCCGTCGCCGGACAGCCCGAGTAGGTGGGCGTGAAGCCGATAACCCAACCTTCACCCTGCGCCTTCACGCTGCGCACCATGCCTAAATCGGTGATGCTTAATACCGGCACTTCCGGATCGGGGATCTGGCTTAACAGCGACCAGATCTGCGGGATTTGCGCAGGCGCGATGTCGACGAGGCGTTGCATAGCGTTCTCCTTTACCACTGCTGACCGGGATACGCGCGCTGGAGATACTGCATTTCCGCCAGCATCGGGCCCAGATGTTCGGTATGGAGCCCCTGTTTGCCCCCGGTGCGGTACGCCACCTCGGCGGGAACCTGCAGGCAGGCTTCATTCAGACCGGCAAAGACTTCGCTTTCCCACGGCTGGCGCAGGACGCGCGGGTCAACCGCCACGCCGGGCTCAATCAGCGCCACCTCGACGTCATCGGCTTCAAACAGCTCCGCCGTAAAACGCCACAGATTGTCGATAGCCTGCTGCATTTTTTGCGCGGACGTTTCGGTCCCGTCGCCCAGACGCACCAGCCAGCCGCGGCTGAAGCGCAGGTGGTAGCGCGCCTCTTTAACCGCTTTGGCGGCGATGGCGGCAAGCTGGCCGTCGCGGCTATGGGTCAGGCGTTCGTACAGCGCCACGTTCCAGGCATCCATCAGGTACTGGCGGGCAATGGTGTCGGCGAAGCTGCCGTTCGGCTGCTCCACCAGCAGAACGTTGCGGAACTGGCGCTCGTCTCGGCCAAACGCCAGCGTGTCTTCATCGCCCTGGCCTTCCAGCTCCGCGGCATAGGTCAGGAAATTGCGCGCCTGCCCCAGCAGGTCGAGACCGATATTGGCGAGCGCGAGGTCGATTTCCAGCTCCGGCGCGTGGCCACACCAGGCGCCGAGACGCTGGGAAAGCACCAGACCGTTGTCGCCCAGACGCAGGGCATAGGCAGTCACTGAATTCATTGTTTGCCTCACATATGCTCGATGCCGTCGGGAATGGTGTAGAACGTCGGATGGCGGTAAACCTTGCTCTCCGCCGGGTCGAAGAACTCGCCGCTCTCTTCCGGCTGGGAGGCGACAATCTCGCTCGCCTTAACCACCCAGATAGAACAGCCTTCGCTGCGGCGGGTGTAGGCATCACGCGCGTTTTCCAGCGCCATGCGATCGTCGGCGGCATGCAGACTGCCAACGTGACGGTGGGATAACCCCTGTTTGCTGCGTACGAACACTTCGTACAGCGGCCAGTAGACATTGCTCATGGTTGTTTCCTCTTACGCGGCCTGACGGGCGCGCTGTTTTTCGGCGTGCGCCAGCGCGGCTTCCCGCACCCACGCGCCCTCTTCCCAGGCTTTACGTTTCGCGGCCAGGCGTTCGTGGTTGCAGATGCCGCGCCCGTTAATGACCTCGTCAAACTCCTGCCAGTCGATCTCGCCGAAGCGATAATGACCGCTCTCTTCATCAAAACGCAGGTCGGGATCGGGCACCGTCATGCCCAGCATTTCCACCTGCGGCACCGTGTTGTCGACGAAACGCTGGCGCAGCTCGTCGTTGCCGAAGCGTTTGATTTTCCACGCCAGGCTGCGGGCGCTGTTCGGCGAATTGTCGTCGTTCGGCCCGAACATCATCAGCGCCGGCCACCAGAAGCGGTTGATGGCATCCTGCAGCATCTGGCGCTGGGCCTCGCTGCCCTGCGCCAGCGCCATGCAGGCCTCAAAGCCCTGACGCTGGTGGAAGCTCTCTTCTTTACAGATTTTCACCATCGCGCGGGCATACGGACCGTAGGAAGTGCGGCACAGCGCCACCTGGTTGACGATGGCCGCGCCGTCCACCAGCCAGCCGATCACGCCGATATCGGCCCAGCTCAGGGTCGGATAGTTGAAGATGGAGGAGTATTTCATCCTGCCGTCGAGCATCTTCTGGTAGATGTCTTCCCGCGCGCAGCCCAGCGTTTCCGCCGCGCTGTAGAGGTAAAGCCCGTGTCCGGCTTCGTCCTGCACCTTCGCCAGCAGGATCGCTTTTCGGCGCAGCGTCGGGGCGCGGGCGATCCAGTTCCCTTCCGGCAGCATGCCGACAATTTCGGAGTGCGCATGCTGGCCAATCTGACGGATCAACGTCTTACGGTAGGCGTCAGGCATCCAGTCCTGAGGCTCAATCGCCGTCTCCTGCGCTATGCGCTGCTCAAACCGTTGTTCTTGCGTCACGTCATCACCTTTATGATTCGTTAGTTTGCAAATTAAAGCGTAATGTTGAATCACTTTGTTTTTTAAAAGTTACACAAAGGTTAAATACAACCCCAAGAATTGTTTCCTGATTCTGTGACGTTGCTCGCAAGCCTTTTTCTGGAAGCCTTGATAAGCGGGCCTTCGTATTCTGAAATTCATCCAGCCAGATCACATCATTAACAATTCATTAAAAACGCCGCTTGATTTTTATGATTCATGATTAAACTATTAATGAGTAAATCACGTAACATTTGGAGATAAGCGATGCAGCAGTTAGCCAGCTTCTTGTCCGGTTCCTGGCAGTCTGGCCGGGGCCGCGAACGCACTATTCATCACGCCATCAGTGGCGAAGCGCTGTGGAGCGTGACCAGCGAAGGGCTGGATATGGCGGCCGCCCGCCGCTATGCGATTGATCGCGGCGGCGAAGCGCTTCACTCGATGACCTTTATCGAACGCGCAGCCATGCTGAAGGCGGTGGCAAAGCACCTGCTTAGCGAGAAAGAGACGTTTTATGCCCTGTCCGCCCAGACCGGGGCGACTAAAGCGGACAGCTGGGTGGACATTGAAGGCGGGATCGGCACCCTTTTCACTTACGCCAGCCTGGGCAGCCGCGAGCTGCCGGATGACACCGTGTGGCCGGAAGACGAGTTAATCCCGCTGTCGAAAGAAGGCGGCTTTGCGGCGCGCCACGTCCTGACCTCAAAATCCGGGGTGGCGGTGCACATCAACGCCTTTAACTTCCCCTGCTGGGGGATGCTGGAAAAGCTGGCGCCGACCTGGCTTGCCGGCATGCCCGCCATCATCAAACCCGCCACCGCCACCGCGCAGGTGACGCAGGCGATGGTGAAATCCATCGTCGACAGCGGGCTGGTGCCGGACGGTGCCATCAGCCTGATCTGCGGCGGCGCGGGCGATCTGCTCGACCAGCTCGACAGCCAGGACGTGGTGACCTTTACAGGCTCCGCCAGCACCGGGCAAAGCCTTCGCGTGCACCCGAATATTGTGGCGAATGCCATTCCGTTCACCATGGAGGCCGACTCCCTGAACTGCTGCGTGCTGGGGGAAGACGTCACCCCTGAGCAGCCGGAATTTGCCCTGTTCATCCGGGAAGTGGTCCGCGAGATGACCGCCAAAGCCGGGCAGAAATGTACGGCCATTCGCCGCATTATCGTCCCGCAGAGCCAGATTGACGCCGTGAGCCAGGCGCTGATTGCCCGGCTGGAAAAGGTGTTGGTGGGCGACCCGACGCAGGAAGGGGTAAAGATGGGTGCGCTGGTCAACGCCGAACAGCGTGCGGACGTGCAGGAGAAAGTGGATCACCTGATCGCCGCAGGCTGCCAGGTCCGCCTGGGTGGCAAAGCGGATTTGCAGGCCGCGGGCGCGTTCTTCCCGCCGACGCTGCTGTTCTGCCCGCAGCCGGATGAAACTCCGGCAGTGCACTCAACCGAAGCCTTTGGCCCGGTTGCGACGCTGATGCCGTATCGCAATGCACAGCACGCAATGCAGCTTGCCCGCGCGGGCGGCGGCAGCCTGGCGGGCACGCTGGTCACCGCAGACCAGGACATTGCCCGCCAGTTTATTCTCGGCGCGGCGCGCGCCCACGGGCGTATTCAGATCCTCAACGAGGAAGCCTCGAAAGAGTCCACCGGCCACGGCTCCCCGCTTCCTCAGCTGGTGCACGGCGGCCCGGGTCGCGCGGGCGGCGGCGAAGAGCTGGGCGGCCTGCGTGCGGTGAAGCACTACCTGCAGCGCACCGCGATTCAGGGCAGTCCGAGCATGCTGGCCGCCATCGGCAAGCAGTGGGTGCGTGGCGCAACGGTGCAGGAAGATCGCGTGCATCCGTTCCGCAAATACTTTGAGGAGCTACAGCCGGGCGACAGCCTGCTGACGCCGCGCCGTACCCTCACGGAAGCGGACATCGTGAACTTTGCCTGCCTGAGCGGCGATCACTTCTACGCCCATATGGACAAGATCGGCGCGGCAGAGTCGATCTTTGGCGAGCGCGTGGTGCACGGCTACTTCCTGATCTCCGCCGCGGCGGGACTGTTCGTTGATGCGGGCGTCGGGCCGGTGATTGCCAACTACGGCATGGAAAACCTGCGCTTTATCGAGCCGGTCAAACCGGGCGATACCATTCAGGTGCGTCTGACCTGCAAGCGCAAAACGCTGAAGAAACAGCGCACCGCCGAGGAAAAACCGACCGGCGTGGTGGAATGGGCGGTTGAGATCTTCAACCAGCACCAGCAGGCCGTGGCGCTTTACTCCATTCTGACGCTGGTGGCGCGCCAGCAGGGAGATTTCAGCTAACGCCCCTCACCCTGACCCTCTCCCCAAAGGGGGAGGAATCCCTGTAATTTTTTTAACCAGAAGCGATAAATTGCTTCACGAAAATTAATGGCTTACAGCGATACCCTGGTCCGGCTGCAAATCGCCGAAGCGTTTCCGTAAGGCCGGGGCGAGGCGCAGGGATGCGCCGAGAGGGCGTGGCCTGCAGGGATGCAGGCTCATGCCCGACCCGATAGCCTGAAGGAATAAGCTGAGGGCACCGCGAAGCGGCGATTTACCGCCGGGAGCCCGGGTCGCCAGGGCGGCGGCGATTGAGCCGCCCTGGCACGTTCACTGGTCATGTCGTGACAGAGTAGCAAGGAACATGAAGTGAACGGAATGACCACTACAGCCGTATGTTCCCCCTCACCCCAGCCCTCTCCCTCAAGGGAGAGGGGGTCGCCTGTGCTGACATCATTTGTGGGGAGAGGAAATGGCCCGGCATGTGATGTATCCCCGCTCTTTTTTTAACCTGGCAAGACTGGCAAATAATCTGGCAGATGCAGGCAAACGCTTTTCTCAGGCGCCTGTCAGGATAAGGCTGTCACAACACAATAAACACAACAAGATGAGGTCTACGATGGGAAGCAATTCTTCTTTTTCTGCCCGTAGAACGGCGCTGGCTATGGCCGTTGCGCTGTGTTGCGCCTGGCAATCCCCTGTTTTCGCCCACGGCAGTGAGGCGCATATGGTCCCGATGGACAAAACGCTGCAGGACTTTGGCGCCGACGTTCAGTGGGATGATTACGCACAGATGTTCACCATTGCGAAAGACGGTGCCTTCGTGAAGGTCAAGCCGGGCGCTAAAACCGCCATCGTCAACGGTAAAACCCTCAGGCTTGAGGTGCCGGTGGTGATGAAAGGCAAGAAAGCCTTTATTTCCGATACCTTTATCAACGATGTTTTCCAGTCCGGCCTTGACCAGACCTTCCAGGTTGAAAAACGCCCTCACCCGCTAAACGCGCTAACGGCGGACGAAATTAAGCAGGCCGTTGAGATTGTGAAAGCCTCGGCGGACTTTAAGCCTAATACGCGCTTTACCCAGATTGCCCTTGCAGAGCCAGAGAAAGCCAAAGTGTGGGACTTTGTGCTTAACGGTACGGCGGTGGATGCCCCGCGTCAGGCAAAGATTGTGATGCTCGATGGAAAGCACGTTATCGAAAGCCTGGTGGATCTGAAGGATAAAAAAATCCTGCGCTGGGAGCCGGTGAAAGACGCGCACGGCATGGTGCTGCTGGATGATTTCACCGCGGTACAGCAGATCGTTAACGAGAGTACGGAATTTGCCGAGGTGCTTAAAAAACACGGCATCACCGACCCGAAAAAAGTGATTACCACGCCGCTGACCGTCGGCTATTTCGACGGTAAAGACGGCCTGAAGCAGGAAGATCGCCTGCTGAAGGTGGTGAGCTATCTGGATGTGGGCGACGGCAACTACTGGGCGCACCCGATTGAAAACCTGGTGGCCGTGGTCGATCTTGAGCAGAAGAAAATCCAGAAGATTGAGGAAGGTGCCGTTGTTCCGGTTCCGATGACGCCGCGCCCCTACGATGGCCGCGATCGTATAGAAACGCCGAAAAAACCGCTCGACATCATCGAGCCGGAAGGTAAGAACTACACCATTACCGGCGATATGGTGCACTGGCAGAACTGGGATTTCCACCTGAGCCTGGACTCTCGCGTCGGTCCGATGATTTCAACCGTCACGTATAACGACAACGGTAAAAAGCGCCAGATTATGTATCAGGGGTCGCTCGGCGGCATGATCGTCCCTTACGGCGATCCGGACGTGGGCTGGTATTTCAAGGCCTATCTTGATTCCGGCGACTACGGCATGGGCACCTTGACCTCCCCTCTGGTGCGCGGGAAAGACGTGCCGTCCAACGCGGTGATGCTCAACGAAACCATCCCGGATTACACCGGCGCGCCGATGGAGATCCCGCGCGCGATCGCCATTTTCGAACGCTACGCGGGGCCGGAATACAAACATCAGGAGATGGGTCAGCCAAACGTCAGCACCGAGCGCCGCGAGCTGGTGGTGCGCTGGGTGAGTACCGTGGGCAACTACGATTACATCTTCGACTGGGTGTTCCATGAAAATGGCACCATCGGTATTGACGCCGGCGCGACGGGTATCGAAGCGGTGAAAGGCGTGCAGGCGAAAACCATGCACGATGCCACCGCCAAAGATGACACCAAATACGGCACGCTGATCGACCACAACATCGTGGGCACCACGCACCAGCACATCTACAACTTCCGTCTTGATATGGACGTGGATGGCATCAACAACAAGCTGGTGGCTATGGATCCGGAAGTGAAGCCGAATACCGCCGGTGGTCCGCGCACCAGCACCATGCAGATCAATCAGTATGATATTGATACCGAGCAGCAGGCGGCGCAGAAGTTCGACCCGGGCACGATTCGCCTGCTGAGCAACACAAGTAAAGAGAACCGCATGGGTAACCCGGTCTCGTACCAGATCATCCCTTATGCGGGCGGTACGCACCCGGTAGCGACCGGCGCGAAATTTGCCCCGGACGAGTGGATCTACCATCGCCTGAGCTTTATGGACAAACAGCTGTGGGTGACCCGCTACCACCCTGATGAGCTCTACCCGGAAGGTAAATTCCCTAACCGCTCCGTACACGACACGGGCCTCGGGCAGTACAGCAAGGATAACGAGTCGCTCAACGATCGGGACGACGTAGTCTGGATGACCACCGGCACCACCCA
The DNA here is from genome assembly GCF_027947695.1 of Enterobacter sp. PI-10. NCBI lineage: Bacteria > Pseudomonadati > Pseudomonadota > Gammaproteobacteria > Enterobacterales > Enterobacteriaceae > Enterobacter > Enterobacter sp. PI-10. Next base: position 297,512 of record NZ_JAJNOG010000002.1, on the reverse strand, counting down.
CGTGGCGCGCGCGGAAGAGTGGCCGATCATGCCAACGGAATGGGTGCATACCCTGCTTAAGCCGTGGAACTTCTTCGACGAGACGCCAACGCTCGGGAAGAAAAAAGACGAAAAATAACCACCCGCCGGGCAATAGCCCGGTTTTTTTTGCCCTGACGTTTGAGGATCGTCCTGGCTTGCTTATAGTTACAGATATCTCATCGACATGATTTATCCCCCGGACGGGAAAGGGCTTTATGGAAAAAAGAAAAAAACCGTCGCTGGAACGGGCGACCTGGCCAACGCGCCATGCCATGGTCATGCACGGGCTGGCGATGAACCTGCCGTGGCTGGCCTTCGTCAATATCAGCTTTGCGGTGATGATTCTGCTGCGACACGTTCTGCTTAAGCCCAGCGATCCCCTTTATCCCCACTCGCCCCAGCTGACGAGAATGGTTGATGCCTCCATGCTCGGTATTATCATCCTCTCGGCCGCGCTGATCCTCATGGCCTGGCGGCGTATCGCCGGTATCAGCGTGGTGTTGTTTATCTGCAGCGCCATCTGGTCGGTCTCCTGCTTCTGGTTTATCACCCAGCTGCTGCTCCCGCACGTCTGGCCGCTGTGCCTTATTCTGTTACTCGCCGGTTTGACGGCGCTCTATTTCTACCCTGAAGGGCTGCTCGCCTTTGTGCTCCCGCTCTGGATCACCCTGCCGATAGCAAGCTGGATACGAAACGATGGCCTCAACCTACACTTCGTTGTTATCTGGAGCGTGTTTACGCTGATCCTGATCTGCGGGCGTTTCATTCTGCTGAGCTGGTTTGACGAAGCCTGGCGACGTAACCAGCAAAATCAGCTGCTTATTTCGCGGCTGGACGCGCTGGCGCATCAGGACCCGTTAACCAAAACCGCCAATCGCCGGAAAATGGAGGTGGTGCTGGAGAACGCGGTTGAGCAGAAAAAAACCTTCTCGGTGATCATGCTGGATATCGACTACTTCAAGCGCTACAACGATACCTACGGGCACCAGGCGGGCGACGACTGTCTGACGCGCGTGGCGCGCGTGCTGAAGCAGTCCGTGCGCACGCCTGACGATGTGGTGTCACGCTACGGCGGCGAAGAGTTTCTGGTGATTCTGTTTAATTGCCCGGAGAACATCGCGGAAAAGGTTGCCCTGCGTATTCAGGACGGCCTGCGTACGGAAGCCATACCACACGGCGCCTCGACGGTCAGCGACCATGTCACCGTGAGCATGGGGATTGCGAGCATGGCCGAGGGGTTAGCGGGCACCGAGATCATCGCCCGCGCCGATGCGGCGCTGTATCGGGCGAAAGAGGCAGGTCGGGATCGGTGGTCGCTGTAGAAAAAAAGCCGGGTGGCGGCTACGCCTTACCCGGCTTGCTTTTTAATACCGCACGCACACCGACTTGGTTTCACACCAGCCGTCCAGCCAGTCCGGGCCAAAATCGCGTCCGGTACCGGACTGCTTCATGCCGCCGAACGGCAGGTTGGCGTCGATTAGCGTATGGCTGTTCACCCAGACGGTGCCCGCCTGCAGCCGGTCGGTATACTCCAGCGCCTTGCTGATATTCTGCGTCCAGACGCTGGCCGTCAGGCCATATTCGGTGTCGTTTGCCAGCTGGAGCGCCTCTTCCCCGTCGGCGACGCGCACAAGGTTGACCACCGGGCCAAACACCTCTTCGCGGGTCAGGCGCAGCGAGGCATCCGGGTTCACCACCAGCGTAGGTGAAACGTAATAGCCTTTGCCTTCCGGCCCCCGGTTACCGACGATCAGCTCCGCGTGGCGCGACTTCGCCTCATCGAGGAAGGTCTGCACCTTGTCGCAATGCGCGCGCGACACCAGCGGGTTAATAAACGCTTCCGGCGACATGCCTGGCCCGACGCTCAGGGATTTCACCGCCTGTTCAAACCCGCTGACCAGCGTGTCAAACAGCGGTGCCTCAATGTAGATGCGCGAGCTCGCCGCGCACACCTGCCCCTGGTTCAGGAAGCTGCCGGTCATCAGGCCTTCGATCACCCACGCAGGGTCTGCATCCTTGAGCACAATTGCCGGGTTTTTCCCGCCCAGCTCCAGGGTCACGCCGGTTAGCGTGTCCGCCGCCGCGCGGGCAATTTGCTTACCCGTCGCCGTTGAGCCGGTGAAGCTCACCTTCGCGATATGCGGATGCGAGGTCAGCGCCGCGCCACACACCGCGCCGCTCCCGGTCACCACGTTGAACACCCCATCCGGGATGCCCGCTTCACTGGCCAGTTCCGCCACGCGCAGCATGGTCAGCGGCGTGGTTTCAGACGGCTTAATGACGATAGAGCAGCCAGCTGCCAGCGCTGGCATCACTTTCCACATGCCGATCATCAGCGGGAAGTTCCAGGGCACAATCCCGGCCACCACGCCAACCGGCTCTTTACGCGTCCACGCCTGATAGCGGGCGCCCTGCGGCAGCGGGATAGAAAGATCGAGAGTTTTACCCGAAATTTTGGTTGTCAGCCCGGCGGTATAGCGCATCCAGTTCAGGGTGCAGCCGACTTCAAACATACGGGAAATGTTGATGGATTTGCCCTGCTCCAGCGTTTCAAGCTGGGCCAGCTCCTCGCTGTGCTGTTCCACCAGATCGGCGAAATGGAGCAGGATCCGCTCGCGCTCCGCCGGGAGTTTTCCGGCCCAGGTGCGGGCCACAAAGGCGCGCCAGCCGGACATGACGGCACGATCAACGTCATCGACGCTGGCATCGGCAGTCGAGGCAATCACCTCGCCCGTAGCCGGGTTGAAGACATTCAGCCGCTTTTCACTGTCCGACGCGGCCTGACGCCCTTCAATCCACAGGCCATGATGTCGGTCTAAAAACTGCTGCACGGCAGGCTGAATAGCCACCTGTGATTCAGACATAGGATACTCCTTCGTTATTCTTCGCAGGGTGTTCATCCAGTCTAAGAGGGGTTTTGCATTCTCGCTTTTGTCTCTGTGACATTCGCTTTGCCACCTGTGACAGGCTCCGCAAATCGCGATAATTGCCGCTTATATCGCTGTAACCGGTGAGTGTTCTTTCCTATAGTCAGCCTCATAGCTCTGACAAAATGCAACACAAATGCAACAATGCGAAAACGTTGACGGTGCAGTGAGAGAAACGATGGCGTGTGCAAGCGAGCAGGAACAGTATCAGCATTGGCTGGCGCAAATTAACCAGGTTTGCGGGCGTTTTAACGCGCAGCCCACCGGGGGTAAATTCTACGGCGAGCTGGAGACCAGCTATGCGCGCAGTCTGAAGCTCAGTACCGTGACCGCGGGTGGCGTTAACCTGTTCCGCTCCCGCCAGGAGATCGCTCAGAGTAACGATGCCTGGTTCTATACCGTGTTCCAGCTCGAAGGGAGTGCAGAAATTGAGCAGGATGACCGTCGCGCGCTGCTCAAAACCGGTGATATCACGCTGATTGACGCGTCGCGTCCCTGTTCAATCAACTGGCAGGAAAAATCCCGCCAGATTTCGCTCCTGGTTCCGCGTCAGATTATTGAGCAGCAGTGTCGTTTCCAGGAGATAAGCTGCGCGACCGCCCTTTCCCGCACCTTACCCACGGTGCAGCTGAGCCATCGCCTGTTGATGGAGAGTATGAGCAATGCCGACCTGAGCGATCGTGAAAGTGAAGCCGCGCTCGAAGCGATGATCTGCCTGCTGCGCCCCGCTTTCCAGCAACGTGAAATCATTCAGCCGCGCAAGGAGCGCCAGTTCCAGCATGTGGTGGCGCTGATTGACGACCATATTCAGTCTGAATCGCTGCGTCCTGAATGGATTGCCGCCGAGAGCGGTATGTCTGTGCGCAGTCTCTACCGCATGTTTGCCGAAAAGGGGCTGGTGGTCGCGCAGTACATTAAAAACCGTCGCCTGGATCTCTGCGCGCAGGTACTGCGCACTGCTGGCGATGATGAAAAGCTGGCGGGCATTGGCTACAGCTGGGGCTTTACCGACCATAGCCATTTTTCAACGGCGTTTAAGCAGCGTTTTGGCGTCTCGCCGGGTGAATACCGCAGGCGCTACCGCTAGCTACTTTCTGAGCCATTTTCCGTTAATGCCCTTCACATACTCGCCCGGCTGCGCGCGGGCAACCAGTTTTTGCCCTGCCATTTTGGCCACTTCATCAACCGGCAAATTATTGCTATCAGCCAGCTTCTGGTAGCTTTCCGTGCGCGCCGCATTGATGCGATTGACCAGCGCCAGCGTTTCGGCGTCCTGCTGAATCGGGGCAAGATAACCGCTGAGGGTTTCCCCCACGCGCCCCTGCGCCCGGGCATCGTTCAGGGTGAGCGCAGCCGCCTGCACGTTCATCCCCAGCGCCAGTAAAATCAGTGCTACTCGTTTCATGGCGTCCTCAGAACAGATCGCTGCGCGATTTAAGCAGGGTTTCGACGTCTTTATCGACCTTAATGTGGATCTCATGTTCGATTTTGACATTCATATTGATGGTAATCGGCTCCTTTGGCGCAGCGACTTCAATACGCGGCGTACAGCCGGTCAGTAGCGCGGCAACGGCAACGGTGAGCACACCAGCCATCTTTTTCATTGTTGTTCCTCACTTTCCTTGCCGGTCAAACTGCGGGGAGCAGGTATCGCCGCATGTTGCTCAAACCAGGTTTGCAGGTTGTCCCCAAAGCGCAGGCTACGCCAGAGGGTAAAGACATTCTCGTCATGGGTATAGTTCAGGTTGACGGAGCTGCTTTTGCCATCCACCTGGCTGTTCCCCTTGATGGTCGCCTGCATGGTTAATTCACCCAGATTATCTAAATTGATTCTCGTCCACGAACGCGAAATTTCCATATAGCGGAGCCAGTTAATCGCGGCACCCGCGACCATATTATCTTTGACGATGGCGTCGGCCGTATCTTTGTCGATGCGCAGCGTCATTGGGCCCGGGTTGGTGAGCCAGCCATCTTCAATGATCCATTTTTCATTGTCCAGCCAGAACGGCAGCGCCCCGCTGACTGGCCCCGACATGGCAAACTGTTTCGGATTAACGGCGCTAATCAGCTCGCTCGAAGAGATATTGTCCACCCGCAGCAGGGCCGGATCGTGCTGCGGCATCCGCAGCTGCTGCATGGTGATCTTCCCGCCGAGGGTTTCTACCTTCACGTTGGTGAGCAGCAGCGGATTGTCCTCCGTCCAGGGGTAGTCCCCCTGTAGATCGGCAGTAATGTTGCGCGCGGTCACCAGGTTTACCACTTCGCCAATGCGCAGCGTCACCGGTCCGCGCGTGCCCAGAGACCAGGTTCCGTCGCTGAAGCGGAACGGCAGCACAAAATCGACGCCGTTAATCTGGTTATCCGGCATCCAGGCGCTGCCGGATTTCAGCACGCCGTGCCCGCCCGCTTCAAAACCCTGATCGGCCGCCGCCGAGAAGGCGACCTGCGCATACAGTTCCCCGTCGCGCAGCGTCATTTTCCAGTCAGGCGGGAGCAGCGGCTGGAATACGGTGAGAGACTGTTTCGGCCACCAGGCCTGCCCGCGCAGGCGTACGCCATCCCAGCGCCCGTTTACCTGTACCGGACCGATTTTGTCCGCGTGGAGGTCACCCTTAAACTGAAAAATAGTCGGGTCGCTGCCGTCGACGCTAAAGGTCAGGACCGATGGCGGCAACACGCTGCCGCCGGAGAAACGGGTTTGCCCGGCGTTAAGCGACAGCGCGCCGCTGAAGGTCGGTTTTTCGGGGTCACGTAACCAGCGCACCGGTTGATCCAGCACCAGGCGAGGCTTGCTGACCTCCATCGTGCCGTACTGGAGCTTGTCAAAACCGGTGGAGAGCGCCGTCAGCTCAATAAGATTGTCGCGCCACTCGCCTTTCCCGGCGACATCCCAGCGGGCATGCATCGGCGTAAAACCGCCTTTCCCCCAGTAGCGCCACTGCCACAGGCCGTTATCGGGTAAGAAGTCGCTGGCCTGACCGTCCAGGTGGAGTTCAAAATCGCCCATCTCGTTTTCATGGGCGCGCAGAATAGCCTGCAGACGGCCGTCCACGCCCTTCTGGGTGAGCTTCACGCCCGCCAGCGGCCAGCGGATTTCATCGATATCGAGTGAATCAATGATGCGCCCGCGCGAGCGGAGCAGCGCGCCCGGCTCAAAGGCCAGCTTCGGTTCATACAGGCTGCCGGTCAGCGTTGCGGGCAATTTAGCGTAAAGAATGAGATCGTTTTGCTTTGCCTCGCCGCTCAGGTGCAGAGGCATGTCGCTGTTTTCCATGCTGAGCCTGCCTGGCCCGATATTCAGTACCGCGTTCCCTTTCCCCGCATCACCGTGGGTAAGCACATTCAGCCGTCCGGTCAGGGTGGTTTTCTCCAGCCCCTGCTGCCAGTTGTCGGCGCGAAGGGACACCCGCCCGCTCAGCGGCATACCCGAGAGATCCCAGTTCCAGCGCCCGTCGCTGATGTTCAGCTGTTCCGCCGTGATCTGCCACGGCAGGTCGAGCAGCGGATCGGGATTGTCCCGCGCCATCACCACCAGCTGTCCCTGATTGTCTTCCCAGTCCAGATCGGCATCGACCAGAGACGTCAACTGTGGCACGTTAAAGGTCGCGACCGCGTGGCCTTTCACCGGTACGCCATCCGGTACCAGCGGCAGGGTAAATTCGCCCACCAGCTTAATCGGCTGCGGCTGGTCCGGGAGCTGTACATCGAACTGGCTGACCGAGAGCGTCTGACCGCGAAGCGTGCCTTTAATGCTGACCTGCTCGCCTTTATAGGCGATCTCCTGACTGGACGGGGTCAGCGACGCACGCAGCTCGCCCTGCCACTGCTGCCAGGGAGAGAGCGTCAGACGGTGAATCGTGAGCCAGGTATTGGGTAATACTGCCTGCCATTGCGCGAGCGTTTTCGGGGCGACCGTTGAAGGCGCTGACTGAGGAATTTTGCTCAGACAGACGGAATTTAAATCCAGCGCGCCGATATCCAGCTTCCAGCGGCTCGGATGTGACAGCGTCACGTTATCGATGCGGGCAATTTCGCAATCTTCAACCAGATAGCGAAGATTGGGGATCACCAGCGCGTGGCGGGTTAGTTTCGGGCTCTCTTCGAACGCGATGCGCGTCCCCACGGGCAGCCAGATCCCGGCGAGCGTCGGGACCCACTGGGCGAGCGTCATCAGCAGCGTCAGCGGCAACAGTATGAACAGCAGTAAAAGCGCAAGAGCGGCTTTGTATTTACCCTTCATGGGCAGTTAATATCCTGATTTAGCGAAAGAATTAAGCCGGCAGTGCCGATCATTGTCGCATGTTTAGCCAGTCAGTTGAAGGGAATGCCATTTTTAAGGATAGATGCTCTAGAATAATTGATAGAACTTATTGAATTCAATAATATTTTAGAAATTGTAAGATAATTTTAATCATGCTAACGTGAATGCAAAATCACTGGAGAAAGTCTTATGAAACTCGCGGTATATAGCACAAAGCAGTACGACAAAAAGTATCTGCAACATGTTAACGAGGCTTACGGGTTTGAGCTTGAATTTTTCGACTTTCTGCTGTCCGAAAAAACCGCCAAAACGGCGCACGGCTGTGAAGGCGTCTGCATTTTCGTAAACGATGACGGCAGTCGCCCGGTGCTGGAAGAGTTGAAAAAACAGGGGGTGAAGTACATCGCCCTGCGCTGTGCGGGCTTTAACAACGTGGATCTCGATGCGGCGAAAGAGCTGGGTCTGAAGGTGGTGCGCGTTCCGGCGTACTCCCCGGAAGCGGTGGCGGAACATGCGATTGGCATGATGATGTCGCTCAACCGCCGTATTCACCGCGCTTATCAGCGCACCCGTGACGCCAACTTCTCGCTGGAAGGGCTGACCGGCTTTACCATGTACGGCAAAACCGCGGGCGTGATCGGCACCGGTAAAATCGGCGTCGCCGCCCTGCGGATTCTGAAAGGCTTCGGCATGCGTCTGCTGGCGTTCGATCCGTACCCAAGCGCCGCAGCGCTGGAGCTGGGCGTGGAATACGTCGACCTGCCGACCCTGTTCTCCCAGTCTGACGTGATCTCCCTGCACTGCCCGCTGACGCCGGAGAACTACCACCTGCTGAACCAGGCGGCGTTTGACCAGATGAAAGATGGCGTGATGATCATCAACACCAGCCGCGGCGGGCTGGTTGATTCTCAGGCCGCTATCGAAGCGCTGAAGACCCAGAAAATTGGCGCGCTGGGGATGGACGTGTATGAGAACGAACGCGATCTGTTCTTTGAAGACAAGTCGAATGATGTGATCCAGGACGACGTATTCCGTCGCCTCTCTGCCTGCCATAACGTGCTGTTTACCGGCCACCAGGCGTTTCTGACTGCCGAAGCGCTGATCAGCATTTCAGAAACCACGCTGGGGAACCTGCAGCAGCTGGAAAAGGGCGAAGCGTGCCCTAACGAACTGGCATAAGCGTGACGCCGGGTGGCGGCTATGGCCCACCCGGCGTACTGTCCGTTTCCCAGCTCCGGTGCGCAACGCGCCACCAGAGCAGGACGGCGGCCAGTGCAATCGCGCTCAGGACACTGAATGCCGTGGCAAATGAGTAATGACCGGCAATCGTGCCGGTTAACGCCGGGCTCATGGATGCCCCAATCCCCTGCATCAGCATCACCACACTCTGCCCGGCATTGACGTGCCCGCTCCCGCGCAACAGCACCACGATAAACGATGGTACCGCGACGCCCAGGATCCCTGCGGCCAGCCCGTCGAGAATTTGTACCGGGATCATCATGAGGGGCGCGTCCGTAGACGCCGCCAGCGCGGCGCGCACCGGCATCACCAGCAGCGCCAGCATAATCAAGCGCCAGTAGCCGTAGCGGTCTATTCGGTGGGCGACCCAGATGGCGACGGGGATCATCACGGCCTGAGAGATGATAACGGTGCCCGCCGCGTACAAACCGGGGTTGATCGAGGCGGGCGCGGCGGCCACCCTCATGCTCAGCATCGGCAGCAGCGCGGCGTTCGCCAGGTGAAACAGCAGCAGCGTCAGACCTGTCACAAACAGCGCCCGGTTTTTAATCAGCACGGCAAAGCCGGGAACCGGCAGGCTCGCTGAAGAAGAGAGCCCCCTCGCCGCGTCGTTATCGATATCCCCGCTGCGAATGGCAAGCAGCGCGCACAGCGTTAACAGCGTGGTACAGGTCATCAGCAGGAAAATTCCGCCGACGCCCCAGTACCAGGCAATGCCCCCTGCAATCAGTGCGGTAACAAAGTTGCCGCCGTGATTGAATGCCTCATTTTTGCCCATCTGCGCGCTGAACCCGCTCTGGCCGGTCAGCCCCAGGGTAATCCCGGCGATCAGCGGCCCGACAAACGCCGCACAGATACCGGAGACAATTTGCGAAACGGCGACAACAGCGCTCTGCTGGCTAAACCAGAGCAGGATTGTGCTGAGGGTAATGAGCAGGCACACCAGCGCCAGCACGGTCCGCTTGCTGCGTGAGGTGTCGGTGATGAATCCCGCCGGCAGCGTGGCCAGTAATCCCGCCAGCCCACCGGCCGTCATCAGGATGCCGATATCATCAGGGGTCCAGTGGCGTTCGGTCAGGAAAATACCGAGAAAAGGCCCCAGGCCATCGCGGACATCCGCGATGAAAAAACTTGTCAGGCACAATGCCCGCAGCGAACGAAGAGACATACTTCCTGCCTTTGTCTGTTATCGCCTGAAAAAAAGGAAATGTAGTATACCGGGTATTTTTGAAAATCAGATGACGTCTTAAAAATATGCCTTTCGAACTTAAACAATTCATAACGGAGGCTGTTTTTTCGCTTTACTCATTATTTCGCCTGACTATACTGGCAATAAATTTTCACAGGAGACCTTCGTTGGAAAGTCATTTTATCGTCGATACGAAGGTAAGCTAGCGCAATTTTCTCGCTGCTTACCTGAAAGGGTGGGCAGCAATCCTCGTTAAGCGATTGTATCCCGAAATAGTAAAACCACTCAATTTGTGGGGCATCGCATGTTCATGTTTACACATTCACTCTTTCCGCCACCGTCGTCCTGACACGTTTAGCATTTAAACGGCGTTATGATGTGCTTAGCAAAGCACTGACGCTTATTATTTATTAACGTTTACAGGCGACAGGCTGATGTTCCCTTATATCTCTCATCTGCTCGCAGCGATGCTGCTGGGCGCAATTATTGGCGCGGAAAGACAGTGGCGCCAGCGTATGGCCGGACTTCGTACCAATGCACTGGTTGCCACGGGCGCGGCAGTGTTCATCTTAAGCTCGGTATCCACCTCTCCTGATAGCCCGGGGCGTATCGCAGCGCAGATCGTCTCCGGTATCGGCTTTCTTGGCGCAGGCGTCATTATGCGTGAAGGAATGAATATTCGTGGTCTGAACACCGCCGCCACGCTGTGGTGCTCGGCCGGAATTGGCGTGCTATGTGGTTTAGGCCAGTTCTGGAATGCCGCCATGGCCAGCTTAATTATTCTCTGCGCCAACATATTGCTTCGCGAAGCCGCGCAGCGGATTAATCAGCTGCCCGTGCTCCATGAAGGCGAAAAAAGCTATGTTCTGAAAATCACCTGTGCTGACGAGCATGAAGATGCGGTGCGGCAGAGCATCGTTAATATGGCGAAAGAGTTGACGTTAAGTCTGAAAGCGATTTATTCCGCCACGGCGCAGGCTGAGGGAAAAACCGAAATTCGGGCTGAGGTGATGACCCGTGAGGAATACCGAAAATTACTCGAACTGATTATGGGCAATATGGGCGGGAATAAAATTATCGCGTCCGTTAGCTGTCACGCAATGTAAATACTCAACCGGGCGAGAAGCCCGGTTTTTCAGTTACGCTTCCCTGAATGAAAGCACGCTTTAGAGATTTACTCTGCTTGCGTTTAAATTTAAGTCCGTAATGGCGACCGGTTTTCCAAGCAAGTAGCCCTGAACCTCATCACATTTATTTTCTTTAAGAAAAGCGAGCTGTTCGACGGTCTCCACCCCTTCTGCGGTTACCGCCATGGAATAGGCTTTCCCCAGGTCGATAATTTTCTCCACGACTGACTGGTTCTGCGGCGAGTCACCCAGGGTAAAAATAAAGCTCTTGTCGAGCTTAAGCCCATCAAACTGAAACTTCCGCAGATAGCTCAGAGAGGCGTAGCCGGTTCCGAAATCGTCAATCAGAATGCGGACGCCCATTTTTTTGAGAGACTTCATGGTCTGCAGCGTTTTTTCAGGATCGGAAAGCGTTACGTTTTCCGTCACTTCTATTTCCAGCCGGTTGGATTCAAGCCCTGTTTCGTGAAGTAACTCTTTTATCCTTTCAGCAAGATCGCTTGCCTGGAATTCGATAGCAGAAATATTTACGGATACCGATAATCCCGGCAATTTATCTTTCGTTTCCGCACACGCTTTGCGTATGACCCAGTTGCTCAGGCTAATAATAAGCCCGGTTTCTTCTGCCAGCGGAATAAACTGGTCGGGCATTATGGTCCCCCGAGTCGGGTGCTGCCAGCGTACCAGCGCTTCGACGGCCTCTATTTTAGAATACCGGAGGTTATAACGGGGTTGGTAAACCAGGTAGAGCTGTTCTTCGCGAATCGCGGTCTTCAGCTCTAATTCCAGTTTCCTGCGTTCGGTCAGCTTTTCCGACATATCCGGGCGATAATAGACCCATCGGTTTCTGCCGGATTGCTTTGCCTGATACAGCGCAATATCTGCATAGCGTAGAAGATCGTTTGCGCTGCTGCTATCCCGGGGAGCCTGTGCGATGCCCATGCTTACGCCTATCGCTACCTCATTTCCTTCAATGGAAAAAGGTCGGTTCAGTTCTTGCACGATGCGGCGACACACCTCTTCAATCTGGTCTTGCTGGCTGGTGTTGCCGAGAAGAATCATAAATTCATCCCCTCCCTGCCGTGCGACAAAATCACCTCGTCGAACGCAATATTTAAGACGTGAAGCGACCTCACCGAGCAGAGCATCCCCAGTAGAGTGCCCAAAAATATCATTGACGGGTTTAAACTTGTCTAAATCGAGACAAATCATGGCAAAGGGATAATGGTTAAGGTCTTCTTTAGCCAGCTGACCTGCCAGAAATTCCTTAATATGATAACGGTTCGGCAGACCGGTTAATTCATCATGACGTGACAGAAACTCCACACGTTTTGTTGCTTCAACTTCCTGAGAGACATCGGTTGCCGCGCCTCGCAAAACCACCGTTCCATCAGGCTGAGCAGAAAATTTTGCCAGGAGCGTGCAATATGACGTGGTTTGATGCGCGTGAGTATAAGGACAGTTTTTAAATTCAAAGCGCTCAGTTAAGTCCCGCTGGCTGGCACAGGCATGTGATAACCCGCTTGTCGACGGAAAGAGTTCATCCAGGCTGCGGCCTATCCATTTGCTATTTTCATATCCCGTTATTGTAGTAAAACGACCTGACAGCCATGTTATCTTTAACGATAAATCTGCTTCCCAGAACCAGTCGCTGGTTGTTTCACTGACGTCCCGGAATCGTTTTTCACTCGTAATTAGATTTAATCGCGCCTGCTCAAGGAGAAAGCTATTTTCGTCAAGCATTCTAGCCTTGTGCATAATATGACGCATTAATATTAGCGTCATTGATACCGTCAGAACGACTGAAAGAATGAGTAATGGCAAAAAATAAATTATCAACGCCTGGCCGGGATTTTCACCGTCCCAGATAATTTGCACATCACCATTCTGGGTGCTTAAGGTAAATTCCGTCTGATTATTTATTTGAGAAGTCACTGTAGCCGGTGAGGTACGAACATTCAGAATGCCGGCATCCTGCCCAATCGTGAGGAATTTTTTAGCCGTTAACTTATCTATAAACACCATTGTCGAAGGTTTCCCCGGTAAGGGTTGCACGCTCGTATCATCGCCGGTCGTTATCCATTCAGCAGAAACAATGGCCGGGACCGAATTGATAAGCGTTAGTACAGAAACCGGCAATCCATTTTTTATGCTTATCTCACGCAGTAAACGGTCTTTGGTTGATTTGTCTAACCAGCGCTCCAGATCCTGAAGCTTCAGTTTCCCGTCAACCACGCTGTATCGCGTGCTCCCTTCCGGAGAGAGAACAAACACCCCTTCGTAGCCAAAGTTGTCATACAGGGACTTACCCAGATTCTGCTTATCCCATGCCCAGTGAACGTCTGTGGTCAGATGAAGATGTTTGTAGGCATCTCCCCACTCGGCATTGTCTTTCAAATGACTTCGCATGTTTTCCTGGCGGGTATCCAGGGCCTTACTTAGCAAAAATTCATCGTGCTTGTCGCTGATTTCATTAACATTATCTTTTATTATGAGCAGGGAAATTATTGCTGCAATAAAAATACTTATCAACAACGTTACTATATAGCTAAAAGTTTTATTTATCAGGCCTTTAGAAGGCTCGGTATCCGTGAAGCCCGGATTGTTCAGAGGTAGGGTCATCTTTCGCCTTCTTGACTGCTACTGCGTCGATTCTTATGCCATTTTCATTTATCGGCACAAAATAATAAAAATTTATAGTTAAAAATTCGCAGTTAAAAGATTTTTTATTTTTACAATCCAGATCAAAGTATTAATTATTCACTCACTTACAGACTACACTTGGAAAATTATATATACCGGTAGAAGCGAGTTTTAATCTCACATTTTTTATTTATAAAGAATGCCTGTTAAAACTTTTTTGCTAAAGCATTTACCAGCAAGATGAAATTAAAAAACCGGGCGTAAAGCCCGGCTCTTTTTTCTGACGAAACTGTCGCTATTCGCTCAACCCGCGATTCTCCAGCATCGGTTCAATCTTCGGATCGCGCCCGCGCCAGCTGCGATAAAGTTCAGCCAGATCCGTGCTGTTACCACGAGACAAAATCGCCTCGCGGAATTTTTGCCCGTTTTCACGAGTTAAGCCGCCCTGCTCGACAAACCATTGATAGCCATCATCCGCCAGCATCTGCGTCCACAGGTAGGCGTAATACCCCGCCGCGTACCCGCCGCCGAAAATATGGGCAAAATAGCTGCTGCGGTAGCGCGGCGGTACGGCGGGCAGATCCAGCCCTTCTTTTTTCAACGCTGCCGCTTCAAAGCCTTCAACGTCCGAAACGGCCTCGCCGATGCCGTGCCAGTTCATGTCCAGCAGCGCGGCAGCCAGCAACTCCGTCATGTCATACCCCTTGTTGAAATGGGTCGCGTTGAGCATGCTTTCCCGCAGAGCGTCCGGCATCGGCTCCCCGGTTTCGTAATGGCGCGCATAATGGGTAAACACCTGTGGATGGCTGGCCCAGTGCTCGTTGATTTGCGACGGGAACTCAACAAAATCACGCGGCGTATTGGTGCCGGAAAGCGTGGCGAAACGCTGGCTGGCAAAAAGACCGTGCAGCGTATGGCCAAACTCGTGGAACAGGGTGATCACGTCATCCCACGAGAGAAGCGCGATCCCGCCATTCGTCGGTTTTTGGTAGTTACAGACGTTGTAGATAACCGGACGAGAAGCAAACTCGAAGGATTGTTCGACGAAATTCCCCATCCATGCCCCGCCCTGCTTGGAATCACGGGCAAAAAAGTCGCCGTAAAACAGCGCCATGCCCTCACCGGTGTGGTCGAAAATTTCCCATACGCGGACGTCCGGATGATACACCGGGATATCAAAGCGCTCGACGAAGCGAATGCCAAACAGCTGGCTGGCGGCCCAGAATACGCCATCCTGCAGCACGGTATTGAGCGCAAAGTAGGGCCTGATCTGCGACTCATCAAGGGCATATTTTGCCTGTCGTACGCGCTCGGCATAAAACGCCCAGTCCCAGGCCTGGACGGTGAAATCGCCCTGCTCATCGTCAATGACTTTCTGAATGTCGGCCTGCTCGCGTTCCGCGCGGGCGCGCGCGGCAGGCACAATGCCGCGCATAAATTCCAGCGCGGCGGCCGGGGTTTTCGCCATCTGATCGGCGATGCTCCAGCTGGCGTAATCCTCAAAGCCCAGCAGGCGGGCTTGCCGCGCGCGCAGCGCCGTCAGACGAAGGATCAGCTCGCGAGTGTCGTTTTCATCCCCTTTCTGGGTGCGCGTCCAGCCTGCGTTGAAAAGGTTTTCGCGGGTCTGACGATTGCGCAGCGCGGAAAGCGCGGGCTGCTGAGTGGTGTTCAGAAGCGGGATCAGCCAGCGATCGTTCAGCCCTCGCTCCGCGGCAGCCTGCGCGGCGTCCGCGATTTCACCGGCGCTGAGCCCGTCAAGCTGGTGCGCGTAATCCACCACCAGCCCACCCGTTTTATCGGCAGCCAGCAGGCGCTGGTTAAACTGGCTGGTCAGGGAGGCAGCCTCGGTATTCAGTGCCTTCAGCTCGGCCTTTTCCGTCTCATTCAGACGCGCACCGGCCAGAATAAACCGCTGATACGTCTCCTCGACCAGACGACGGGATTCGGCGTCCAGCGCGGCACGGTCCTGCCAGACGCTTTCCACGCGGGCGAACAGCACGTCATTCAGCCAGATATCGTTTGCCAGCGCGGCAAGCTCGGTGGAGAACTGTTCTTCCAGCTCCTGTAAATACGGATTGGTGTGCGCGGAAGTCATGGCGAAGAACACGCTGCTGACGCGCGCGAGCAAAGCGCCGCTTTTCTCCAGCGCCAGCACGGTGTTCGTGAAGTCAGGCGCAGCGGCCTGAGAGACAATAGCGTTAATGTCCGCCCGCTTCTGGCGAAGGGCTTCATCGAAGGCCGGACGATAGTGGCTGTCGTCGATCTTATCAAAATGGGGTGCCTGGTAAGGCAGCAGGCTGATTTCAAAAAAAGGATTCGTGGCCGTCATCTTTCGCTCCTGAGTACGGGTATCCTCCCAGAGTAGGCCAGGCCGCCATCCCCTGCAACGCCGTCATACAAATGTTGCCTTAACGCACCCTCTGCGGCCGTGCTATGTTAGTACAACACAAAAAGCGTTGAGGAACAGTGAGATGATTATTTTAGTTACCGGGGCAACGGCAGGTTTTGGTGAAAGCATCACGCGTCGCTTCGTCGCCAACGGGCACAAGGTTATTGCGACCGGCCGTCGTCAGGAACGTCTGCAGGAGCTGAAGGACGAATTAGGCGACAGCATCCTGACCGCGCAGCTGGACGTGCGTAACCGCGCGGCGATTGAAGAGATGATTGCTAACCTGCCCGCCGAGTGGCGCGCCATCGACGTGCTGGTCAACAATGCCGGTCTGGCGCTGGGCATGGAGCCCGCCCATAAAGCCAGCGTGGAAGACTGGGAAAACATGATCGACACCAACAATAAAGGGCTGGTCTATATGACCCGCGCGGTGCTGCCGGGCATGGTTGAACGTAATCGCGGCCACATTATCAATATCGGCTCCACCGCCGGAAGCTGGCCTTATGCGGGCGGCAACGTCTACGGCGCGACGAAAGCGTTTGTGCGCCAGTTCAGCCTTAACCTGCGGACCGATCTGCACGGCACCGCCATTCGCGTCACCGACATCGAGCCGGGCCTCGTGGGCGGCACCGAGTTTTCCAACGTGCGCTTCAAGGGCGATGACGCGAAAGCAGACAAAACCTACGAAAACGCTAACGCCCTGACGCCGGAAGATGTCACCGAAACGGTCTGGTGGGTGGCGACGCTGCCAAAACACGTCAACATCAATACAGTAGAAATGATGCCGGTCAGCCAGAGTTTTGCCGGACTGAGCGTCCATCGCGGCTAAATCAGCCCTTCCCGGCCTGCGGGCCGGGTCTGTTTCGGTCTATAAAAGAATGGTAGTATGTTCAGGCTAACTCTCTGAGAAATGACAACTCATGGCCGCTGAATCGCAACTCAACCCCACCCAGCCCGTAAACCAGCAAATCTATCGCATTTTGCGACGTGATATAGTCCATTGCCTGATCCCTCCGGGAACGCCGCTTTCTGAAAAAGAGGTGTCCGTGCGTTTTGACGTTTCCCGTCAGCCGGTGCGTGAAGCGTTTATTAAGCTTGCTGAAAACGGTCTGATTCAGATCCGCCCGCAGCGCGGCAGCTACGTGAACAAAATTTCACTCTCTCAGGTGCGCAACGGCTGTTTTGTTCGCCAGGCCATTGAGTGCGCGGTGGCGCGCCGTGCCGCAACGCTCATCAACGACAACCAGTGTTATCTGCTGGAGCAAAACCTGCATCAGCAGCGAAT
The DNA here is from genome assembly GCF_027947695.1 of Enterobacter sp. PI-10. Lineage (NCBI taxonomy): Bacteria > Pseudomonadati > Pseudomonadota > Gammaproteobacteria > Enterobacterales > Enterobacteriaceae > Enterobacter > Enterobacter sp. PI-10. Next base: position 280,431 of record NZ_JAJNOG010000002.1, on the reverse strand, counting down.
TGCGATTGACCGTAAGCAGCTGAATGATTTCTTCCAGCTTGATGATGAATTCCACCAGAAACTGGCGCAGATTGCGGATTGCCAGCTTGCCTGGGACACCATCGAAAACATCAAGGCCACCATCGACCGCGTGCGTTATATGAGCCTCGATCACGTCTCCCCGCCGGAAATGCTGCTCCGACAGCATCATGATATTTTCAGCGCGCTGGAAAAACGCGACCCGGACGGCGTGGAAAAAGCGATGACGCTGCATCTGCAGGAAATTAGCGAATCCGTGCAGCTGATTCGTCAGGAAAATAGCGAGTGGTTTAGCGAAGAGTAATATTCGCCGCCCCTTTCGGACGCGGCGATGGGTTTAGCGAACGACTAACACCGGAATAGTGGCGTAGCGCAGGATAGATTCCGCATTTGACCCCAGCAGATGGGTGCTGATGCCCGGATTTTTCGACCCGATGACGATCGCGTCATATTCCCCTTCTTTGCTCAGCCTGATGATTTCATCGCGGACGTTGCCAAAGCGAACCAGGCTGTCAATTTTCTCCGGCGAAATATCGAAAAGTCTTTTTAACGCGTTCATCTTTTTACCGGATTCCTCCGTCATATACTCTTCGAACTTTTTAATATCGGCGTTAAATCCACGCAGCAGGGATCGGCTGCTGGCCGGCAGAATATTGACCAGGGTAATCGAGGCGCCCTCCGCCTTCGCAAGGTTTGCCGCGTGGCGAACCGCTTTGTCGCTCAAATCCATTTCAAACACATCAACAGGCATCAAAATCTTCTTATACATAAGCCTGACTCCTTATTCCGATGAAAGGGTTATTTCCTGTACCCAGAATGGCATCAGGAATATAAACCAACCCTCAACGCTTCCCTGCTGAAACTATCATTTAATGAAAATAACGGTCTGCTTTGTAAATTGCTGTAGTGAACCGTCAGCGCCCGGCACAATAAAGAAAAAAGTGTGAGTTTGATCAAAAACAAAAACATGTGATGCAGACAGGCGTATTTATATGCTCCGTGAACGGCAACCCTGAAATAACGCCGTAACGAACAGGTTAGAGAGGAGAAAATACCATGATGACATACGACCGTAACCGCAATGCAATCACCACCGGCAGCCGCGTCATGATTAGCGGCACGGGCAAAACTGGCGTGATTAAAGCGATCCACAGCGACGGGCTGGATGCCGCGCAGGTGCGCCGCAGCAAAACGGTTGAAGTGGAAGGATGCGAAGGTAAGTTCGAACCGATTGAGCTGATTCGCCTGGGTATGCACTAAACGGTGCGCGGACATGCCGCCGCGCACGGCGGCATGTGCTGAATTACCGTTGAGACACGTACTGCTCCACGGTCGCTTTCGCTCCCTTTTGCAGCAGCGTCAGGTAGGCCTTCATCACCGCGTCAACAAAGACGGCTTCACGCGGTAACTCCTTGCCAAAGATGGCTTCAAGGCCGAGCAGCGCCCTGACCCGGCTTTCCCCTTCCGCACTGCCCTTCACCGTCGCCTGAATCACAGCCAGCTGCGGGTCGCTTACGTCAATCACGTTGCCCTGCTCGTCCACGCCGCCGACATAGCGCATCCAGCCTGCCACGCCCAGTGCAAGCAGCGGGAAAGGCTTCTGATGCACCAGGTGCCAGCGCACGGAATCCAGCATGCGCTGCGGAAGCTTCTGGCTGCCGTCCATCGCAATTTGCCAGGTCCGATGGCGCAGGGCCGGGTTGCTGTAGCGGGCAATCAGGAGATCGGCATAACGTCCTAAATCGACGCCTTTGACCTTCAGCGTGGGCGCCTGCTCGTTGAGCATCAGCGCGTGCGCGGCGCGGCGGTAGTTCTTATCTTCCATGCAGTCGTTGATATGCTGATAGCCCGCCAGATAGCCCAGGTACGCCAGGAACGAGTGGCTGCCGTTGAGCATGCGCAGCTTCATCTCTTCAAACGGGATCACGTCCGACACCAGCTCGGCTCCGGCTTTTTCCCACGCAGGCCGACCCGCCACAAAGTTATCTTCGATCACCCACTGGCGGAACGGTTCACAGGCCACCGCCGCCGGATCGCGCACGCCGGTCAGCCGTTCGATTTTATCCAGCGTATCGGGAGTGACCGCGGGCACGATGCGATCCACCATAGTTGACGGGAAGGTGACGTGGGATTCAATCCAGTCCGCCAGTTCACCGTTTACCGCTCGGGCGTACGCGCAGGTGACATTGCGCATCACGTGACCGTTCTCCGGCATGTTGTCGCAGGACATCACGCTAAACGCCGGCAGACCCGCCGCCTTACGGCGCGCGAGCGCTTCCACGACGACACCCGGCGCGGATTTTGGCTGGTGCGGGTTTTGCAGGTCTGCGAAGATAAACGGATGATCGAGCATCAGTTGCCCGGTCGCCGGGGAATGGCAGTACCCTTTCTCGGTGATGGTCAGCGACACAATCGCCACCTGCGGTTCGCACATCGCGGCCAGCACCGTCTCGAGCCCGTCAACCTGTGCATGCAGCGCCTTTTTGACTACGCCAACTACGCGGGAGGTCCACGCATCGGCAGACATCTCCGCCACGGTATAGAGATTATCCTGGGCCTTCAGATCGGCAATCTGCTGCTCGCCGCCAATCAGGTTAACTTCACAATAGCCCCAGTCGCTGCCGTGTTCAGCGGCAAGGATGTCGGCGTACACCGCCTGGTGCGCCCGGTGAAATGCGCCGAAGCCTAAATGTACAATGCGTGGTTTGAGGCTGTCGCGATCGTACTGAGGCAGCGTCGCGTTGGCCTGTAATAACGTGTTTTCCATGATTAAGACTCGTTAATTAGAAAGCTGTGGATCGCTGCCGCTCTTTCTGAAGCGGCAGCGCCTGCTGACTACACCAACTAGAATGGCAGGTGGAGTAAAAAGAGAACTGCCATCAACCATACCGATACTGCCGTTTGATTTTTTGATATATATTAACTTTTGCTCATCTGGTGTGACATAAAAATAAAGTTGTGTGACAGGTCGCGCAGGCTGTAAACCACTAGCGTCGCGAAGAGACAGCGCCGTAACCCACACTCTCTTCTGGCGCAGACTCGGCTGCGTCATGCGCCGCGCTCAAATCACGGTCGCGCACTTCCGGCATCAGGATCGCCGAGACCAGTCCAATCGCGGAATAGGCCACCAGCATGGCAACAATGGGCCACCAGGAGCCTGTCATATTGCAGAAGATCCCTGCCAGCACCGGACCAAAGCCCACCGCCACCAGACCGCCCGCCTCTTTGGAGATGGCCATACGCGTAAAGCGATTTCGCGAGCCAAACATCTCCGCCATAGTGATATTTTCCAGAGCAAACAGCCCCAGCACGGCGAAGTTATGGATAACGATGATAGAGAGCATGATCGTCCCCGGCGCATAGCTCTTATCGACGATGATCGACAGCATCGGGTAGGCGAGCAGAATGGCGGAGATGTTGAGGATAATATACGGCAGACGGCGCCCCACTTTATCGGAAAGCCAGCCCAGCAGCGGGATGGAGATAAACCCGAGAATGGAGCTTGCCATCAGCGCATCGGTCGGGATGGCCTTATCGAACAGCAGCGTCTGGACCAGATACCCGGCAAGGAACGTCTGGATCAGACCCGAATTACCCGCCTGACCAAACCGCAGGCCGGTCGCCAGCCAGAAGGATTTGCTTTTCACCATCGAACCCAGCGAGGTATCCGGCTGCACGCTTTGTGCATCGTTTACTTTCTCAAAGACCGGGCTCTCCTTGAGATTCATACGCAGCCAGATGGCGAAGATCATTACCACGACGCTGGCGAGGAACGGCACGCGCCAGCCCCAGGCGAGCAGCTCTTCACGATCGAGAGCAAAGAACATCACCGCCCAGATCGCCGTTGCGCTCAGCGTCCCGCAGTTCGTGCCCATCGCCACCAGCGAGGAGATGATGCCGCGTTTTCCTTTCGGCGCGTACTCTGCCAGCATGGTTCCGGCCCCGGAGATCTCAGCCCCGGCGCCCAGACCCTGAATAATGCGCAGCGTCACCAGCAGAACCGGGGCAAAAATCCCGATCTGCGCGTAGGTCGGCAGGACGCCAATCAGCGTGGTGCAGATCCCCATCATGGTGATGGTGATGAACAGCACCTTCTTACGGCCAATGCTGTCGCCCATTCTGCCGAAGATAAAGGCGCCGACAATGCGTGCGATATAGCCTGCGCCGTAGGTCCCCATCGCCAGGATCAGCGCCATCGCGGCGGACTGTTCGGGGAAGAAGATCTCATGAAAGACCAGGGCGGCCCCCAGCGAGTAAAGCTGAAAGTCCATAAACTCCAGAGCGGTGCCCAGCCAGCCGGAAACGGCGGCTTTCACCAGATCGGAGGTGGTTCTTTGAGGTTGTGCTTGCGTCATAATGGCTATCTCTGAAAGGTAAGATGCGTACCACCAGAGCCTGTCTGCGCAGGCTCTTAACCGCGTATTTGATTATTGACCGAACGTCAGTAAGACCTTGCAGCACTGCCACTGGTCTTTTTCAAACAGTTCGATGGCGTCTGTTACATGGTGATAGTCAAAGGTATGGGTGATCAGTTTTTCCGGGTCGATCAGCCCCTTCTTCAGCCAGTCGATGACGACCGGGAATTTATTGGCATTGAGGCGTGAGGAGAAGATCGCCAGCTCTTTGCCGGTGATGCCCTGCTGAACAATCTGGCTCGGCTCGCTGGAAAAGCCCATCAGCACGATGCGCGCCGCTGGCGAGGCCAGGGTTATCGCTTCCTGCAAAATAGATGGATGGCAGGCAGCATCAATGATTAACGTCGGTTTGATGCCTTTTTCCTCCAGCGCGGCCTGCAGCGACTGCTCGCCGTTATTAAAGACCCAATCCGCGCCGCTACGCCGGGCCATCGCCAGGCGCTCGTCTATGCGGTCAACCACGATAACCTGCTTCACCTGATAGACGCCTTTCAGCGCCTGCACGGTGACCAGCCCCATCGGGCCTGCGCCGTAAATCAGCGCGACGTCCTGCCCGGTGGGACTGGCCTGCCCCGTCACGTTGGCGGCGATGGTGAAGGGCTCCACCATAACGGCGTGTTTATCAGGAATGTCATCCGGAATGGGCCAGGCATTTTGTGCAGGTACTGCCGCATATTCGCTGAAGCCGCCGTCACGGTGAACGCCCAGCACCACCAGCGAGGTACAGACGTTCGGTTTTCCCACCGAGCACGGGTAGCAGTGCCCGCAGCTGATCACCGGGTCAACCGAGACGCGCTGGCCCAGGCGGGCAGCGTCAACCCCTTCGCCTGTGGCGTCAATCACGCCAAAGAACTCGTGGCCGATCGTGCGTGGGTATTTCGCAAAAGGATTATGGCCGCGATAGATGTGACTGTCCGACCCGCAGATACCTGCCAGCGTGATTTTCACGCGGACTTCGCCTGCGCCTGGTTCCGGGCGCGGCCGCTCTTCAATCACCAGTTGGTTTGGCTGCTGAATCACTACGCTTTTCATCGTTTGCTCCTCGCTTACCAGTTCCACAGCGTGCCGTCTTCAAGGCGGGCCACCGGCAGATAGGCCGGATCGTAGGGGTATTTCGCCGCCAGCTTTTCATCAAACTCAATGCCCAGCCCCGGCTTATCGCCCGGATGCATATAGCCGTTATCAAAGCGCCAGCTGTGCGGGAAGACTTCCAGCATCTGTTCGGAGTAGCCCATATATTCCTGCACGCCAAAGTTCGGCACCCACAGGTCGAAATGCAGCGCGGCGGCGTGGCATACAGGCGAGAGATCCGACGGGCCGTGCGAGCCAGTGCGCACCTGGTAGAGCGAGGCGAAGTCCGCGATGCGACGCATCCCGGTGATCCCGCCCGCGTGGGTAATGGTGGTGCGGATGTAGTCGATGAGCTGCTCTTCGATGAGCTGCTTGCAGTCCCAGATGCTGTTAAACACTTCCCCCACGGCAATCGGCGTGACGGTATGCTGGCGGATCAGGCGGAAGCAGGCCTGGTTTTCCGCAGGCGTTGGGTCTTCCATCCAGAACATGCGGAATTCCTCGATGCTCTTGCCGAAGCGCGCCGCTTCGATGGGCGTCAGGCGGTGGTGCATGTCATGCAGAAGATGCTCATTGAAGCCGAATTTACTGCGCACCGCGTCGAACAGCTTCGGCGTGAAATCGAGGTATTTTTCGGTGGACCAGAGCTGCTCTTCCGGCCAGTCGCCTTTGGTCGCAGGCTCATAGGCCAGCCCCTTCCCTTTGGCCATGCCGTAGGTGGTTTTCATGCCCGGCACGCCGCACTGCACGCGGATCGCCTTAAAGCCAATCTCTTTATGGCGGGCGTAATCTTCCAGCACGTCGTCAATGGTGTGGCCGGTGGTATGGCAATAGACCATCACCCCTTCCCGGGAGGCGCCGCCCAGCAGCTGGTATAGCGGCATGTTGGCCGCTTTGGCTTTGATATCCCACAGCGCCATATCCACGGCGGAGATGGCCGACATGGTAACCGGACCGCGACGCCAGTAGGCGCCTTTATAGAAAAACTGCCAGAGGTCTTCGATGCGGTGCGCATCGCGGCCAATCAGCTGCGGGCAAAGGTGATCCTTCAGGTATGAGGCCACGGAGAGCTCGCGCCCGTTTAGCGTAGCGTCACCGAGACCGACAATCCCCTCATCGGTGGTGATTTTAAGGGTGACAAAGTTCCGCCCCGGGCAGGTAACAAACACGTCAGCCGCGACAATCTTCATAATTCTTTTCCTTACATCGCTCGTTGTGATGCGGGAAATTTACGCAACCACACTACTACCATACAAGTATAAAGATCATAAAATCAGCTAACGGTCACAAAAACCGGGGGCTCAGGCGCGCCCCCATCCCACCACAATAATCAGCATACCGCACAGGGCAATCAGCGCCCCGGCCCAGTCGTATGCGCTGAGTTTGACGCCGTCCACGACGCGCAACCACAGCAGCGCTGTACACACATAAACACCACCGTAAGCCGCGTAAACGCGACCACTGGCCGCCGGATGCAGCGTTAACAGCCAGACAAACAGGGCAAGCGCGACGCCCGCCGGGATCAGCAGCAGTGCGCTTCCCCCCTTTTTCAGCCAGAGCCAGGGCAGGAAGCAGCCGATGATTTCGCATAGCGCGGTGGCAAAAAAAAGCAGCGTCGTTTTAAGCATATTTCACGTCAGGTGAGGATTTATTTAACCATCATACCTGATGATGCCCTTTACTTTTCCATACTTGCCCCGCGGGTATGCCGTCATTTCGCATTAGTGTAGAATCTGTACGGGGTAACCTGATTACCTGCACCCATTTAAAAGGAAACGCTATGACCACATTAAGCAAACGCCTTTGTCTGACAGCCCTGCTGGCGCTGTCATCGTTCGCCTTTGCCGCCTCTGCGACAGCGGAAACCAGCAAGCTCATTATTGAGTCTGGTGACAGCGCGCAAAGCCGCCAGAACGCCGCTATGGACAAAGAACAATGGAATGACACCCGTAGCCTTCGCCAGAAGGTCAACAAACGTGCCGAAAAAGAGTGGGACAAAGAAGATGTTGCTTTTGACGCACGCGATAAGTGTCAGCAAAGTGCAAACGTCAATGCATACTGGGAGCCAAACACCCTGCGCTGCCTGGATCGCCGCACTGGCCGCACGGTAGCCCCGTAATGTCGGTGTCCTGCGACGTCAAACTCCGTCCGCTGGAGCGTGAAGACCTGCGCTTTGTGCACCAGCTCGACAACAATGCCAGCGTGATGCGCTACTGGTTCGAAGAGCCTTACGAGGCGTTTGTCGAGCTGTCCGATCTCTACGATAAACACATTCACGATCAGAGTGAACGTCGTTTTGTAGTGGAGTGTGAAGGTGAAAAAGCCGGGCTGGTGGAGCTGGTTGAGATCAACCACGTTCACCGTCGGGCGGAGTTCCAGATCATCATTTCCCCTGAGCATCAGGGAAAAGGCCTTGCGTCACGGGCGGCTAAGCTGGCAATGGATTACGGATTCAACGTTCTGAATCTCTACAAGCTTTACCTGATTGTGGATAAAGAGAACGAGAAAGCGATCCATATCTATCGCAAGCTGGGCTTTATGGTGGAAGGCGAGCTGATTCACGAATTCTTTATTAACGGTGAATACCGCAATACCATTCGCATGTGCATTTTCCAGCATCAGCACCTGGCCGGACATAAACCGTCTGGCGCCAGCCTGCTGAAACCGACCGCGCAGTAACCTGCGCGGTTTTATTCTCAGTAGTATTCAATCGTATTTTTGATGGTGTACTTGCGCTCAACGGCGGGTTTGACGCTGTCGTCCGTGATCGTCAGATCGCAGCTCACCGGGTTATTGTGGCGGTCGTAATCGCAGCTCTGCTTCACGTTGCCCAGCGGCTTGTCGTTCAACATGCTCACTGCCGAGTAATCCATTCTTTTGCGAACGTCTTTAGACGGCGTCGACTGTACGGACAGGTGCTGATCCCCGGAGACGGTGGTTTTGCCCAGCGGGTAGCCATCCGCGTCGTAGCGATACTTCACTTCCATCTCTTTGCCGTGCGCCGCCACCACAAAACCGTTGTCGTCGGTATCCCACGTTATCCCGGCTGACGGCAGTTCGGCCAGCTGGCATTTACCCTGCAGCTTCACTTTGCGCTGCTGGGTTTCAGCATCAAGATAGTAATTGGCATCCAGCACCAACGCCACGCCGGTGTTGGCCTCCAGGTCGTGCAGCTCCAGCGTATCGAAACACCCTTCCGACGAGACGGTGCCGGTGACCCGTTTGGACACTTCGCCCTTCTCGTTGAACAGCGTCTGGGTAAAGTCTTTGACCGGGCCGCGCAGCGGGTCAAAATCAAACTCGTTTGAAAAACTCGCCATCTCGGGCGTAAACGACAGCGGCGCGGAGCTGTTGTCGCACCCCACCAGTGTTGCTGCCAGTAGCGTTATCGCTGCGTATATCTTCACATTCATTTCCGTACAGGTAGATTATTCCCAATCATATTAGCAAATACAGCGGCTTACGCGATAGTGAAAACGAATCATCTGAACGCGGAGAAAACCGGTCTCGCCCACGCAGACGGGAAACCAGGCTATATTTTATGGGGAACGGTCAACGCTAAAGGATATATTATGACGGGCATTTCAAAAGAGATTGAATATCACAAAACGAACTTCCTGAATCATCCGTTATTTAATTATCTCAATGACGATGCATTATCGCTTGATGAGCGACTGAGGTTTTTACCCTATATTTCACATTTTGTCATGAGCTTTGCCGATATTAATAAATATATTTTGCCGTTTGCGACGCCCGCCAATGCGCTGGAACGGGCAGTGAATACCCATGCCAGGGAGGATGCCGAACACTGGCCCTGGTTTCTAAACGATCTGCAGACCAGCGGGCAAAATTCCGCCGCTAGCCTCACAGAACACCTGAGCTTTCTGTGGGCTGATAACCTGATTAACAGCCGAAAGCTGACTTACCATTTAATTCAGGCCCTTCACAATCAAAGCGCCAAAATGCGTTTAATCGTAATTGAAGTCATGGAGGCAACCGGCAATGCGACATTTGATACGTTGGCCTCCATAACAAAGGGCACGGATAAACAGCTGGAATACTGCGGTCATTTACATTTGAGTCATGAGACTGGACATTCAATGGGGAGCGAGGATGAGATTGTAGATACCCTGAATTTAACGGAAGAGGAAAGAAATAAAGCCAGCCAGATGATTGCTGAGTGCTTTAATGCGTTTCATCGTTTTTTTGATGAAATATTTGAGAATGTCTCACCAGAGCATTCTCGTTCGATTAAATGATAGCGGCTCGCCGCGCGGGGGAGCCAGCTACGCGTAACAGCATTAAGATTAATCAGAAAATTACAGATAAAAACATAGACTTACGCCTCCCCTGCTACACTAACTCAACACACAGAGAAAAGGAGCTACAGATGAAACGGTTACCCTGGATTACCGCCCTGCTGTTAATGAGTGCCTCGACGGCCGCGCTGGCGGCACCGGATTCCTGCGAGCGCGTGAAAAGCGACATTCAGCAGAAGATCGTCAACAACGGCGTGCCTGAGTCAGGTTTTACGCTGAACATCGTGCCGAACGACCAGGCCGACCAGCCGGGCACGCAGGTCGTAGGCCACTGCGCTAACGACACGTTTAAGATTTTGTACACCCGCACAGGCAGCGGTGCGGCAGCTGAACCTCAGTAATTGAGCTTCAATCCACTTTGATTTGATAAGGATTAATATTTAGTCTCCCCAAATTAGTGACACTCACCCCATCATTAGCCCGGATATCATTTCGGGAAAAATAATACGCAATTATAATGATGGGGTGAGCCATGTCCGATGCTGAACATCACGGCGGAATTAGCCGTCGAACTCTCGTGAAATCTACGGCGATAGGTTCTCTGGCGCTTGCCGCTGGTGGGATCTCGCTTCCATTTGGTCTTAAAAGCGCTGCAGCCGCGGTGAAGGGCGCCGTCCAGCCCCCTGAAGATACCGTCGTGTGGGGCGCCTGCTCTGTCAACTGCGGCAGCCGCTGTGCGCTGCGTCTGCACGTGCGCGACAACGAAGTGTACTGGGTCGAAACGGACAACACCGGCGAGGATGTATATGGCGATCACCAGGTGCGTGCCTGCCTGCGCGGACGTTCAATCCGCCGCCGCATCAATCACCCTGACCGTCTGAACTACCCGATGAAGCGCGTGGGCAAACGCGGCGAAGGCAGGTTTGAACGCATCACGTGGGATGAAGCGCTCGACACTATCACCGCCAGCCTGAAAGACGTGGTGGCCAAATACGGCAACGAAGCGGTGTATATCAACTACTCTTCCGGAATTGTCGGCGGCAATATCACCCGCTCTTCCCCTTACGCTTCGCTGGTGGCGCGCCTGATGAACTGCTACGGCGGTTTCCTGAGCCACTACGGCACCTATAGCACGGCGCAAATTGCCTGCGCGATGCCCTACACCTACGGCAGTAACGACGGCAACAGCACCTCGGACATCGAAAACACCAAACTGGTGGTCATGTTCGGCAATAACCCGGCAGAAACGCGCATGAGCGGCGGCGGGATTACGTACTATCTGGAACAGGCTCGCGAGCGGTCCAACGCGCGCATGATTGTTATCGACCCGCGCTATACCGACACGGCAGCCGGACGTGAAGATGAGTGGATCCCGATCCGTCCGGGTACCGATGCCGCGCTGGTGGCGGGTATTGCCTGGGTGTTAATCGACGAAAACCTGGTCGACCAGCCGTTCCTCGACAAATACTGCGTCGGCTATGACGAAAAAACGCTGCCGGAAGGCGCGCCCGCTAACGGTCACTACAAAGCGTATATTCTCGGCCAGGGCGATGACCACACGGCGAAGACGCCGGAGTGGGCCTCCCGCATCACCGGTATTCCCGCCGATCGCATCGTTAAGCTTGCCCGCGAAATCGGCTCCGTGAAACCGGCCTACATCTGTCAGGGCTGGGGACCACAGCGCCAGGCAAACGGCGAGCTGACCTCCCGCGCCATCGCCATGCTGCCGATCCTCACCGGAAACGTGGGGATCAACGGCGGGAACAGCGGCGCGCGTGAGTCCACTTACACCATCACCATCGAACGTATGCCGCTGCCGGATAACCCGGTCAAAACGCAAATCTCCTGCTTCAGCTGGACGGACGCCATCGCCCGCGGGCCGGAAATGACCGCCCTGCGCGACGGCGTACGCGGAAAGGATAAGCTGGACGTGCCGATTAAGTTCATCTGGAACTACGCGGGCAATACCATCATCAACCAGCACTCCGATATCAATAAAACCCACGATATCCTGCAGGATGAAAGCAAGTGCGAAATGATTGTGGTCATCGATAACTTCATGACGTCGTCAGCTAAATACGCCGATATCATCTTGCCGGACCTGATGACCGTCGAGCAGGAAGACATCATTCCTAACGATTATGCGGGCAATATGGGCTACCTGATTTTCCTCCAGCCCGTGACTGCGCCGAAGTTTGAGCGCAAGCCCATCTACTGGATCATGAGCGAAGTGGCGAAACGCCTCGGGCCGGATATCCATCAGAAATTTACCGAAGGACGCACGCAGGAGCAGTGGCTGCAGTATCTGTATGCCAAAATGCTCGAAAAAGACCCTCAGCTGCCGTCCTATGACGAGCTGAAAAAAATGGGCATTTACAAGCGTAAAGATCCGAACGGACATTTTGTGGCCTATAAAAAGTTCCGCGAAAACCCGGATGCCAATCCGCTGAAAACGCCTTCGGGCAAGATTGAGATTTACTCCAGCAAGCTGGCGGAGATTGCGGCCACCTGGGAGCTTGAAAAAGATGAGACCATCAGCCCTCTGCCCGTCTATGCCTCGACCTTTGACGGCTGGGATGCGCCCGAGCGCGCGCGGTTCCCGCTGCAGCTGTTTGGCTTCCACTTCAAAGCCCGTACCCACTCAAGCTACGGTAACGTCGACGTGCTTAAAGCAGCCTGCCGCCAGGAGGTCTGGCTTAATACTGTTGATGCCGAAAAACGCGGTATTAAGAACGGGGATACGGTGCGCGTCTTTAACGATCGCGGTGAGGTGAGAATTGAAGCGAAAGTCACGCCGCGCATCATGCCCGGCGTGAGCGCCATGGGCCAGGGTGCCTGGCACGACGCCAACATGAACGGCGATCGTATCGACCACGGCTCATGCATCAACACGCTGACCACGCACCGCCCGTCGCCGCTGGCAAAAGGCAACCCGCAGCACACCAATCTGGTGCAGATCGAGAAGGTCTAGAAAGTGAAGCGCATGACCGTTATTTATTCTATGGTCTATAAATTGGTTTAACACAGTCGCGCGGGCGAAATCCGCGCGAGCAAGGAAGATGTAATGAAAGACGTCTCACAGCGTGAATCGTTCGCGTTTAGCGCCCGCGTACTGGGCGCGCTGTTTTATTTTGCACCCGACAGCGAGCAGGCTGCTCCGCTGGTCCAGGCCCTAACCGCGGGCGACTGGGTTCAGGACTGGCCTCTGCCGCCGGAAACGCTGCAGCCCATTGCCGAATCCTTTGCCTCGCCTGCCGACGAGCCGCTGACGGACGCGTGGCAACGGCTGTTTATTGGCCCTTACGCCCTGCCCGCTCCGCCGTGGGGCTCCGTCTGGCTCGACCGCGAATCCGTGCTGTTCGGCGACTCGACCCTCGCCCTGCGTCAGTGGATGCGGGAGAATAATATCGCGTTTGAGATGCAGCAGAACGAACCGGAAGACCACTTTGGGACATTGCTGCTGCTGGCAGCGTGGCTTGCCGAGAATGGTCGCGATGCTGAGTGCGATCGGCTTCTGGCGTGGCACCTGCTGCCGTGGAGCACCCGCTTCCTGTCCGTGCTTGTCGACAACGCCGGGCATCCGTTTTATACCGCGCTGGGCAGGCTTGCGCAGTTGACGCTCGCGGACTGGCGATCGAGGCTGCTTATTCCGGTTGCGGAAAAGACGCTGTATCGATAAGGAGTGTGGCTTGCTCGAGGATGGCGGGCAAGCTACGGTCAAAAGAGGAGACTTAAAAAATTTAACTCGAAACAGGAGGCATATTGAATTTAATAATATAAAATAGCTTTTCCTGGTAAGGTCAACACTTTCGTTTGATACATAAAAACAAAACCATGAATAAAAATTATTCCTTCGAAGACAAGCGTAAGAAATTACTTGTTACAGCCGTGATATTGATCGTTTTAGGTGGGTGGCTCTGGTATATGTCATGGGCATCTGGCATCTCCCATAATACAATATTAAAAAAATCCGTTCCTGAATGGATAACATATATTTCTTTTGGCGTTTTGACTGGAATAATTTTTGTTATGCGCGCTTTTTATCTGCGCACTTTCAACAAAACATTTGAATATTTTGCCAATGCTTTTTTTAGCGGCTTTTGCCTTGGGTTTGTATTGAGCTTAAATTGTTATGATATTTATGTCTATCTCTTCCCGGACAAAATAATTGGCTATGAATCTGAATATGAGGTTGTCTTTCCGGGTCCTTCGAGAGGTAAGTATAGCCATTGTGAAGCGGGTCTCTGGTTAAAAGATCAGAACACCAACAGATGGGTTCAGCTCTGTACAAACAAAGAGTATCTGCACAGCCACCGTAAGCAGGGAATGACTGGAGTGTGGGTAACGGCCCGCGTTAATAATATTGGAAGTTACATTGTGAATTATGAGTTTATTTATTTGTAGGCACGACCCTATCTATTTTTGTCCCGGTGAAAATGAATGGTGGCGCTCGAGGTCCGCTCCTTGCTTGTAGCCGCCAGCCAGATACTTCGCACCACAGATTGCGCATTCACAGCGGAGAAACCGGCTATGGGCAGGACCATCTCAAAATCGAATCAGGATAAAACCTCCCGTATACCCACAAATTTAGTGGTAGATACGTGACGACTGTTCATCTATTCTGCTTTTTCAGCGAGCAAGCCGGAGTCATTTTTAATGGATAATCCCATATTTCTGAAAACCATCATTATCTTTATTCTCGTCCTGTGGGTAATAGACGTAGTCAGGAGAAAGAAAAAAAAGCGTTATGACTCCGCTATAGCAGAGGCTAATGCCAGAGAACGCTATGAATGGCGCTATCTCAGATGGGGTTGGCAGGCAATACGAGTGGCGGCGGCAGGGTATATCTTTGTTCAGCTGATTCAGTTTTTACTGAGATAGATGGAAGAAGAAGGTAAAACGGGCAAGGAACATCTCACTGTCCAGGCCAACAGTAGTTGAGCCTCGGTGGTAGAAATTGTGAGCGTTCCCTGCTCCCTGCCTGCGAGTAGCATGCGTTACAAGCCTTTAACCAGTATTTGGTTGTGTATCACCGACTGATTCCCCCTCACTCGCACTCTCTTTACTTTGAATGAACCGAAGTGCCAGGTAGAGGTCTGGCGCCAGAATCATGTCATCATCATTCATTGTTGGCCGACTCTCTTTAAACCAGCGGGTTAACTCCGTTTTCCTGCCCGCGAGGATTAATTTAATCTGTCGACCTTTCAGATCGCGCTTTAACTCATTAATGGTTGCCAGAACGCTGATGTCTGAATAGGTGAAGCAGGCAACGGCATCAATGACCACCCATTTAGGCTGTAAGGCTGCCCCATCAACCAGGTTCAAAACCCGACGTTTAAAATAAGCCACGTTAAAATAGGTCAACGGCGAGTTAAATCGATACATCAGCACGCCCGGGACCATTTTAATATCGTTAGTATTTCCTAATGAGTGAATCATTCCATCGTCGTCAGTGCCCAGCAGGTGCTCAGAGGGACGAAACACTGTACGAAGGAATTGTAATAACCCGAGCAACACCGCAAGGCCGATCCCCTGGATAACGCCGATAATTAAAACGCAGCCAAACGTGAAAAAGGCCAGACGAAATGCCTGCTTATTTCTGCGCCTCAGGTTCCATAGTCCACGTAAATCAATTAATGACCACGAGGCATACATTAGAACTATACCTAACGCAGATACCGGAATGTATTGTAATGGCTGAGTGAAAAACACCACGACAATACCAATGATCAAAGCTGCGACCACCGAAACCAGCTGGCTTTTCCCCCCAACTGAATCATTAACCGCGGTCCGGGAATCGGCTCCACTGATTGCAAACCCCTGAGATAATCCCGACATAATATTCGCAATACCCAGCGCGCGGAACTCTGCATCAGCATTAATTTCATAGCCATTTTTCGCGGCGAAACTTCGGGCGGTCAGCATCAGGCTCACAAAACTGACCAACGCCAGGTTCAGCGCCGGGATCACTAAATCACGCATCGGACCGGGCTGGAACGCCCCCCAGTTAACGACGGGTAAACCGGGCTGGAAGCCTTCTCCCCCAATCGTGGCAATTCCATACTGTTGCGCAGAGGTCACCCATACCAGCGCCGTTGTTATCACAATAGCAATTAAAGGTGCTGGCCACTGGCTGCGATACGTTTTAATCGCCATTAAAATAATTAACGTAAAAAGGGATATCCCTACGGTTAATAAATGGCTATCTGAAAGTCGGCCTGGCAAGGCGATTATTTTTTCAATAACCTGCGCCTCATCAAGCTTAATCCCCAACACCTTGCCTGGTTGCCCGACAATAATCGTCACCGCTACGCCGTTAAGCAGGCCGGTAAGAATGGGATGAGAAAGCAGATCGGCAAGTGCGCCCAGGCGGAATTTACTGGCAAGCAGGCACCACCCGCCCATCATCAATGTCATGATGATTGTCAGCTGCCAGTGCAGTTCGGGATTCCCCGCAGAAAGCGGAAACACGACGGCCGCAATCACCGCGCATGTCGTTGCATCTGGGCCCACAATAAGCTGGCGTGAAGAGCCAAACAGTGCGTAAGCTATCATTGGTAAAACGCAGGAATAAAGCCCTACAATTGCCCCAACACCCGCCAGCTCAGCGTAAGCAATTGCAACGGGTAGCGCTACAGCCGCAACGGATAACCCGGCTTTAACATCATGTTTTAGCCAGCTTTTATCGTAGGCTAACAAATTTTGTAAACCTGGCATGTAGTTTAACAATAGTTTTCCGAACACATTCTTCTCCGGACAGGGATATTTGCCACGTCATGCTGGCACACTTCTCAGTGAGGTTCTGGCTTTCAAATGCTCCGGAATGAGGCCGCCGCCTCTCAGTTCCTGATAAAACTACAGCCATCGTACTTTTCTGACTGGTATTAAACATAGTTCATAAACTACCCCTTAGCCGGAGTTGGCCTGGCCGGACGCTGCAGTGCTGCACGCTGGCAATCTCACCTTCTCTCATATCGTCTGGAATAGCGATGTCATAGAGTCGAGAAAACTATAGTCATGAGCCTATGAATCTATGATACATACGTCAGACAGATCGGCGAGTATAAAAGGCCAGCGTCCACTCCTCGCTCAAAACTGCTTCAGCAACTATGGAACAACAGCGTTATTTTCACAATTTGCGGTAGACACCTTTATTGATATAGCTTTATTGCACGGCTGATTTCGTCACCGCTAAACATCCTAAAATTTCATCCATGGAGTAACTATTGTTCCTTTAAATTTTCATCTGCTTCCGGCGAATAGTGCTGAAAAACACATGCCAGCTTATTCCCGTCAGGATCGCGAAGATAGGCAACATAAAAATCGGGGCCGTACGCGGTTCGTGTCCCTGGCGCGCCTTCATTTTTCCCTCCCGCAAGAAGTCCTGCTGTATGGAAACGTCTGACAAGGTCCGCGTTATCTGCTCGGAATGCGAACATTGTCCCGTTTCCCGCCGTTGCGGGATGCCCGTCAAAAGGAGGGCAAATACAGAAGCTGAATCCCTCATCCGGATGATTTTCATCTCCCCACATTGCCCAGCTCTCTGTCCAGGCAGGCAAACGTGAATAGCCAAGCACGTTAAAAACAGCGTCATAAAACGCCACGGAGCGCTGAAGGTCATTTGTACCTATGGTGATATATGTCAGCATCTTGTCACATCCTCTTTGCCGTTTAACTGAGCAGACATTATACCTGGGGCTATGAATTAAGGGGCCATAAAAAAGCGGATTTTGAGCATTGTAAGCGTGTGGGCGAAATGGTTTGCTGAACATGTTCTGTAAGGCGATCTCATCCCCCGCCCCATTACGTGAGTATCTCAAGTTTCCGTATATATGCTAAAATTTTTGCAACTGCAGATCGAAAATCACCCTTTAAAATTTCAGTACGTTAGCCAAAGCGAGCGAATATGGATAATATTCCACATAAGCAGATAGTCCTGAAAAGATACCCCGCATGGCTTTGGTGCGGAAGTTTTTATCTGGCGACATTGAATTGCTCTGCAGATGAAATAAATCTGTATTCAATTAACACTGGCTTATACGTTTATCATCTGACAAATAATCACGGACAATACACGGAGAACTTTGAAAACAAGTTTATATCCGTGGAGCGGAAATTCTCGGATACGTCGAAATATAGTGTTGTGCTAGGCACAATGAAAAACAGCTTTAATGACAGATGTCTGGCCGCCGGTGTAAGAAGAGACTGGGCTGGATGGAATAACGGTTGGGTTTTTAAGGGAATCTATGGATATGTAGGCGAATTTTTCTTTGATACTTTCGATGATTGTGGCGACCATGGTTCATACCATGATTTTAAAAAAGTAACAGGGATAGGTTTTTCTCCCTACATATATCATGGATTTCAGTATAATTTTACGTCTTATTTTGGTATGGATGTGGGTATTATCATCCCCTCCGTTTTTGTCATCACGGCCCAATGGAGCTTTAGATAAATCCGTCAACCATGTGTGCAGTGCTGTAACTGTCTGTAAGGGAAACCGCCCCACCGTCTCAACCGGAGGGGCTTAAATTACCGCTGGTGCACGCTCAAAACCACAAGCTAAAAACTATACGTCACCTTCAAACTCCCCGTGGGTGACGTTTTGCGTTGCACGATCGGGCTGTCCGCTGCATCCCCCGTCAGCTGCGTCACACCCGCTGAGGCAAGTACGCTCCAGCGCGAGGTGAGTTTGTGGGTCCAGTCAAGGTTCATCGACCAGGCATAAATCCCGGCCCCGGCGTCATGTCGGGCAAAACCCGATGCGGCCGATTGGGCGGCGTTTACCCCGTAGTACGTCTGCATATACTTGTCCGATCCCCAACTGCCGGTCAGCGCCAGCGCCACCTCATTTTTTGGTGAGGTGTAGAACGGGCTGGAAATGCCAAAATGTACCGCTTCACCGTTGTCTCTTTCAGAAACCGGTACCTCAGCCTGCAGCTGCAGGTGAAGCCAGTCGGTCACCTTGTACTCAAGCCCGGGCACCACGATAGCCGAGCCTTTAATCTCCCCCATTCCTCGCAGCTCGTCGCTGCCGGAGCCGATCGAATCGCTGCTCACGTCTTTATCTTTACGGCCCGTTCGATAGCTCAGCGCTGCGCTGTAATCCAGGTTGCCGATGTTGTTACCGTAACCGATCCCTCGCGTGGTACCGATGAAGAATCCATTTTCCATGGAATAATCCACTACCTGAGCCGCTGAGACGCGGGTTTTATCTGAACCCGAATAGCGTGGCCCTACGTCCACGCCGCCCCCCAGGGTTAAGACGTTACCCTGCCGCTGTTCTCCCGCCAGTACAGGCGTAGCCAGTAACGCCAGAACGACGCCCGGGACGATGGTTTTCAGGCAGCGGCCCGAAAGTAAATGAGGGAACGTATGACGCAGTTCGATGTTTCTCATTAAGGAAGTCCTTATGGATTCAAATGATGACGATGCATGCGGTTAACCGCCAGAACGCCCATTTTGAATACTCACCCTAAGGTTCTTATGAGCCGAAAATGAAGAAACGCTGAAGCGCAAGCAGGTGCTGTATACCAGGCTGATTTCCTGATACCGTTTTTTTCTTAAGATGTTCTTCATTCACGGTTGATACCGTTACCAATGTGAAAATTCTACTAATCGAAGACGACCTGGATCTCGGCAATGGCGTACGTATCGCTCTCTCAGATCAAGGGTTTGACGTCATATGGGTTCGCCGTAAAGAGGATGCGCTGCATCAGCTTGACGTCTGCGTGCCGGAACTTATTTTGCTCGACCTCGGCCTGCCCGACGGAGATGGCATGAGCCTGATGACGCGTTTGCGTCAGCAGCTCAAGGGGATCCCGGTCATCATCCTGACGGCGCGAGGAACATTGCAGGATCGCCTGCGGGGGTTGGATGCCGGCGCGGACGACTATCTCGTCAAACCTTTTATTCTCGCCGAGCTGCTGGCGCGAGTGAGGGCTCTTGCACGGCGCAGCTACGGTTTTGAGAATGAGGCGATAGAAATTCGCGGGCTCTCTCTTCATATACCGACGCGTCGCGTGACGGTGAGCGCGCGCCATATCGATTTAACGGCCAGTGAATACGCGCTGCTGGAAACGTTGATGCTGCGCGCGGACCGCGTGCTGACCCGGCGGTTTCTGGAAGAAAGGATATTCGGCAACAAAGAGAACCTCAGCAACGCGCTCGACGTGCATATGGGAAATTTACGGCGAAAAATCGGCGACGGCTATGTGCGAACGGTCCGGGGCGTCGGGTACGTTATTGATACCGTCTCAATACAGAAGGTGACCGGTTGATGCAAAACGTCTGGTATCACCTGAGGCGACCGACGCTGGTACGGCGAATTATCATCGCCCAGATGCTGCTGCTTACCCTGCTGTGGTGTCTTTTTTTAACCTTCATTCTGTGGGAGGACCTGCGTAGCCCTCCTATCATCACGGGCAGCAAAACGTACGAAACCGTTTTTACCCTGGCTGAGCGTATGGACGGACGCCCGCAGGACCGTACCGCCGTGCTGGAGGCCTTCAGCAAGGCGCTGCGTGAAGGTTACGGCGGAGGGGAAGATCCCCTGCTGTCGATTAACCTCATCGTTCGCAAAAATAATACCGTTATTTTTTCATCCGACGGAGCACCCGCAGGGGTAACAAATACCCGACAAGGTGAAATGGAGCACGTTCAAAGTGAGGGTCGCATCTGGACCAGCCGAACCCTGAAATCGCCCCACTCCGACGTGGAGGTAACCCTTTTCACCCCTGCCAGCGGCTGGAACTTCTTTATCTACCTGAACTCGCGCGGATACTACATTCTGCCGCTGCTGGTTTGTTTCCCTTTTCTGCTGTTTCCCGCATGGTTCTCCATCCGCATTGCGATGCGTCCGTGGAATAAGGTGGTCAATGAAATTACGTTACGCACGCCGGACGATCTCTCTCCTTTAAAAGCCGTACCGAAGCACAGAGAGCTTCGCCAGATGGTGGACGCGATCAATGACTTCCTTGCCCGGGTGCGTGAAAGCGCGGAAAGAGAGCGGGTTTTCATCGCGGATGCCGCGCACGAGCTGCGTACGCCCCTCGCGGCGATGCGCATCAACGTGGAGGCGCTGCAGTCCTGGGTCATCAGCGAAAGCCAGCAGGAGCTGCTTGCCGGCGTGATCCGCAGCAACAGCCGCGCCGCGCGTCTCGTCAATCAGCTTCTGCTGATGATGCACAGTGAAGCGAGTATTGATACGGTCATGGAGCCCGTGCCGCTGACGACGCTCGTCCAGGAGCGCATGGCCGAGCTGGAGCCCTTAGCGTCTGCGCGCAGGATCGAGCTGGAATTCTTTGCCGAGGATGAAGTCTGGATCCCTGGCGCCAGGGAACGCCTGGTGTCGTTGATTGATAATCTCATTGAGAATGCCGTGAAGTACAGCCCCGAGGGCGGGCGGATTCAGGTCGACGTGCGGGCGGGCGATCGCGGCGTCCAGCTGCGCGTCTCCGATGCGGGCCCGGGTATTCCGGTCGAGCTGCAGGAGCGCGTGTTCGACCGCTTTTTCCGCGATCCCAATCAGGTGCAGAGCGGCAGCGGGCTGGGGCTTGCCATCGTTAAAGCGGTGGCGCAGCAACACAACAGCAGCGTAAACCTGACAACCTCTGCAGAAGGTGGCCTCCTGGTGACGGTAGACTTCCCGAACCGCACGTTTAGCTAAAGCAGAACAGGGGGTTTGATCGCAAATGCCGCAGATTGCTTCAAAAAAATTACCGTGTTTGTTATATTGTTGTTTATTGCTTATTCACCTCTGCGGTGCCAAAAAGAACAAGATTCACCGCAACCCAGGACAGAGAAATGTTAGATTACCGCTTCCCGACAGCTTTGCAGATGGTTCTCAGCGTAGCGATGGCGGAGCAATTGGGTGAACGTTCGACGAGTGCGATTCTGGCCTACGGCCTGGAAGCGAACCCGAGCTTCATCCGCAAATTGATGGTTCCGCTGACGCGAGACGGCATTATCGTCTCAACGCTTGGCCGTAACGGCTCCATTCATCTTGGTCGCCCGCCGGAAGAGATCACCCTGCGCGACATCTACCTTTCGGTCATCGAAGATAAAAAGCTGTGGGCCTCCCGCCCTGACGTGCCGGCCCGCTGCGTGGTCAGCGCCAACGCCTGCTGGTACTTCAAATCAATTTCTGAAGAAGCCGAAGAGGCTTCGTTAGCAGTACTGGCCCGCCATACCGTAGCAAGCGCCCTGGAAGCGGTGAAAAACGCCGACAGCAGCGGATGGGATCCACTCCCCGACCTTATTGCCCAGTATCAAAAAACGTCATAACGTTTTACCTGATGCGAAAAAAAAACCGCCTTCACTATGAAGGCGGTTTTTTATTATCGGCAACGTCCCTACGCGGGCAGAACGTCCCTTTCCTCTTTTTTCCCGCGCGTCACGAACTTACGCAGCGTCACGTAGAACACCGGCGTCAGGAACAGACCAAACAGCGTCACCCCAAGCATGCCGGAGAATACCGTGATCCCCGTGACGCCGCGCACTTCTGCGCCAGCGCCGTGACCGAGGATCAGCGGAATGGTCCCGGCGATAAAGGCGATGGAGGTCATCACAATCGGGCGTAAACGCAGGCGGCAAGCCTCCAGCGCGGCCTCCATGATGCCTTTGCCCTGAATTTCAAGCTCGCGGGCAAACTCCACGATAAGAATGGCGTTTTTACAGGCCAGCCCCATCAGTACCACCAACCCCACCTGCACGAAGACGTTGTTATCGCCCCCGGTGAGCCAGACGCCAAACAGTGCGGAGAGCATGGTCATCGGCACGATGAGGATCACCGCCAGCGGCAGCGTCCAGCTTTCATACAGCGCCGCCAGCACCAGGAATGCCAGCAGCACCGCCACCGGGAAGACGATCAGCGCCGTATTGCCCTGAGTGGCCTGCTGGAAGCTCAGATCCGTCCATTCAATGTTCATCCCGTTTGGCAGGATCTGCTTAGACATCGCGTCCAGCTGCGTCATCGCCTGCGCAGATGAGAGCACGCGCGGGTCGGCATCGCCAATCAGGTCCGCCGCCGGGTAACCGTTGTAGCGGATCACCGGATCCGGCCCGTAGGTGGTCGTGATTTTCACCATACTGCCAATCGGCACCATTTCGCCCTGGCTGTTGCGGGTGCGCAGATTCGCAATATCTTCCACGCTGTCGCGGAACTGCCCGTCGGCCTGCGCCATCACGCGCCAGGTTCGTCCGAACTGGTTGAAGTCATTGACGTACGACGACCCCAGATAGGTTTGCAGCGTCCCGAAAAGATCGGTCAGCGACACGCCCTGCGCTTTCGCCTTATCGCGGTCAACCTGGACGTCCAGCTGCGGAACGTTAGCCTGGTAGGTTGAGATCGGGAAATGCATTCCCGGGGTCTGCATAATCGCACCGGACATGGTGTTCACCGCGTTCTGCAGCGCGCCATAGCCCAGACCGCCGCGATCCTGGATGTACAGGGAATAGCCCGACCCCTGACCCAGCCCTAAAATCGGCGGCGGCAGAATGGAGAAGCCAAAGCCTTCCTGGATTTGCGCGATTTTCGCATTAATTTCCGCATTAATTTCCGCAGCGGAATGTTTACGCTGATCGAACGGCTTCAGGCCAAAGAACACCGTACCGGTATTCGGCGTATTGGTGAACTGCAGCGCGTTCAGCCCCGGAAACGCGACCGCATAGTCCACGCCTTCGGTATTCATCCCGATTTCGCTCATTTTGCGGATCACCGCGTCGGTACGCGCCAGCGAAGAGCCTTCCGGCATCTTCACACCGCCAATCAGGTAAAGCTTATCCTGCGTCGGAATAAACCCGCCGGGCACCGCTTTAAACATGACGCCTGCGGCACAGAGCAGCAGCAGATAAACCACGAATACCGCGCCGCGTCGTCCCAGCGTTTTACCCACCAGTCCCTGATAGCCGTTTGAGCTGCGGAGGAAAAAGCGGTTAAACGGACGGAAAATCCAGCCGAACAGACGATCGATAAGCCGGGTCGGGAAATCCTTCGGCGCGCCGTGCGGCTTTAACAGCAGTGCCGCCAGCGCCGGAGAGAGCGTCAGCGAGTTAATAGCGGAGATCACCGTCGATATCGCGATCGTCACCGCAAACTGCTTGTAGAACTGACCGGTAACGCCCGAGAGAAACGCCATCGGCACAAATACCGCGCACAGCACCAGCGCAATCGCGATAATCGGCCCGGACACTTCACGCATCGCCTGGTGCGCGGCCGCAAGCGGCGCAAGCCCCTCTTCTATGTTTCGCTCGACGTTTTCCACCACCACGATGGCGTCGTCCACCACGATACCGATGGCGAGCACCAGCCCGAACAGGCTGAGGGTATTCAGCGAGAAGCCGAGCAGGTAAAGAATGCTGAAGGTACCCACCACCGACACCGGCACCGCGATCAGCGGAATGATCGACGCGCGCCAGGTTTGCAGGAACAGAATGACCACCAGCACGACCAGCACCACGGCTTCCAGCAGCGTTTGCACCACCGCACGGATCGAATCGCGCACAAAGACCGTCGGATCGTAAGGTGCCGCCCACTTCATGTCCGCCGGGAAGCGCGTCGACAGTTCGTCCATTTTCGCGCGCACCGCGTTAGACAGATCGATGGCGTTCGCCCCCGGTGACTGGAAGATACCAATCCCGACCGCATCTTTATTGTTCAGCTGGGAACGCAGAGCATAGCTCCCGGAGCCCATTTCAATCCGCGCCACGTCGCGCAGGCGGACGACAGTACCGTCCTGCGTCGTTTTCAGGACAATATTGCCAAACTCTTCTTCGGTGTGCAGACGCCCCTGGGCGTTAATGGAGATCAGGAAATCACTCTCTTTCGGCAGCGGCTCGGCGCCAAGCTGACCGGCGGAGACCTGTACGTTTTGCTCCTGCATCGCCGTGACCACGTCCGAAGCGGTCAGCCCGCGCGCCGCCACCTTATTTGGGTCCAGCCACACGCGCATCGCGTATTCGCCTGAGCCGAAAATCTGGATCTGGCCGACGCCGGGCAGACGCGCCAGCTCGTCCTTCACCTTCAGCGTGGCGTAGTTGCGCATATACAGCGAATCGTACTTACCGTTTGGCGAAAACAGATGCACCACCAGCGTCAGCGTGGGCGACTGCTTCTGGGTGGTAATGCCCAGACGCCGCACGTCTTCCGGCAGACGCGCCTCGGCCTGCGCGACGCGGTTTTGCACCTGAACCTGCGCCTGATCGGGGTCAGTCCCCGGACGGAAGGTGACGGTGGTCACCAGCACGCCGTCCGAGCCCGCGACGGATTTCATGTACATCATGTTCTCAACGCCGTTGATCGCCTCTTCCAGCGGCGTCGCCACGGTCTCGGCAATCACTTTCGGGTTAGCGCCCGGGTACTCCGCGCGCACCTGCACGCTTGGCGGCACGACGTCAGGATATTCGCTCACCGGCAGCAGCGGGATGGCGATTAACCCTGTGATAAAAATCAGAATCGACAGGACGGCAGCAAAGATCGGCCTGTCGATGAAAAAGCGGGAAAAGTCCATGGGTTGGATTCTCAGGTCAAGGGATCAGTTGAGGGCGCTGGTGGCGGTCATGGCAACGGTTTTGGCGTTAACCGGCATACCCGACATAAACACTTTCTGTAAACCCTCGACGATGACTTTGTCGCCAGGATTCAGCCCCTGCCGCACGATGCGTAAACCGTCTACCAGACGACCCGGCGTAATGTCGCGACGCTGCGCTTTCCCCTCTTTATCGACGATATAAACGTATTTACGATCCTGATCGGTCAGCACCGCCTTGTCGTCAATCAGCGTGGCTTTGAATTCCGCGCTGCCCGGCAGGCGTACGCGGGCAAACAGTCCCGGCGTGAACTGACGCTGTGAGTTATCCAGCAGCGCGCGCATGCGGATTGTCCCGGTGCTCGGCGTGAGCTGGTTATCCAGGAAATCCACTTTGCCCTGGTGGGGATAGCCCTCCTCGCCCGTCAGGCCAATCTCAACCGGCAGCGCCCTGTGATTGCTGGACGCCCCCTGCCCGCTGCGGGCCAGATTTTGATAGTGAAGATAGGTTGACTCGTCCACGTCAAAGTAGACGTACACCGTCTTCTGCGAGACCAGCGTGGTGAGGACGCTGGCGGTATCGCCCGCAGTCACCAGGTTCCCGCTGGTGATCAGCGCCCGGCTGGCGCGACCGTCGATAGGCGCGGTCACTTTGGTGAAGTCCAGGTTGAGCTGGGCTGCGTCAACCGCCGCCTGCGCGGCGCGAATGTCGGCCTGCGCCTGAACGGCAGCCGAACGTCGCTGCTCCCACTCTTCCCGTGAGACCAGATGGGTATTGATCAGCTTATCGGTACGGTTAGCCTCACTTTGCGCGAGGCTGGCCTGCGTTTTGGCCCTCGCCAGGTTCGCCTGCGCCTGTTCCAGCGCGGCGCGATAGGTACGGTCATCAATAGTGAACAGCACCTCGCCCTTCTTCACTTCCTGGCCGTCGGTGTAATTCACCTTATCAATGTAGCCGGAAACGCGCGGGCGCAGCTGAACGCTCTCCACCGCTTCAATCCGGCCGTTAAAGCTATCCCACTGGCTAATCGATTTCACCACCACGTCAGCGGCACTCACGGCAGGCGCAGGTGGCGCGGCATTTTGCGCGACGCTGTTATCGCATCCGACGAGCAGCACGGAGAGCAATATTGCCCCCAGCGCGCTCAGATGAGAATTACCCCAGGTTTTTTGCAGGCTCATTATTTTTATTCCGATAATTGTCGCCACCGGGCAAGACGCAGCAGGAGGCACCGCGCCACTTCCTTTGTCCGGGGGCTGTCTTAAGGCCATTTGTGTCGTTCATCGCCACAAAACTGTAACAGTTGCGAATACACTATTCGCGGCGATTGTAGGAAGGCGCTTAACTAAGTGCAAGAATAATTGTTGCACTTTATGTGCTATTTGAGCGGATGTGAAAAGACCCGTTTCGGTCAGGGATTTAAATGCAACAATAAAACTTGCAATTACTGAAAAAACGCGCCACCTTTAAATGCAACAGACAAAGATACTTTTTCATCCGCTACGTGGGGGTAACCAGATGAACACTGGCGCATTTATGCATGATTTACTCGACTGGATCGACAACAACCTGGACAGTCGCCTGGACATTGAGACCGTCGCCAGGCGTTCCGGCTACTCGAAATGGCACCTCCAGCGCCTGTTCAAAGAGCATACGGGCTATCCCCTCGCCGGGTATATTCGTGCGCAAAAGCTGCAAAAATCGGTTGAGCGGTTATCCCACAGCGACGAACCGATTCTGAACGTGGCGATCGCGCTGGGCTTTGACTCCCAGCAGTCCTTCAACCGCAGCTTTAAGCGTCAGTATGGTCAGGCGCCTGGGGCATGGCGGCGCAGTATAGGTGGCCCCGAAACGCAGCAGCTTCGCCAGTAATGCATATTTTGCTGCAACATCGATCTGTTGCTGATATACTGTATATAAACACAGTATAGCGAGGTGCACGATGGCTGTTGAAACAAAATTTGTTGTCGTAAGAAAAGGTGAAGAGAAAATGACATTTGCCAGTAAGAAAGAGGCTGACGCTCACGACAAGCTGCTTGATATGGCCGACGCGTTCACCGACTGGCTGTTGCAAAGCGGAATGCAGATGGATGAAACGCAGGCTGAAAATCTTGGCCTGTATCTCGCCGAGCAGAAAGAGACCGTGCAGCATATTCTGCGTACCAGCAAGCTTCCCGATCTCACTGCTCCAGCGGTAGCGGATAAAACAGAATCCGATGCGGCTGACACGAAAAAAATCAGGGCTGTGAAAGCGGCCTGATTGTCTGAACAATCATCACCAATTTTGAACTATTCACCAGGCCCGGCAGCCAATTCCGGGCTCCCCCTTTGCCAGAGATTCGCTTCTTAATAATTGCTCTTTCATTCTTAATTGACAGTCATTGCACGTCATGCCTGCGATCGTTTTTTAACTGATGGCTTCATCAGGTATAAATATTGCTGATGTCTTATGAAACATTTTAATAATGAAGGAATTAGCTGCAGTTCGTAGTGATCTTCATGTTTGGATGAGATATAACCTGCTGCGGAAATTAACATTCTTGTAACGTTGATAAGGCTAAACAAATGAAGCAGGTTGGTATTGTTGGTTGGCGAGGAATGGTTGGTTCTGTTTTATTACAGAGAATGGTCGAAGAGAACGACTTCGACGATATCTCAGCGCATTTTTACAGTACTTCAAGCGCCGGGGCCGCCGGTCCAGTCATTGGCGGCGTCAGCTACACACTCAAAGATGCTAATTCCATCAGTGACCTGGCCGAAATGGATATCATCATTACCTGTCAGGGCGGTGATTACACAAAAGCAATCTATCCTGCTTTGATTAATTGTGGCTGGCAAGGCTACTGGATTGACGCGGCCTCAGCGCTACGGATGGATGAGAAAGCCTGCATTATTCTCGACCCCGTCAATCGCCCCACGATTGATCGTGCCGTTAAAGAGGGAATTAAACTTTTTGTCGGTGGCAACTGTTCCATCACGCTGAGTCTTATGGGGCTGGCAGGGTTGATTAAGGCTGACCTGATCGAATGGATGAGCGTTATGACCTATCAGTCTGCATCAGGTGCGGGGGCGCAATATGTCAGGGAATTAATTGTTCAAAGTGCCTGGATCAGTGAGCATTTGTCCTCTGATGAACTGGCATCATCAGGTTCAGTGCTGCCTTTAGTCAATAAAGTCAGTGCGTTAATTAACAGCGCTGACATGCCGATACAGAATTTCGGCGCGCCTTTAATGGGCAGCATTATACCGTGGATTGACAGCGATTTAGGGGATGGTAATAGCCGTGAAGAGTGGAAAGGTGAAGCCGAAACAAACAAAATTCTTGGTTTGTCTCCTGGTGCGATCCCGGTAAATGGATTGTGTATTCGTGTTGGCGTGATACGCTGCCACAGCGCCGCAATCACCCTGAAGCTCAGGCGTGACGTCAGCGAAGAAGAATTTGCAGCGTTAGTGACGCATTCTCATCCCTGGGTTAACTATGTGCCCAATAACAAGGTTGAAAGCGTCAGTAAATTGACCCCGGCTTATATCAGCGGTTCGCTTCAGGTTGGTATTGGCCGTTACAAGAAAATGTCACTCAACAACGATCCAATATATTCGGTTCTGACGGTTGGCGATCAGCTATTGTGGGGAGCGGCGGAGCCCTTGCGCCGCATGTTGAATATTCTGCTGGGCAAAATCTAAGACATATTTTCTGAATAAAAGCATCTATTGAACAGGTGCTTTTATTGTATTGTCTCAGCAGGTTCGTGCCAACGCCGCCAAAATCATTTCACGCGCGTGACGCAATACCGATTTTATTTCGCCTGCCGGGATATCAGCGAGCCCCAGTCCGCGTAGCAGGAATATGCCTTCTACAGCGAGAAACGCGTGCCTGACATCGGCCATCTCCTCTCCAGCCTCGCGTAGCGGTTCGAGGAGTGTGCGATACAGGTTGCGAGCGGGCGCCAGCATACCTGGCGCATGCACGAGAGCCGTAATAAGAAACGCCGCCATCTGTGTTACAGCATCCTCTTCCTCCAGCGCTTCCTCGATGTGCGCAAGAATTAATTCTCGTGGCCCTGCGGCGGTAGCTGTAAGACGCTGACTGACTGCCTGCTGGAAACGCGTCACTTCGCGCTCAAGCACGGCGTAAATCAGGCCATCCTTTGATGAAAAGGTATACACAAGGCCGCCTTTACTGATGCCAGCACGTTCCGCGACGGCATCCAGCGTAAATACGCGCCCTCCAGACTCAAGGATGATGCTTTCAGCAGCATCTAAAACCAGCTCCCGATCGATTTCTTTTTTGCGCGTCACGATTTCCCCTTGCTTAATTCGACTGATCAGTCGGATAATGTTTTCGACTGGCCAGTCACATTAGCACTGCAAGCCTTGCCCAACAAGATTGCAATGCGCTCATTCCCTGATAAACCTATGAAAGACAAGAAAATGAATGAATTATTACCCTCTGCAGCACTCGCACATTTTGTGATGAAAGTGAATGATGTTGATGCCAGCTATGCATTTTACCAGGGGCTAGGCCTGCGTGCGCTCGACAAATTTCCGGGCATGGCGATTATTGAGTTACGCGGCGGCACCCATTTATTGTTGACCGAAAAGGATGTGCCTGAAACGCAGAGTCTGCATATCAGCCGCGTTGGTCAGCGGCCAGATTTTGCTGCAGAAAAAATTGATCTCATGATCGCGGGCCATTCCAGATCGGAACTTGAAACGTATCGAACTGGCCTCATCGCAAAGGGATATTCAGCTCAGGAAATTGCGCAGGAAACGCTATTTGGGCATCATTATTTTTCCCTACAGGATCCGGATGGAAACGGTATAAGTTTCTATACCAGCCACTGTAGCCAACAGCCTGTTTAAATCAGTTTTAGACTGCGAAGTGCTCTCCGAAAGTGCTTCGCACTACTACCTTCAGCTGCCCCCACCAAATTTTGCCCCAGCCTCTGACGCACAACGGGTGTATTGTTTCAAAACAATTCATTCCTCTAAAGGACACCTGCGCAATGATCACCATTCTCGGCAAAACCACCTCCATCAACGTTCGTAAAGTGCTCTGGACCTGCGAAGAAGCGGGCATCGCGTATCAACAGGAAGATTACGGCAGCGGTTTCGCCTCGACGGAAACGGATGCCTTCCGCGCCCTGAACCCCAACGCCATGGTGCCGGTGTTGATTGATGGTGATTTCGTGTTGTGGGAGTCCAATTCCATCTGCCGTTATCTGGCGCGCAAGGCCGAACGTCACGATCTGCTGCCCGCAGAACCGCAGGCCTGTGCCAACGTAGAGCGCTGGATGGACTGGCAGGCCACTGAATTTAACAACGCCTGGCGCTATGTCTTCCCGGCCCTGGGGCGTAAAAACCCGGCCTTTAACGACCCCGAGCGTATTGCGGCAGGAATCAAGGAGTGGAACCACTGCATCACCATTCTGGAACAACAGCTGCAGCGCACCGGGGCCTTTGCGGCGGGCGAGACGTTTACCCTCGCTGACGTGGTGCTTGGGCTGTCGGTGAATCGCTGGAAAATGACGCCGTTTGATAAGCCAGACGTGCCCGCCATTGAGGCCTGGTTCGAGCGCCTTAACCAGCGTCCGGCATTTTTGCGTCACGGCAATAACGGCATGGTGTAAAACTTAATGCCTGAATGAATACCGCAACGAGGCTGTTTTTTTAATTACGAAACCCTGATTGTCGCCAGAGGGAATAATAATTAAGCCATATCCTGGACAGCCCGTTGCACCGCTTTGCTAGCCTGAATAGTCAGGCAAAGCTCAACCCGGAGGTATTCTTGCTGATTAAACTCAAAAAAGAACGAACGCATCAGGAGGATCGCCGGCTTGCTCTCTGGCTGGCGACCTCAGCAGGTTTGCTGAACGCCATCGCCCTCGGGGCATTTGGCTTTTTCCCCTCACACATGACCGGCAACACCTCACAATTATCCAGCGAAGTTTCTTCTACCGATCTGAGCGATATTATTTTCTTCGGCTCGATAATTCTCTCTTTTGTGGCTGGCGCCATTATTGCGCGCACGATCGTCATATGG
The DNA here is from genome assembly GCF_027947695.1 of Enterobacter sp. PI-10. NCBI lineage: Bacteria > Pseudomonadati > Pseudomonadota > Gammaproteobacteria > Enterobacterales > Enterobacteriaceae > Enterobacter > Enterobacter sp. PI-10. Next base: position 249,097 of record NZ_JAJNOG010000002.1, on the reverse strand, counting down.
GGTATTATCCATAACGTCAGGCTGGTTTTTTGCCAAATCCTTTTTGTCGAGGGGATATTACTGACCGGCGTTTCCTTTTACGAAATGTATTTCCATGCGCTCACCAGCAATCGCGAGATTATTCTTTTTCTCTGCTTTCTGATGGGCATTCATAATTCCACCTCCACGCAACTTTCCGGCGGACGGGTAAGATCGACGCACATTACCGGCACGCTAACGGACGCGGGGATTTCCCTGGCCTCCGTCATGGTGGCGATGCTGCGCAGGGATTACTCCAAAGATACGGCGGCGCAAAAAAGCCAGCTAAAAACCCACTTAACCACCCTATTTTCATTCATTACGGGCGGTATTGCGGGGCTGCTGCTGTTCAGATGGATTGGCTTCAACGCCATGCTGGCGCTGGGGTTGATGCTCGCGGTTGTCGCCACCGTCTCAATTATCACCGTCTCGTCGCGGGTTCGACGGGTTCGCGCTGGCGTCTGAGGGTTGCAACTGCCCCAGCAGGCGCTGCATGTTGTCATCACAGGTGATGCCCTCCGGCCTGTGGGTGATACTAGTGACCAGGTCCAGCAGCTCTCTTCGGTTTTCCTCCAGCTGCTTCTGCATCGCCTCTATTTCAGCAATGCGTGTCTTCAGGGACTGGATCAGTCCCTCATGATCCCAGCGCTGTTGCGGCTGCGGCAAGAAGCGCCGTATTTGCTCAAGGGTGAACCCGGTCCGTTGTGCATTGTCGATAATGTTCAGCAGCGCAACCGCATCAGCGGAATAGGTACGGTACCCGTTCCCCTGCCTGACGGGTCGCGGCAGTAAGCCTTCCGCCTCATAAAACCGAATGCGCGACGGGGTAATTCCCGTCATTTTCGACAGCTCGCCAATTTTCATTTCGTCCGCTCTGGCATATTGACCTTAAAGTTAACTTTAAGCTTAAACTTTTTATGCGGTCAACCGGATCGTCATCTCATCAGGAGCTAAAATGCACACTATTCTGGGCGCCAGCGGGCAAATTGCCCGTGAACTTGCCCGCGAGCTTAAACGCGAATATACCGACGAGATCAGGCTGGTCAGCCGCCATCCGCAGAAAGTCAACGCCAGCGATAGCACGGTTGCAGCCGATCTCCTGGATGCGCAGCAGACGCAGGTAGCGATTAACGGTAGCGATACGGTCTATTTTACCGCCGGTCTGCCGCCTGATTCCGCGCTGTGGGAGCGTCATTTTCCGACCATGCTGGACAATGCCCTGGAGGCCACGCGTAAGGCGGGGGCAAAATTCGTCTATTTCGACAACACCTATATGTACCCCCAGAGTAACGTGCCGCAAACCGAAGAGACGCACTTTGCGCCCCGGGGGCGGAAAGGCCACGTGCGCGCCCTGATGGCAAACCGGGTGCTTGACGAAATGCAACGGGGCGACATTCCCGTCCTCATCGGTCGGGCGCCGGAGTTTTACGGGCCTGAGAAAACGCAGAGCTTCACCAATACGCTCATTATCGACAGGCTTAAGCAGCATAAGCGTCCGCGCGTTCCGGTGCGTGACGACACGCTTCGCACCCTCATCTGGACGCCGGATGCCAGTCGCGCGCTCGCTCTGCTGGGCAATACCCCTGAGGCCTACGGGCAGACGTGGCACTTGCCCTGCTGCGATGAAAGGCTGACGTACCAGCAGTTCGTCACTCTCGCCTGTGAGGTCTTTGGACAGCCAGCGGACTACTCCGTCCTCGTCAAGTTGGCCTTCGCCGCGACGGCGCTGTTTTCGCAAGGCGCGCGCGAAATGCGCGAGCTGTTGCCCCGGTACGAGGCTGACAACCTGTTTGATTCGACGAAGTTTAAAGAGCATTTCCCTGCGTTCACCGTTACGTCATACCGGAAGGGACTCGAGAACATCTGGCAAGAGTGGAAATCAAAAGAGCCCGGTGCAGCGTAATTACGGCGCCGCGTCACCGGGAATGCGGTGTATTATTCGTGACAACGTCACATTAAAATCTCTTCTTTAGGACTATTCTGCCCGTCACACAATCAGGCCTTACGCCGTAAGGCCTGGCTTAAGGTTGTCACTGTTTTCATAGGGTTACTGATTTTACCCCTTCGCTGGAACCCTTCCCAAACGCTTGCTATAGGTGAAATACCCCTGCCGAAACATGGCATAACAACAGGCAACCGGTGGTTGCTATAACGCATGCGCACAGGGAGACACACCGCAATGCACCCATTACTCAAACGTTCGCTGCTGTTTGTCGGCGCGATTATCGTGGTTCTCTCCCTCCTCGTCTGGGGGATCGGGCTGGAGACCATCAAAGCGCGTCGGGTTGACCTGATCTATCTCGGGCAACAGCATATGATTCTGGTTTTCTCATCAATGTTCTTTGCCCTGCTGGTGGGTATTCCGGCGGGTATTCTGCTGAGCCGCCCGGCCGCGCGGGGTATCGCCGAATATGTGATGCAAATCTTCAACGTAGGCAACACGCTGCCGCCGCTGGCCGTGCTGGCACTGGCGATGGTGGTGATCGGCATTGGCGATACGCCCGCCATTATCGCCCTGTTCCTCGCCTCGCTGCTGCCGATCGTGCGTAATACCTATGCCGGGCTGTGCTCGGTCCCGCCGTCGCTGCTGGAAGCGGCAAACGGCATCGGGATGACCAAATGGCAGCGTCTGCGCCAGATTGAGCTGCCAGCCGCCTGGCCGGTGATGCTCTCCGGCATTCGCATTGCGACCGCCATTAACGTTGGTACCGCGCCGCTGGCGTTCCTGATTGGCGCCAGCAGCTACGGCGAGCTAATTTTCCCCGGCATTTATTTGAACGATTTCCCGACCCTGATCCTCGGCGCGGCGGCCACCGCCCTGTTCGCCCTGATCCTCGATACCCTGCTGGCGGCGCTGGGTCGCGTGATGAGTCCCCATCTCGCTCGATAACAATAACAAGGAGCTTTTATGAGACTTATATCCGGCCTGACGGCGATGTGTGCCGCGGCGCTGTTCACCGGCCAGGCGATGGCGGCCCCGCTGATTCTGGCAACCAAGAGCTTTACCGAGCAGCATATTCTCTCGGCGATGACCGTGCAGTACCTGCAAAAGAAAGGATTCCAGGTTCAGCCGCAAACCAATATCGCCACGGTGATTTCCCGTAACGCGATGATCAACAAGCAGATTGACATGACCTGGGAGTACACCGGCACGTCATTAATCATCTTTAACCACATCAACAAGCGCATGTCGCCAGAGGAGTCTTACGAGACGGTGAAACGTCTGGACGCGAAGCACGGTCTGGTCTGGCTCAAGCCCGCCGACATGAACAACACCTATGCGTTCGCCATGCAGCGCAAGCGCGCCGAGGCGGAACATATCAACACCATGTCGGAGATGGTGGCCAAGATTGAGCAGATCCGTAAAACCAACCCGGACAAAAACTGGCTGCTGGGTTTAGACCTGGAATTTGCCGGGCGCAGCGACGGCATGAAGCCGCTTCAAGCCGCCTATAAGATGGATCTGGAGCGCCCGCAAATCCGTCAGATGGACCCCGGACTGGTCTATAACGCGGTGCGCGACGGCTTCGTCGACGCCGGGCTGATTTATACCACCGACGGCCGCGTGAAGGGCTTCGACCTCAAGGTGCTGGAAGATGATAAAGGCTTCTTCCCGAGCTACGCGGTGACACCGGTGGTGCGTAAAGACACGCTGGAGGCCAACCCCGGCCTGGAAGAGGCGCTCAACACCCTCTCGGCCCAGCTCAACAACGACGTTATCACCGAGCTGAACAAAAAGGTGGATATCGACCATCAGTCACCGCAGCAGGTCGCCCGTGATTTCCTGCGTAGCAAACAGCTGCTGTAGGAGGCGCTATGGAGACGATTCACTACATTCTGGACAACTGGGACTACCTGTTAACCCTGACGCTGCAGCATCTGTGGCTGGTGGCGCTGGCCGTGGGCTTAGCCATTCTCATCGGCGTCCCGCTGGGCATTCTGATTGTTCGCCACAAGTGGCTGGCAACGCCGGTGCTGGGGATTGCCACCATCGTGCTGACCATTCCGTCCATTGCGCTGTTTGGCCTGATGATCCCGCTGTTTTCGCTGATCGGTCAGGGAATTGGCGCCCTGCCCGCGATCACGGCGGTATTTCTCTACTCGCTGCTGCCGATTGTGCGTAACACCCATACGGCGCTCGACAGCCTGCCGCCCGGCCTGCGTGAAGCCGGACGCGGTATCGGCATGACCTTCTGGCAGCGCCTGCGCTGGGTCGAAATCCCGATGGCGCTGCCGGTGATTTTCGGCGGGATCCGCACCGCCGTGGTGATGAACATCGGCGTGATGGCGATTGCCGCGGTGATCGGCGCGGGCGGTCTGGGCCTGCTGCTGCTCAACGGCATCGGCGGAAGCGATATTCGCATGCTGATTGCGGGCGCGCTGATGATTTGTCTTTTAGCGATTGTGCTCGACTGGCTGCTGCACCGTCTGCAGGTGGTTCTGACTCCGAAGGGGATTCGATAATGATAAAACTGGAAAACCTCACCAAACAATTTTCACAGAAGCACGGCCAGACCTTTAAGGCCGTCGACAACGTTAACCTGAACGTGCCTGAAGGGGAAATGTGTGTGCTGCTGGGCCCGTCCGGCTGCGGGAAGACCACCACACTGAAGATGATTAACCGCCTCATTACCCCAAGCAGCGGGACGATCCTGATCAACGGCGAAGACACCAGCGGGATGGACACCGTCACCCTGCGCCGCAACATAGGCTACGTGATCCAGCAGATTGGCCTGTTCCCGAACATGACCATCGAAGAGAACATTACCGTTGTGCCGCGCATGCTGGGCTGGGATAAAGCGCGCTGTAAAACCCGCGCCGAAGAGCTGATGGATATGGTGGCGCTGGATCCGCATAAGTTCCTGAATCGTTATCCGCGTGAGATGTCCGGCGGCCAGCAACAGCGCATCGGCGTGATCCGCGCCCTGGCGGCGGATCCTCCGGTACTGCTGATGGATGAACCCTTCGGCGCGGTGGACCCGATTAACCGCGAGGTGATCCAGAATCAATTTCTGGAGATGCAGCGCAAGCTGAAAAAAACCGTCATGCTGGTGAGCCACGATATCGATGAGGCTCTGAAGCTTGGCGACCGTATTGCGGTGTTCCGTCAGGGGAAAATCGTGCAGTGCGCCAGCCCGGATGAACTGCTGGCGAAACCGGCGAACGAGTTTGTCGGCTCGTTTGTCGGTCAGGACCGCACCCTGAAGCGCCTGCTGCTGGTCTCGGCGGGCGACGTCACCGACCAGCAGCCGACCATTACGGTGCGGGGCTCTACTCCGCTCCCTGAAGCCTTTGCGACCATGGATGATAACGATATTCGCGCGATTACCGTGGTTGACGAGCACGGCAAGCCGCTGGGCTTTGTGAAGCGTCGCGAAGCGCGTAACGCCAGCGGAACCTGCGCCGACATCCTGCATCCGTTCCGCATGACCGGCAAGGCGGAAGACAACCTGCGCGTGGTGCTTTCACGCCTGTATGAAAGCAACACCAGCTGGATGCCGATCGTGGATGAGGACGGTCGCTACAACGGCGAGATTTCTCAGGACTATATTGCCGAGTATCTCAGTTCAGGGCGTACGCGCCGGGCGCTCAATATTCATAGCGAGAGCTAACCTTTCTGGCCGGGCATCGCCCGGCTTTTTCGCACGCATACCTTTTGCTAACCCCGCGATTTGCCGCCACAATATTGTATCGTCCCCGTTTACTCGCGACTCATGCAACGTCTTCATACGTACCCCGACATCCGCGCGATGTTTCGCCGACTGCTGATTGCCACCGTCACCGGCGTGCTGGCCGCGCTGGCCGTTGCAGTATTCCGCCACAGCATGTACCTGCTGGAGTGGCTGCTTCTCAGCAACGACAGCGGCAGCCTGGTGAATGCCGCCGCCTCGCTCTCACCCTGGCGGCTCGCGCTGACGCCCGCGCTGGGCGGGCTGGCTGCCGGACTGTTGCTATGGGGATGGCAACGGCTGACCGCCCAGCGGCCTCATGCCCCTACCGATTATATGGAAGCGCTGGAGACCGGCGACGGCCAGTTTGATTACGGCGCCAGCCTGGTGAAATCCCTTGCCTCACTGCTGGTCGTCGCCAGCGGAAGCGCCATCGGGCGTGAAGGGGCGATGATCCTGCTTGCCGCCCTCGCCGCCTCCTTTTTTGCCCGGCGCTTTACGCCCAAATCTGAATGGAAGTTATGGATCGCCTGCGGCGCCGCGGCCGGGATGGCCAGCGCCTACCATGCTCCGTTAGCCGGAAGCCTGTTTATTGCGGAGATTCTGTTTGGCACCCTGATGCTGGCCTCGCTCGGCCCCGTCATTATCGCGGCGGTGGTGGCGCTGCTCACCACGCAGCTCCTGGCGCCGGGTACCGGCACGCTCTACGCGGTCCATTTGAGCGGCACACTCACCGCAGCCGATTATGCCCTGCTGGTCTCCATGGGGCTGCTGGCAGGGCTTTGCGGACCGCTGCTGATGGGGTTGATGGCATTCAGCCACGCTCTTTTCCTGCGCCTCAAACTTTCGCCGCCGTGGCAATTAGCGCTGGGCGGTACGATCGTTGGGCTGCTGTCTCTTCTGACGCCGAAGGTGTGGGGGAACGGCTACAGCGTGGTTCAGGCTTTTCTGCTCGCTCCGCCGCTGCTGTCGGTGATTGCCGGGGTGTTCATCTGTAAATTGCTGGCAGTGCTGGCGAGCAGCGGGTCGGGCGCGCCGGGCGGGGTGTTCACGCCGACGCTGTTTGTCGGCATGGCGACGGGCATGCTGTTTGCACAGCTTTTCGCGCTGTGGCTGCCGGGTTCTGAAACGGCTATTTTGCTGGGGCTGGCAGGGATGGCAACGCTACTCGCCGCGACCACGCATGCGCCTATTATGTCGGCACTGATGGTCTGTGAAATGACCGGACAGTATTTTTTACTGCCCGGCCTGCTGGTCGCCTGCGTGGTGGCGTCCGTATTGTCGCGGACGTTACGCCACGACTCTGTCTACGGTCAGCACGCCACCGAGGGCAGAGAGATCGATGTAGTGCGCTAGCTCGCGCTGCTCGGCGCGTGGCAAATAAGGCAGCTCGCCGACTAATGGGCCAGGCAGTTTGGTGCTCAGCACGTCAATAATCTCGGCGTAGTGCGCCAGGCCCGGGTTGATGCGGTTTGCCACCCAGCCAATCAGCGGCAGGCCGTCATTGGCAATCGCCTGCGCCGTCAGCAGCGCGTGGTTGATGCACCCTTCCTGGATCCCTACCACCATTACCACCGGAAGCTGCTCCTGCACAACCCATTCAGACAGCGGGCGCAAATCATTCATCAGGCTGCGCCAGCCGCCCGTCCCTTCAACCACTACGTGGTCAACCTTCTCGCTCAGGTTCGCCAGTCCGTCGGACAACAGGGGATAATTAATCAGGCCGCTGTGCGCTACGCTGCTCTCCTCTTCGCTTAACGCAATGGGATTGACCGCGTGATAAGGCAGTTCCAGTGACGAGACGCTTTGCAGCACCAGGGCGTCTTTATTACGCAATCCTTCTGGCGTCTCTTTACTGCCTTTTGCGACCGGTTTGTACCCTGCCACGCGTTTACCGCTTGCTGCCAGCGCCTGCAGCAATGCGCGGGATACGACGGTCTTGCCGACAGAGGTATCTGTACCAGTAACAAAGAAACGCTTAAGCATGACTCACTCCACCTCTTGGGTATGCTTCGAAAATATAAACCAGGTAAATAATTCAGTGGAGGAAGTCTACGGGATGCATGCGCTACCCGGCTTGAGATAGCGCAATTTTTCTTACATCAGCGGAAAAGAGTTAACCCTGTAGCAGGCGGATCAACAGCGAGCCGTTATACATGGCATCTTTGACCAGCGCCGCGCCTGCCATCGTGCCCTGGTTGGAAAACTGGGTGCTTTCTACCGCAATATTTTTGCTGTAGGCGGGAAGCGACTGCTGATGGATACAGGCCGAGATCGCCGGGAAGAGGATTTCCGCCGCCTGGCTCAGCGGTGAGCCAATGAGGATTTTTTGCGGGTTGAAGAGGTTCACCATAATGGCCAGAATGCGGCCAACGTTATTCCCTACTCCAGTAATAATGTCCTTCGCCAGCAGATCGCCCTGGCGCGCGGCGGCGCAGAGGGAATCCACCGTTAAGGGCTGTCCGTGCAGCGAGGAGCTCATGGACTGGCTGAGCCTGACCTGCGCCAGTTCCAGCACGCTTTCCACGCTGGCAATGGTCTCGAGACAGCCGTGGTTCCCGCAGTAGCAGCGCTTGCCGTAAGGGTCGACCTGGGTATGTCCGATTTCCACCAGGCTGCTGCTTCCGGCGTGGAGAAGCCGTCCGTCGGTAATCACCCCCGCGCCGACGTTATGGTCGATAACCACCTGAATCACATCCCGCGCGCCGCGGGACGCGCCGAACAGCGCTTCCGCCATCGTCCAGGCGCTGATGTCATGCTGAATATAGACCGGCACGCCGGTATGGTTTTTCAGCACCTCTCCCAGCGGCATCTCTTTCACATCGTCGTAGAACGGCATGCGGTGAACAATACCATTTTCGGTATCAATAATACCCGGCATGGTGATGGCGATCGCCGTTAAGCGTTCAAGGCGCTGCTGATGGCGGATAAAGAAGCGATCGATGTGCGAGACAATCGCCTCAAGGAGCGACTCCTCGGCGTTGAGCGGCAGTTCAAGACGGTCTTCCACCACCAGCTTGCTGCTCAGGTCGCGCAGCGCAAGGAAGATCTCCCCCCGGCTGATGCGCAGCGACAGATAGTGCCAGGCCTCCGTCTCCACCACCAGCCCAACGGCCGGACGGCCACGGCTACCCGGCTCCTGAATTTCCGTCTCCTGAACCAGGTGTGCTTCCAGCATCTCGCGGACTATCTTGGTGATACTGGCAGGTGCCAGCTGTGCCAGGCGCGAAAGATCGATACGCGAAACCGGACCAAGCTGATCAATCAGGCGATACACCGCGCCAGCGTTGGTCTGCTTAATCTGATCAATATGCCCTGGCTGACTATCCGCGACCACCTCGTACTCCCTTATTTTCGAGCTTCGAAATAAACTGTTGGCTATGGTGAAGCACTTGTATGGCTGCCGTCAAATATTTACTTAGCCATGTGATTTACCGCACATTTTTGCCCACTTTTGCCTGAAAATGCTGCCCGGCGGAGGCGTTCATCAACTGCTGTTTGAAACGCTGCGCGGCGTGGCTCTGTTCTCGATGTTTTGACCAGACCAGCCACATCTCTGAAACGGCATCCTCTTCGGCAATGGTTACCCAGCGCATTTCGCGCAGTTGTACCCGTTTAAAGGAGGCTGGAAGAATAGAGACGCCCAGCCCGGCGGCGACCAGGCCGATAATCGTCATCGCTTCCCCGACTTCCTGGGTGATCACCGGGGCAAGATCGTAGCGGCGCATCAGCCCCAGGATATCGTCATACAGACCCGTTCCGACCTGCGGGTCAAAAAAGACAAACGGCTCTTTTGCCAGCTCTGCCAGCGAAACCGCCGGACGCGACGACAGCGGGTGATCGTGCGGGATCATGGCCATCAGCGGCTCACGCAGGATCACCTCCCATGCCAGCGAGTCCGGCAGCTGGGTATTACGCATCAGCCCCAAATCCAGCGAACCTTCATTTAGCGGCGCAATCTGCTCGCGGGTATTGATCTCGCGCGTTTGAATGTGAACATCCGGGAAATGGCGGCGGAATGACGACAGGGTTTCCGAGACGGCGCTGATAAACGGCGCGGACGAGGTAAACCCGATGCGCAACTCTCCGGCTTCCCCGAGATAGAGCCGTTCTGCCCGGGCGGCGGCGTCATCGACCATGCTCAGAATTTGTCGGCTGTCGTTCAGAAACTGCTTACCCGCCGCCGTCAGGCTCACGCTGCGGTTGGTGCGGGCCAGCAGGCGCGCCCCGACCTGCTGCTCCAGGATCTGAATCTGCTGGCTTAACGGTGGCTGAGAGATGTTTAGCCGTGCCGCCGCGCGGCCAAAATGCAGCTCTTCGGCGACGGCGACAAAGTAGCGGAGATGACGCAGCTCGATATTCATATTTATAAAGTATCATTTAAGATTATTAATATATTAGACAGAATATTTACATTTTCCTACCCTTAACAGGTGGTCATACCCGTCACCAGAAATCACGGGGATGTTTAAGCAAGGAAACTGTGTGAGTCGTACAACTACTATTGATATCGATCCGGCCAGAGATATCAATGATTTACCCGCAGCATCGCAGCCGGTTCAGTTCATTAAACGTGGTACTCCCCAATTTATGCGCGTCACGCTGGCGCTCTTTTCCGCCGGTCTGGCAACCTTCGCCCTGCTCTATTGCGTACAGCCGATCCTGCCCGTTCTCTCCCATGAGTTTGGCGTATCGCCTGCCAGCAGCAGCGTTTCACTCTCTATTTCTACCGGCATGCTGGCGATTGGCCTGCTCTTTACCGGGCCGCTGTCCGACGCCATTGGCCGTAAACCGGTGATGGTAACCGCGCTGATGCTGGCCTCGGTCTGTACGTTACTCTCGACCATGATGACCAGCTGGCACGGTATTCTGGTGATGCGCGCGCTGATTGGGCTCTCGCTTAGCGGCGTGGCGGCGGTCGGGATGACCTATCTCAGCGAGGAGATCCACCCGAGCTTTGTTGCCTTCTCTATGGGGCTTTACATCAGCGGGAACTCGATTGGCGGAATGAGCGGACGTCTGCTGAGCGGGGTATTCACGGACTTCTTTAACTGGCGTATTGCGCTGGCAGTCATCGGGTGTTTTGCGCTGGCATCTGCCCTGATGTTCTGGAAAATTCTGCCGGAATCGCGTCATTTCCGCCCGACCTCGCTGCGCCCGAAAACGCTGTTTATCAATTTCCGTCTGCACTGGCGCGACAAGGGGCTGCCGCGCCTGTTCCTGACCGGCTTCCTGCTGATGGGCTCGTTCGTCACGCTGTTTAACTATATTGGCTACCGCCTGATGCTCTCGCCGTGGCATCTGAGCCAGGCGGTGGTCGGCCTGCTTTCCGTGGCGTACCTTACCGGCACCTGGAGCTCGCCGAAGGCCGGGGCGATGACCGCACGCTATGGCCGCGGCCCGGTCATGCTGTTCTTCACGGCGATGATGCTGGTCGGCCTGTTGCTGACGCTCTTCTCCTCCCTGTGGCTGATTTTTGCCGGCATGCTGCTCTTCTCCGCAGGGTTCTTCGCCGCGCATTCGGTCGCCAGCAGCTGGATTGGACCGCGCGCCCGTCGCGCCAAAGGTCAGGCATCGTCGCTGTATCTGTTTAGCTATTACCTGGGATCCAGCATCGCCGGGACGCTCGGCGGTGTCTTCTGGCATAACTACGGCTGGAACGGCGTGGGCGGGTTTATCGCGCTGATGCTGTGCGCCGCGCTGCTGGTTGGCGCAAGTCTTCATAAACGTCTGAGATAATACGCCTGCGGGCTGATGTCCGTTAAGACGCGCCATCCACAAAAACGGCACCAGCGTACTGGTGCCGTTTCACGTTCAGGAATCCCATGCCTGCTCTATCTTACCGGCTTCAAACTGCGGAGGCGGTTTGCGGAAACGGCGCGTGAGCCACGTCAGGTAAAGGATCCCCAGTGCCGCCCAGATGAGGCCAAGCGTCAGGGACGTCGCTTCGAGGTTTATCCACAGCACGCCGACCGTGACGGCACCGATGAGCGGCAGCAGGAGATAGTGGAAACGATCTTTCCACGTTTTGTTCAGCCCCTTACGCCGCCAGAAATGGTTGTACACCGAGAGATTAACAAACGTAAACGCCACCAGCGCGCCAAAATTGATCAGCGCCGTCGCGGTCACGAGATCGAAGTACAGGGCCGACAGCGCCACTATCCCAACCATAATGACGTTCAGGGCCGGCGTACGCCATTTCGGATGCACGTAGCCAAACACCCGCTCCGGAAACACGTTGTCACGCCCCATCACATACAGTAAGCGCGAGACGCTGGCGTGCGAGGCCAGGCCTGAAGCGAGCGTATTCACAAACGTGGTACACAGAAACACCGACTGGAAGAGCTTGCCGCCCACGTACAGCGCTATTTCCGGCAGCGCGGCGTCCGGGTTCTTGAAGCGCGCGATCGTCGGGAAAAAGAGTTGCATGAAAAACGAGGCAACAATGAATATCAGCCCGCCATACAGAGCGGTGAGGAAAATCGCTTTAGGGATCACCCGCGCCGCGTTTGGCGTCTCTTCCGACAGCGTGGTGACCGCGTCAAAGCCGAGGAAAGAGAAGCAGACGATAGTCGCGCCGGTAATAATCGGGATCAGATGTGCGTTCTCGCTGATAAACGGCTGGAGCGACCAGACGGTGCCGACGCCCTCCCCCTTGTGCAGACCGTGCACCACGAGTATGACAAACACCACCATGATGGCGATCTGCACCAGCACAAACAGGGTGTTAAAGTTGGCGACCAGATTCACACTCTTGAGGTTCGCCAGCGTCAGGATCGTTACAAACCCCACCACCCAAACCCACGGCGGGACTTCAGGGAACAACGCGGAAAGGTAGATCTTCGCCAGCAGCACGTTGATCATCGGCAGGAAGAGATAATCCAGCAGCGATGACCAGCCGACCATAAAGCCTAAGTGGGGTCCGATCGATTTCTGCGTGTAGGTATACGCAGAGCCTGCTTCCGGGAACTGTCGTACCAGTTTACCGTAGCTGATGGCGGTAAACATGACGCCAGCCAGCGCCAGGAGATACGAGGCGGGCACGTGGCCGTTGCTGATACCGGACACAATGCCGAAGGTATCAAACACGGTCATGGGGGTGAGATAAGCCAGCCCCATCATGACCACCTGCCAGAGCTTGAGGGAACTGCGCAGCCGGGTTCTTCCGGCCATGCCCGGCGAGTCAAGAGAGGTGTTAGTCGCCATAAACCGTCCCCCCCATGCTTACCGTGGTTTGCAATCGCGCTGTCCTTAACGCAAACCTGCTTAGCAAAGGGGGAAGTTGTAAAGAACACACGCGATCGTACCAGCGCACCGTCTCTGGCTCGCACTCACAGCAGGCGCCTGACTGGCCCCCTTCGCCCTGCGGATAGTTGAACATCTGCATCATTTCCTACCTCGTCACACAGTGTCGTTAAGAAAATCCCTGTGCCGCCTGCGCTCCATAACGCGACTCCCGGGAGATAGCTGGCGTGCCAGCAAACAGTTAGGCCAGGCTCCGCGCAGGCCGTTTGGTGTTACGTATGAGATGAAACAAAGCGGCCCCTTACCGGGGCACGTCATCAGGCGTTTTTCAGCATCCACTCAATTTCCGTTTCGGTAATCAGGCGTTCAAACTGCAGTAATTCATCGTTTTTGCAGGCGTGATAGACGTGGCAGAAGCGTTCGCCCAGCCGCTCGCGCAGGCTATCGTTTTGCATAAATTCCCACAGCGCATCGCTCTGACGGATCGGGAACGGCAGTCCGTCCTGCTCCAGACCATTGCCTTCCACTTCTTCCTGCAGCGGTAAATCGTTATCCAGGCCATGTAAAATGCCGGCAAAAATCGCCGCCATCACCAGATACGGATTCGCGTCAGCGCCCGCTACCCGGTACTCGACCCGATGGTTATGGCGATCGCCGCAGGGGATACGCAGGGCAACGGTGCGATTATTGTGTCCCCATGACGCCTGCGTCGGCACGTACATTCCCGGCTGGAAACGGCGGTAGGAGTTGACGTTCGGTGCCAGCAGCGCCATGGACGCAGGCATCAGGTCGATCATCCCGGCCAGCGCGCGTTTCAGCAGCGCGGAATCCTCGCCGTTGGCGTCTGCGAGCACGTTTTCGCCTCGGTTGTTTTGCATGCTGATATGGATGTGCATCCCGCTGCCCGCATGTTCTTCATACGGCTTTGCCATAAACGTGGCGTGCATCTTATGTTTTTCCGCCATCTGCCTGACGAGACGTTTTAGCGCCAGCGCATCATCGCAGGCATCGAGCACGTTTTCCGTATGGTGCAGGTTTATCTCAAACTGGCCCGGAGAGGCCTCAGCCACTGCCCCGTCAGCGGGGATCAGCTGCAGCTGCGCCAGTTCGTCAATGTCGTTCAGCACGTCAGCAAAGTGGTTCAGATTATCAACCGAGTAGACCTGACTCTGCGTGTTGCGCACGTCGGTGCCCGGCGCGCAGGGTGGCTGCAGATAGCCGTCGGCATCGCGTTTACGGTCAAGTAAATAGAACTCCAGCTCTACCGCTACCACGGGGAACAGGCCGCGCTGGCGCAGCTGCTGCCAGAGTCGGTTGAGTACGTTCCGCGGCTCAACGTCAAAGGGAGCGCCATCTTCATCGACCATGGTGAGCTGCACCTGACCAATGTATTCCGGGTCGGCGGCGGACGGCGTCAGGGTGCCCGGTACCGGCACGCAGATACAGTCCGGCTCGCCGAGCTCCTGTCCCAGGCCCGCCTCTTCCACGACGTTACCCAAAATGTCCATGGCGAAAACCGATGCCGGGAAATAGCAGCCTTTTTCAAGTTTGCTCAGTCCGGCAACCGGGATGCGCTTGCCGCGAAAACAGCCGTTCAGGTCGGTCAGGAGGACATCAATAAACTGGGTGTCAGGATACTTTTCTAAATAGCGCTTCACTTCCTGCGTAAAGGCGCTGCCCCGCCTCTCATCCGTGTGCTGAACAAAGTTCTCAACTTCTACGATATTGGTTTCCATGATTTACCACCGTTTTTGGGATTTGCGTTCGCTGCTCTGGACTGTCAAATATAATGTCCACCCTATCGAATCTGTATGCAAATAAATTGTTTGTCAAATGTTAAATTAAGTTTGCAAAAGGCAGATCTCGTTGCTAGATTGAGAAAATATTGAACGAAAAGGCCGTTTTGCAGGCGAAAATGGCCTAAATTTAGTCCACTTTGTGAGGGCGATCATGGAAAATATAATGAACAAGCCAGTTATTGGCGTGGTGATGTGTAGAAACAGGCTTAAGGGTCATGAGACCCAGACACTGCAAGAAAAGTACCTGAATGCCATTATTAACGCGGGGGGTTTACCGATTGCCTTACCGCATGCGCTGGCTGAGCCAGAGCTGCTCACCGCTCTGCTGCCCACCCTGGACGGGATTTACCTGCCGGGCAGCCCAAGTAACGTGCAGCCGCACCTTTATGGTGAAAACGGCGATGAGCCTAACGCCGATCCCGGGCGAGATCTTCTGAGTATGGCGCTGATTGCCGCCGCGCTCGAAAGGCGCATCCCCATTTTCGCCATCTGCCGGGGGCTGCAGGAGCTGGTTGTTGCGACGGGGGGGACGCTGTATCGCCGCCTGTTCGAGCAGAACGACCTGCTCGAGCACCGGGAAGATCCTGAACTGCCGGTTGAGCTACAATACGCTCCGTCTCATGAAGTTCAGGTTCAGGAGGGAGGACTGCTGTCTCAATTAATACCAGGCTGTAACACATTTTGGGTAAACTCGTTACACGGGCAAGGTGCACGAACGTTAGGAGCACGGCTTCGCGTGGAGGCCCGCTCGACGGATGGGCTGGTCGAGGCGGTCAGCGTTCATGACCACCCTTTTGCCCTCGGCGTGCAATGGCACCCCGAATGGAACAGCAGCGAGTACGCCCTGTCCCGTATGTTGTTTGAAGGTTTTATCACCGCCTGTCAAAGCCACATTGCCGAGAAGCAACGGCTTTGACCACTACCGTAAAGGAAATGCAACTATGAGCGATGACGGACTGGCGCCAGGGAAACGTCTGTCTGAGATCCGCCAGCAGCTGGGTCTCTCGCAGCGGCGTGCCGCCGAACTGTCTGGGTTAACACACAGTGCCATCAGCACCATTGAGCAGGACAAAGTCAGTCCTGCTATCAGTACGCTGCAAAAGCTGCTGAAAGTCTATGGGCTGTCGCTCTCGGAATTCTTTTCGGAACCGGAAAAACCTGATGAACCGCAGGTGGTTATTAATCAGGAAGACCTTATCGAAATAGGCAGTCAGGGAGTTTCGATGAAGCTGGTTCATAACGGAAATCCGAACCGTACGCTGGCGATGATTTTTGAAACTTACCAGCCTGGAACCACGACCGGAGAGAGGATCAAACATCAGGGTGAGGAGATCGGTACGATACTGGAAGGTGAAATATTGTTGACCATTAATGGCCAGCAATATCACCTGGTTGCGGGGCAAAGCTATGCCATCAATACCGGCATACCGCACAGCTTCAGCAACACCTCGGCAGGCGTCTGCCGCATTATCAGTGCCCACACCCCCACCACGTTCTAATTACCACTCAGTCCCGGCGTAAGCGCGCTTACGCCGGGAAATATAAAAACGATCGCTGTCGGCATTTAACGAGTTAATTCCCGGGATGCCCCACGGCTTCGTATTGCCTGAAACGGCCATGCCTTTATTTATCTGATTGCGAAAGAAAGGAGTGAATATGCATTTTCAGCACCTGACTTACTGGCAGGATAAAGCAAAAAACAGCGCCATTGAGACCCGGTTATTTATTAACGGTGCCTATTGTGACGCCGCCGATAACACCACGTTTGCAACCGTCAATCCCGCGACCCAGCAGACGCTGGCGAACGTCGCCCGGGGCAAGCAGGCGGACGTGGACCGCGCGGTTCAGGCCGCGCGTGAGGTATTTGAGCGCGGTGACTGGTCGCAGGCGTCTCCGGCGCAGCGCAAGTCCGTGCTAAATACGCTCGCCGATTTAATGGAACGCCACGGCGAAGAGCTGGCATTACTGGAAACGCTGGACACAGGTAAACCCATCCGCCACAGCCTGCGCGACGATATTCCCGGCGCGGCGCGCGCCATTCGCTGGTACGCCGAAGCAGCGGATAAAGTCTACGGCGAAGTGGCGCCTACGGGTCCGGGCGAGCTGGCGATGATCGTGCGCGAACCCATCGGGGTTGTCGCGGCCATCGTCCCCTGGAACTTCCCGCTGCTGCTGGCCTGCTGGAAGCTGGGCCCGGCGCTGATCGCGGGCAACAGCGTGATACTGAAACCGTCGGAGAAATCGCCCCTCACCGCCCTGCGGCTGGCCGGACTGGCGAAAGAGGCGGGCCTGCCTGACGGCGTGCTGAACGTGATAAGCGGTTACGGCCACGAAGCGGGCCAGGCGCTGGCATTGCATCCGGAGGTCGAGGTGCTGACGTTTACCGGCTCTACCCGTACCGGCAAGCAGCTGTTGAAGGACGCAGGCGAAAGTAACATGAAGCGCGTCTGGCTGGAGGCAGGCGGCAAGAGCGCCAACATTATCTTTGCCGACTGTCCGGACCTGGACAAGGCCGTGAGCGCGACCGCCGCCGGGATTTTTTATAACCAGGGGCAAGTCTGTATCGCCGGTACCCGTCTGCTGCTCGAAGACAGCATCGCCGATGAGTTCCTGGCCAGGCTAAAAGCGCAGGCTCGTCACTGGCAGCCTAGCGATCCGCTCGACCCGGACAGCACGATGGGCATGCTCATCGACGCTGCGCACGCCGATACCGTCCACACGTTCATTCGCGAGGGAACCCGGAAAGGCACGCTGCTGCTGGACGGGCGGGAACAATCATGGCCTTGCGCAGTCGGTCCAACCATTTTTGTCGACATCGACCCCGCCTCCCCGCTGTGCCGGGAAGAAATTTTCGGACCGGTGCTGGTCGTCACCCGTTTTAAATCCGAAGAGGAAGCCTTAACGCTGGCCAACGACAGTGAATACGGGCTTGGCGCGGCGGTATGGACCCGCGATCTTTCCCGCGCGCACCGCATGAGCCGCCGCCTGAAGGCCGGCTCGGTCTTCGTCAATAACTATAACGACGGTGATATGACCGTTCCCTTTGGCGGCTATAAGCAGAGCGGCAACGGTCGCGATAAGTCCCTGCACGCGCTGGAAAAATTTACCGAACTGAAAACCATCTGGATTGCCCTGGAGCCTCAATCATGACCGAACATACCACCAGCTACTACGCGGCCAGCGCGAACGCTTACGAACCCTTCCCGACGCTTAACGAGTCGATCAGCTGTGACGTGTGCGTGGTGGGCGGCGGCTATACCGGCCTCTCCTCCGCGCTGCATCTCGCCGAAATGGGCTACGACGTGGTGCTCCTTGAAGGGGCGCGCATCGGCTTCGGCGCCAGCGGACGCAACGGCGGCCAGCTGGTTAACTCCTACAGCCGCGATATCGACGTGATCGAGAAAAACTACGGGCCCGATGCCGCCAAAGTGCTCGGGAGCATGATGTTTGAAGGCGGGGAAATTATCCGGGAACGCATCCAGCGCTATCAGATCCAGTGCGACTATCGTCCCGGCGGGCTGTTTGTGGCGCTAAACCATAAGCAGCTGGAGACGCTGGAGGAGCAAAAGTCCAACTGGGAACGCTACGGCAACACCCAGCTGGAGTTGCTGGACGCCAGCGCCATCCGCCGGGAAGTCGACAGCGAACGCTATACCGGCGCGCTGCTGGACCGCAGCGGGGGGCATATTCATCCGCTGAACCTGGCGATCGGCGAAGCGGACGCCATTCGCCTGAACGGCGGGCGGGTATATGAGCAGTCCCCGGTGACCGCCATTCAGCACACCAGCCCGGCCGTGGTGAGCACGCAGCATGGCCAGGTGACGGCCCGCTACGTGATCGTCGCCGGGAATGCCTATCTGGGCGATAAGATCGAACCGGAACTGGCAAAACGCAGCATGCCCTGCGGCACCCAGGTGGTGACCACCGCCCCGCTGCCGGAAGAGGTCGCCCGCACGCTGATCCCCAATAACTACTGCGTGGAAGATTGTAACTACCTGCTGGATTACTACCGTCTCACCGCCGACAACCGCCTGCTGTACGGCGGTGGCGTCGTCTATGGCGCGCGCGATCCGGACGATGTCGAGCGCCTGGTGATGCCAAAGCTGCTGAAAACCTTCCCTCAGCTGGCGGGCGTCAAAATCGACTACCGCTGGACGGGCAACTTCCTGCTGACCCTGTCCCGTATGCCGCAGTTTGGTCGTCTGGATAAAAACATCTATTACATGCAGGGCTACAGCGGCCACGGCGTGACCTGCACCCACCTGGCCGGACGGCTGATTTCGGAACTGTTGCGCGGTGACGCAGAGCGCTTTGATGCGTTTGCCAACCTCCCGCACTACCCCTTCCCGGGCGGCCGCAGCCTGCGGATTCCATTTACGGCGATGGGCGCGGCGTACTACAGCCTGCGCGATCGTCTTGGCGTATGATCGTTTCGACAAAAGGGTATCTGACATGAGTAACCAGGAATTTCATCAGCGCAGACTTTCTGCCACCCCGCGCGGCGTAGGCGTAATGTGTGATTTCTTTGCCCGCACGGCGGAGAATGCCACGCTTACCGACGTGGAAGGCAACGACTATATTGATTTCGCCGCCGGGATCGCGGTACTGAACACCGGCCATCGCCATCCTGAACTGGTGGCCGCAGTGGAAAAACAGCTTCACCAGTTCACCCACACGGCCTACCAGATTGTGCCGTATGAAAGCTACGTTTCATTAGCTGAAAAACTTAACGAGCTGGCCCCGGTGCAGAGCCCGGCCAAAACGGCGTTCTTCACAACGGGCGCGGAAGCGGTGGAAAACGCCGTTAAAATCGCCCGGGCCCACACCGGCAGACCGGGCGTGATTGCCTTCGGGGGAGGCTTTCACGGCCGCACCTATATGACCATGGCCTTAACCGGCAAGGTCGCGCCTTACAAGCTGGGATTTGGCCCCTTCCCGGGCTCGGTTTATCACGTGCCGTATCCCTCCGAGCTGCACGGCATCACGACGCAGGATGCCATCACGGCGATAGAACGCCTGTTCAAAGCGGATATTGAGGCGAAACAGGTGGCGGCGATCATTTTTGAACCCATTCAGGGTGAAGGCGGATTCAACGTCGCCCCGCCAGAGCTGGTGGCCGCCATCCGTCGTATCTGTGATGAGCACGGGATCGTGATGATTGCCGACGAAGTGCAGAGCGGCTTCGCCCGAACGGGTAAGCTGTTTGCGATGGAACACTACGCGGACAAACCCGACCTGATGACGATGGCTAAAAGCCTGGCAGGCGGAATGCCGCTGTCCGGCGTGGTGGGCCGCGCCGAAATCATGGACGCGCCGGCTCCCGGCGGTCTGGGGGGGACCTATGCAGGCAACCCGCTTGCGGTGGCCGCCGCGCACGCGGTGCTGAAGATTATCGACAACGAGTCGCTGTGCGCGCGCGCCCGTCAGCTGGGCGATCGGCTGAAAGCCACGCTGGAGGAGATTCAGGGCACCTTCCCTGCGCTCGTGGCGATAAGGGGAAGAGGATCGATGATCGCGGCGGAGTTTTTTGATCCCGAGAGCCGTGAACCGTCGGCCGCCATCGCGCAGGCGATCCAGCAAAAGGCGCTCGCCCAGGGCCTGCTGCTGTTGATCTGCGGCCAGTACGGTGACGTGATCCGCTTCCTTTATCCGCTGACCATTCCGGATGCCCAGTTCAACCAGGCGCTGGCGATCCTGCAACAGGTTATGCGCGATAAGTCCTGAGTGCCCACCGAAAACCGTCTCCCGGAATGCCGGGGACGGTTTTCTACGGAGGAGATCGGCACAGATTTCCTCCGTGTGGGAAATGTTGGGGAATTTGCTCGGTTTCATTGTATGCTCCCTGAAACACATCCCCGGCATGAGGAATTAAGAATTGCAAAAAACATCAGCCTATCAGTCACTTGTGAAAACCTTTCAGCGTCTCTCCCGCTTTTCGCACCTCTCCTCCATCGCCAGCTGGGATATGTTCACCATGATGCCGCCCGGCGGCAGCGCCGCGCGCGGCGAGGCGCTGGCAGAGATGAGCGTCCTGCAGCACCAGATCCTGACCGATAAAAAAGTCGGCGAGCTGTTAGCCGCGGCGGCAGGGGAAGATCTGAATGACGTCGAACAGGCCAACCTGCGCGAAATGACGCGCCACTACCAGCAGGCGACCCTGCTGCCGGAATCGCTGGTGGAAGCCAAATCCCTGGCGGGCAGCAGGTGTGAACACGCCTGGCGTACTCAGCGCCCCGCCAACGACTGGCAGGGCTTTTCCGCCAACCTGAAAGAGGTGGTTAAACTCAGCCGCGAAGAGGCTCGCCTGCGGGCTGAAGCAAAAGGCTGTACGCCATACGACGCGCTGCTGGACATTTTTGAACCCGACATGACCAGCGCGCGTCTGGACGTTCTGTTCGGCGACATGAAGTCCTGGCTGCCGGACCTGCTGGCAAGCGTGGTGGAAAAACAGGCTCAGCGGTCGTTCATTCCCCCGCAGGGTCCCTTTCCGACGGCAACCCAGCGTGAACTGGGCCTGGAAGCCATGAAGATGCTCGGCTTCGATTTTAACGGCGGTCGCCTCGACGTGAGTGCGCACCCGTTCTGCGGCGGCGTACCGGAAGACGTGCGCATCACCACGCGCTACGACGAGGATGAACTGCTCAGCGCGCTGTTTGGCGTAATCCACGAAACCGGACACGCGCGCTACGAACAAAACCTGCCGCGCGCGTGGGCAGGACAGCCGATTGCGCTGGCCCGCTCAACCGCGATCCATGAATCGCAGAGCCTGTTCTTTGAGATGCAGCTGGGACGGAGTGAAGCCTTCCTCAAACATCTTCTCCCTGCGGTGCACGCCCGTTTTGGCAGCCAGGCGGCGTTCAGCGAAGAGAACTTTATTGCCTGGAACCAGCGCGTGAAGCCGGGCTATATCCGCGTCGATGCGGACGAAGTGAGCTACCCGGCACACGTGGTGCTGCGCTATGAGATTGAGCGGGCGCTGATCAACGGCGAGATTGAAGTGGACGATATTCCCGCCCTGTGGGACGAGAAAATGCAGGCCTGGCTCGGGCTGTCCACCAAAGACAACTACCGCAACGGCTGCATGCAGGATATCCACTGGACCGACGGCGGTTTTGGTTACTTCCCGTCGTACACGCTGGGGGCCATGTATGCCGCACAGCTGTTCCACGCCGCGAAAACGGCGCTTCCGGGTCTGCAGGCCTCCATCGCTGAGGGCGATTTTTCCGCACTCTTTGAGTGGCTGCGCCAGAACATCTGGCAGCACGGTAGCCGCTTCAGCACGTCGCAATTAATCACCCAGGCGACGGGTGAAGATCTGAATATCCGTTACTTCCGCGAGCATCTGACCTCCCGTTATTTGTAATCTGTTTGGCCGGGGGTGAGGGACCTCAGGTAAAAGAGCCGTATGTTCCCCCTCACCCCAGCCCGTACCCCCTCATGGGAGAGGGAGCCGTCTGTGCAGGACCCCGGCAATGTACATATGGTTACACGCCGATACCAATCACTCACGGAAACCCCGAATTTACAGGGATATAGTTATTTCAACGGCCCCGCAGTGGGGTTAAATGAAAAACCAAATTCGAGGGTATGAACATGAAAAAAGTATTAGCTCTGGTTGTTGCCGCTGCTATGGGTCTGTCTTCTGCTGCGTTCGCTGCTGAAACCACTGCTGCACCGGCTGCTGCGGCACCTGCTGCAACGACCACCGCGGCGCCAGCAAAAACTGTCCATCACAAGAAACATCATAAAGCCGCTAAACCGGCTGTAGAGCAGAAAGCTCAGGCTGCTAAAAAGCACCACAAAAAAGCGACCAAACCGGCTGTAGAACAGAAAGCTCAGGCTGCTAAAAAGCATCACAAAAAAGCGACCAAACCGGCTGTAGAACAGAAAGCTCAGGCTGCTAAAAAGCATCACAAAAAAGCAGTAAAACACGAAGCTGCTAAACCAGCTGCACAGCCAGCTGCGTAAGAGTACAAGCTTAACCGTGTCCTTCGGGGCACGTTGGTAAACCGGCGCTGAACCGGACAGGTTCCGCGCCGTTTTTTTTATCCGGAGGGCGTATGCTGCGACGCTATCGGTTTGAGCTGATTCTGATCCTGCTTATTTTATGCGCGCTCATTGCCAGCCATTTTTATCTTTCCTGATTGTAGCACGCTGATTTTACTCCCACTTTAGCGCTGTCCCGTCTATAGTATTTTCATAGGGTTCACTTTTAATAATCATAATTACCCCCACCAGAGTGAGATATGCGTAAATCTGTTGTGTTGTTACTGGGAACGTTTGGTCTTTTTTCTGGATTCTCACATGCGGATGATGGCGGTGATGACACCATTAGCGCGAAAGAGCTCAAGACGCTTTTTTTCAATCATGACGACCGCACGCGCGTCACCGATCCCACCCAGGCGCCCTGGGATGCTATAGGTCAACTGGAAACCGCCAGCGGTAACTTATGTACTGCGACGTTGATCACCCCTCAGCTTGCCCTGACGGCAGGCCACTGTCTGTTAACGCCGCCAAACGGCAAGCCGGATAAAGCGGTGGCCTTGCGGTTTGTGTCGCAAAAAGGGACCTGGCGCTATGAAATCCACGGTATTGAAGGCCGTGTCGATCCGTCTCTCGGCAAACGCCTGAAGCCGGATGGTGACGGCTGGATCGTGCCACCGGCGGCCGCCTCATGGGACTTTGGCCTGATCGTTTTGCGCTACCCCCCTTCCGGCATTACGCCGCTGCCGTTATTTGACGGCGACAAAGACGCACTCACCGCCGCCCTGAAAGCCGCTGACCGAAAGGTGACGCAGTCCGGCTATCCTGTCGACCATCTGGATACGCTTTACACCCACACCGACTGTATTGTGACGGGCTGGGCGCAAAACAGCGTACTTTCGCACCAGTGCGATACGTTGCCGGGTGACAGTGGCTCACCGCTAATGCTGAAAACAGATAACGGCTGGCAGTTGATTGGCGTGCAGAGCTCTGCACCGGCGGCGAAAGATCGCTGGCGCGCAGATAACCGGGCCTTGTCCGTGACCGGTTTTCGCGACAAGCTGGAAGCGCTGGCACAGCAATAAATCAGCATCGTCTGACCTGATGCAGTGCCCTGATTGACTCAATCGGCATCGGCTGGCTGAACCAAAAACCCTGCAGTTGATCGCAGCCAGCCAGCCGCAGCAGTTTCATTTGCTTCTCGGTTTCCACCCCTTCGGCGACCACCGCCATCCCCAGCGCGTTGGCGATCCGCACCGTGCCGCTCACCAGCGCGGCTGCCTGTTCATCGTTGTCCACCAGCCCGGCCAGGGATTTATCGATCTTGATGGTGTCGAAGTTAAAACGCCGCAAATAGCCAATGCTGGAATAGCCGGTGCCAAAGTCATCCAGCGCCACCGCGGTACCCAGCGCTTTAAGATTGGCTATTGCCATGCGGGCACGATCCGGATTTTCCAGCACATAGCTCTCCGTTACCTCAAGCTGCAGCCGGTGGGCCGGGAAACGGGTACTCTCCAGCACGCTGGCCACTTTGTCTTCGAAGGCGGGATCGCGAAATTGCGCGGGAGAGATATTAACGGAAAGCTTTAAGTCACCGTATGGCTGGAGTTCCTGACAGGCGCGCTGCAACACAAACTGGCCCAGTTTGTAAATCAGACCGCTGGTCTCCGCGATGGCGATGAAGGTATCCGGGCCCAGCGGCCCTTCCGGGCGACGCGGCCAGCGGACCAACGCTTCGACGCTGCTCATTGTCTGAGTGCGGGCGTCAACGATCGGCTGATACCAGACCTCAAACTCATCGCGCTCCAGACCGCTACGGATCTGATTTTCAATCGCCAGCTTGCGTTCCCGGACGCTGTTCAGCTCCGCATCGTAGTGGGTAATCCGCCCTTTCCCACTCATTTTGGCGTGATACATGGCAATATCGGCGCGGCGAAACAGTTCTGAGCTGGTGCATTCAATCAGAGTTCCGCTGGCGATACCGATGCTGGCCCCGATATGGATCGTGCGTTCCCCCAGCTGAACCGGGGTGGCGAGGAAATCCAGCACCGAAACGGCAAAGGCGGTGGCTCGGGCCTCTGCATCATCACCGCCGATTGTCATGGCAAACTCATCCCCGCCCATGCGGGCCAGCATCCCGCCCGGCGGCACCCGTTCACTCAGCGTTTTCGCAATCGCTACGATGAGATCGTCCCCCACGCTGTGGCCGTAGATATCATTCACATCTTTAAAACCATCCAGATCGATAAACACCACGCTTTTGACGTCGATATCTCCGCGTAAGCTCACCCGATCCAGCGCCTCGATAAGCGCTCGCCGGTTCGGCAGATGGCTTAACCAGTCCGTTCTGGCCACCAGACGTGCCTGGCTTTCTCCTCGCGCAAGCTTGTACAGCCCCACGCTGCTCACCAGAATAAAGAGCAGGATCAGGGCCGATGCCAGCACAACAATCTGCGTGATATCAGAGGATGCCGCCCGGGCGGCCTGCGCCCCCGGAAGCCGCGCCTGCCAGTTCAGATAGCCCAGCAGCTCCCCAGCCGAACTGCGCAGCGGCATACTCATCTCGTTAACTTTATCGGGCGTAAAGTGAAGGTTATCGATCTGAAAGGTCGCCCCCAGGTCGGATAAGATTCTGGCGTTCAGATGACGGGTAATCACCAGATAGCGGCGCGTTCCGTCGGTAACCTGTAATCTTCCGACCATTGGGCGAATCAGCCCAATGCCCACAAAGGCAACGCCGCTTCGCGTTTTGCTGATCCCGGCATAGATATTTTTATCGCCTGATAAGACGCGCGCGTGCTGAGCAATAAGGGCTTTCAGCCCCTTACCGAAAAAATCGAGATTCGTCTCCTGAAAAGGCTGACTTTTAAACGATCCCCAGAGGACGTTGAAATGTTCATCCAGCACGAAGGTGCCGTCATAGAGGTTATTAATTTTAAAGCCGGTGCCCCAGGTGTCGTAGAGCCAGTCGGTATTAAGCGTGGGACGGTAGGCTTCCCGCACAGCATCGTCCCAGACGGCGTTGTCAAGCACCAGAGATGAGACGCGGTTAACCGATGTCTGAATAGCCCCCTGCACGGAAAGCGCCGTGCGGTGTTCATCAATTTCATTGGTTTTGGTGCTGATAAGATTCAGGGAAAGATAGAGGAGTGCGACGACGGAAATGATTAAGCCGATGCCCGCCATAAAGACCATGGCAAACAACGTTCTCGCATTGGGAATATTGCGCCAGCTTAATGTGCGATACATCAGCCATCCTCTTCATGTTTTGCTTTTCTAAGCGTAATACAGGCAGCGAATTTCGCTGCCTGTAAAGGATGGCTTTATGACCGTCAGGCGAGTTTTATCATGATCATGCCGGCAAGAAGCAGGATGAGCCCCATCCAGCCCTTGTTATTTAAGCGCTGGCCGAAGAGCACCCAGCCTGCAGCCAGCGTGGCGGCGATACCAAAACCGCCCCACAACGCATAGGCGACCGAAAGATCGATACCTTTTACCGCCTGGGACAGCGCGCTGAACGCCCCCAGAACCGCCGCAATTGACATCAGGCCGTAGAATTTACGACGAAAACCATCGGAGAATTTCAGCAGAACGTTCGCCAGGATCTCAAGCACGATGGCGAACCCCAGCCAGGCCGCATGAACCCACTCAAACTGTTGCATGGTTCTGCTCCTTCTGCTGTTTGCCAGGTTTACGGGTACCGGACTTAATCAGCACAATACCCGCGACCAGCGTCGTTAAACCGGCGACCTTCATTGTTGTTAATGTTTCGTCAAATATCAGCACGCTGAACAGCGTAATCAACAAAATACCGATCCCCTCCCACAGGGCATACGCGACGCCCAGCGCAATTTTTTTCACTGCAAACGAGAGGAAAATATAAGACAGTGAAATCATCACCAGCATCAAAATAAAACCGGTGTTGCCATCGCTGACGCTTGCCCACTTCATAGACAGCGTGCCGGTAATTTCAGCGATAATAGCCAGCGCTAATAAAATCCAGTAAAACATGTTTTTCTCCTGCTTGAGAATATAATCCATCGTGGCCCGCTGCGTGCAGCAAACCCAAAAATACGAATTGAAATCAGACAGCTAAGCGCTTAGCGCCAGCTCAGGCAGAAGAAATGACTATAGTGCGGTGCGCCAGTGTTGCTCACCAGAAAGCAGGCAGAAAGAAGTGGAGTATACAGCAGTATTGTTTGAAGAGTACGTCCTGAACATATTGTCCATAAAATTACAATTATCCGCGTTGTTGCTTCTCGTCTTTGCGGATGAAAATTGTCCTCGGTAGTTAAACACACCGAATTTGTACCATAAGCCAGGATTTTACTCAAAGTCTTTGCAATTCTTTACCCACTCCGTTTGATTTTGGTTAGTTTATTGCAAAGCCTTTCACCTTTATTATAAATATAAAGAAAATTTCGGAGTCACCATGGCTAAACCCATCATTACCCTGAACGGGTTAAAAATTGTCATCATGCTGGGCATGCTGGTGATCATATTGACAGGCGTGCGCTTCGCCGCCGACATTATTGTGCCCTTTATTCTGGCCCTGTTTATTGCGGTGATCCTCAACCCGCTGGTGCAGCGCATGACGCGGCTACGCATTCCGCGCGTGCTGGCCATCACGCTGCTTATCAGCATCATTATTGTGGCGATGGTACTGCTGGTGGCTTATCTGGGTACCTCGCTCAATGAACTGGCGCGAACGCTGCCAAAATACCGCTCTTCGCTGGCTATCCCCCTGCTGCAGCTAGAACCCTGGCTGCAGCGGGCGGGTATCGAAGTCTCGGTGGAAGAACTGCTGAAATATATCGACCCCAACGCGGCGATGACGATCGTCACCAGCCTGCTGGCGCAGCTTTCCAATGCCATGACCTCCATTTTCCTGCTGTTTTTAACGGTGGTTTTCATGCTGCTGGAGGTGCCGCAGCTGCCAGCAAAGCTGCAGCAGATGATGGTCCGTCCGGTCGAAGGAATGGGGGCGATTCAACGCGCGCTGGACAGCGTTTCCCGCTATCTGGTGCTGAAAACCGCCATTAGCCTGGTGACGGGCGTTGTCGTCTGGTTGATGCTTCTGGCGCTGGACGTTCGCTTTGCATTTGTCTGGGGGTTGCTGGCGTTTGCGCTCAACTACATTCCCAACATTGGCTCCGTGCTGGCGGCGATCCCCCCTATCCTCCAGGTGCTGGTTTTCAGCGGGCTTTATGACGCGCTGATCCTGCTTGCCGGATACCTGGTCATCAATCTTGTGTTCGGTAACATTCTTGAGCCACGCATGATGGGTCGCGGCCTGGGGCTCTCCACGCTGGTGGTCTTTTTGTCCCTGATATTCTGGGGCTGGCTGCTCGGGCCCGTTGGGATGCTGCTCTCCGTCCCGCTAACCATTATCGTCAAGATTGGTCTGGAACAGACGGCAGGCGGGCAAAGTATCGCCGTGCTGCTGAGCGATATGAGCCATAAATAGCGCTCAGTCCTCCATCGACAGGAGGGGCTTGCGGGTCCTTCCACCTTCACGATAAGCGCTGAGCGCCCTCTGCCACTCCGCCAGCGGGTACACCGTAACGTCGCTGTACTCACTGCCAGGCAACCTCAGCCAGATGCGCTCGAACTCCGCGCGCCACGCCTCAACGCCGAGCGCATCCAGACCGTTTCGGATATGGAACCACGCCACGCGCGGCGCAGGCCGCCGCTGTGTAAAGGCTTGCCCGGAGAGCAGCCCGTAGCAGACAAACATGCCCTGCTCGGGCATCACGCTGAGGATCGCTTCCGCAAGCGGTCCGCCGATGGCATCGTAGACGATATCGCTACGGGCGGCGACGATGCCGATTCTGTTTGCGTCATGCTGCGCGACAGGCGTGATGCCCATCGCTTCCAGCCGTTCAGCATGCACGGCAGAACGGTGAATGCCATACACCGCTTCCGCCCCCGCCTGACGCGCCCACTGCCCCAGCAGAATGGCGCAATCCGATCCGGCAGCCGTGAGCAAGACCCGCTTTCCACGAGGCGGGTAGCGGGTCAGCATCATCTGCGCCGCCAGCGGGTTGATATAGGCCCGCGCGGCCAGCTGTGCGTCGACGGTGTCCGGAACGGGTATCGCATACTCTGCCGGGCAATCAACATAGCGCTGCCAGGTTCCCTGACCGCGCAGCGGCAGGACGCGCTGACCCACCAGATGCTTAAACGAGGCGGGCGCCTCGATGACAACCCCAACACCTTCATACCCCGCGATCGCCGGTAACGGGGTTCGGTGGCGATAGGCGCCGGTGATGGGAATAAGATCGGACGCGTTCACCGGAGAAAACAGCATCCGCACGCGGAGCTGTCCCGGCGCAAGCGCGCCCGGGGGCGTGGTTTCAGGTTGCAGAACGGTTTCTGGCTCGCCAAAACGGCGATACCAGAGGGCCAGATTTTCCATTACGATCTCAAGGCTGATAGCGGAACTACTCGCGCCAGCCCATTGCCGGTGCGACATGCTTGAGAATAGACTCAATCACGTGCGCATTATAATCCACACCCAGCTGGTTCGGTACGGTCAGTAAGAGCGTATCGGCTTCGGCAATTGCCTCGTCCTTTTTCAGCTGTTCAACCAGCTTGTCCGGCTCCGCGGCATAGCTGCGCCCGAAGATGGCGCGCGTTTTCTCATCGAGGTAACCCACGCTATCGCTGTCGTTGCGGCTGGCACCGAAATACATCCGGTCACGGTCGTCCATCAGCGCAAAAATACTGCGGCTGACCGACACCCGCGGCTCGCGCGTATGCCCTGCGTCTTTCCAGGCCTGACGGTACGCGCGGATCTGTTTTGCCTGCTGAATATGGAACGGCTCACCGGTTTCATCGTCCTTCAGCGTTGAGCTTTGCAGGTTCATTCCAAGCTTTGCGGCCCATACGGCCGTCGCATTGGAACCTGCGCCCCACCAGATACGCTCGCGCAGCCCTTCAGAATACGGCTCCAGGCGCAGCAGCCCCGGCGGATTCGGGAACATTGGCTGCGGGTTCGGTTTGGCAAACCCTTCCCCACGCAGCACCTCAAGCAGC
The DNA here is from genome assembly GCF_027947695.1 of Enterobacter sp. PI-10. Classification (NCBI taxonomy): domain Bacteria; kingdom Pseudomonadati; phylum Pseudomonadota; class Gammaproteobacteria; order Enterobacterales; family Enterobacteriaceae; genus Enterobacter; species Enterobacter sp. PI-10. The sequence continues at coordinate 219,345 of NZ_JAJNOG010000002.1, read as the reverse complement.
ACCTCGGTATGACGGCGCGCCATGTCCGACTCGTTTTCCCCTTCCTGCGGGACATAGCCGAAATGACGCCAGCCATCAATAACCTGCTCCGGGGAGCCGCGGCTGATGCCGAGCTGCAGGCGACCGCCGGAAATCAAATCCGCCGCGCCCGCATCCTCGGCCATGTACATCGGGTTTTCGTAACGCATGTCGATCACGCCGGTGCCGATTTCGATGGTTTTCGTTTTTGCACCAATAGCGGCCAGCAGAGGGAACGGCGAGCTAAGCTGTCGGGCGAAGTGGTGCACGCGGAAATAGGCGCCGTCTGCCCCCAGCTCCTCAGCCGCCACGGCTAAATCAATGGACTGCAGCAGCGTGTCTGCCGCCGAGCGCGTGCCCGACTGTGGCGAAGGCGTCCAGTGACCAAAGGATAAAAATCCGATCTTTTTCATAACCATTTTTCCTGATAATACGTTGCGTTCTGTCCACTTTACGCATTACCCGATAAGAATAAATGCCGTTTATTTAACGGAAAGCATCAAATAAATTGACAGAATAGCGTGGTTCTTCATTCCGCCCCATAATGGGATATAATCTTCCCCACTCTTTTCATGGCAGGTAAAACCGGCAATGGCTTTGATCCCCAAAAACTACGCGCGGCTGGAAAGCGGCTATCGCGAAAAAGCATTAAAAATCTATCCATGGGTGTGTGGACGCTGCTCGCGCGAGTTTGTCTATTCCAATCTTCGCGAACTCACGGTTCACCATATCGATCACGACCATACCAACAACCCGGAAGATGGCAGCAACTGGGAGCTGTTGTGCCTGTTTTGCCACGATCACGAGCATTCGAAATACACCGAAGCGGATCGGTACGGCACCACCGTGGTCGCCGGGGAAGACGCGCAAAAAGACGTGGGCGTCGCCACGTTTAACCCGTTTGCCGATTTAAAGGCGATGATGGATAAGAAGAAGTAATCCTCTCGCCCCCTCGCTCACATCGTGATCCACGAATTTAGAATGTCCAGGTGATAGCGGCGGTTGCAGACCCCTCATTACGCCGCAGCACTATCGGGCTGTCATTTGCATGGTCGCCAAGCCAGGTATAGTCCGCGCTCAGGACCGTCCCCCAGTGGGCATCGAACTGATGGCTCCAGGTCAGGCTGGTGTCGACGCCGTAAAATCCACCCGGCGCAGCATAGCGGCGATAGCCGGTGCGGCGGCTCTGCTGCTCGCTGACCCCATACCAGGTATTCAGGTAACGGCTGTCGCCAAACAGGGCCGCAGACTGCAAGGCGATCGTGTCCTGGTTATTTTGTACCGGGATCAGCGTAACGGAGGCCTGATAGCTTGCCCCCTGGCTGTCGGTTAACGGCAGCGTCGCTTTGCCTTCCATACTCAGCCATGCCGCGGCCTCCCAGCCGACGGCAAGGCCGGTATTCAGGGTGGCATCAATGTCCCCCATCCCTTTCAGGTTGTTTGCACCCTCACGCCAGCCAGAATTTTTATCAGCCCTTCCGAAGTCGTAGCCCAGCGTGTGTTCGAAATACCAGCCGCTGTCGTTTTGCAGGTCATACCCCACCCCTTTTTGCGCATCAACGAAGAAAGCGCCTTTGCGTCCCTGCAGCACAGGAACCACCTGCCACACCTGCTTGTCTGAGCCTGAGTAACGCGGGGCGTATTGCCCTCCCAGCCCGACGGTTAGGGAATCGGAAGCGGTGCCATCATCCGCCTGCGCGCCGGAAGCCACGGCCATCAGAAGCGGGACGGACATATACAGGACTTTATTTATCGCTATCATACTGCTCTCCATACAGACGCTGGCGTCTCCTGATACAGGACGGCCACACAATGTTGGCGCAGTATGATTTGGCTGAATCAATGAATCGTCGGGATAGTGTTAAGAAATGGTCAAGGTGAACGGATGTTGTCCAGAAGAGTGCTGATTATTGAAGATGACGCCGATGCGGCCGGCGTGCTCGAAGCCTATTTACGGCGGGAAAATTACGACGTGACCATTACCGGGGACGGTCATTCCGGGCTGGATATGGCGCAGCGGTGGAAGCCAGACCTCATTCTGCTGGACGTGATGCTGCCGGGGCTTAACGGCACCGAAGTGCTGGCTGGCCTGCGTCGTAAAAGCGATGTGCCGGTGATTATGGTTACGGCCATGGGGGATACTCCCGATCGCATTGGCGCCCTGCGTTACGGTGCCGATGATTACGTTGTGAAGCCTTATCATCCGGGCGAAGTGGTGGCGCGGGTGCAGGCGGTGCTGCGGCGCAGCAGTAAAAAAGAGGCTGACGAAGAGATCCTTCGCTGGCAAACGCTGGCGGTGGATGTCGCCGCCATTGTGGCGAGCGTGGATAACGGCGGCGACGCGCCCGTGATGCTCGATCTTACGCCAACGGAATTCTCGCTTCTGGCAACGCTGCTGCGCTCGCCTGCACACCCGTTTTCCCGCCAGTATTTACTGGAACACTGTTTGCCGGAAAGCGAGGCGCTGGAGCGCGTTGTCGACACCCATATTTATAACCTGCGTAGAAAACTCGAAGCGGTGGGCATCTCCGGCGTGCTGATCAACGTTCGCGGCGTGGGTTACAGGTTCAGACAGCCATGATAAAAAACCGGCACTCCTCTCTGTGGCGCTGGATTTGCGCGCGCATCCTGGCGCTGGCTATCGGCAGCGTGATCGTCATTGCCACCTGCATGTGGCTGCGCTATGCGGTCCAGAACTACTGGATCATGGGCAGGATGCCACCGGCGGTCCGGCAGGAATTTCTGACGCTCAGCCAGAACCCACAGGCCGATCCGGCCCGCTTCCACTCGATTGTGGATACCTGGTGGGGGCTGAGTTATTCCACGCCATCCATCGCCTCTGCGGACTGGGTTACGGTGGCCCTGCTGGTGCTGGTGATGATCCCGTTTATCGTGGTGATGGGGCTCAAACACGCCCGACCGCTGGCACTGCAGTTCAGCCGCCTTCGCGATGCGGCAAAGGATGTCGCCGACGGGCAGTTTGGCCGTCAGGCAGAGCTCATCAAGGATGCGCCAGCGGAAATGGTCAGCTTTGCGACCGACTTTAACTCCATGACGGGGCAACTCGCCCGCTATGAAAAAGAGCTCCGCGCCTCGCACGTCGCGATGGCGCACGAGCTGCGCTCGCCCCTGACGGCCGCCATCGGGCGTCTGCAGGGCATGTTAGACGGCGTGTTTGATGCCAGCCCGGCACAGCTGGGCATGGTGATGAAACAGCTTCAGCATCTCAACCGACTCACCGATGAGCTCCACCTTCTCTCGCTCGCCGACGCAGGTAACCTTGTGCTGGAGAACCAGCCGTTCTGTCTGGATGAGCTGATTCAGGAGCGGGCTGCCTGGATCATGCCCCAGGCTGATGCGCATCATTTCCGGATAACGCTGCGTAACCCGCGCACCAGTCCCTTCAGAGGCGACGCGTTCCGTATGGGACAGGTTGTTACCATCCTCATGGAAAATGCGCTACGTTACGGGCGCGAGGGCGGACATCTTGATGTGGCGCTGCGTTACGCCAGCGGGCGTTACACTCTCGACTTTACCGATGACGGGCCGGGCGTTTCGCCCCAGTTTTTACCGGAAATGTTTAAACGCTTTAGCCGCGAGGAGCAGTCCCGCGCGCGGCATTCCGGCGGTAGCGGCCTCGGATTGTCCATCGCCCGGGCAATTTGCGAGGCGCATGGGGGTGAGATTAGCGCGTCATTATCCGAAACTGGCGGCCTCGCCGTACGCATCGTATTGCCCTGGCACCCGTCCGGTAATGAAAATTTCCACTCTTGATACAGCCTTGACAGAACGTCGAATCTTTCTCGATGTAGCGCGCATTTAATAACGCCATTCCCTTTATGGAGCGGCGTTATGTCAGACGAATTTTTTCTCTCCCTCCGCCACTGCCTGCATCATTTGTACGGCGTGGCGCGCACCCTTTCCTGGCTGCATTTTCTTCCCCTGGCCCTGCTTGCGCTGGCGATTTTTCCGCTGACCGGCTGCGGTGATAAACACGAAAACAAACCTGACCCAGTGCGTAAGGTACGCTACGTCGTCGTTGGCTCCACCCAATCCCCTCCCGCGCTGGAAAGAACCGGTGAGATCCATGCCCATGATGAAACGACCCTGAGCTTTCGTACCGGAGGCCGGATACTGACGCGTAGCGTTGATATTGGCGACCGGGTCACTGCCGGACAGCTGCTGGCCACGCTTGATAATACGACCGGGCAAAACCAGCTCGACAGCGCCGCGGCCGACTATGAAAGCGCCAAAGCCTCTGCCCAGGTCGCCGCGCTTAACGTTAGTCGAATGCAAAAGCTTATGCCAACGGGTGCTATCGCCCGCACGCAGCTCGACAGCGCCCGGGCTGACTGGCTTGTCGCCCGCGCGCGCTTAAAAAGCAGCGAGGCCGCGTGGCGAAATGCTCGCGAAAGCCTCGGCTGGACGCGCCTGATCGCGCCGCAAGCGGGCGTCATCACGGCCGTGAGCGCCTCAGCGGGGCAGGTTGTCAGCGACGGCCAGTCCGTGCTGACGCTGGCGACCGGGGAAGCCCGCGACGTGGCGTTTGATATTGCTACTCCGGATGCGATCCCGCCTCTGAATAAGACAGAATTGCGGGTTTCCCTCCTCAGCGACCCGTCGGTACAGGCCTCTGCCGTACTGCGGGATATTACCCCGCAGGCCGATCCTCAGACCCGCACATGGCGCGTCAGAGCCACCCTGCAAAACCCGCCGGAGGCCATGGCGCTGGGCGCCAGCGTCACCGTTACGTTGCCATCATCATCCCCGCACGGGTACACCCTTCCCGCGTCGGCGCTGACCCGCGTCGGCGACAAACCGGCCGTTTTTGTCATTACCCCGCGGTCGCAGGCGCAGCTGCGCGCGGTAGTGCCCGCGAGCTATACGGCCTCCTCCGTCATGATTGCCTCCGGCCTTGAGCCCGGCGACAGGGTGATTACGGCGGGCGTGAGCACATTACGATCCGGCGAGCCGGTGGTGCCAGGGGAGGTTCAGCCATGAGTACCGGAGCGGAAGCCAAATTTAACCTCTCCGCCTGGGCGCTGAAGAACCAGCAGATGGTCAGCTTTTTCATGCTGCTGGTGATTGCGATGGGCGTGTTCTGCTATGAGAAGCTGCCGCGTAACGAAGATCCGGCGTTCACCATTAAAACGGCCGTCGTCTCCGCGCAGTGGCCGGGAGCCTCCGTGACGGATACCACCCGCCTGCTGACCGATACGCTTGAAAAAAAGCTGCAGGAAACGCCCTGGCTGGACTATCTCGAAAGTGAAACCCGTGCCGGGCGCACCGTTATCCACGTCAACCTCCGTGACGATACGCCCCCGCAAAGCGTGCCCGATATCTGGTATCAGGTTCGCAAAAAAATGCAGGATATCGCGCCGTCCCTGCCCGAAGGGGTGCAGGGTCCTGCCGTGGACGACGAGTTTGACGACACGTTCGGCACAATTTACGCCTTTATTCCCGAAGGCTTCACGCTGCGGGAGGTGCGGGATCGCGCAGAGACAATACGGCGCGAGCTCATGTCCCTGCCGGATATAGGCAAAACCACCCTGCTGGGCGAACAACAGGAGCAGTGGGTTCTCGCCTTTTCTCCGGCGCGCCTGGCCGGGATGGGGCTCGATATTCAGGAAGTTGCCGACGCCCTCCGGTCGCAAAATGCGGTTGTTCCGGCAGGAACGATGCGTACCGAAAAAGAGAACATGGCGATCAAGGTCAGCGGAGCGCTCACCACCGAAGAGAGCTTACGCGCCGTCACGCTGCACGTTAACAATCGCTATATTCCGCTGACCGATATTGCCACCGTCACCCGCGAAATCGCCGAGCCACCGGCTCCGGCCTACCGGGTGAACGGCAAGCCGGCTATCGGGCTGGCGGTGTCGATGGCGCCAACAGGCAACATGCTTCGTTTCGGCGCTGCGCTGAACGCAAAAATGGCGGCCCTCAGCGCCGGGCTGCCGCACGGTATCGAGATGGTGAAAGTTGCCGATCAGTCCGCGGTGGTGAGTGACGCGGTAAGCGGTTTTATCCGGGTGCTTATCGAAGCCGTTGTTATCGTGCTGGCGGTTTCATTTGTCTCGCTGGGCTTACGGGCCGGACTGGTGGTGGCGACGGCTATTCCGCTGGTGCTCGCCATGACGTTTGCCGGCATGATGCTTGCAGGTATTGGCCTTCAGCGTATCTCGCTCGGGGCGCTGATCATCGCCCTGGGCCTGCTGGTGGATGACGCCATGATCGCCGTCGAAACGATGGTCTCCCGGCTGGAAGCGGGGGATTCCCGTCGGCACGCGGCCACCTATGCATTCAAAACGACGGCCTTCCCGATGCTCACCGGGACTCTGGTAATGATTGCCGGTTTTATTCCCGTTGGTTTTGCGGCCTCCAGCGCCGGTGAATACTGTTTTTCCCTCTTTGCGGTGGTGCTCATTGCCCTGCTCTGCTCCTGGGCCGTCGCGATCCTGTTTTCCCCGCTAACGGGCACGTGGCTGCTGCCGGAAACAGTCAGACATCACGCGGCAGAACCCGGAAGGATCGCGCGCGGGTACGGACGGCTTTTACGCCTGGCATTGCGTCACCGAGTCGCTACCGTGCTGCTCGCCCTTTCCGCGCTGGGGCTGTCAGCGTACGGCACGACGTTTATGCAGGGCGAGTTTTTCCCCGCCTCGGACCGGCCCGAGCTGCTGGTCAGCCTGACGCTTCCGGCAAACGCGTCGCAGCCGGAAACGCTCAGAGAGGTGGAAAAGCTGGAAAAGGCGCTGGCCGACAACAGCAATATCGATCGCTTTTCGACGTACGTTGGCTCAGGCGCCATCCGTTTTTACCTGCCGATGGACGTGCTGCTGGAAAATGAAAATATCGCCCAGATGGTTGTGGTCGCGAAGGATCTTGCGGCGCGGGATCGTCTGCACGCACAGCTCAACACGATCCTGGCGACGCAATTTAGCGACATCATCACCCGCGTGTCGCCCCTTGAGCTGGGGCCTCCCGTCGGCTGGCCCATCAAATACCGGGTGAGCGGGCCGGATTATCTGCAGGTCCGGGCCCTCGCGAACCGTCTCACGGACGCGATTGGCCGGTCTTCGTTCTCACGCGACGTTAACCAGACGGCCGGAGAGCCGGAGAGGGTCATCACCCTTAAGGTGAATCAGACGGCGGCCAGAGCGGCGGGAATATCGTCAGAAAGCCTCGCCCGCACGCTGAATACCGTCTGGTCCGGCAGCGTCGTCACGTCCATCAGAGATAACGACCGCCTTGTCGACGTGGTGCTCAGGGCCGAGGACAGCGCGCGCCAGAGCACCGCCACCCTCTCCTCACTCACGATTCAGGGGAATGACGGTAAAAAAATTCCGCTCAGCGCCGTCGCAACGCCGGTTTGGGGCGTGGACGATCCGGTCATCTGGCGTCGGCAGCGTGTGCCCTTTATCACGGTGCAAACCGACCTCGCCCCGGGACTGAGGGCTGAAGCAGTTTCAGCCGCGCTGCGTCCGGCGGTCGATAAACTGCGCGCGAGCCTGCCCGCAGGTTACAGCATTGAAGAAGGCGGCGCGGTTGCCGAATCGGACAAGGGGAACAGCTCCGTCTTTACCGTTCTTCCGGTAACGCTGGTCATCATGCTGTTGCTGCTGATGCTTCAGCTGCGGCGATATTCCCGGATGCTGCTGGCGCTCCTGATGGCCCCGTTTGGTTTACCGGGGATCGTGCTGGCTATGCTGCCCGGCGGCACGCCGATGGGGTTTGTCGCGCTGCTGGGCGTCATCGCCCTCGCGGGGATGATCGTACGTAACGCGGTGATATTGATTAGCGAGGTTGACAGCAATCTAGCTCAGGGGATGGCAAATGATGCCGCAATTATGGCAGCGGCGGAGCACCGGGCCAGACCCATCTGTCTGACCGCCTGCGCCGCCATTCTGGGCATGATCCCGATCTCTCACCAGGTTTTCTGGGGCCCAATGGCCTATGCCATTATCGGCGGGCTGCTGGCTGCGACGCTGGTGACGCTGACCGTGTTACCCGCGTCGTTTAGCCTGCTGTTACAGCGGGGAGCTCAGCGCAAAGCCGCAGAAGACGGACCGCGCTGAGGCCCTACCGTTCACCGGCAGATTACGCAGCGGTTAGCGCAAAACGGTCTTTCAGGACATGGCGGATTTCATCCTCCGCCAGTTTCCGCGTTTCAGTGCCGTTCACCGTAATGGTTTTCAGCATATCGCCCAGTAAAATCTGGCGTCCCTCCGGGCTGTGCTGGACCACCACCCGCTTCTGCACAAAGATGGCATCCGGGTGCGTGGAGTTAAGGTAGTTGGCCGGAACGAAGTCAATCCATTCCTGAGGGGTGAGATCAAAGCCGTACTGCCGGGCCCACTCTCCCTCAACCTTCGCCTCAAGCAAATACTCTCCCTCTGCGCTGCGGCTCAGGCGAAACGTGTCGAAATCCTGGGTGATTTCCACGTCAAGCGTGTCCAGCGCCATTGGCGCGCGGATGCCGTAGCTGCCGAACCCGAGATCGCAAAGCCACTGGCGGCTCTCCACCTCGGCGATGAGCGCCATATGGGTTTTCGGTCGCCGCGCGGGGTAGAACATCGGGCGCGCCGCCACAAAACGGTAAGGTATCCCTAACGCCTCCAGCGCCATCGCAAAAAGCCCGTTAACCTCATAGCAGTAGCCGCCGCGCCCTTTCTTTAACACCTTATCGGCAATCTCGTCTGGCGCCAGCGAGACAATTTTGCCCGCCTGCACGTCCAGATTCTCAAAGGGAACGGAAAAGAGCTGATGGCGCATCAGCGCATGCAGGGTGGCCGTATCGGCAGCCGCCGGTCCGGTGTAGTTTATGCGCTTGAAATAGGTAGAGATGTTGAAATTATCGCTGTGCATACTGCCTCCTTGTCCTGAACATGCCGGACACTATAGATGGCACACATCATTGGCTGTATAGTCAGTTTCATCAAAAATTAGCCTGAACAGTTATCCATGTCTGCGCCGTACCACTCCTCTCCTCACTATCGCCGTATTGCGGATATGCTGCGTCTTACCATTACGTCCGGCGCGCTGCGCGCCGGTGACAGGATGATCTCCGCGCGCAAACTGGCCGAACGCGAGCGCGTTAGCCTTCCGACGGCGCTGGAGGCCCTTCGCTGCCTTGAGGCTGAAGGGCTGATCGTTGCGCGTCCGCGTTCAGGCTATTACATCCGCCAGACCAGCCTCCCTCCGCGCGTGGAGCCCGCGCGTTCCTCACCCGGCCCGGTCCCCGTCACGATGTCCGCCGTGGCCCGGTCGCTGTTCAGCAGTGCAGAAGCCCGGCTGATCCCGCTGGGCGCCGCCCTGCCCGATCCCGCGTGGCTGCCGGGAGATGCGCTGCAGCGGGCGTTACACTCTGCGGGCCGTCGTCTGGACGCACATGGACAGAGCTACAGCCTGCCTCCGGGAAGGCGGGATTTGCGAAGTAAAATTGCCGCGCGCTCTGCGCAGTGGGGAGCCCGTTTCAGCGCGGACGATCTCATTATCACCGCAGGCGCGACGCAGGCGCTGCGCCTGGCCCTGCGGGCCGTATGCCAGCCGGGAGATGTGGTGGCGATTGAGCAGCCCGCCTACTTTGGTACGCTCCTGCTGCTGGAGGATTTAGGCCTGAAGGCCTTAGCGGTCCCCACCGACCCTGCAGAAGGCCTGCTGCTGGAACCGCTGGCGGACGCCATCCGCTGCCACCGCCCCGCGGCCGTTCTGGCCTCGCCCACCGTGCAAAACCCGTTGGGTGCCAGCATGCCCGTCGCGCGCAAGCAGGAACTGGTTTCTCTGCTTGAAGAAGCCGGTATTCCTCTGATTGAGGACGACGTTTACGGTGACCTGGTCGGCGAGGGGCAACGCCCTCCGGCCTGCAAGGCATTCGACCAGAACGGAAATGTGATCTACTGCAGCTCCCTGTCTAAAACGCTTGCGCCGGGATGGCGAATCGGCTGGATTGCCGCCGGACGCTACTCCCCGCAGGTCTTGCAGGCCCGCATGGCCGGAGACTGGGCCGGTGCGCCGCTGCTGGAAGCGGCGACGAGCGACGTCCTGGCGAGCGGCGACTACGATCGTCACCTGCGGCGGCTGAAGCGGCGGATAGCAGAGGGCGTTCGCGCCGTCGTGGCACAGGTCAAGGCGAGCTTTCCACCCGGTACATGCGTTAACGTGCCCGCTGCCGGTTTCCTGCTGTGGGTAGAACTGCCTCAGCAGGTCAACGCGCTGGAGGTGCATCGTCGCGCGCTGGCGCTGGGTATAGGCGTCAGCCCCGGTCCCCTGTTTTCCCCTGCCGCCGAATTAACGCACTTTCTGCGGCTGAACTGCGCAAACGAACCCACGCCCCGCCTGCTGAACGCCGTGGAACAAATTGGTGCGCTGTGCCACGAGCTGGCCGTTTTCACACAAGACTCTCCAGCCACTCGGTAAAAACCCGCACCTTGCGGGAGAGGTGACGGTGTGGATAGAGCAGTGACAGCTTGCGGTCCGGCGAGCGATAGCCTGGCAAGACTTCAACCAGAAGACCGCGGTCTATGTAAGGCTGGAGAAAAAGATTCATCCCCTGCATTAACCCCAGCCCGGCCAGGCCTGCCGCGATGTAGGCCTCGGAGTTATCCACGACAAGCTTACCGGGCAGGGTAATCTCCGCGATGCCTTCTGGCGTGGTAAACGTCCACGGATGAATGTGTCTGCTGCGGTTATTAATCCAGTTGATGGCCTGATGCTTGCGTAAATCATCCGGCGTTTCTGGCGTACCGTGTTTTGCCAGCCAGGCCGGGCTGGCGCAGGTCGTGATTTTGATATTCCCGATTTTACGCGCAATATAATCGCCGTCCTCCAGCTCACCCACCCGCAGCACGCAGTCCAGTCCATCCCGCAGCATATCCCGACGGCGGTCAGAGCTGCTCAGAATGATGTCGATCCCGGGATGCTGACGATAAAAGTCAGGCAGATTGGGTATCACCCGCAGCGTTGCATACGAGACCGGCATATCGACTCTAAGCTGGCCATGTATTGCCCGATCCGTACCAAACGACTCCAGTAATTCGTCCGCCTGCGCCAGCAGAGGCTTACTCCGACGATAAAAGGCTTCTCCATCCGGCGTCAGGCTAATCCGACGCGTGGTGCGCTGCAGGAGCCGCGTGCCGCTGTGTTGCTCAAGAAGCTGCAGCGCTTTGGTGACCGCCGGGCGATGGACCTGCAGATTCTCCGCCGCCTGGGTAAGACTGCCTGACTCGACAATTTCAATAAAAATTCGAATAGATTCAAAGAGGTTTATTTGCATAAGGGATGTTTTTGCCGCGAGCAGGATAAGGTGATTGTTATTAATTTTATACCAGTGATGAATATTTTTGGCTATTTTTCCTAACAATAGTGCGCCCTACACTCTTCCCCATTCAAACGTAAGGGAGAGTCTGCTATGAAAAATAACCGTATTTGTCAGATCCTGGGTATCGAAAAACCTGTTATTCAGGGACCATTATCCTGGCTTACTGACGCCCGTTTAGTCGCTGCGGTCAGCAATGCCGGAGGGCTCGGCGTGCTGGGGCCCAACGCTGGGTTAACCGCCGATACCGCGGTCTCCACGCCGGAAGAGACCGCCGAAAAAATGCGTGAAGAAATTCGAAAAACCAAACGGCTGACCGAAAAACCGTTTGGTGTGAACCTGATCCCTACCGCCGTTAATGATGTCTGGACAGGGCCTATTCTTCAGGTGGTAAAAGAGGAAGGCGTCAGAGTCGTGGTGTATACGGGCTATGGGGAAGGCAGCATTATTCCCGCGCTGTTTAGTGAGTTAAAAGAGGCGGGTATTGCCATTATCTACCGCGACATCAACCCAACGCCGGAAAACACCCGTCTCGCAGAAGAAATGGGGGCAGACATTATCGTCGCCACCGGTTTTGACGAGGGCGGAACATTGCCCGCAACGGTGCTTGGCACCTTTTCCATCGTGCCGCTGATTGCCGATGCCGTGAAGCATATCCCGGTGATGGCCGCGGGCGGCATTACCGATAATCGCACCGCCAGAGCGGCGCATGCGTTAGGCGCTGAAGGCGTGTTTGCCGGTTCGGTCTTTATCAGCAGCGAAGAAAGCCGCGTGCCGCAGGGAGTCAAAGAGAAAATTGTTGCCGCCAACGGCCTGGACCTGCTGCTTTTCCGGACCCTGCCCCATTACTACCGCTCTCTACCCGGCAAGCTGGCGGAAAAACTGGCGGCGATGGATAAAGCAGGCGCAAGCAACGAAGCGCTGGGCAAGGCGATGGGAGGATTACGGGGCCTGCGCCTGGGCATGCTGGAAGATAACACCGATGAAGGCTATATCGCGCTCGGCACGGGGATTGGGAACATCCACAGCGTGAAAAGCGTGGCCGAGATCGTCAATATGTTAGCGGTTGAGTAAGCCCCTGGCGTCCTGACGGTTATCAGGACGCCCTGTGTTCTCAGGGAATAATCCGCGCGGCTCTCAGCTGCGCAAACAGGCGGAAAAACATCTCATCGGTCGCCTGCATTTGCGTAAAACCCGCCCTGCGCAGCTTGCTCCCGTCACCGAACATGTCGTAATCCCAGCTAAAGACAAAATCGGCAAACCGCCCGTCGCTCAGCTGCAGAATATCCGCTTCCACCAGCCGCTCTTCGGCAAGTTCGCGCCATACGCCGCGATAGTCGTTAAACAGCTGATGAAATGACAGCCTCACCGGCGGCGCAGAGTCCAGTTCAAACCAGCGTGCGATGCGCGGCCACAGCTCGCTCCAGCGCCAGATATCGCTATTGTTTACGTTGAAGATCTGATTCTGTGCCGCAGGTGACGCGGCGGCCCACAGCGTGGCCTCGGCCAGCAGCCCGGCGTCGGTATGATCCACAATGCTGTGCCAGGTCTGTTCTGAACCGGGAAAACGCAGCGGTAAACCCAACGCCTTGCACAGGGAGGCGTACAGGGCGATGCTCAGCGCAAGGTTCATGGCATTGCCCGGCACCGCGCTCCCCACCACGCCCGGCCTGATGGCATTCCAGTGCCAGCGTTTTCCCCGCTGAAACTGGCTGAGCCACGTGAGCTGTGCGGCGTTAAACTCGGCCCCCGGCACGCCGGGATCGCTTTCCCGCGCCGGGGTTTTAAACGGCCCCAGATGCGCGCCGTAGACCTTGTACCCCTGCATCAGGCTTATCGTCTGCAAAGGTGCCGCTGTTTCGAGGGTGCTGACCAGATTGCGCAGCATGGTGACGTTCGGCTCAACCATGTCCGTCCAGTTCGCCGCGTTCGCCCAGGCGCTGTAAAAGATGTGGGTGACACCGTTCAGGGAGCGCAGCGCCCGGGCGCTGTCCTGTTCATCCAGTAAATCGACCTTGACCATCGGAATGCCGTCAGGATGCGACCCGGCATGACGGCTGAGGCCAATCACCTCCCACTGATGGTTCAGGAGCGTGTTGACCAGCTGCCTGCCGACAATGCCGCTGGCGCCCGCGACCAGGGCGACGTTGTGTTGCTGCCTCTTACTCATGGTGTTTTTCCGTAAAGGGTGACAGCCACAGTGTGATATATTATTTTTTCTGCAAATACTCCCTGAAATCGATGGCACTTATAAGCAGAATCATTAAATGAATAACAAGCTCACCGCCATTTCTACCTTTCTACGCGTCGCTGAAGCAGGCTCGTTCTCAGCGGCCGCCCGTCAGACCGGGATTAAGCAGTCCGCCGTCAGTCAACAGATCGCGGCGCTTGAGGAAGCGCTTGGTGTGGTATTGCTGCACCGAACGACGCGTACGATGAAGCTGACCGAACAGGGTGAACGTTACCGGCGTGATATGCAGCTTGTGCTGGACGCCATGGGGGAAGCGGAGAGGCGTTTACATCCTGCCGATCATAGCGTTCAGGGACGCGTCCATGTCCAGTTACCGAGCGGCCTGGGCCAGATCTTTTTACCGCATCTGCTGGCGCAGCAGCGCCTGCATCCCGAACTGCAGCTGATGATTTCTCTCGATGACCGCCTTGCCGATCTGGTGACGGAGGGCGTGGATATCGCGATACGGCTGGGCAGCGAGCCTCCGCAGGCGCATGCGGCTCGCGTGCTGGGGCGTATTGAGGCGGCGCTGTTTGCCGCTCCCGATTTTCAGGCGGTACACGCCGTCAGCGCGCTGGCGACGCTCCCACACGTGCGGTTCAGCGGCATTCCACTGGATGCCCCCCTGCGCCTGATTTCTGACGAGGAAACGGTCGAGGTCAACGTGAATACCGTTTTCCGTGCCAACACCAGCGACGCGCTGCTGCAGGCGCTGGAATCCGGCATGGGTATCGGCGGCATGCAGCGACCGCTCGTGGCCAGAGCGCTGCAGGTGGGCACGCTGGTACCGGTGCTGCCCGACTGGCGGTTACCCGATCGCTTCCTCTATGCCGTTTATCCTGATGCCCGCTTTATTCCGCAGCGCGTCAGAAAGGTCGTCAGCGTGATTGAGCAGTTACTGCCTGAAATAATAAAGAAATGCTGATGATTCCCCCCGTAAATTACGTGCATTTTTCAACCGCCAGGAATAGAGTATTTTTACCGTATCCCCTTTTTCTGGAGCACTTATGCCGGAGTACTGTTTTTTCCAAAAAGGCCCAAACCTCATAGCAATCGAAAGCGCAAACACCGATGCGGCTGCACAGCTCATCGCCCAGGGGTTCGAAAAACAGTTCGAGGAGATCGGCGCCGCGGATGAAAAAGAGGCGCTTACCCGCCTTGCCGATATCCGTAAAAATAACGAGATCGATCGTCATAACTTCCTGGCCGGTGCGGGCGAAATGCCGCTGATCGGCGTGCTGGCGGCTGCGGCAACCTGGTTGATTCAAAAGAAATAACGCAACGATACTCTACCTCGCCACCGGCAAATCGGCGTACCGCGTTGTATAGGCCGGTGACAACATTTCCCGCTTCATCGCCCACGGTTTCTCAATGCCCTGCCCGGCAAACCATATCTTCCCTTTGCCGGAATGATTCAGGCTGTCGATCGTTTCCATCAGCGCCGCGCTGTTGGCGCGCAGGCGATTATCGTCAAACAGGTTAAGCTGGGCGACACCGCTGCTGAAAAAGTCCGCCAGCATGACCCCGGCCTTCATATAGCGATACCCGTCGAGCCATATCCGCCCCAGCGCTTCCGTGGCGGCGCGGATGATATCGCGCGAGTCATTGGTGGGCGTCATCAGGGTGACCGAAGCCTGATTGCCGTAATAAATTTCGTTGTCCGCATGCGGGCTGGTGCGCACAAACACGCTGATAAAACGACAGTATTGATGCTCGCCGCGCAGTTTCTCTGCGGCGCGTTCCGCGTAGGCGCAAATCGCCTGGTGCATTTCCTCGTACTGCGTAATACGGTGTCCAAACGAACGGCTACAGATAATTTGCTGCTTCGTGGGGGTGAACTCCTCCAGGTCAAGGCAGGGCTCACCGCGAAGCTCGCGGGCCGTACGCTCCAGCACCACGTTAAAATGTTTGCGAATGACCCACGAGGAGGCCTCCGCCAGCTCCAGCGCCGTGGTGATCCCCATCGCGTTGAGCTTTTTCGTGATGCGTCGGCCTACCCCCCACACCTCCTCTACCGGAACCTTCTCCAGCAGTTTACGCTGCCGCTCGCGGCCTGAGAGATCGACCACGCCGCCGGTGCCGGACCACCGTTTCGCCGCATAGTTGGCCAGCTTCGCCAGCGTTTTGGTCGGGGCAATACCGACGCCAACGGTTAAGCCCGTATTTTTAAAGACCTGCGAGCGCATCTGGTGACCAAACGCTTCCAGTGACAGGCAGTGACTGACCCCTGAAACGTTCACGAACGCCTCATCAATGGAGTAAATCTCTATGGCCGGGGCGAGATCGGTCAGCGTCTGCATTACCCGACTGCTGAGATCGGCATACAGCGCATAGTTCGAGCTAAAGACGTAAACTTTTGACGGATATAGCTTTTCTTTGAATTTAAAATACGGCTCCCCCATTTTTATGCCGAACTGCTTTGCCTCCCGCGACAGTGAAATAATGCAGCCGTCGTTATTGGAAACCACCACGATGGGCTTCCCCTCCAGATCGGGGCGGAAGACCCGCTCGCAGGAGGCGTAGAAGCTGTTCACATCAACCAGCGCGAACATGTTTATGCGTTTTAAGCGTGTGGGTGACGACGCCGAAGATCTGCAGCTCCTCTTCGGACTGAAAGGTAATCGGCTGATAGCGGACATTATGTGGCAACAACCTCAGAACCGGGCGCGTCTGTAGCTCCTTCACCGTAAACTCACCGGCGACCGACGCCACGACGATATCTCCGTGTTCGGCATTTAACGAGCGGTCAACCACCAGCAGATCGCCGTCGCCGATCCCCGCGCCAATCATGGAGTCGCCACTCACCTTGATAAAATAGGTCGCACTGGGGTGCCTTACTGCCAGCCGGTTAAGATCGAGACGATCCTCCACGTAATCCTGTGCCGGGCTGGGGAACCCACAGGCAACACGTTCTAAAAACAAAGGTAATTCAATGAGTTGTTTTGGTTGATAAGAAAAGAGAGTGTCCATAATGCCTTTCTCGCCGAATACTGTATATAAATACAGTATTACGGATTATGGACAAGGATCAAGGTCATTTCCGGAAGCGAACCCAAACGCGTTGAAGTGTCAGAAGATTTAAAACGCGCAAAGCCCGGAAGCACATGTCGGGCTTTGCGCCTGTGACGATCAGTCCATCAGCGTATTCAATGTTTCCAGCGCGGCAGGCGGCAGCTGCAGTTCTCCCGCCGCGAGGTTTTGCCGCAGATGCGCCACGGAAGAGGTGCCCGGGATCAGCAGGATATTCGGAGAACGCTGCAGCAACCATGCCAGCGCAACCTGCATTGCCGTGACGCCCAGTGAATCCGCGACAGCCTTCAGCCCGGACGATTGCAGCGGCGTAAAGCCGCCCAGCGGGAAGAACGGCACATACGCAATCCCCTGCTGCGCAAGCAGATCCACCAGCGCATCGTCACCCCGGTTCACAATGTTGTACATGTTCTGCACGCACACCACCGGCACCATCTTCTGCGCTTCTGCAACCTGGGTGGCCGTGACGTTGCTCAGGCCAATATGCCGCACCAGCCCCTGCTGCTGTAATTCTGCCAGGGTGGAGAGCGGTTCAGCAATCGACCCTTCCGCAGGCCCGTGTGCGCTAAACATGATCCGCAGATTCACCACGTCCAGCACGTCCAGCTGCAGATTACGCAGGTTGTCATGCACCGCCTGCGTCAGTTCCTGTGCGGAAAAGGCCGGCAGCCAGGCGCCTTTGTCGTTGCGACGGGCGCCAATCTTGGTGACGATCGTCAGATCGTCCCGGTAAGGATGAAGCGCCTCTCGGATCAGCTGATTCGTGATATGAGGACCATAAAAATCACTGGTATCAATGTGGTTCACCCCCGCCGCCACCGCTTCGCGCAGCACGTCCAGCGCGGCCTGCTTATCCTTCGGTGGGCCAAAGACGCCCGGCCCGGCGAGCTGCATCGCACCGTAGCCCAGTCGTTTCACCATCCGCGTCCCGAGCGCGTACGTCCCGCTTTTATCAATGCTGCTCATGTTAACCTTCCTCATAAAAATGATCCGGATTTACAACAGGTTCCTCACCGGAGCCCTTAGTTAAGCGCGAGTTAAATTAAAGTTTAAATTCTATACGACGATAGTATTGGTGTACCTCTGCATCCTTTCTAACGGACGACCGCTATGCTGAAAAATCTGCACGTGATTACCGGAATTATCTTTGCCCTCACCATATTCTGTCTGCTGCAAGTTGTCACGGGAGGGTTGTTCTACTCTGCCGTCAGCAACGATCGCCATAACTTCCAGAATTCCGGCGTGCTCAACGCCCAGCAGGAAAGCCTGAGCGACAGCGTGAACACGCTGGTGAAAACGCGCGTAACCGTCACCCGCGTGGCGATCCGCTACCTGAAAAACCAGCGTGACCCGGCTTCCCTTGCGGCGATCAATAAACTGCTGGGCACCGCAGGCGACTCGCTGGCAAAAGCCGAAGCCTATAACAAAGAGTGGCAGAAACTGCCGCAGGTTAAGGGCCAGGAGGCGGCATTGACCGACGAGATGCAGAAATCCTGGAACCAGATGCACGAAGTCATGCGTTTATCAATTGAGTATCTGCGCGCCGACAACTA
Organism: Enterobacter sp. PI-10; assembly: GCF_027947695.1. NCBI lineage: Bacteria > Pseudomonadati > Pseudomonadota > Gammaproteobacteria > Enterobacterales > Enterobacteriaceae > Enterobacter > Enterobacter sp. PI-10. The sequence continues at coordinate 201,200 of NZ_JAJNOG010000002.1, read as the reverse complement.
TCAGGCCTATGGCGATCTGGACGCCCAGCAGGCACAGGACGAGATGGAAGCGGTCTATAACCGCTGGCGCGCCGAAAACAATACCCTGCTGAAGGCGGCAACCGAAGAGAACCAGAGCAGCTTCACGCAGATGCAGTGGACGCTGGCGGCTATTCTGCTGGCCGTGATCGCGGTTCTGGTGGTCATCTGGCAGGGGTTACAGCACCTGCTGTTAAAACCACTCCACTCCATTATGAACCATATTCGCGCCATTGCAGGGGGCGACCTGACGCAGGAGATCGCTATCTCGGGTCGCAATGAGATGGGTCAGCTGGCCGCCGGCCTGCATGAGATGCAGCAGTCGCTGGTGACCACCGTCAGCGCCGTACGGGGAAGTACGGATTCCATCTACACCGGCGCAGGTGAAATTGCCGCAGGGAGCAACGATCTTTCCGCTCGCACCGAACAGCAGGCCGCCTCGCTCGAAGAGACCGCTGCCAGCATGGAAGAGCTGACCGCGACGGTTAAGCAGAACTCCGATAACGCCCGTCAGGCCACGCTGCTGGCGAAAAACGCCTCTGAAACGGCCGCGCGCGGCGGTCACGTCGTGGATAACGTGGTTCGCACCATGAACGAAATCGCCGACAGTTCGCAGCAAATTGCGCATATTACCGGCGTGATCGACAGCATCGCGTTCCAGACCAATATTCTGGCGCTAAACGCCGCGGTGGAAGCGGCACGCGCCGGGGAACAGGGCCGTGGTTTTGCGGTCGTTGCAGGTGAAGTCCGTACCCTGGCGAGCCGCAGCGCGCAGGCGGCGAAAGAGATCAAAGGGCTTATCGAGAACTCCGTCAGCCGGGTGAATACCGGTTCTGAGCAGGTCAGCGAGGCGGGCACCACCATGAAGGAAATCGTCGCCGCCGTTACCCGCGTGACCGATATCATGGGCGAGATTTCCTCTGCCTCTGACGAGCAGAGCCGCGGTATTGAGCAGGTGAGCCTGGCCGTTTCGCAGATGGACAGCGTGACGCAACAAAACGCCGCGCTGGTGCAGGAATCCGCCACGGCGGCGGCGGCGCTGGAAGATCAGTCCGAGCAGCTGCGCCAGGCGGTAGCCGCGTTTCGTCTGAACGGCAAAGAAAAAGCGGTAGCCCCGCGCCCGGCCAGCGTGAAAACGCCCCAGCTGTTGCGCCCGGCAACCGCAAACGCCTCCACCGACAGCAACTGGGAAACCTTCTGAGTTTCAGGCGGGCGAGAATATCGCCCGCTAGCGGCTGCGCTTGGCGTGTCGCTCCCAGTTCTCCTGTTTTGCTTCATCGGATTTACGCAGTGAAACGTAGCATGCCCCGCTGCCGCCGTGATGCGGCAGCGCCACGCAGAAGGCCTGCACTTCCTCGAACTCGGTTAACCAGCGTGCCAGATAGCTGCGCACCACATTGGGATGCGAGTTTTGCTCGCGCCCTTTCCCGTGAATGATAATCAGATTGCGTAACCCGTCTCGTCCGGCCTGGCGAATAAAAGAATAGAGCATCTGACGGCAGCGTTCGGCAGGCTGACGCAGGAGGTTTAAGCTGGCCTGGCGGGCATATTTACCCGAGTGCAGCTTATCAATAACGCCCTGCTGTACCCCTTCGCGCTGGAACGCCAGCGGCTCTTCCAGGGGAAGTAGGTCAAGAAAATCCAGCGTAAGGAAGTTATCCAGCTGTTCGCTATCCACCTCCTGGCGCGTCCGCGTATTGCGGCTGGGCTGCCAGTGAATATCCGGGCCACGCTTCAGCGGCTGGACATCTTCCATGGCGTCAAGAAAAAAGGATTTGTCGTCAGGGTTCATGGATATCCTCCGGCTACAACTGAGGACGGTACTATACCTGCGCCAGAGACAGGCCTCAATCACCGTTACAGGCCGCCGTGGGCCATAAATATTAACCTGATGAATATATATAGTATTTATAAAATGGATTTAAATCAGACTTAACTAAAATTTCAGCAAGAATGAAATAAGTGATTTGTGTTAAATTTTCGTAAAATCAAACACTCAACACCCTTCCATTTTGCGGAAAAGGTGTTATACCTAAATATACCTGCTTCATGGATATAATACTCAGGATTGGCGAAAGGACGCACTGCTGTGTGTACTGGAGGATCTGTCTGATGTCGGGCAGATCCTGTTTTTTTATTATCTCACTTTCACGCCACGATTATTTTCCTCGCTTCTCTCCTGAATTGCGTAATTAATGATTCAGCAAGGGGCGTCTGACGTGAATCACGGCGCTGAATTAAATAATATGCTGCTTTGGGAAGCGATTCGACAACCGGCAGCATGACCAGGCGGTGCGCCAGAAGCGGGTCACAGCCTAACTCCTGCGGCAATATGCTTAAAAAATCACTTTGCGCGACCAGGCTAATACAGGAAGAAAATGTTTCGCAGACCACACCAATTCGCGGTATTTGCGAGCGATGGCTAAATACCTCTTCTAACTGCTTATAATAACTTCCCCGCGGCGTCGGCATTGTCCAGTTATAATGCAGAAGTTCATTAATCGACGTTGCCCCCGTTGCCGGATGCCCTTCGCGACAAAATACCGCAAACGGCTTCTCGAAGAGTTTTTCAAACGTAAATTCCTGGTCGTAAGGTCCCTGATAATAGGTGTTAATGGTGAAGTCCAGCTCGCCCTGGCGTAATTCATTGATCATCGACACCAGCTGCCCTTCCATTATCCGCACCTTGACCTGCGGATGCTGCGCATGGAAGCGTGTGATAACGGCGGGCATAAGCGTGCGCGAAACGCTGGCTCCCATTCCGATGTTGATCTGCCCGGCCAGCTCACCCTGCCGCTGACGGATGTCATCCTGCGCGGCACGCAGCTCTTCCAGAATCAACCGGGCGCGCTGGTAAAAGCCCTCACCGCATTCGGTCAACGCGACGCCCTTACTCCTGCGCACGAAAAGCTGCGCCGCCATGCCCTCCTCCAGCTCTTTGATGGATTTGGTCAGCGCCGGTTGCGAAAGATTCAGCGTCCTGCTGGCACCGCGAATGCTGCCCTGACGCGCAACCTCAACAAACGCCCGGATTTGATGAAATTTAATCTGGAATGTCATAGCCCGACCGATAACCGTTGTTTATCAGAGTAAAGAAACTGTCATCTACTTTAATGGAAAGGGATGTGCGAGGGTAATTCCTGAACGGTTAAAACTGTGAAAAATCGGTTAGTGATAAGTAAAAACTATCACAGCGTGAAGCAGTTCACATATTTTAATGATGACAGGAACAGATATGGACACACTGGCGCAGTACATCCAGACGTTAACGCCGCAGCTGAGCGCGTGGCGTCGCGATTTTCACCATTTTGCGGAATCCGGCTGGGTAGAGTTTCGTACCGCCGCGAAAGTCGCGGAAATACTGGACTCGCTGGGTTACGCACTGGCGATGGGCCGCGACGTAGTCGATGCCGAAAGCCGGATGGGGTTACCCGATGACACAACCCTGGCGCGAGAGTTTGCCCGCGCGCGGGCGCAGGGCGCGCCTGAGAAATGGCTGGCGCCGTTTGAAGGCGGGTTCACCGGCATTGTCGCCACCCTGAATACCGGCCGCCCGGGCTCAACCCTGGCATTTCGCGTCGACATGGACGCCCTTGATTTAAGCGAAGCGCTTGACGACAGCCATCGCCCGTTCCGCGACGGGTTTGCCTCCTGCAATCCGGGCATGATGCACGCCTGCGCGCACGACGGCCACACCACGATTGGTCTGGGACTGGCACAGGTGCTTAAGCAGAATGAAGCCCGGCTCAACGGCACCATCAAGCTGATCTTCCAGCCTGCCGAAGAAGGAACGCGCGGCGCGCGCGCCATGGTTGCCGCCGGGGCGCTGGATGACGTGGACTATTTCACAGCCATTCACATTGGCACCGGCGTACCTGCCGGGACGGTAATCTGCGGCAGCGATAACTTTATGGCCACCACCAAGTTCGACGTGAGCTTCACCGGCGTGGCCGCGCACGCGGGCGGTAAGCCGGAGGACGGTCGTAACGCCCTGCTCGCCGCCGCGCAGGCCGCCCTCGCCCTGCACAGCATCGCCCCGCACAGCGACGGCGCATCCCGGGTGAACGTCGGGGTGATGCAGGCGGGCAGCGGGCGCAACGTGGTCCCCGCGAATGCCCTGATGAAGGTTGAAACCCGCGGCGAAAGCGAAGCGATTAATCAGTATGTCTTTGAACGCGCGCAGGCGGTGATTACCGGCGCGGCGGCGCTCTACGGCGTGAGCGCGGAGATGCGCCTGATGGGGGCAGCCACCTCCAGCGCGCCGACGCCGGCCTGGGTTGATTATCTGCGCGAACAGGCGAGCCGGGTTTCCGGGGTTGTTCACGCCATCGATAAGGTGAAAGCGCCAGCGGGTTCCGAAGACGCCACGCTGATGATGGCACGCGTGCAGCAGAACGGCGGCATGGCGTCCTATATGGTGTTTGGCACGGATTTGAGCGCCGGACATCACAACGAAAAATTCGACTTCGATGAGCAGGTGATGCCTGTCGCCATCGAAACGCTGGCGCGAACTGCGCTCAATTTCCCGTGGACGCGAGGTGTGTAATGCAGGAGAACTACGCTTTTATTGCCGATGCGATCGATACGCGATGTCGGACGTTAACCGATATTGCCGACGCGATCTGGGATCGTCCCGAAACCCGCTTTGAAGAGTTCTGGTCCGCCGAACGGCTGGCCAGCGAGCTGGAAGCAGAAGGCTTCACGCTGACCCGCGAGGCAGGCGGTATTCCAAATGCCTTTATCGCCAGCTTCGGCAGCGGAAAACCGGTTATCGCCCTGCTGGGCGAGTACGACGCGCTGGCCGGGTTAAGCCAGCAGGCACACTGCGCGACCGCGCAAACCGCCACGCCGGGGGCTAACGGCCACGGCTGCGGACATAACCTCTTAGGCACCGCGGCGCTTGCGGGCGCGGTGGCGGTGAAAAGCTGGCTGGAGCAGCACGGCGGCAGCGGAACGGTGCGTTTCTACGGCTGTCCCGGTGAGGAAGGCGGCTCCGGGAAAACCTTTATGGTGCGCGAAGGGCTATTTGATGACGTCGATGCCGCCGTCACCTGGCACCCGGAAGCCTTTGCCGGGATGTTTAACGTCAGCACGCTGGCGAATATTCAGGCCGCCTGGCGTTTTCACGGCGTGGCGGCGCACGCGGCCAACTCCCCCCATTTGGGACGCAGCGCTCTGGACGCCGTGACGCTGATGACCACCGGCACCAACTTCCTCAACGAACACATCATTGAGAAAGCGCGCGTCCATTACGCCATCACCGACACCGGCGGGATTTCCCCCAACGTGGTACAGGCGCAGGCCGAAGTGCTGTACCTGATCCGCGCCCCGGAGATGGCCGATGCGCAGCAGATCTACGAACGCATCGAGAAAATTGCCCAGGGCGCGGCGATGATGACCGAAACCACCGTCGAGTGTCGCTTTGATAAAGCCTGCTCAAGCTACCTGCCGAACCGCACGCTCGAGGCGGCGATGTATCGCGCCCTGCAGCACTACGGCACGCCGCAGTGGACCGAAGAAGAGCGAAAATTTGCCCGCGAGATCCGCGCCACGCTGACGCCCAACGATCTGCAAAACAGCCTGAAAAATATTGCCGCCACGGGTGGCGACGCGGGTAAAGCCTTTGCCCGTCGTCATCAGGCGACGCTGCTGGTAGATGAAGTCGCGCCTTACGCCGTCACCGACAACGTGCTGGCGGGTTCAACCGACGTGGGCGACGTCAGCTGGAAAATGCCGGTGGCCCAGTGCTTCAGCCCCTGCTTTACCGTCGGCACGCCGCTGCACACCTGGCAGCTGGTGTCTCAGGGGCGAACCTCTATTGCCCACAAAGGCATGCTGCTGGCCGGAAAAGTGATGGGCGCAACCGCGCTCAATCTGCTGCAGGACGCATCGCTGCTGAAAAAATGCCGTGAAGAGTTTGAACAGCAAATACAAGAAAAACCGTACGCGTGTCCGATCCCACAGGGCGTGACACCGTCACCTTTAAAATAAAAAAACATAACACAACACAACAACACTCCCGAGGAACGCCCATGAGTATGTCATCCATACCTTCGCATTCCCCATCCGGTAAGCTCTATGGCTGGGTTGAAAGGATCGGCAATAAAGTGCCGCACCCTTTCCTGCTGTTTATCTATCTGATTGTGATTTTGATGGTCGCCACTGCCGTGCTCTCCGCCTTTGACGTCAGCGTGCGCAGTCCGGCCGACGGCAGCCTGGTGGCGGTGAAAAACCTGCTCAGCGTTGAGGGGCTGCACTGGTTTTTACCCAACGTGATTAAAAACTTCAGCGGCTTCGCCCCGCTGGGCGCCATTCTGGCGCTGGTGCTGGGTGCCGGACTGGCCGAACGCGTGGGCCTGCTGCCCGCATTGATGGTAAAGATGGCTTCTCACGTCAGCGCGCGGCACGCCAGCTACATGGTGCTGTTTATCGCCTTCTTTAGCCATATCTCCTCCGACGCCGCGCTGGTGATCATGCCGCCGATGGGGGCGCTGATCTTCCTCGCCGTCGGGCGCCACCCCGTGGCGGGCCTGCTGTCGGCGATTGCGGGCGTGGGCTGTGGATTCACTGCCAACCTGCTGATCGTCACCACCGACGTGCTGCTCTCGGGCATCAGTACGGAGGCGGCGAAAACCATTGATGCGGCCATGCACGTCAGCGTGATCGACAACTGGTACTTTATGGCAAGCTCGGTCATTGTCCTGACGATTGTCGGCGGGCTGATTACCGATAAGATCGTCGAGCCGCGCCTGGGCAAATGGGAAGGCCGCAGTGATGAAAAGCTGGAAACCCTGAGCAAAGAGCAGCGCTTTGGCCTGCGCGTGGCGGGGATTGTCTCGCTGGCCTTTATCGCCGCGGTGGCGCTGATGGTGGTGCCGGAAAACGGCATACTGCGCGATCCGGTTAAACATACGGTCCTGCCTTCGCCGTTTATCCAGGGCATCGTGCCGCTGATTATTCTGTTTTTCTTTGTCGTCTCGCTCGCCTACGGTATCGCCACCGGTAAAATCCGCCGCCAGGGCGATCTGCCGCAGCTGATGATCGAGCCGATGAAGGAGATGGCGGGTTTTATCGTGATGGTGTTCCCGCTGGCCCAGTTTGTGGCGATGTTTAACTGGAGCAACATGGGCAAGTTTATGGCCGTGGGCCTGACCGACGCGCTGGAGGCTGCCGGGCTAAGCGGCGTACCGGCGTTTGTCGGCCTGGCGCTGCTGTCATCCCTGCTGTGCATGTTTATCGCCAGCGGCTCCGCCATCTGGTCGATTCTGGCCCCGATCTTCGTGCCGATGTTTATGATGCTGGGTTTTCACCCGGCGTTTGCCCAGATCCTGTTCCGTATCGCGGACTCCTCGGTGATACCGCTGGCACCGGTTTCGCCGTTTGTTCCGCTGTTTTTAGGCTTCCTCCAGCGCTATAAACCCGAGGCCAAACTGGGTACCTACTATTCGCTGGTTTTACCCTACCCACTTATCTTTTTAGGGGTATGGCTGGTGATGCTGGTGGCGTGGTATCTTGTCGGCCTGCCGATTGGGCCGGGAATATACCCGAGGCTAAACTAAAGGAATGAGGATGCTGAGATTACTCGAAGATAAGATTGCGACGCCGCTTGGGCCGCTGTGGGTGATCGCGGACGAGCAGTTTTGCCTGCGCGCCGTTGAGTGGGAAGAGCACAGCGACCGCATGGAAGAGCTGCTCAATATTCATTACCGCCTGCAGGGTTATGAACGTATCAGCGCCACCAATCCGGGTGGACTGAGCGACAAGCTTGCGGCGTACTTCGAAGGCGATCTCAGCATCATTGATACTCTGCCGACCGCCACGGCTGGCACGCCTTTTCAGCGCGAAGTGTGGCAGGCGCTGCGGTCGATTCCGTGCGGGCAGGTCATGCATTACGGCCAGCTCGCGGAGCAGTTAGGTCGCGCAGGCGCTGCACGCGCGGTGGGTGCCGCTAACGGCTCTAACCCGGTCAGCATAGTGGTGCCCTGCCATCGCGTCATTGGCCGCAACGGTACCATGACAGGCTATGCCGGTGGCGTGCAGCGAAAAGAGTGGTTGCTGCGTCACGAAGGGTATCTCTTGCTCTAGTTCCCAGGCTTTTTGTGCTTAATTTTCTACCGGTTAGGCTAAAAATCCATAATCAAGCTGTGGAATTTCAAGAAGATGGCGACGCATTGTCGTCTCTTGTCCTTATTGAGGGTTTGTCAGGCTTACGTACTTACCAAAAAGATGTTAAAATTGACCAATATCAATTAAGGCTTGAGCAAACCTATGATCCCGGAAAAGCGAATTATACGACGCATTCAGTCTGGCGGTTGTGCTATCCATTGCCAGGATTGCAGCATCAGCCAGCTCTGTATCCCGTTTACCCTGAATGAGCATGAACTCGATCAGCTTGATAATATTATCGAGCGTAAGAAGCCTATTCAGAAAGGGCAGACGCTGTTTAAAGCGGGAGACGAACTGAAATCGCTCTATGCTATCCGTTCTGGCACCATCAAGAGCTACACCATCACCGAACAGGGCGATGAGCAGATCACCGGCTTCCATCTGGCGGGTGACCTGGTAGGCTTTGATGCCATCGGTACGGGCCACCACCCGAGCTTTGCTCAGGCACTCGAAACCTCGATGGTTTGCGAAATTCCGTTTGAAACCCTGGACGATCTGTCCGGCAAGATGCCTAACCTGCGTCAGCAGATGATGCGTCTGATGAGCGGTGAGATCAAAGGCGATCAGGACATGATCCTGCTGCTTTCTAAAAAGAATGCCGAAGAGCGCCTGGCCGCGTTTATCTACAACCTCTCCCGCCGCTTCGCCGAGCGTGGCTTCTCGCCGCGTGAATTCCGTCTGACGATGACGCGTGGCGATATCGGCAACTACCTGGGTCTGACCGTGGAAACCATCAGCCGTCTGCTGGGTCGTTTCCAGAAAAGCGGGATGCTGGCCGTTAAGGGTAAATACATCACTATCGAAAACGGTGAAGCGCTGGCCGTTCTTGCCGGGCACGCCCGTAACGTGGCGTAAACGCCATACGTATACTGCCAGACCGATAAATTTTCCTGATTCATTGGTCTGGCATATTACCCCGTCATTTATCTGACCTTTTCACCGTAGCACACCCCCACACAGCGCCCGAAAGGTTCTCGTTGAGGTTATGAATTGAGAGAAAGTTTGTTTTTCGTTTCAGTCGTGATTGCCTCAGTGACCTTTATCTTCATCTGGATCATGCTTGTCGGCCCAATGAAGGGGGAAGAAAAAACCTACGTCCAGGACTCCACGACCTTTGCGATAGCAGTGATGGTGCTGCTGTTTATTGCGTTTATCGCGGTGACGACCACGGTACTTTTCCTCTGATAAATTTTCATGAAATATTGATCTGGCAAAACCTCCCCTCTGTTTCATTCAGGATATATAGGTTACTCTTTTAATTACAGACTGTGGTGACAGTAGTAAGGAGACCTGTATGGCCAAGTATCAAAACATGCTGGTAGCTATCGATCCGAACCAGGACGATCAGCCGGCATTACGACGTGCTGTGTATTTACATCAACGGATTGGTGGCAAAATCAAAGCGTTTTTGCCGATCTATGACTTCTCGTATGAGATGACCACCCTTCTGTCGCCTGACGAGCGAACCGCTATGCGTCAGGGCGTCATCAGCCAGCGTACCGCGTGGATCCGAGAACAGGCGAAGTATTACCTGGAAGCGGGTGTTCCCATTGATATTAAAGTGGTCTGGCACAACCGACCTTTCGAAGCCATCATCCAGGAAGTTGTCGCCGGTGGGCACGATCTGCTGCTGAAGATGGCGCACCAGCACGACAAGCTGGAATCCGTGATCTTCACCCCGACCGACTGGCACCTGCTGCGCAAATGCCCTTGCCCGGTCTGGATGGTGAAAGACCAGCCGTGGCCTGAAGGCGGGAAAGCCGTTGTGGCGGTAAACCTCGCTAGCGAAGAGGATTACCACAACTCCCTGAACGAGAAGCTGGTGAAGGAGACCATCCAGCTTGCCGACCAGGTCAATCATACTGAAGTGCACCTGGTAGGTGCCTATCCGGTCACCCCTATTAACATTGCCATTGAGCTACCTGAATTTGACCCGAGCGTGTACAACGACGCGATCCGCGGTCAGCATCTGCTGGCCATGAAAGCGCTGCGCCAGAAATTCAGCATTGATGAGAAAATGACCCACGTGGAAAAAGGGTTGCCTGAAGAGGTGATCCCGGACCTGGCGGAACACCTGCAGGCGGGGATTGTGGTGCTGGGTACTATCGGCCGGACCGGTATTTCTGCCGCCTTCCTCGGCAATACCGCTGAACAGGTGATCGACCATCTGCGCTGCGACCTGCTGGTCATTAAGCCGGATGAGTACCAGACGCCGGTTGAGCTGGACGATCCGGAAGACGATTAACACCTGCGCCGCCCGACAATAAAAAAACCGCCAAATTCGGCGGTTTTTTCGTTTCAGCGTAACTTACAGCGCTTTCAGAATCGCATCCACGCTGGCTTTAGCATCGCCAAACAGCATGTGGGTATTCTCTTTGAAGAACAGCGGGTTCTGCACCCCGGCATAACCGGTATTCATAGAACGTTTGAAGACGATTACGTTCTGCGCCTTCCACACTTCCAGAACCGGCATACCGGCGATTGGGCTACCCGGATCGTCCTGTGCAGCAGGGTTAACGGTATCGTTGGCACCAATGACCAGCACGGTGTCGGTGTCGGCGAAATCATCGTTGATCTCATCCATTTCCAGCACGATGTCGTAAGGTACTTTCGCTTCCGCCAGCAGCACGTTCATGTGGCCCGGCAGACGCCCTGCCACCGGGTGAATACCAAAGCGAACCTTGATGCCCCGCGCGCGCAGCTTCTCGGTGATTTCCGCAACCGGATACTGCGCTTGCGCCACCGCCATGCCGTAGCCGGGAGTGATGATCACGGAATGCGAGTTTTTCAGCATGTCTGCGGTATCTTCCGCAGAAATTTCACGGTGCTCACCCACTTCTTCATCAGCACTGGAAGAAGATCCATCTGTCCCGAAACCACCGGCGATTACGCTGATGAACGAACGGTTCATCGCCTTACACATTATATAAGACAGGATCGCACCGGAAGAACCCACCAGCGCACCGGTGACGATCAGCAGGTCGTTGCTCAGCATAAAGCCTGCCGCCGCTGCCGCCCAACCGGAGTAGGAGTTCAGCATCGAGACAACTACCGGCATATCCGCACCACCGATGGACGCCACCAGGTGCCAGCCAAATGCCAGCGCGATGATGGTCATTACCAGCAACGCCAGCACCTGCAGACCGACGCTTTCGGTACGCACGAAGACCACCAGCAGAACAAATGACACTACCAGCGCCGCCAGGTTCAGCTTATGACGGTTTGGCAGCATCAGCGGTTTAGAGGAGATCTTTCCGCGCAGTTTACCAAACGCAACAATGGAGCCGGTGAAGGTCACCGCACCGATGAAGATGCCCAGGAACACTTCAGTCAGGTGGATGTTGACCAGTATCGGTTCCAGACCCGGTTCGTGATACAAATAGCTGTTGAAGCCCACCAGCACCGCGGCCAGACCCACAAAGCTGTGCAGAATGGCAACCAGCTCCGGCATCTCGGTCATTTCAACGCGTTTTGCCAGACGAATACCAATCGCGCCGCCGATGATCATCGCCACCAGGATCCACGCTACGTTGCCGGTATCCGGCCCGAAGATGGTGGCAATCAACGCAATCGCCATCCCGGCGATACCAAAGTTATTCCCCTGCTGAGACGTTTCGTGTTTGGAAAGCCCCGCCAGACTGAAAATAAACAGGATTGCAGCAACAATGTATGCGGCTGTCACTAATCCTCCAGACATATGCTACCCCTTAGCCTTTACGAAACATTTTCAGCATGCGCTGAGTCACGGTGAAACCACCGAAAATATTGATACTGGCGATCAGCACCGCGATAAAGCTCAGGAAGCTGATCCAGCCGCCGTGACCTATCTGCAGTAACGCCCCCACCACGATGATCCCGGAGATGGCGTTGGTTACCGACATCAGCGGCGTGTGCAGCGCATGGGAGACGTTCCAGACCACGTAGTAGCCTACGACGCAGGAGAGCGCGAAGACGGTAAAATGACCGAGGAACTCTTTTGGCGCGACGTCAGCCAGCCAGCCGAACAGAATAATCACCAGCGCCATGATCGCGTATTTACGCCACGGTGAAGCCGGTTTAGCAGATTCTTTTGGCTCAGGCGCCGCTTTTGGTGCCGCCTGAGGCTGAGCAGAAACCTGAATAGGCGGCGCAGGCCAGGTAATTTCACCTTCACGGACCACGGTCACACCGCGCACCACCACATCGTCGAAATCAACGGTGACGTTGCCGTCTTTCTCTTTGCAGAGCAGCTTAAGCAGGTTGACGAGGTTGGTGCCGTACAGCTGAGAAGACTGCGTTGGAAGACGGCCCGGCAGATCGGTATAGCCGATCACCTTCACGCCGTTAGCGGTCGTGGTCACCTGATTCGGTACGGTATATTCACAGTTACCGCCGTTTTGGGCGGCCAGGTCGACAATCACGCTGCCCGGCTTCATGGAATCAACCATCTCACGGGTAATCAGCTTCGGCGCAGGTTTACCCGGGATAAGCGCGGTGGTGACAATAATGTCGACATCTTTCGCCTGAGCGGCGAAGAGTTCCATTTCGGCTTTGATAAAGGCTTCGGACATCACCTTCGCGTAACCGTCGCCGCTGCCGGCTTCTTCCTTGAAGTCCAGCTCAAGGAATTCGGCCCCCATACTCTGAACCTGTTCCTTTACCTCAGGACGGGTGTCAAAGGCACGTACGATAGCGCCCAGGCTATTTGCCGCACCGATTGCAGCAAGGCCCGCCACGCCCGCGCCAATCACCATGACTTTCGCCGGAGGGACTTTACCCGCGGCGGTGATTTGACCGGTAAAGAAGCGACCAAATTCGTGGGCTGCTTCAACAATGGCGCGGTAGCCAGCAATGTTTGCCATGGAGCTTAAGGCATCCAGCGACTGCGCGCGCGAAATGCGCGGCACGGAGTCCATCGCCATTACGGTCACGCCACGGGCCGCCAGCTTCTCCATTAGCTCCGGGTTTTGCGCAGGCCAGATGAAGCTCACCAGGGTTGTCCCCGGATTCAGCAGCGCAATCTCACCCTCTTCCGGTGCGTTGACCTTCAGAATCACCTGCGACTGCCAGACGTCAGCACCGTCGACCACTTCCGCGCCAGCCTGGATAAAGGCCTCGTCATCGAAACTCGCCAGTTTGCCCGCGCCGCTTTCAACCGCGACCGTAAAACCCAGCTTAAGCAGTTGCTCCACCGTTTTCGGTGTTGCCGCTACGCGGGTTTCATTGGCTAACCGTTCTTTTGGTACCCCAATACGCATAGTTTTCCCTTCCATCGGTTCTTGATGATGGTTTATCGATAAATGCCCGCGGTTTGTATCAATTTTCACCATCGCGCAAGCGACGAGATATGATTAACCCCGGAAAATAAAACGTAACAAACTGTCTATAACCTACTGAAAATAGCGCCCGTGATCTACCGCCAGAAAACACTATTTCTTACTTTATCTGTGAAAAATAAGCGATCGGCGTCACTGACAGTGATATTTACCTTAAATTCATCGCCGGAACCGATAAATCGCGCAAGCGAAGCGGTAAAAACATGATATAGCGCCGTAAGAGAACAACTTATTAACATTAAATTAACTTGTAAAAGTCATATGCTTTATCAGTTTTACTTGTCAAACGCGTGTTTTTTCAACATATCACTAAATGTTATCGAATAAGGTGATTCAGTGAGCACAGGCAGTGAAAAATGGCGCAGACAGCGACGGGTTTTAAATGCAATAATCGGGACCGTCTCAAATTAACAACAATACCAGTACATGGTTTGCGCAAGGCGAAGGATCATTTTTATGAAGCTTAAGAACACACTCCTGGCGTCCGCACTTCTTTCCGCGACCGCCCTGTCTGCGAATGCCGCAACAGAGTTAACGCCGGAGCAAGCGGCAGCGTTAAAACCTTTTGACCATACGGTCATTGTGGGTCGTTATAATTCTATTGGCGACGCCGTCGCCGCTGCATCAAAAGCTGCTGATAAAAACGGGGCGGCCTCGTTTTATGTCGTTGACCAGTCCGATTACGGCAACAGCGGTAACCTGCGCGTGACCATCGCGCTATTCAAAGACAATGCGCCAAAAGCTGACGCACCGAAAAACCGCGTGATCAACGGTGTTGTTGAACTGCCGAAAGATCAGGCGATTGAGCTGGAACCCTACGACACCGTCACCGTTCAGGGCTTTTACCGCAGCCAGCCTGAAGTGAACGATGCCATCACCAAAGCCGCGAAAGAGAAAGGAGCTTATTCTTTCTACATCGTGCGTCAGGTCGATGCTAACCAGGGTGGCAACCAGCGCATTACCGCGTTCATCTATAAAAAAGATGCGAAAAAACGTGTTCTGCAAAGCCCGGATGCCATCCCGGCGAATTCAGAAGCGGGTCGCGCGGCGATAGCGAAAGGTGGCGAAGCCGCGAAGAAAGTTGAAATTCCAGGCATCGCAACGACGGCGGCCCCAAGCGCTGAAGTGGGTCGTTTCTTTGAAACGCAGTCCACGAAAGGTGGCCGTTACTCCGTTACGCTGCCGGACGGTACCAAAATTGAAGAGTTGAACAACGCCACTGCTGCGCAGATGGTGCCGTTCGACAGCATCAAATTTACCGGCAACTACGGCAACATGACGGAAGTCTCTTACCAGGTCGCGAAGCGTGCGGCGAAGAAAGGGGCGAAGTACTACCACATCACCCGCCAGTGGCAGGAACGTGGTAACAACGTGACCATCAGCGCCGATCTGTACAAGTAACAAAAGTCGTTTACGAAAGGCGGCGCAATGCCGCCTTTTTTGTTACTTTTTTTGATTTTCTGCCTCACGTCATTGCATGCTTTCGTTACACTCCGTAAAATCCCGCGCCTTAGTGTGATCCACCATTTTTATGCGCCTGAGCGAAATAATTATTCTGGATTTTGACCTTTCATAACAGGAAGCCAATGGAAAAGAAACTTGGCCTGAGTGCTCTGACTGCACTCGTTTTAAGCTCAATGCTGGGTGCGGGCGTATTCAGTTTGCCGCAAAATATGGCGGCAGTCGCGAGCCCTTCTGCGCTCATCATTGGCTGGGGCATTACGGGTGTCGGAATATTGCTGCTGGCCTTCGCTATGCTGCTGCTCACCCGCATTCGCCCGGATCTGGACGGCGGTATTTTCACCTATGCGCGTGAAGGTTTCGGCGAGCTGATTGGCTTCTGTTCCGCGTGGGGATACTGGCTGTGTGCCGTTATCGCCAACGTCTCCTATCTGGTAATCGTCTTCTCGGCGCTCAGTTTCTTTACCGACACGCCTGAGCTGCGCCTCTTTGGCGACGGAAATACATGGCAGTCTATTGTGGGTGCCTCGGTGTTATTGTGGTTCGTCCACTGGCTGGTGTTACGTGGCGTACAAACGGCCGCCAGCATCAACCTGGTAGCGACGCTCGCGAAGCTGGTTCCGCTCGGCCTGTTTATCGTTCTGGCCTTCATTGCGTTCCGTATGGACGTGTTTAAGCTTGATTTCAGCGGCGTTGCGCTGGGCGTCCCCGTCTGGGAGCAGGTGAAAAACACGATGCTGATTACCCTGTGGGTGTTCATCGGTGTAGAAGGCGCGGTCGTGGTTTCTGCCCGAGCCCGAAATAAACGCGATGTGGGCCGCGCCACGCTGCTGGCCGTACTCGCTGCGCTCGGGGTCTATCTGCTGGTAACGCTGCTGTCGCTGGGCGTGGTGGCGCGTCCTGAACTGGCTGAAATGCGTAACCCGTCAATGGCAGGGCTGATGGTGAAAATGCTCGGCCCCTGGGGCGACGTGGTGATTGCGGCTGGCCTTATCATCTCCGTCTGCGGCGCGTACCTGAGCTGGACCATCATGGCGGCTGAAGTGCCTTTCCTGGCCGCGACGCACAAAGCGTTTCCACGCCTGTTCGCCCGTCAAAACCAAAACAGCGCGCCGTCGGCATCGCTCTGGCTGACCAACATCAGCGTTCAGGTCTGTCTGGTGCTGATCTGGCTCACAGGTTCAGACTATAACACCCTGCTGACCATCGCCTCGGAGATGATTCTGGTACCCTATTTCTTAGTGGGTGCGTATCTGTTAAAAATTGCCACACGCCCGGCGCATTATGTTGTGGGTGTCGGAGCCTGTATTTACGGCCTGTGGTTGTTGTATGCTTCCGGTCCTATGCATCTGCTACTGTCGGTAGTGCTGTACGCACCGGGTCTGCTGGTGTTTATCTATGCCCGCCGCACGCATCAGCTGGAGAACGCGCTGAAACGCCGTGAGATGGCATTGATTGGACTGTTACTGGTTGCTGCCCTACCGGCAACCTGGATGTTAATGGGATAGCATCGCCTTTCCCATTGTTGAACTGTAAAGGAGAATACGATGGGAAATGCACCGCTTCGCCCAATACTGATTACCGGTGGAGGCCGCCGTATCGGCCTCGCCCTCGCCCATCACTTTCTCAACCTTCGCCATCCGGTCATTGTCAGCTACCGTACGGAATACCCGTCGATTGAAGGGTTACGCAAAGCGGGGGCGGTCTGCATTCAGGCTGATTTTTCAACCGATGAAGGCATTCTGGCTTTCGCGGAAACGGTAAAAGCCACCACGACGGGTCTGCGCGCCGTGATCCATAACGCCAGCGCATGGCGTGCCGAAAAACCCGGTACGTCACTTAGCGAAACGCTCTCCTCCATGCTGCAGATCCACGTCAATGCCCCTTATCTGCTTAACCACGCTCTGCAGGACCTGCTGCGCGGCCACGGGCACGCTGCGGGCGACATCATTCATTTCACCGATTATGTAGTGGAGCGCGGCAGCGACAAGCACATCGCCTACGCGGCCAGTAAAGCCGCGCTGGATAACATGACCCGCTCGTTTGCCCGCAAGCTCGCCCCGGAGGTGAAGGTGAACGCCATCGCCCCGGCGATGATTTTGTTTAACGAAAACGATGATGCAGAGTATCGCCAGCAGGCGCTGAATAAGTCGCTCATGAAAATCGCCCCCGGCGAGAAAGAGGTCATCGACCTCGTGGATTACCTGCTCACCAGCTGCTACGTCACCGGCAGAACCTTTGCCGTGGACGGTGGCCGTCCGCTGCGCTAGTGAAAGCGAATAACAGCCAGAATTACGGAACCGGCGTTAATTTAGAAAGATTAATGGAAGGTTAAGGTTTCGCGGTGTATGTTGGCTTTTTTCACGAAAACAGACGCTGTATGAATAAGATTGTTTATGTTGAAGACGAACCCGAAGTCGGGCAGCTGATCGCCGCCTATCTGGGTAAACATGATATGGACGTCATTGTTGAACCTCGCGGCGATCGTGCCGAAGAGGTGGTCGTCCGTGAAAACCCGGATCTGGTGCTGCTGGATATCATGTTGCCAGGCAAAGACGGCATGACGCTCTGCCGTGACCTGCGCGCCCGGTGGGAGGGCCCTATTGTCCTGCTCACCTCGCTGGACAGCGATATGAACCACATTTTGTCGCTGGAGATGGGTGCCAATGACTACATTCTGAAAACCACACCGCCTGCCGTCCTGCTTGCTCGCCTGCGCCTCCATTTACGCCAGCACGCCAGTATCGAACGCGAAGCACCGGCGCCGTCTCTGACGCCGCACAAAGCGATGCGCTTCGGGACGCTGTCTATTGATCCGATTAATCGTCAGGTGCTGCTCTCTGGCGAACTTATCGCCCTTTCTACCGCAGATTTTGACCTGCTGTGGGAGCTGGCAACGCATGCCGGACAGATTATGGACCGTGACGCGCTGCTGAAAAACCTGCGTGGCGTGAGCTATGACGGAATGGACCGCAGCGTTGACGTGGCGATTTCGCGTCTGCGCAAAAAACTGCAGGATAACGCCACCGAGCCCTACCGCATTAAAACCGTGCGTAATAAGGGTTATCTGTTTGCCCCACATGCGTGGGAAACCTGAGAAGATAACCTGACAGAAATGAAGGCATTGCGCGACGATGCCTTCTCTTTCGCACGTTTATTTTTACGTTTGCGCAACAATTTACTTGCTAAGCACGCGAACTATTCCATAATTACCTTCTCGACTCTCCTTTCTTCAGCTCGCCCCGCTCTTGCGATCGTTTTACTCATTTTCGCCGTGAAGCTTTCACGACATCTCTCCAATAAATCTTGAAATGAGGATTTAAGCCCATGACATATGTATAGCTACGGTCAGGTAGAAGCGATAAAAACCAATCTTGAGTGGATTGTTAATCAGGCAACCCTTACCCACGTCACCCCCTCACGAACCGATCAAAAAGCGCTCTTTGACCTGCTGGAACTCATCCAGTCTTACGAAATACTGCTGGACCTCATCAGCGAATACGGGACGGATGTGATTGATACGCATATTGCTGAAGGACTGGCGATGACCGAAAAACTCATCGCCAAGGTAAAAAACAGCGCGAAAGCCATATAACACGCTCGACAGACGTGAAAAACTCGAAGGGTTTTCATGTATATTCTGCACATAGCGTTTTTGCGGTGAGATCCAATGAAAAAGCTGTTTGTGCAGTTTTATCTTTTACTGTTTGTCTGCTTCCTGGTGATGACCATGCTGGTCGGGCTGGTTTATAAATTTACCGCCGAACGTGCGGGCAGGCAGTCGCTGGACGATCTGATGAAAAGCTCGCTCTATCTGATGCGCAGCGAGCTAAGAGAGATCCCGCCACACGACTGGGCGAAAACCCTGAAAGAGCTGGATCTGAATCTGTCATTCGATTTACGCATCGAGCCGTTGAAAGATTTCGATCTGGACCCGCCCGCCATGCAGCGTCTGCGCGACGGGGACATCGTCGCGCTGGATGAGAAATACACCTTTATCCAGCGTATTCCTCGCAGCCATTACGTGCTTGCCGTCGGGCCGGTGCCCTATCTCTATTATCTGCACCAGATGCGCCTGCTGGACATGGCGCTGATGGCCTTTATCGCCATTTCGCTCGCTTTTCCGGTCTTTATCTGGATGCGCCCACACTGGCAGGACATGCTGAAGCTGGAGTCCGCCGCGCAGCGTTTTGGCGAAGGGCATTTCACCGAACGTATTCACTTCGACAGCGGTTCCAGCTTTGAACGCCTTGGCGTGGCCTTTAACCAGATGGCCGATAACATTAATGCCCTGATAGCCAGTAAGAAACAGCTGATCGACGGGATTGCACATGAGCTGCGCACGCCGCTGGTGCGCCTGCGCTATCGTCTGGAGATGAGCGAGAATCTGACGGAAGCGGAGTCTCAGGCTCTGAACCGCGATATTGGCCAGCTCGAAGCGCTGATTGAGGAGCTTCTGACCTATGCGCGCCTCGATCGCCCGCAAAACGAACTGAACCTCAGCACGCCGGATCTGCCCGCGTGGCTGCAAACCCATATTGACGATGTTCAGAGCGTAAACCCGCAGCGCACGCTGTTGACGCGCGTCACGCCGGGTGATTACGGCGCGCTTGATATGCGCCTGATGGAGCGCGTGCTGGACAACCTGATGAACAACGCCATGCGCTACAGCGAAAGTACGCTGCAGATTGGGCTGGATTTGCAGGGAAACCAGGCCAGCCTGACGGTAGAGGATGACGGACCGGGGATTGCCCCGGAGGCACGCGAAACCGTGTTTGAACCGTTTGTCCGCCTCGATCCCAGCCGCGATCGCGCCACCGGAGGATGTGGCCTGGGGCTGGCCATTGTCTACTCTATCGCCCAGGCCATGGGCGGTACGGTGCATTGCGAGGAGAGCGAGCTCGGCGGCGCGCGCTTCTGCTTTAGCTGGCCAGTGTACCATAACATCGCCCTTCCCGTCCCTGCCTGACTTCAAGCGCACGCTGGCCTGACCCGGCGTGCTGTGCTATATGATAAGTATGTTGTAACTAATGAGAGTATTTATGGCGACCTACGATCTCATCGAACGGCTGAACAGCACGTTCCGGGAAATAGAACACGAGCTGCTAACCCTGACAGAACGTTTGCAGACCTGCCGCCTGCTGGCCGCGCGCGTATTTACCCTGCCCGAGGTGGTCAAAGGAGCCGAGCACGATCCGCTGGACACCATCGACGTGAAGCAGCACATCGGCAAGGCCGCACTGGAGCTGGCGATGAAGCACTATCGCCATTTTTTTATCCAGCAGCAGTCTGAACAGCGCAGCAGCAAAGCGGCGGTGCGGCTGCCCGGCGTGATCTGCCTGCAAACCGATGCCGCAGCGCGCGACGCGCTGGAAAGCCAGATTACCCATATAAACAGCCTGAAAGCGGTATTTGAGAAAATCGTTACCGAAGAGTCGGGCCTGGCCCCCGCCGCCCGGTTTGAGTGGGTGCACCGTCAGCTTCCGGGGTTAATTACCCTGAATGCCTATCGCACGCTGACGGTACTGCGTCATCCCGCCACGCTGCGCTTCGGCTGGGCGAATAAGCACATCATTAAAAACTTCACCCGGGATGAAATTCTGGCGCAGCTGGAAAAGAGCCTGAAGACGCCGCGCACCGTCGCGCCGTGGTCGCGTGAGCAGTGGATTGAGCGCCTCGAACAGGAGTACCACAGCATCGCCTCGCTGCCGGCGGATACGCGCCTCAAAATTAAGCGCCCGGTGAAGGTTCAGCCTATCGCCCGCGTCTGGTATTCCGGCCAGCAAAAACAGGTGCAGTATGCCTGCCCAACGCCGCTGATTGCGCTCTATGATGACGATCGGGGGGCTATCGTGCCGGATATTGGTGAATTGCTGAATTACGATGCTGAAAATGTCCAGCACCGTTACCGACCTCAGGCGCAGCCGCTTCAGCTGATTATTCCGCGGCTGCACCTGTACGTAGCGAGTTGATTATTTCAGGCTGCCAACCATCGCCTCGGGACGTACCCAGGCATCGAACTCCGCCTCCGTCAGATAGCCCAGCGCCAGGGCGGAGTCTTTCAGCGTCAGCCCCTCCTTATGCGCTTTTTTGGCGATCTCGGCGGCTTTGTCGTAGCCAATATGGGTATTGAGCGCGGTCACCAGCATCAGCGATTCGTTCAACAGCTGGCTGATGCGCTCGCGGTTTGGCTCGATCCCCACCGCGCAGTGTTCGTTAAAGCTCTCCATGCCGTCCGCCAGCAGACGAATCGATTGCAGAACGTTGTGGATCACCATCGGGCGATAGACGTTCAGCTCGAAGTTGCCGGACGCACCGCCCAGGTTGACGGCCACGTCGTTGCCCAATACCTGGCAGCAGAGCATGGTCATGGCCTCGCACTGGGTCGGGTTGACTTTACCCGGCATGATGGAGCTGCCCGGCTCGTTTTCCGGAATGCTGATTTCACCGATGCCGCAGCGCGGGCCCGAGGCCAGCCAGCGCACGTCGTTGGCGATTTTCATCAGCGATGCCGCCAGCCCTTTCAGCGCGCCGTGGGTGTGGACCAGCGCATCGCAGGTCGCCAGCGCCTCGAACTTGTTGGGCGCCGTGACGAACGGCTGCCCGGTGATGTTTGCCAGCTCCTCCGCCACGCGTACCGCATACTCCGGATGGGTGTTCAACCCGGTCCCAACCGCCGTCCCGCCGAGCGCCAGCTCCGCCAGATGCGGCAGGCTGTTCTCAATATGCTTCAGGTTGTGTTCCAGCATCGCCACCCAGCCGGAAATCTCCTGGCCGAGCGTCAGCGGCGTGGCGTCCTGCAGGTGCGTACGGCCAATTTTGACGATGTCGCGGAAGGCCTGCGCCTTCTCGTTGAGCGTAGACTTCAGGACGTTGAGCTGCGGGATAAGCTGCTCGCGGATAGCAATCACCGCCGCCACGTGCATGGCCGTCGGGAAGACGTCGTTGGAACTCTGGCTTTTGTTGACGTCATCGTTCGGGTGAACCTTGCGCTCCATGCCGCGCAGGCCGCCCAGCAGTTCGCTTGCCCGGTTCGCCAGCACTTCGTTCATGTTCATGTTGCTCTGGGTGCCGGAACCGGTCTGCCAGATAGCGAGGGGAAATTCATCGGGATGCTTGCCCGCCAGCACTTCGTCGGCGGCGTTGATGATGGCGGTCGCTTTGTCTGCCGTCAGCAGGCCTAAATCCTGGTTCACTTTCGCGGCCGCGCGTTTGGTGAGCGCCAGCGCCTGAATCAGCGAGACGGGCATTTTTTCAGTCGAGATACGGAAATGCTCCAGCGAACGCTGGGTTTGCGCGCCCCATAGCTTGTCGGCCGGGACGTCGATGGCGCCCATCGAGTCTTTCTCATGGCGTACCGTGGTCATTACTTTCTCCTTGATAACAAAAGAGGGATAGCTCACATGCTTAAGGGATAAGTATTGATGACTTCTGAGAAACGTTATGGCGCTTTGTGCGCTCTTTTTGATGTCGGGTGTCGGCTGCGCCTTACCCGACCTACGAAAATCCAGGCCGGGTAAGCGTCAGCGCCACCCGGCAATTTACAGATTTACTTCACACACGCCGAACACTGGGACGACTGGATCTGCTTGAAGAAGTCGTTGCCTTTGTCATCCACGAGGATGAACGCCGGGAAATCTTCCACCTCAATTTTCCAGATCGCTTCCATACCCAGTTCCGGGTATTCCACGCACTCCAGGCTCTTGATGCTGCCCTGCGCCAGAACCGCAGCCGGGCCGCCGATGCTGCCGAGGTAGAAGCCGCCGTGCTTGTGGCAGGCGTCCGTCACCTGCTGGCTGCGGTTGCCTTTCGCGAGCATGATCATGCTGCCGCCGTTGGCCTGCAGCTGGTCAACGTACGAGTCCATACGGCCCGCCGTGGTTGGGCCTAACGAGCCAGAGGCGTAGCCTTCAGGCGTTTTCGCCGGGCCCGCGTAGTAGATCGGGTGATCTTTAATGTACTGCGGCAGCCCTTCGCCGTTGTCCAGGCGCTCTTTCAGCTTCGCGTGCGCGATGTCGCGGCCCACGATAATCGTGCCGTTCAGGGAGAGACGGGTCGAGACCGGATACTGCGAAAGCTGCGCCAGAATCTCTTTCATCGGACGGTTCAGGTCAACGCGGACCGCTTCCCCCTCGCCCGCTTTGCGCAGCTCTTCCGGAATGTATTTGCCCGGGTTGTTTTCCAGTTTTTCGATCCACACGCCTTCGCGGTTGATCTTCGCCTTGATGTTGCGATCCGCAGAGCAGGAGACGCCCATCCCGACCGGACAGGAAGCACCGTGACGTGGCAGACGGATCACGCGCACGTCGTGGGCAAAGTATTTGCCGCCAAACTGCGCGCCAAGACCCAGGTTACGCGCTTCTTCCAGAAGCTCCTGCTCAAGCTGAACGTCGCGGAACGCCTGGCCGTGCTCGTTACCTTCGGTTGGCAGGCCGTCGTAGTATTTGGTTGAGGCCAGCTTCACGGTCTTCAGCGTGCTTTCAGCCGACGTGCCGCCAATCACAAACGCGATATGGTACGGCGGGCACGCCGCGGTACCGAGGGTGCGCATCTTCTCAACCAGGTAGTTCTTCAGCTTACCCGGGGTGAGCAGCGCTTTGGTTTCCTGATAGAGATAGGTTTTGTTGGCCGAACCGCCGCCTTTGGCGATACAGAGGAATTTGTACTCATCCCCATCGACGCTGTAGAGGTCAATCTGTGCAGGCAGGTTGGTGCCGGTGTTGACCTCTTTATACATGTCCAGCGCCGCGTTTTGCGAATAGCGCAGGTTGTCTTCGGTGTAGGTGTTATAAACGCCGTGTGCCAGCGCCGCTTCGTCACCGCCGCCGGTCCAGACGCGCTGCCCTTTTTTACCGACGATGATCGCCGTGCCGGTATCCTGACAGGTTGGCAGAATGCCTTTCGCCGCGATATCAGAGTTACGCAGGAACTGCAGGGCAACGTACTTATCGTTTTCGCTGGCTTCCGGGTCGCTCAGAATATCGGCCACCTGCTGCTGATGCGCAGGACGGAGCATAAACGAGGCGTCGTGGAAAGCGTGCTGCGCCAGCAGCGTCAGCGCCTGCGGATCCACCTTGAGGATCTCTTGTCCTTCAAATTCAGAGACGGAGACGTGATCGCGGGTTAACAGGTAATACTCGGTCTGATCCTTACTGAGGGGGAAAGGATCCTGATAATGGAAGGGTTTATTCGACATTGGTCTCTCACTTACTGCTTCGGTCTGTTTATTCAGGGCAGATGTTCCGCTGCCCGGCTTAAAAGCGAGTCAGCTTATCCTACACAATTTTTTAACAAAAACTGAGACTAGTACGACTTTTTACATCCACAGGTTACTTCCATGAGGTTTATTGCTTTAATACCCGGAGTTAATTCCACAATTGAATCAGGGCTTGATAATGCAAAAACTCATTAACTCAGTGCAAAACTACGCCTGGGGAAGTAAAACTGCGTTAACGGATCTCTACGGTATCGCGAACCCGAACAACCTGCCGATGGCGGAACTGTGGATGGGTGCGCACCCGAAGAGCAGCTCAAAAATTGAAGACGCCAGCGGCCAGGTACGCAGCCTGCGAGACGTGATTAATGCCGATAAAGCCGCGCTGCTGGGTGACAAAGTCGCTCAGCGCTTTGGCGAACTGCCGTTCCTGTTTAAAGTTTTGTGCGCTGACCAGCCGCTCTCCATCCAGGTTCACCCGAACAAGAAAGCCTCAGAAATCGGGTTTGCGAAAGAGAACGCGGCGGGTATTCCATTAGATGCTGCCGAGCGTAATTACAAAGATCCTAACCACAAGCCGGAACTGGTGTTCGCGCTGACGCCGTTCCTGGCGATGAACGCGTTCCGCGAGTTTTCAGAAATTATCTCCCTGCTGCAGCCGGTCGCGGGTGCCCATAAAGCCATCGCGCATTTCCTTGAAAACCCGAACGCCGATGCGCTGAGCCAGCTGTTTGCCAGCCTGCTGAATATGCAGGATGAAGAGAAAACCCACGCCCTGGCGGTGCTGAAAGCCGCCCTGGACAGCCAGCAAGGTGAACCGTGGGAGACCATCCGCCTTATTGCGCAGTTCTATCCTGACGACAGCGGCCTGTTCTCCCCTCTGCTGCTGAACGTGGTGAAGCTCAATCCGGGTGAAGCGATGTTCCTCTTCGCGGAAACCCCGCACGCCTACCTTCAGGGCGTGGCGCTGGAGGTGATGGCCAACTCCGATAACGTGCTGCGCGCGGGCCTGACGCCGAAATACATCGACATCCCTGAGCTGGTAGCCAACGTGAAGTTCGTGGCGAAACCTGCCGCGGAGCTGCTGACTCAGCCGGTGAAAAACGGCGCAGAGCTGGACTTCCCGATTCCGGTTGAAGATTTTGCCTTTTCCCTGCACGACCTGAGCCAGGCCGAAACCACCATCGCGCAGGAGAGCGCGGCGATCCTGTTCTGCGTGGAAGGCGAAGCGACGCTGCACAAAGGCGAACAGCGTCTGGTGCTTAAGCCCGGTGAGTCAGCCTTCGTTGCAGCCAATGAGTCTCCGGTTAGCGTAAGCGGCACCGGTCGCCTGGCGCGCGTTTTCAATAAGCTTTAACCACTTACTGAATTTTTTAACAACTCTTGCTAAGCTAGTTGCAGGCTTAATATCTCCAGGCGGTTTTACCGCCTGGTTTCATTTTAGGGATAGTCGCAATGAAAAAATCGGTCGTAGCGGTTGGAGTGATTGTAGCGTTAGGCGTGGTCTGGACGGGTGCTTCCTGGTTTACCGGGAAACAGCTGGAAGGCCGTCTGGCTGAGATGGTGGCGCAGGCTAACGGAGAGATTAAGCGCAGCGCGCCGGAGGCGGGCCTTGAGCTGAGCTACCAGAACTATCACCGCGGCGTGTTTACCAGCCGCATGCAGCTGGTAGTGAAGCCGGTTGCCGGTGCTGCAAACGGCTGGCTGAAACCGGGCCAGAGCGTGGTGCTGGACGAGGTGGTGAGCCACGGTCCCCTGCCGCTGGCGCAGCTGAAGTCCTTTAACCTGATCCCGTCGATGGCGTCCGTCCATACCGTGCTGGTGAATAATGACGTCACCAAACCGCTTTTTGACCTGGCGAAGAATGAATCGCCTTTCGACATTAATACCCGCATTAGCTATTCCGGTGACACGAGTTCCGATATTGCTCTGAAAGCGCTGAACTACGAGAAAGAGAATGAGAAAGTCGCCTTCAGCGGCGGTCACTTCAAACTCGATGCTGACCGCGATGGAAACGTGTTCTCCCTGACGGGTGAAGCGGAAAGCGGCCTGGTCAATGCCGTTAACGAATATAACCAAAAAGTTCAGCTCACCTTCAATAACCTGAAAGCCGACGGTAACAGCCGCATGACCGATTTCCAGGAGCGTATCGGCGATCAGAAACTGTCTCTCGACAAAGTCGCCATTGCTGTTGAAGGAAAAGAGATGGCCGTGCTGGAAGGCATGCACGTCAACGGAAAATCCGACGTTTCTAAAGATGGTAAGAGCATCAATACCCAGCTGGATTACACGCTGAAGAGCCTGAAAGTGCAGAATCAGGATCTGGGCACCGGCAAACTGTCGCTGAAGATCGGCAATATCGACGGTCAGGCGTGGCACGAGTTTAGCCAGAAATACAGCAAAGAGAGCCAGGCGCTGCTGACCGATGCCGCACTGCAGCAAAACCCGGAAGTCTACCAGCAGCAGGCGATGGCGGTGCTGTTCAACAACCTGCCGATCCTGCTGAAAGGTGAGCCGGTGGTCACCGTTGCGCCGCTGAGCTGGAAAAACAGCAAAGGCGAAACCAGCTTCAACCTGTCGCTGTTCCTGAAAGATCCGGCCACCGCAACGGGTGAACCGCAGACGCTGGCGCAGGAAGTGGATCGCAGCGTGAAGTCGCTCGACAGCAAGCTGACCATTCCGATGGATATGGCAACCGAGTTCATGACCCAGATTGCGAAGCTGGAAGGCTACGGCGATGAAGACGCCGGCAAGCTGGCGAACCAGCAGGTGAAAGGTCTGGCGGCAATGGGTCAGATGTTCCGCATCACGAAGGTGGACAACAACGCGATTTCCACCAGCCTGCAGTACGCCAACGGACAGGTCACGCTCAACGGCGACAAAATGCCGCTGGAAGACTTCGTCGGCATGTTTGGTATGCCTGCTCTGGGGATGCCGGAACCGGCTGAACCGGCGGCACCGCAGCAGTAAACGTCAAAACCCCTCGCATGAGGGGTTTTTTATTGCCCGCTAGCTTTTCCATCCCGCCAGGAAATCCAGCAGAAGCGCGTTTACTTTCTCTGGCTGCTCCTCCTGCGGAAGGTGGCCGCACTCATCGATACCATGCGCCCGCAGGTTCTCCGCCATTTCGGCCCAGACGCTTTCCATATCGAAAAGCTTGCCGACCGCATGAAAATCATTACCCCACAGCGACATTACCGGGCAGGTGATTTTCACCTCAGCGTCTGCCATATCCTGCGCAATATCCTCTGCGTTGGCGCGATAGTCAGCCATAGCGCCTCGCACGGCCCCCGGTGCCTGATACGCCCGAACATAGGTATCAAACGCCTCGCCGCTGATGGTAGACGGATCGTAGGTCCAGTCCGAGAAAAAATGGCGCAGCCAGATATGCTCCCGACCCGCAATCAGCGCTTCCGGCAGGTCTGGCACAAGATGAAACAGAAAGAACCAGTAGGCACGCGCAATCGAAGCATTAAGATCGCGCGCCACAATACGCGTTGGCACGTTATCCATCACCACCAGTCGATCCACCAGTTCAGGGTAATCTTTTGCAAACCGCGTCGCGACGCGCGCGCCGCGATCGTGCCCCACCAGTACCACTTTCTGTAAGCCAAGCACACGCATCAGTTCCCGGATGTCCCGCGCCATGTTGCGTTTATCATAGCCAGAAGCAGGTTTATCCGTTTCGCCATACCCGCGTAAATCCGGCGCAATCACTCGGTAGTGCCGGGACAATACAGGTATCTGGTAGCGCCAGGCATAGTTTGTTTCAGGGAAACCATGCAGGAGAATAACCGGTGCGCCTTCACCCTCTTCGACCACATACTGACGGATACCGTTTGCCGTTACAGTGTAACTTCTCATGTTCATAACCTCATATTATTTCAGCAGAGGCACGTTGGCCGCACGTTGATAAGGACCGTAATTTACCGGGTTCCAGCTAAAGCCCTGCCGCCCGGCAGTGATATGCCCGATACCGGGGAAAGGCAAATGCGCTGCGGCCATCCACTCACCGTCTTTCGCCAGCGCGTTAAATTCCTGCGTCCGGGACGAGATGGCTTTTTTCGGATCGACATCGAAGCGAATAGACACTTCAGGGTGCGGGAACTGGACGGCAGGCGCATGAATCAAATCCCCAATGAAGTTGATAGCCGTACCCTGCGACGCAAAGCGATAAACGGTACTGCCAGGCGTATGACCAGTGGCATAGGTCGTCTGGACTTCCGGGATCGGCGAAGCTGGCGGGACGAAGGTTTTAAGATGCCCGGCGGCTTTATACGCAGAAAGAGCATTCCTGGCGATAGCGAAATACTCCTTCGCGTTAGCCGGAGCGC
Source organism: Enterobacter sp. PI-10 (assembly GCF_027947695.1). Classification (NCBI taxonomy): domain Bacteria; kingdom Pseudomonadati; phylum Pseudomonadota; class Gammaproteobacteria; order Enterobacterales; family Enterobacteriaceae; genus Enterobacter; species Enterobacter sp. PI-10. The sequence goes on along the minus strand of NZ_JAJNOG010000002.1, from coordinate 172,692 downwards.
TCGCTTCTTTTGCAGGGTCAAGCCAGTAGTCGGCCTCCCCCTGCGGTACGTAGACGGTGGCATTGGGGAACAGCGCCTTACCGTCTGCATCGCTCAGGCCGCACACGTGGTCAAGATGCAGGTGGGTCAGGAAAATGGTATCGACCTGCTCAGGACGATACCCTGATGCGTTTATATTGCTGACCAGCTGGCCGGCCGTTTCCGACATGCAGTGGCCTCCTCCGCTGTCAATCATCACCAGGTGTTTACCGGTATTCACCAGGAAGGCGTTGAAGGCAGTAGGCATGCGTTCTGCATCAATTTTGTGTTGAGCCAACAGTTCGCGAACCTTGTCACCTGAGAGCCCGTGTAGCAAGGCAGGCGAAAGATCGTTATAGCCGTCGAAAAGCGCCGTCACCTCATATTCCCCGACCGCCAGACGATAATACCCCGGGACCTGCTGTTTCACCTGCGCGGGGGCATCTGCCCACGATGTGCTTGCAAAGAGCAGGCCGCTGAATGCCAGAACCGTTTTCAACTTTTTCATCTTCACTCCAGACTGATATTTTTTCAGGTTGTGAAGAGACTATGGCAGCGTAACGATTAATAATGTAGACATGTACTTTGATAGGTCAGCATAACGAAAAGCGATACAATGAAGCTGGAAGACGTTGAAGTGTTTGTCGAAGCCGTCAAGGCGGGTAGCCTGGCGGGCGCCGCGCGTCGGCTCTCTGTGAGCGCCATGGCGGCATCACGGTCTCTTAATAATCTTGAGGCGGAACTGGGGGTCAGGCTGGTGCACCGCACCACGCGTTCCCTCTCACCCACCAGCGATGGGGACGTTTTTTTACCCCATGCGCAGGCGCTGCTGGAAGATAAAAATAATGCGCTGGCCGATCTGTTTCCCGAGGGGACGCATCTTACCGGACGCCTGCGCATTACCGCCTCAGCAGGGTTTGGCCGTAAGATCGTTGCTCCCATGCTGACCCGGTTTATGCAGCAACATCACGCCCTGCAGGTCGATTTACTCGCCACTGACGAACAGGTGGATATTGTCGGTAAAGGCATAGACGTGGCGTTACGCATTGCGCCGCTGCGAGACAACCGATTAGTTGCCCATCGCCTGTGTCACAACCCACGGGATCTCTGCGCCAGCGCGGCGTATCTTGCCGCAAATGGCTATCCAAAATCGTTTAACGATCTGGCGGCACATAGCTGTCTGACCACGTCAGATACCGTCCACTGGTCATTCGAACAGGGCGAGCAGCGCTACAGGCAAAAGGTGTCGGGTCGATTCTCCGCGAACTCTGTTGAGGCAATTTTCGAAGCCTGCCTTGGAGGGTTGGGCATCGCCAATTTATCTCGCTGGTACGTAGAACCGGCCTTCAGAGAGGGTAAACTCGAGCGGATCGTCCTGGAGGATGTCCGGCCGGAATCGCTGGCCGTTTGGGCGGTTTATCCGACCTCCAGGCTGATCCCGGCAAAAGTACGAAAATTTGTGGAGGCACTGGAAGCCGAACTGTTGCTCAATCCGCTAACGCAACTCACCTGATACTATTTTACCGGCACCAGGCGCGCCGCCACAATCTGGTGCCCGGCCTGCACATCCGTATTTTCGATACGCTGCATGATTCTGTCCGCCAGGGTGTAACCCATCTCCCGCGCGGGGGTAGTGGCCCAGACGATCGGCAGATCGTCCAGCGCGTTTTCACCGACGTCGGCGAACGCCCCCAGCGCCACCTGGTGGCCGAAGAAGGTTTCCACCCCGCCCTCGCCGCTCTGACGCCCGGCGCGGATCAGGCCAAACCAGGCCCCCATAGCGATCACATCGTTATAGCAAATCACGGCGCTGATCGTCGGGCTGCTTCGCAGCAGCGCGCCTATCGCTTCCGCCGCCATCTTCTGGCTGGACTCACACTCCACGACCCACTCGCTGTGGAACGGCAGGCCGTATTTAATCAGCGTCGCACAGTAGCCGCCGACCCGCTCGGCGCGGGTCAGGGACGAGCTTTTCCCGCCCAGCCAGGCAATGCGCTGATGACCGCGACGAATAAGATGCTCGGTCAGCATTTGCGCGGCCTGCATGTTATCCGGACGCAGCGTATCGGCTTCGTCGAGGTAGCTGGCGCGCGAGGCAAACACCAGCGGCACGCCTTTTTCGGCGGCACGCTCGCACAGCTCGCTGCCCACGCCCGACGCCCCTGCGACGATCACCCCGTCCACCCCCTGGTTCAGCAGCATATCGAGCCGGGAAAGCAGCTGTTCGGCTTCGCGGCCGCCGTGAAGCAGAAAGACCATCCGCCCCTGCGCTTCAAGCGCTTCGGTTAACCCGGCCGTCAACTCCGCATAGAAAGGTGACGTCAGGTCACGAACGATCAGGCCAATCACCCCGCTTTGCCCCCCGCGCAGCGCCGACGCCTGGCGGTTACGCACAAAGCCCAACTGTTCAACCGCCTCGTTCACCCGCTGACCGGTCGCGGGAGAGATGCGCCCTTTTCCGCTCAGTACCAGAGAAACGGTGCTGACGGAAACCCCCGCCGCCAGCGCGACATCGTTAATGGTGACTTTTTTCGCTACGGCCATGTGTTGGCGTGACTCCCTGAAAATGAGATCGGTAAAACGTTTTATCAATACGTTATCTTTATACTACCAGTCAAAGCCTGAGAATGTGATTTAGCGCGCACTAAACTTTGATAAAACGTTTTATCTTCTCGCAGCATTGAGGCAGACAAACTGATTTTAACAATAAAGGAGTCGTTTTATGACGGCGAAAGCAGCACAAAAAATATCGCTGTGGGAATTTTTCCAGCAACTGGGTAAAACCTTTATGCTGCCCGTGGCACTTCTCTCGTTCTGCGGGATCATGCTGGGGATCGGCAGTTCACTCAGCAGTAAAGACGTCATTACGCTGATCCCGTTCCTCGGCACCCCCGTGCTGCAGGCGATCTTTATCTGGATGAGTAAAGTCGGCTCCTTTGCATTTAGTTTCCTGCCCGTGATGTTCTGTATCGCTATCCCGCTGGGCCTGGCCCGCGAGAACAAAGGCGTCGCGGCGTTTGCCGGTTTTGTGGGTTACGCGGTGATGAACCTGGCGGTTAACTTCTGGCTGACCGCGAAAGGCATTCTGCCGACAACCGACGCTGCCGTGCTGAAAGCTAACAACATTCAAAGCGTGATCGGTATCCAGTCTATTGATACCGGGATCCTCGGTGCAGTGATCGCGGGCGTGATTATCTGGATGCTTCACGAGCGCTTCCACAATATTCGTCTGCCGGATGCCCTGGCCTTCTTCGGCGGTACCCGCTTTGTGCCGATTGTGACCCTGGTGGTCATGGGTCTGTTTGGTTTGATCATTCCGCTGATCTGGCCGGTCTTTGCGATGGGCATTAACGGTATTGGCCGCATCATCAACGGCGCGGGAGATTTTGGTCCGATGATCTTCGGCACCGGCGAGCGTCTGCTCCTGCCGTTTGGCCTGCAGCACATCCTGGTGGCTCTGATTCGCTTCACCGAAGCGGGCGGCACCATGGAGGTGTGCGGTCACGATGTGAGCGGCGCGCTGACCATCTTCCAGGCGCAGCTGAGCTGCCCGACCACCCACGGCTTCTCCGAGAGCGCAACCCGCTTCCTGTCTCAGGGTAAAATGCCGGCCTTCCTCGGCGGCCTGCCGGGTGCCGCACTGGCGATGTACCACTGCGCGCGCCCGGAAAACCGTCATAAAATTAAAGGCCTGCTGATTTCCGGCGTGATCGCCTGCGTCGTGGGCGGGACCACCGAGCCTATCGAGTTCCTGTTCCTGTTCGTTGCGCCGGTGCTGTATCTGATTCACGCTGTGCTGACCGGTCTGGGCTTTACCGTGATGGCGGTGCTGGGCGTTACCATCGGCAACACCGACGGCAACGTGATTGACTTCGTAGTGTTCGGGATCCTGCACGGCCTCTCCACCAAGTGGTATCTGGTGCCAGTCGTGGCGGCGATCTGGTTCGTGGTGTACTACGGCATCTTCCGCTTCGCCATCACCCGCTTTAACCTGAAAACGCCTGGCCGCGATACCGATACGGCCACCAGCGTTGAGCAGGCGGTAGCCGGTACCGTGGGCAAATCCGGCTATAACACCCCGGCAATTCTGGCAGCGCTGGGCGGTGCGGATAACATTACCTCGCTGGATAACTGCATTACCCGCCTGCGTTTGTCGGTGGCGGATATGTCAAAAGTGGACACCAACGCCCTGAAAGCCAACCGGGCCATCGGCGTGGTACAGTTAAATCAGCACAATTTGCAGGTGGTTATCGGCCCGCAGGTACAGTCAGTGAAAGATGAGCTGGCTACCCTGATGCGAACAGTAGAAGCCTGATGCCTCAGCCCCCTCTCCATGAGGGGGTTTTACGTTAAGGATTAAAACATGTTTGATTTCTCCACCGTCGTGGATCGACACGGCACCTGGTGTACGCAGTGGGACTACGTCGCCGACCGCTTTGGCGCGGACGATCTGCTGCCCTTCACCATCTCGGATATGGATTTCGCCACCGCCCCCTGCATAATCGACGCGCTGCATCAGCGCATTCATCACGGCGTGTTTGGCTATAGCCGCTGGAAAAACGATGAGTTTCTCGCCGCCGTCGCGCACTGGTTCCAGCAGCGCTTTAACAGCCAGATTGATACGGAAACCGTCGTTTATGGTCCTTCCGTTATCTACATGGTGTCAGAGCTGATTCGTCTCTGGTCAAACCCCGGCGACGGCGTGGTGGTACACACCCCGGCATACGATGCGTTTTATAAGGCCATAGAGGGTAACGCGCGTCGTGTTGTGGCGGTTGAGATGGAAAAGCAGGCAGCAGGCTGGCAGGGCAATATGGCGGCCCTCGAAGCGGCGCTGGCGAAACCGGAAAACAAAATTTTGCTGCTGTGCAGCCCGCAGAATCCGACCGGCAAGGTCTGGACGCGGGATGAGCTGACGCACATGGCGGAACTGTGCGCACGCTATGACGTGGCGGTGATCAGCGATGAAATTCATATGGATATGGTGTGGGGAGAGCATCGTCACACGCCGTGGATCGCGGTGGCGCGCGGGAAATGGGCGCTTCTCACCTCCGGCTCGAAAAGCTTCAATATTCCAGCGCTGACGGGCGCTTACGGCATGGTTGGCGATGAAGAGAGCCGTAACGGTTATCTCAGCGCGCTAAAAGGACGGGACGGGCTCTCTTCCCCTTCCGTGCTGGCGCTGACGGCGCATATCGCCGCCTATCAGCAGGGGGAGCCGTGGCTGGATGCCCTGCGGGGTTATCTCGAAGCAAATTTGTCGTATATCGCGCAGGAAGTAAACCACGCTTTTCCGAAACTGAACTGGCAGCCGCCGGAAGCGACCTATCTGGCCTGGATCGATCTGCGCCCGCTGAACATTGACGATCGGGCGCTGCAAAAAGTGCTGATCGAGCAGCAAAAAGTCGCCATCATGCCGGGATATACCTATGGAAAAGAGGGAAATGGCTTCGTACGCCTGAATGCGGGCTGCCCGCGAAGCAAGCTTGAGCAAGGGGTTCAACGCCTGATTGCCGGTATTAATACGCTCCTGTAATCAATTTGCGCAACGGAATATTCCCTTGCGCAAATAGCTTTTTACCCCGTTTTGTTTTTATAATATGGCGCACTTCAACCAGAAAAGAGTGCGACCATGATTGATACACGCCTGCCTTTAACTGATATTCATCGTCACCTTGACGGTAACATTCGTGCCCAAACTATCCTCGATCTTGGCCGCCAGTTCAATTTAACGCTTCCCGCTCAGACCCTTGAGTCCCTGATCCCTCACGTACAGGTGACCTCTAATGAACCGGACCTGGTCAGCTTCCTGAGCAAACTCGACTGGGGTGTGAAGATGCTGGCGTCGCTGGAGGCCTGCCGCCGCGTGGCGTTTGAGAACATCGAAGATGCCGCCCGCAACGGCCTGCACTACGTCGAGCTGCGCTTCTCGCCGGGCTATATGGCAATGACCCACAGCCTGCCCGTTGCAGGCGTCGTGGAAGCCGTCATTGAAGGCGTGCGCGAAGGATGTAAAACCTTCGACGTTCAGGCTCGCCTGATCGGCATCATGAGCCGTACGTTCGGTGAAGCCGCCTGCCTGCAGGAGCTGGAGGCGCTGCTGGCCCATCGCGATGCCATCACCGCCGTCGATCTCGCCGGTGACGAGCTGGGCTTCCCGGGCAGCCTGTTCCTCTCCCACTTCAACCGCGCGCGCGATGCCGGCTGGCACATTACCGTGCATGCGGGTGAAGCGGCTGGCCCGGAAAGCATCTGGCAGGCCATCCGCGAGCTGGGCGCCGAGCGTATCGGTCACGGCGTGAAGGCGGTCGAAGATCGCGCGCTGATGGATTTCCTGGCGGAGCAGCGTATCGGTATTGAGTCGTGCCTGACGTCTAACATTCAGACCAGCACCGTGGCAACGCTGGCGCAGCACCCGCTGAAAACGTTCCTTGAGCACGGCGTGCTGGCCTCTCTGAACACTGACGATCCGGCGGTACAGGGCGTGGATATCATCCATGAGTACAACATCGCCGCACCGCAGGCGGGTCTGAGCCGCGAGCAGATCCGTCAGGCGCAGATCAACGGGCTGGAGAGTGCCTTCCTGACGCCTGCAGAGAAGCAGGCGCTGAAAGATAAAGTGGCTCGCGGTTAACTCCGCTGCCGGGTGGCGCTAACGCTTACCCGGCCTACTAAAATATTTAAAATTATGCCAGACAGAGCGTCGCGCGATGTTTGGCAGATTCAATACCCAGCTCAATCAGCTCCATAATCTGTATCGCCTGGCTGGCCGGAACCGGATTTTCGCCCGTACCGTTCAGCGCATCGCGGATGCCCGCATAATAGGCCGGATAGTTACCCGGTATCGTCAGAAAGGTCTCCTCGACCAGCTCCTCGCCTTCCACCCGCGTCACTACGCCGTCGCGCATATCATAGCCCCAGTCTTCCTGCGGTAAACGTTCACCGCTTTTCAGCCGGTCTTCCTGCGGATCGAGACCAAACTTCACGTAGCTCCCGCGCGTGCCGTGCATAATATAGCGGGCCGATTCCGCGGCCGCGACCATCGTACCGTGGAGCACAATCCGCCGCTGCGGGTAACTCAGCACCGCGTGGAAGTAATCGGTCGTCTGTGCTCCGGGCCTGAGCTGGGCCAGATCGACCGTCATGCTCACCGGCAGACCAAAAAGATTGACGGCCTGATCCAGCAGATGCGGGGCTAAATCGTACCAGATGCCGCTGCCCGGACCGGCCTGCTCGCGCCAGCGGTTTCGTACCTGCGGACGGAAGCGGTCAAAGTGCGATTCAAAAAAGAGGATCTCCCCTAATGTGCCCTCACTGAGAAGCCTTTTTACCGTTAAAAAGTCGCTGTCCCAGCGGCGGTTATGGAACACCGACAGCAACCTGCCCAGACTCTTTGCCAGCGCATCCAACTCGCGCGCCTGAGACAACGTAACGGTAAAGGGCTTATCGACAACCACGTGCTTGCCGGCTTCCAGCGCGGCCTTTGCCAGTGGAAAGTGGGTGTCGTTCGGCGTGGGGATAACGATTAAATCAATACTCGGATCGTTGAAAAGGTGTTTTGGCTCAGAGACAACCGGCACGGAAGGCCAGTCTGTATGGACTTTAGCGGCATCGCTGCTGGATACCGCTGCCAGCGCCATCCCCGGCGTCCCGGCTATCAGAGGCGCATGAAACGTTTTGCTTGCATACCCGTAGCCGATAAGCCCAACGCGGATATTATCACTCATAGTGCCATCCTCTTTTATGACGTTCTTATTTCACACTGGCTAGCCTGGCATTACCACAGATTAATAATGTGCCATATGACTTAAAATAGCAGGTCGTACGGGTTGTTTTTGTTACATAGTATTAACCTACTGATTTTGTTTAAGGGAACCGTTCCCAAAGCGCTTGCGGCCGGGGAAACGTCGCTGTAACATTTGCACCCTGTATTTAAGGATAAAGTACAACTACGAATCATGACGTCAATTATTAATCGAATCATTGAATTAGCGGGATGGATTGTCCTTGGGGTTTCGGTCATTTTGCTGGGCGTTGCCAGCCATATCGATAACTACCAGCCGCCGGAGCCTGTCACAGTCGCCCAGCCCAAGTAACCGGTTACCGCAATAAAGAGTGACATAATATGTCAGTTACTTATTGCCAGCCCTGGTGAACACGGTTAACCTTCTCTTCCAGGCATCGTCTGATGCCTGAATTTCAGCAAAGAAAACTCCTAATTTCGTCGCGTTACCTGAGTGGGCTGTTTACGTCTTTATTAATCCGTTTATTATTCGAACGAATTACCTTAACTGGTATTACTCACTTTTATATGGAAACTTATTAATATGACAGTTCAGGACTATTTATTAAAATTTCGCAAGATCAATTCGCTTGAGAGCCTGGAAAAACTGTTTGACCATCTGAACTACACCCTGTCTGATAATCAGGACATCATTAATATGTATCGTGCCGCTGACCATCGCCGTGCGGAGCTGGTTTCCGGCGGTCGTTTGTTCAACGTAGGTGAAGTGCCTAAGTCCGTATGGCGCTACGTTTTATAAGAAAGTAGCCATCCGCGCGAAATGTTATATACTCTCCGCCCTGCCAACTGGCTGTACAACATTTCGCGCAGATTATGGGAGAGTTCATGACCGCAACGCCTGGAGAACGCATTGGAGGCTGGTTAATCGCCCCACTGGCATGGCTGCTGGTTGCCTTATTAAGCGCATCACTTGCGCTGCTGCTTTATACCACCGCACTGATTACCCCTCACGCCATCCAGACCCTGATGTCGCAAAACGTGCTGAATATTGCTTTGTGGTTTGTGTCATTCGTTTTCGCGATCGGGATGTGGTACTACACGCTGTGGCTGACCATCGCCTTCTTTAAGCGCCGTAAGAATGTGCCTAAGCACTACATTATCTGGCTGCTTGTTTCGGTCCTGCTGGCGGTGAAGGCATTTGCTTTTTCGCCCGTTTCAGACGCGCTGGCCGTTCGTCAGCTGCTTTTCCCGTTGCTGGCCGCGGCGCTGCTGGTACCCTACTTCAAGCGTTCGAGACGGGTGAAAAACACCTTCGTGAACCCGTAATAACCCTACAGATAACCTGTTGTCGCCTGCGTGTGTTTGTCCGATAATAGGCGGCTTTTTTATTTCAGGCTAAATAATGACCGATTACTTACTGCTCTTTGTCGGCACCGTGCTGGTTAACAACTTCGTTCTGGTGAAGTTCCTTGGCCTGTGTCCGTTTATGGGCGTTTCCAAAAAGCTGGAAACGGCAATGGGCATGGGGCTGGCGACGACCTTCGTCATGACGCTGGCGTCCATCTGCGCGTGGTGGATTGATACCTGGATCCTCATTCCGCTGGGGTTAACCTATCTCCGTACGCTGGCCTTTATTCTGGTTATCGCGGTGGTAGTGCAATTTACCGAAATGGTGGTGCGCAAAACCAGCCCGGCGCTCTATCGCCTGCTGGGTATCTTCCTGCCGCTGATCACTACCAACTGCGCCGTTCTCGGCGTGGCGCTGCTGAATATCAACCTTGGCCATAACTTTATGCAGTCGGCGCTGTACGGTTTTTCCGCTGCAGTCGGTTTCTCATTTGTTATGGTTCTGTTCGCGTCGATTCGCGAGCGTCTGGCGGCAGCGGATATCCCCGCCCCCTTCCGCGGTAACGCGATTGCGCTGGTGACCGCAGGTTTAATGTCTCTGGCCTTTATGGGCTTTAGTGGTCTGGTGAAGTTGTAATGAGTGCTATCTGGATTGCCATCGCCTCTATTAGCGTTCTGGGGTTGGTGTTTGGCCTTATCCTGGGTTACGCCTCCCGCCGCTTCGCGGTAGAGGACGATCCTGTTGTTGAGAAAATTGATGAGCTCCTGCCGCAAAGCCAGTGCGGGCAGTGCGGCTACCCGGGCTGCCGTCCCTACGCGGAAGCGGTAGGCATTCAGGGTGAAAAAATTAACCGCTGTGCGCCCGGCGGCGAAGCGGTGATGTTGAAAATTGCGGCCCTGCTTAACGTTGATCCGCAGCCCGTTGATGGCGATGCGGAGGTGCTGGAGCCGGTCCGCGCGCTGGCCGTGATCGACGAAGCGAACTGCATCGGCTGCACCAAATGTATTCAGGCCTGCCCGGTCGACGCCATTGTTGGCGCAACGCGCGCCATGCACACCGTGGTGGCGGACCTGTGCACCGGCTGTAACCTCTGCGTAGCACCCTGCCCGACGCAATGTATCGAGCTGCGCCCGGTTGAAACGACTACCGAAAGCTGGAAGTGGGATCTTCAAACCATTCCGGTTCGCAATATTCCTGTGGAACAACATGCTTAAGTTATTTTCTGCTTTCAGAAAAGAGAAGATTTGGGATTTTGACGGGGGTATTCACCCACCGGAGATGAAAACCCAGTCTAACGGCACGCCGCTGCGTCAAATTCCGCTGGCCACCCGTTTCGTTATGCCGCTCAAGCAGCACATCGGCGCTGAGGGTGAGCTGTGCGTCAAAGAAGGCGATACGGTCCTTCGCGGTCAGCCGCTGACCTTTGGCCGCGGACGTATGCTGCCGGTGCACGCTCCCACCTCCGGTAAGGTGGTCGCCATCGCACCCCATACGGTGGCCCATCCGTCAGCGCTTTCAGAGCTGAGCGTGATTATTGAAGCCGACGGTGAAGACCGCTGGATCGACCGTGATGGCTGGAGCGATTACCGCAGCCAGAGCCGCGAAGCACTCATCGAACGTATTCATCAGTTCGGCGTTGCCGGCCTCGGCGGCGCAGGCTTCCCGACAGGCGTCAAGCTGCGCGGCGGTGGCGATAATATTCAGACGCTGATTATCAACGCCGCCGAATGCGAACCGTACATTACCGCTGACGATCGTCTGATGCAGGACTGCGCCGCCCAGGTGGTGGAAGGCATCCGCATCCTGGCGCACATTCTGCAGCCGCGGGAAGTGCTGATCGGTATCGAAGACAATAAACCGCAGGCTATCTCGATGCTGCGCGCCGTGCTGGCCGGTAGCCACGATATCAGCCTGCGCGTCATCCCGACCAAGTACCCCTCTGGCGGTGCTAAACAGCTGACGCAAATCCTTACCGGTAAGCAGGTGCCGCACGGCGGACGCTCTTCGGATATCGGCGTGCTGATGCAGAACGTCGGCACCGCGTACGCCGTGAAGCGCGCGGTGATCGACGGCGAGCCGCTGACCGAGCGCGTGGTAACGCTGACCGGGGAATCGGTCTCTCGTCCGGGCAACGTCTGGGCACGTCTGGGTACGCCGGTGCGTCACCTGCTGGAGCAGGCTGAGTTTTGCCCGGGCAGCGACCAGATGGTGATCATGGGAGGCCCGCTGATGGGCTTTACCCTGCCGTGGCTCGATGTGCCTGTAGTGAAAATTACCAACTGTCTGCTCGCCCCTTCCCCGACCGAGATGGGCGAAGAGCAGGAAGAGAAAGGCTGCATCCGCTGCAGCGCCTGCGCCGATGCCTGCCCGGCGGATCTGCTGCCGCAACAGCTGTACTGGTACAGCAAAGGGCAGCTGCACGACAAGGCAAAAGCCCATAACCTGGCCGACTGCATCGAATGCGGCGCCTGCGCCTGGGTCTGCCCAAGCAACATCCCGCTGGTGCAGTATTTCCGCCAGGAGAAGGCTGAGATTTATGCTATCTCCATGGAAGAAAAACGCGCCGCGGAAGCTAAGGCACGTTTCGAAGCGCGCCAGGCGCGACTGGAGCGCGAAAAAATCGCCCGTCAGGAGCGCCATAAGCAGGCCGCGGTTCAGCCCGGCGAGAAAGATCAGGATGCCATTAACGCCGCACTGGCGCGCGTTCGTGAGAAAAAAGCGACAGCGGCGCAGCCTGTGGTGATCCCGGCCGGCGAGAAGCCTGACAACAGTGAAGCCATCGCGGCGCGTGAAGCTCGCAAAGCCCAGGCTCGCGCCCGTCAGGCTGAAAAAGCGCAAACGGTCCAGACGGATGCCGAGGTTGACCCGCGCAAAGCCGCAGTTGAAGCGGCAATAGCCCGCGCCAAAGCGCGCAAAGCCGGCGAGCAGAACGTGGTGGTTGAGCAGGAAGCGGTCGACCCTCGCAAAGCGGCCGTCGAAGCGGCGATTGCCCGGGCCAAAGCGCGCAAGGCGGCGCAGCAGACGCCAGCTGCAGAAACAGAAGCACCGGTCGACCCGCGTAAAGCCGCCGTCGAAGCGGCGATTGCCCGGGCTAAAGCCCGTAAGGCGGCGCAGCAGGAAGAGCAGCCGCAGGCCGCCAACGATGACCCGCGCAAAGCCGCCGTGGCCGCCGCCATCGCGCGCGTTCAGGCGAAGAAAGCCGCACAGCAAGCAGTTAACGAGGATTAAATGGTTTTCAGAATCGCAAGCTCCCCTTACACCCACAATCAGCGCCAGACGTCGCGCATTATGATGCTGGTCTGCCTGGCGGCGCTGCCGGGCATTGCCGCTCAGTGCTGGTTTTTCGGCTGGGGAACCCTGTTCCAGATAATCCTGGGCTGTGCCAGCGCCTTAGCGGCGGAAGCCCTTGTGCTTAAGCTGCGCAAGGCGGCTGTCTCCCGTATTCTTGCCGACAACTCCGCGCTGCTGACCGGCCTGCTTCTCGCCATCAGTATTCCGCCGTTTGCCCCGTGGTGGATGGTAGTGCTCGGCACCGTGTTTGCGGTGATCATTGCCAAACAGCTGTACGGCGGGCTCGGTCATAACCCGTTTAACCCGGCGATGATTGGCTACGTGGTGCTGCTGATCTCCTTCCCGGTGCAGATGACCAGCTGGCTGCCACCGCACGAGATTGCGGCCACGGTTCCGGGCTTTATGGATGCCCTGCACGTCATCTTTACCGGCCATACGGCACTCGGTGCGGATATGAACGCCCTGCGCATGGGCGTGGACGGTATCAGCCAGGCGACGCCTCTCGATACCTTTAAAACATCCCTGCATGCCGGGCACAGCGTTGAGCAGATCATGAAGTCCGCGATCTACAGCGGCATGCTGGCGGGCGCGGGCTGGCAGTGGGTCAACCTGGCGTATCTGCTGGGCGGCCTGTTCCTGCTGCAGCAGAAAGCCATCCGCTGGCATATTCCGGTCAGCTTCCTCGTGACGCTGGCGGTCTGCGCCACGCTGGGATGGGTATTCTCTCCTGAATCACTGGCCAGCCCGCAGATGCATTTGCTCTCCGGTGCCACCATGTTAGGAGCCTTCTTTATCCTGACGGATCCGGTGACGGCGTCAACGACTAACCGCGGCCGCCTGATCTTCGGCGCGCTGGCGGGCCTGCTGGTCTGGCTCATCCGCAGCTTTGGCGGGTACCCGGACGGCGTGGCCTTTGCCGTCCTGCTTGCCAACATTACCGTTCCGCTCATCGACTACTACACGCGCCCTCGCGTGTATGGCCATCGCTAGGGGTTTCGCCATGTTAAAAACGATGCAAAAACACGGCGTCACGCTGGCTGTCTTCGCCGCGGTGCTGACGGGGCTGACGGCACTGGTTAATGCGCTGACCAAAACGACCATCGAAGAACAGGCCTCGAAGCAGCAAAAGGCGCTGTTCGATCAGGTGATCCCGTCCGATTTCTACGATAACGATCTGCAAAAAAGCTGCTTTGTGGTAGACGCGCCGCAGCTAGGGAAAGGCCCGCACCGCCTCTTTATCGCCCGCAAAGGGGATAAACCGGTTGGCGCGGTGATGGAAGCGACGGCGCCTGACGGCTATTCCGGCGCCATTCAGCTGCTCGTGGGCAGCGATTTCTCCGGCACCATACTGGGCACCCGCGTGACGGAACACCATGAAACGCCGGGTCTTGGCGATAAAATTGAAACCCGTCTGAGCGACTGGATTTTGCACTTCGCCGGGAAAGTTATCCATGGCGAAGGTGACACCGCGTTTGCGGTGAAGAAAGACGGCGGCGAGTTCGACCAGTTCACCGGCGCGACCATCACGCCGCGCGCCGTGGTAAACGCCGTAAAACGAGCCGGGCTGTACGCTGAAACGCTGCCCGCGCAAATCAACAATCTTCCGGCCTGTGGGGAGTAATCATGAGCCAGGTTAAAGAGGTTATTGTCCAGGGGTTGTGGAAGAACAACTCCGCGCTGGTACAGCTTCTGGGCATGTGCCCCCTGCTGGCGGTGACATCCACCGCCACCAACGCGCTCGGTCTGGGTCTGGCAACCACGCTAGTATTGACCCTGACCAACCTCTCCATCTCTGCCCTGCGACGCTGGACGCCGTCGGAAATTCGTATTCCGATTTACGTCATGATCATTGCGTCGGTGGTCAGTATTGTTCAGATGCTGATTAACGCCTACGCGTTCGGCCTGTACCAGTCGCTCGGGATCTTTATTCCTCTTATCGTCACCAACTGTATCGTCGTTGGGCGTGCGGAAGCGTTCGCGGTGAAAAATAGCCCCGCCATGTCGGCGCTGGACGGTTTTTCCATAGGCATGGGCGCCACCTGCGCCATGTTCGTGCTGGGCTCTCTGCGCGAAATCCTCGGCAACGGTACGCTGTTCGACGGCGCAGATGCCCTGCTGGGCGGCTGGGCCAAAGCCCTGCGCGTTGAAGTGTTCCACACCGATACGCCGTTCCTGCTGGCGATGCTGCCGCCCGGCGCGTTTATTGGCCTTGGCATGATGCTGGCGATAAAATACCTGATTGATGAGAAACGTAAGCGCCGCGCGGCTGAGCGCAGCGTTCTGGAAGGGACACCCGAGAAGGCTTCATGAATAAAGAAAAGCGGATTGCGATCCTGACCCGTCTGCGGGACGAGAACCCGCACCCGACGACGGAGCTGAATTTTACCTCCCCGTTTGAGCTGCTGATCGCGGTGTTGCTCTCTGCACAGGCTACCGATGTGAGCGTCAATAAAGCCACCGCCCTGCTCTATCCGGTCGCCAATACGCCGAAGGCCATGCTGGAGCTGGGCGTGGAAGGCGTGAAGTCGTATATCAAAACCATCGGCCTGTTTAACAGCAAAGCCGAGAACGTCATTAAGACCTGCCGGATCCTGCTGGAACAGCATGGAGGCGAAGTACCGGAAGATCGCGCCGCGCTGGAAGCCTTACCGGGCGTGGGGCGTAAGACTGCCAACGTGGTGCTCAACACCGCGTTTGGCTGGCCCACGATTGCCGTAGATACGCATATATTTCGCGTCTCTAACCGGACCAACTTCGCGCCGGGGAAAAATGTCGAGCAGGTCGAAGAGAAGCTGCTTAAAGTGGTTCCGGCTGAGTTTAAGGTTGATTGCCATCACTGGCTGATTCTGCACGGTCGTTACACGTGTATTGCCCGTAAGCCTCGCTGCGGCTCCTGTATTATTGAAGATCTCTGCGAATACAAAGAAAAAGTGTATCCCTGAATGTCACAATCCCTTACCAAAAGAAGGGCTACCAGAAGCCCTTCTTTTGCCCGCTATTTGTCCGCCTTTCGTTTACCCTCACCTGTCACTTCTTCGGTTGTTTAACGCTCAAACAGGTTAATAGTTTTTTCATAGCCAAAAATTTCTATACATCTGTGATCGCGATCACCCTGATAACTTCATGTTGTATTTTTGTTTTCAAAATCAACCTAAACCCTTTATCTGACAAGACACTCTTCTTTTTTTGCCGACGATAAGACCATCTATTTTTCAGAATATGGGCTATATCACTGCCAGAAGCGGCAAATAGCAGAACATATCGCCAAACACCGGTCCTGATGGCTCTCTGCCAGTCGAAAAAACTACCTTTACACATCGTATAAAATTTAACGCTGAATAACATTTGCATGAACCGACGATTATACCACTTCAGATATATGTAACAGATTATTACAAACGTATTGCCAGATGGGGCAGGATAGTGAACATTACCCGCCGTTTCTCCTCCCAATATAACTATAAGGCGTATGGACTACGGCCATCACGCTATGAACACCCCCGTTAATATGGGATGTAAAAAAAGAGGTATATGTGTCTACTGCAAACAATAAACCAACAGATGAAAGCGTGAGTCTTAACGCTTTTAAACAGCCTAAAGCGTTCTATCTCATCTTCTCTATCGAGTTATGGGAGCGTTTTGGTTATTACGGCCTGCAAGGGATCATGGCGGTTTACCTGGTCAAACAGCTGGGTATGTCTGAAGCTGATTCCATCACGCTGTTCTCCTCCTTCAGTGCCCTTGTCTATGGTCTGGTTGCTATCGGCGGCTGGCTGGGTGATAAAGTTCTGGGTACTAAGCGCGTCATTATGCTGGGCGCTATTGTACTGGCAATTGGCTATGGTCTGGTGGCATGGTCAGGGCACGATGCCGCTGTCGTGTATATGGGTATGGCGACGATCGCCGTGGGTAACGGTCTGTTCAAAGCGAACCCGTCTTCCCTACTCTCTACCTGCTACAGCAAAGATGACCCGCGTCTGGACGGTGCATTTACCATGTACTACATGTCCATCAACATCGGTTCATTCTTCTCGATGCTGGCAACCCCATGGCTCGCCGCGAAATTCGGCTGGAGCGTGGCGTTTGCGCTGAGCTTCGTGGGTATGCTGATCACCGTTGTGAACTTCCTGTTCTGCCGCAGCTGGGTGAAAGACTACGGTTCAAAACCTGACTTCGAGCCTGTACACATGGGCAAACTGCTGGCGACTATCGTGGGCGTTGTTGTCCTCGCGGCAATCGCCACCTGGCTACTGCACAACCAGGGTATCGCTCGCGCCGTTCTGGGCGTAGTTGCGCTGGGTATCGTGGTTATCTTTGCGAAAGAAGCGTTCGCCATGCAGGGTGCTGCCCGCCGCAAGATGATTGTGGCGTTCATTCTGATGCTGGAAGCGATTATCTTCTTCGTGCTGTACAGCCAGATGCCAACCTCTCTGAACTTCTTCGCCATTCGTAACGTTGAGCACTCTATTCTGGGCATCGCGTTCGAGCCGGAGCAGTATCAGGCGCTGAACCCGTTCTGGATCATGATTGGTAGCCCGATTCTGGCCGCTATCTATAACAAGATGGGTGACCGTCTGCCAATGCCGCACAAGTTCGCAATCGGTATGGTACTGTGCTCAGGCGCGTTCCTGGTGCTGCCGCTGGGTACCAAGTTTGCCACTGACGCAGGCATCGTCTCCGTTAACTGGCTGATCCTGAGCTACGCGCTGCAGTCTATCGGCGAACTGATGATCTCCGGTCTGGGTCTGGCGATGGTTGCACAGCTGGTGCCGCAGCGTCTGATGGGCTTCATTATGGGTAGCTGGTTCCTGACCACTGCCGGTGCGGCAATCATTGCGGGTAAAATTGCGAACCTGATGGCTGTGCCTGAAAACGTCACTGACCCACTGGTCTCCCTGAACGTCTACGGTACCGTGTTCATGCAGATTGGTATCGCGACAGCGGTGATCGCTGCGCTGATGCTGCTGACCGCGCCGAAACTGAATCGTATGACTCAGGACGACGACAAGACGGCTGAAGCGACCAAAACCGCTACTGCGTAAGATTATTGAGAAACGACTGAACAGAAGCCGCTAATGCATTAGCGGCTTTTTTTTTAGCCGTTCGCGCACTAACATAGCTGAAACCTCAGCAAAAAGGAGTTACCGATGAAACTGTTCTACAAACCGGGCGCGTGCTCTCTTGCTTCCCATATCACCCTGCGCGAGAGCGGCAAAGATTTCACGCTGGATGGCGTTGATCTGATGAAAAAGCGCCTGGAAAATGGCGATGACTTTCTTGCCATTAACCCGAAAGGACAAGTTCCGGCGCTCCTGCTGGATGACGGTACTCTGCTGACCGAAGGCGTGGCGATTATGCAGTTCCTGGCCGATAGCGTGCCCGATCGCCAGCTGCTGGCACCGGTCAGTACCATTTCTCGCTATAAGACGCTGGAATGGCTGAACTACATTGCCACCGAGTTGCACAAAGGGTTTACCCCCCTGTTCCGCCCGGATACGCCGGAAGAGTTTAAGCCGACCCTGCGTGCGCTTCTTGAGAAAAAGCTGCAGTACGTTAACGAATCACTGAAAGACGAACAGTGGATTGGCGGGTCGCGCTTCACGATTGCCGATGCGTATCTGTTCACCGTGCTGCGCTGGGCTCGTGCGGTTAAGCTGAATCTGGAAGGGTTAGACCACATTGCATCGTATATGAAACGCGTTTCAGAGCGTCCTGCGGTGGCTGCGGCGCTGAAAGCGGAAGGGTTGAACTAACCGAGCGGCCTCTGTTGCCGGGTGGCGCTGCGCTTACCCGGCCTACAAAATTCACAGCCCCTCACGCGCAGCGCCACCCGGTATCGTTTAAAGCCGCGTGGCGCTGAAATAGTGCTCCGGCTTCGCGATACGATCCTGTGCCGCAACCACCTGCAGCTCATATTCCTGCATCTCTTTCGTCGCCATCATAATTTCGTATACTGCCGCAGTCACATGCTCCAGCGCATCGCGCAGCGTTGCCCCCTGAAGTAATTTCACCAGCAGCAGGCCGCTGGTTACATCCCCCACGCCCACCGGCTGGCGTTTGCCAAAATCCACCAGCGGACGGCTGATGTGCCAGGCATCGTCTTTCGTCACCAGCAGCATCTCAAAGCGATCCTGACTTAGCCCTGCGCGTGCGAGATGTTTTACCAGCACAACCTCAGGCCCCTGCGCGATCAGCTCGCGAGATGCAGTTACTGCCTCTTCTACGCTGTTAACCGGATGCTCGCAGAGGATCTCCAGTTCTACCAGGTTTGGCGCAATGATATCGCTGGCGGGCAAAGCGTGGCGGACGTGGAACTCCGCAACGCCTGGCGCCACGATGCAGCCTTTTTCCGGATGACCCATAACCGGGTCGCAGAAGTATTTTGCCGACGGATTTGCGGCTTTCACCTGGCGTACGATGCCGAGGATATGCTCCCCCTGCTCCGCTGAACCAAGATAACCGCTCAGTACGGCATCACAGCGCTTGAGCTGGTCGATATCGGCAATGCCCTGCACAACCTCGGTAAGGTGCGAAGGCGGCATCACGCAGCCGGTCCATTTGCCGTACTGCGTGTGATTGGAAAACTGGACGGTATTGAGGGGCCAGACGTTGGCGCCGAGGCGACGCATCGGGAATTCCGCTGCGCTATTGCCAGCATGTCCAAAAACGACGTGGGACTGAATGGCGAGGATGTTCTTCATTATTTTCTTACCAAACCCTGAAAAAACAAAAGGGGCGTGGTTTCCCACGCCCCTGGAGACTGTTAATTACTTCCAGCAGACAAGGCAGTAGTTTTTCTTGCCGCGACGCAGCAGGGTGTAACGGCCATACAGACGATCGCCGTCAACGAAGGTGTATTCCGGGTCGGCCTGTTTCTCACCGTTGATGGTGATCGCGTTAGACGCGATGGTTTTACGCGCCTGACCGCGGGAAGGCTGCAGTTCAGAGTCCACCAGCGCCTGCATCAGGTCAGCCCCTTTCTCCATCTCAACCATTGGCACGCCGTCCTGCGCCAGCTGTTCAAAGTCCGCTTCGCTCAGATCGCTCAGGGTGCCGTTAAACAGGCTAGCGGTAATGCGTTTTGCCGCGGCCAGACCTTCTTCACCGTGAACCAGTTTGGTCACTTCATCCGCCAGCACGTACTGCGCGCGTGGCGCTTTACCGCTGTTCTTATCTTCTTCTTCCAGCGCGTTGATCTCTGCGATATCCATGAAGGTGAAGAACTTCAGGAAGCGATAAACATCGGCATCCGCCGTGTTGATCCAGAACTGGTAGAATTTGTACGGACTGGTTTTCTTCGGATCGAGCCATACCGCGCCGCCCTCAGTCTTACCAAATTTGGTGCCGTCTGCTTTGGTAATCAGCGGAACGGTCAGACCAAACACCTGGTTCTGGTGCAGACGACGGGTCAGATCGATACCGGAGGTGATGTTGCCCCACTGGTCAGAACCGCCAATCTGCAGGGAAACGCCGTGCAGTTTGTTCAGGCAGGCAAAGTCATACCCCTGCAGCAGGTTGTAGGAGAACTCGGTAAAGGAGATACCCTGGTCGTCACGGTTAAGACGCTGCTTCACGGCCTCTTTGTTAATCATCTGGTTAACAGAGAAGTGCTTGCCGATGTCACGCAGGAAGGTCAGCACGTTCATGCTGCCAAACCAGTCGTAGTTGTTCGCGGCAATCGCGGCGTTATCGCCACAGTTGAAGTCGAGGAACGGCGCAACCTGTTTGCGGATCTTATCCACCCACTCTTGCACGGTATCTTCGGTGTTCAGTTTACGCTCAGCGGCTTTAAAGCTTGGGTCACCAATCAGACCGGTAGCGCCGCCCACCAGGGCAACAGGCTTATGGCCCGCCATCTGGAAGCGTTTCAGGCATAACAATGGAACAAGATGCCCCAAATGCAAGCTGTCAGCGGTGGGATCGAAGCCGCAATAGAGCGCGATCGGGCCTTGCGCCAGTCGCTCTGCTAACGCTTCCTCGTCCGTCACCTGGGCCACGAGGCCCCGCTCTTGCAATTGTTTAATCAAGTTACTGCTTGCCATCAAATTCTCCATGTATAAACGACTGCACCTTTGCCGGTACACGACTTTTCGCCTGATGCGAAAGGACCCATAGAATAAAGCGCAAGCGCGGCGTGCGCTAGCGCTTAAATCAACAAATTTCGGGGATTACGGTGCCAGTCTGTCGATTTTCCAGCCGCCATTCTCGCGCTGGTATAAAAAGCGGTCGTGCAGGCGATGTTCGCCCCCCTGCCAGAACTCAATCTGATCTATCGGGATGCGGAAACCACCCCAGAAGCTCGGCAGCGGGATTTCACCCTGCTGGAACTTCTGCTTCAGCTCCAGGAATTTACTTTCCAGCACGCCGCGGGCGGAAATGCGGCTCGACTGTTTTGATACCCAGGCGCCAATCTGGCTGTCACGCGGGCGGCTGTGGAAATACTTCACCACTTCCAGCGTCGAAAGACGTTCCGCTTTGCCGGTCACCATGACCTGACGTTCCAGCATGTGCCACGGGAACAGCAGGCTGATACGCGGATTGTTTTCCAGATGGTGCGCTTTGCGGCTGCCAAGGTTGGTGTAGAACACCAGTCCTTTCTCGTCATAATGCTTGAGCAATACGATGCGCTGATAGGGTTGACCGTTTTCATCCACCGTCGCGACAACCATGGCCGTTGGGTCGGCGAGCTTCGCTTCGCAGGCCTGTTTCAGCCAGCGTTCAAAAAGTACGAGGGGTTCAGCGGGAAGATCCTGGCGACGCAGGCCGCCTTTGGTGTATTCACGGCGCAGATGCGCAATTTGCTGCAGTTCGTCGTTATCTGACATGGCGTTAGCTGACATTGAGAGTGGGTGGCGCTATTGTGCGCCGCCCCTGTAAAAATCTCAACGCTTCGGATTTTCAAGCTGGCAATTGTTCAGCACAATGCGGTCGCGTTTGTAGACCGTGGCGCTGTCGCCTTTCGACCAGAAGACATAGATACCGTCGGTGTAGCGGGCGCCTGAGGCTGACATGCCCTGCTTCAGCGTAAGCAATTTATTGTCGTAAACAAAACTGGCTTCCTGGCGTGGATTGTTCAGCTTAACGGTCAGCGGTTTTTCGTCGCAGCGATACTCCAGCGTATCGGTCTGCATGCGCTCAAGGAGCTGGTTGTAGACGCTGCATCCTGACAGCAACAAAGGAGCGGCAATAAGAAGAAGTTTTTTCATGGGCGTATTCCGAAGACTTTCCTGGTCCTGGAGGGCATGTCCGCCCTCCTGTTTCGTTCCATTCTAACGGCGACGCACCGCGCTGAATTTCAGTTAACTCTGATTATGACGCGGATTCGCCGGGAAAATCGCCCCAAGAACGCTCGCCTCGCGAGCACCGGTTACCGACGGCAAATTACCCGGCAGCCCGGCAATGGTGCGCCAGGCAAGCCAGGCGAAAGCCAGCGCCTCCATGTCATCCCCGCTGATGCCAGCCTCATCGGTCGTAGACACTTCGGTACCCGGCAGTAGCCCCGCAAGACGCGCCATCACCAGCGGGTTACGGCTTCCCCCGCCGCACACCAGCAGGCGTTCGCATCCGCCGCTGAGGAGCACCTGTTCGGAAATCGACACGGCCGTGAGCTCGGCAAGCGTCGCCTGGACATCCTGCGGTGCAAGCGCCGGGAATGACGCCAGCTGGCGCTCAAGCCAGCCAAAGTTGAAGTATTCACGCCCCGTACTTTTCGGTGCCGGTAAGGCAAAATAAGGGTCGCTCAGCATGGACTGCAGCAGCGGGATAATCACCTTACCCTCGCTCGCCCACTCCGCGTTTTTATCATAAGGTTGACCGCACTGACGCCATATCCAGGCATCCATCAGCATATTGCCCGGGCCGGTATCGTAGCCGCGCACCGGCTGCCCCGGGATCAGCATCGACAGATTGGCGATCCCACCAATGTTGAGCACCATACGACGTTCTGAAGGGTGCGCCAGTAGCGCCTGATGGAACGCAGGCACCAGCGGCGCGCCCTGTCCGCCAAGGGCGATATCGCGACGACGGAAATCGCCAACCACCGTCACGCCCGTCTTCGCCACAATCTGGTTGTTATCACCGATTTGCAGCGTATGCGGGGCATCTCCTCCGGGTTCATGCCAGACCGTTTGTCCATGACACCCGATGGCCACCACATCCTGCGGGCGAAGATGTTCTTTCTGCATTAAAGCCAACACCGCATCCGCAAACAGCGCCCCCAGGCGAACATCAAGCTGTCCAAGCTGGGAGAGGGTCAGCTGCTGCCCCTGACAAATGCTCAGAATATCCTCTTTCAGTGAAATGGGGATTGGCCAGGTCAGGCTCGCCTGCTGTGCCACCATGTTTTCGTCAATGGCGGCCAGAACGACATCTACCCCATCCAGACTGGTGCCTGACATCACACCAATGTAGCGACCCGATTTCATGCGCTTTCCTTACGTTGCGTGGGCTAAGGATACCCACTCAACCATAAACGGCGCAGCTTTGCCATCCGGCGATAATATTTTTTAACAATGTCAGACGCGTAACGCGGGCGGTTCCTGTTTATCTCTCGTTAAGTCAAATTCAAGTACAATTTTCTTATTGTTAGTGCAAAGATATGAACTATGGCCCCTTATGCCATATAATTTAGCCATAACGGATGCCCCAACCGGGCGTTTTTGGTGAACAGGAGATTCAAATGATTTTACGTGTACTGGGCGTTTCGCTGATTGGTTTAACTCTGGCTGGCTGTGTGAATGACAATTCACTCTCTGGCGACGTTTACAGCGCTTCTGAAGCGAAACAGGTTCAGAACGTAACTTACGGTACCGTTGTTAACGCACGCCCTGTACAGATCCAGGGTGGCGATGAAAACAACGTGATGGGCGCAATCGGCGGTGCCGTCCTGGGTGGTTTCCTGGGCAATACCGTCGGCGGTGGCACTGGCCGCTCGCTGGCGACGGCCGCAGGCGCCGTTGCAGGTGGTGTAGCTGGCCAGGGCGTTCAGGGCGCAATGAACAAAACTCAGGGCGTAGAGCTGGAAATTCGTAAAGACGATGGCAGCACTATCATGGTTGTCCAGAAACAAGGCAACACTCGCTTCTCTGCAGGCCAGCGCGTCGTTCTGGCAAGCAACGGAAGCCAGGTGACCGTTTCTCCACGTTAATTAAAAATGGATGTGGTCATCGGACCACATCCATTTACAATATATATCACTCCCACAAATATATTTACAAAATAAATTCACCCCGCCAATTTTTAACCACATCATATATTGTTTTTGCGCAAAGTATTTAGCAGGCTAATTGATTAAACTCTCGCAATTACCTCACCTTAATTCATTATAAAGCCATTAAAAACGTATATGTTTTCTAATCATCGTTCCGTAAAGGGTCGTTATACCTCGTTCTGTCTGGGTTGTATTGTTGTCATTGGCATATTACACGCCCTGTTTTCGAAAATTGCCGAATGGGTACCTAGCTTCTCGTCTCATTTGTTCCCTACGCTCACCATTTTTTTGCTGGTGTTTAACCTGTTTATTGCCTTCTTTATGGCAATGAAATACTGGTGTGACCGAAAACGGTTGTATCTGGTAGCGATCGCTTTTGCCTTTGCCGGGGCGGCATCGCTGATGGTCGGAACGTTGTCCTGCTTTCCCGCCTGGCTGGACCTCTATCAGTTCAACGCTGTAAACTACAACGATGCGATGATCTTCTATATGTTCCGCCATCTTTTAATGGCGGTGCTAATAATCGTTTCGGCAATACTCTATACCACGCGCAATTGTCCTCTTTCACGACTGGCGCATATCCTTATTGTGGGCGGCGAGTTTCTCTTTACCGTCTTTGCAGTAGGGTTGGCCTGGATGTATTCCAGTCACTCTTCATTTTTATCCATTGATCTGGTGGATAATGAAACCCGTGAGTTTATGGTTCTCTGGAGCCACTTCATTAATATTGCATTAATTGCACTCTGGGTGGTGACATTAGGAACGCTGATGTTTATTACGCGCATACGCAACTTATTCTGGGTGGGCGGTAATTTTCTGTGCGTCTGCTATATCGTCACGCTCACAATGCTGTTAGCGGGTGGAAATGTCGAAGATATCTCCTGGTATCGCGCCCGCTTATTTGAGACTGTCGCCACGCTGCTGCTCATTTTTGTTCTGCTCTACGATGTTTTCAGGCTGTATCGCGACTCGCACGCCAAGTATCAGCAGTCGTACCAGAACTCAATTCGCGACCCGCTGACGCGCCTTTATAACCGCAGCTATTTTTATGAAACATTAAAGCAGGCGCTGGATATCGCCAAACCCAGCCGCCCTGTTTCCGTCATCGTCAGCGATCTCGATCGCTTCAAGCGTATCAACGACACCTACGGGCATCTTCAGGGCGACAAAGTCCTGCAGTTTGTCGCTAACCTGCTGATGGATTCCGTACGCCCGCAGGACATCGCGGCCCGTATCGGTGGTGAGGAGTTTGTTCTGATGCTGGCCAACACCTCATCAGAAGCAGCGCACCAGGTGGCGGAGCGCATACGGTTAAATCTGAGCAGCTTCGATAACACCAGCAGCGGCGGTCAACTACCGGAGCCAGTCACCATCAGCATGGGGGTGTATACGGCGACGTCACCCGCGATAGCCGCAGAAACGTGCGTGGAAAACGCCGACAAAGCGATGTATGAAGCGAAGGAGACGGGACGTAATCGTGTGGTCGTCTTTAAATAAAAAAAGGCCTTGCTGCTGCAAGGCCTTCGTGTTTATTAGTCGCGAGAATGCAGCTCATGGATGTTTTGCTCAAGGCGAGCAATAAGGCTGATGAGCATTTCCAGCTCCGCGGGTGAAACGCCTGACAGGATTTCACCGCGCGTCCTGGTGATCACGGCTTCCATTTCCGTGATGATTGGCGCCGCTTTCTCGGTGAGTTTAATCCGCTTGGCGCGACGATCGCTGGCGCAGGTTTGCCGCGAGATCAACCCCTTCTCTTCCAGCTGGTCAAGCGTGCGCACCAGCGACGGTTGCTCAATCCCTATCGCTTTTGCCAGCTGAATTTGCGACTGATCGGGCGGCAGCTGATGGATGTTGTGCAGCGTGACCCAATGCGTCTGTGTGAGTTCCAGAGGTTTCAGGCGATGGTCAATCAGAGCACGCCAGACGCGTACCAACCTTGCCAGATCAGAACCTAATGGCGATTCCAATTTCATCTCCTTATAATTAGCTTGCTAAGTTATTATACTGATTTTAGAATAGTGTGCAGCATTTGTATTGCCAAAACAAATGCAATACTGCATTCATCGAACTTAAAAGTATGACTTACACTGAATTGTGATGCTTCATCATACTAAGACAAGCCAACGCGGCATTCTGTTCACTGCAAAGGATTTCTGCCCGTGACGTTTTTTCATCGCTCAGAGGGGTTGCCCCTTCAGGACCTGATCTTCGGTGCGTCAGTCTATTTTCCTCCGCTGTTTAAGGCCGTTCTGGTGGGTTTTCTGCTCTGGCTCATCGCGCATCGTCTGCTTCGCGACTGGATGTACTCCGGTGAAATCTGGCATCCCATGCTGATGGATCTTTCCCTGTTTGCCCTTTCCGTATGCCTGGGCCTTGCCGTTTTGACTGTGTGGTGAATATGTCCCTGAAAACGCTAAAGTACTTTTCCACCCTGTTTGTCCTTGCCCTCGCGCTGGTTGCGGGGTGGTGGATGTGGAATTTTTATATGCAGTCGCCCTGGACGCGTGACGGCAAAGTTCGCGCTGAACAGGTCAGCATTACTCCTCAGGTGTCGGGAAGTATCACAACGCTTTTAGTTAAGGATAACCAGTTTGTCAAAAAGGGGGACGTTTTATTCCGTATCGACGATACCCCGTACCACATTGCGATTCTGAACGCCCAGGCCCAGCTGGCAAAAGCCCAGTCGGATCTGGCAAAGGCCAACAACGAGGCCAATCGCCGCCGTCACCTGTCGCAAAACTACATCTCAGCGGAAGACTTAGATACCGCCAATATCAACGTGAAGGCAATGCAGGCTAACGTCAACGTGGCGGAGGCGACGCTGAAGCAGGCGCAGTGGCAGCTGACCCAAACCGTGATTACAGCACCTGTCGATGGATGGGTGACCAACCTCTCCGCCCGCGTGGGGAATTATGCCACCACGGGACAACCGATATTCGCCCTCGTCGACAGTCACTCCTTCTACGTCGTGGGCTATTTCGAAGAGACCAAGCTTCGGCATATTCGCGAGGGCTCGCCAGCCGCGATAACGCTTTACAGCGGCTCTAAGAGGTTACAGGGTCACGTATCCAGCGTTGGCCGTGCCATTTACGATCAAAGCGTTGAAACGGATTCAGGTCTTGTGCCGGACATTAAGCCGAACGTGCCCTGGGTACGTCTGGCCCAGCGCGTTCCGGTTCGCGTGGAGTTTGACCGTTTACCGCAGGACATTACGCTGGTGTCCGGCACCACCTGCACAGTCTCCATCGGAACCCGTTAATGAAGCTGCAGGGGATCGCCTGGCAAAACACGCCGTGGATGAAAGCGACGCGCCCACAGTGGCGCTACGCCCTACGTAACGGCATTGCCATGTGTCTGGCGCTGACCGTCGCCTATTACCTGAACCTGGATGAGCCCTACTGGGCGATGACGTCTGCGGCGGTGGTTAGTTTCCCAACGGTGGGCGGGGTGATCAGTAAAAGCCTTGGCCGTATCGCAGGCAGCCTGCTGGGCGCCACCGCAGCGTTAATTATCGCCGGGCATACGCTGAACGATCCGTGGCTGTTCCTGCTCAGTATGGCGGCATGGCTGGGGGGCTGTACCTGGGCCTGCGCCCATTTTACAAATAACGTCGCCTACGCTTTTCAGCTGGCGGGCTATACCGCCGCCATTATCGCCTTTCCGGTAGTTAACGTGCTCGACACCACCGAGCTGTGGAATATCGCCCAGGCGCGCGTCTGTGAAGTGATTGTCGGGATCCTCAGCGGCGGCTTTATGATGATGATCCTCCCCAGCACATCCGACGGCACAACGCTTATCACTGCGCTAAAAACCATGCACACCCGGCTACTGGAACACGCGAGCCTGCTGTGGCAACCGGATAACAGCGACGATATCCGCCTCGCGCATGAAAAGGTTATCGGACAGATTCTGACGATGAATCTGTTGCGTATTCAGGCGTTCTGGAGTCACTACCGCTTTCGCCGCCAGAACACCCTGCTTAACTATTTGCTGCATCAGCAGCTGCGCATGACCAGCGCCATATCCAGCCTGCGCCGGATGCTGCTCAACTGGCCGACGCCTCCGGATAACACCCGTGCCGTTATCGAAACGCTGCTCGCGGCACTTGCGCGCCCGGATGCGGACATCTACACCGTTGCGAAGATCATCGCCCCGCTCGCCCCTGTTGATGAGTACGACTACCGCCATCGCGCCTTCTGGCAGCGCCTGAATTACTTCTGCCGTCTGTACCTGCGCAGCAGCCGCTGGATTATGGCCGTCGAGAATGCGACCCCATTGACGGAGTTCAACGTCCCCGGCAGCCCGGCACTTGCACGCCATACCGACTATCTTGAAGCGTTGTGGAGCGGTTTTCGCACCTTCTGTGCGCTGATGCTGGTGGGAGCATGGAGCATTACCACGCAGTGGGAGTCCGGTACGGCGGCCCTGACGCTTGCCGCCATCAGCTGCGTGCTTTACTCCGTCGCGGCATCGCCGTTCAACTCTCTGACTCTCCTGTTGCGCACGCTGGTGCTGCTATCGCTGTTCAGCTTCGTGGTGAAATTTGGCCTGATGGTGCAGATAAGCGATCTTTGGCAGTTCCTGCTGTTCCTGTTTCCCCTGTTGACCACCATGCAGCTTCTGAAGCTGCAGATGCCGAAGCTGGCGGGCCTCTGGGGACAGCTGATTGTCTTTATGGGCTCGTTTATCTCCGTAACGAATCCGCCGGTTTATGATTACGCCGACTTTCTCAATGACAACCTGGCAAAGATCCTTGGCGTGGGGCTGGCGTGGCTGGCATTCGCGGTGTTGCGTCCCGGCTCCGATGCACGCAAGAGCCGCAGGCATATCCGGGAGTTACGCAGAGGGTTTGTCGACCAGCTCAGCCGTAAACCACACATGAGTGAAAACGAATATGAATCGCTGGTTTATCATCACGTCAGCCAGCTGAACAGCAGCCAGGACGCACTTTCCCGGCGCTGGCTGCTGCGCTGGGGCGTGGTGCTGTTGAACTGCTCGCACGTGGTCTGGCAGCTTCGCGGGTGGGAAACGCGTTCCGACCCGCTATCGCAGGTTCGTGATGTTTGCATATCCCTGCTGCGCGATGTGATGAGCGAACGCGGTGTTCAGCAGCGCCCGCTGGCAACCACGCTGAATGAACTGCAGCGGATCTGCGATACGCTTGCACAGCATCATCTGCCCGCAGCCCGTGATTTGGCCTCGATAATCTGGCGGCTGCACTGCTCGCTGTCGCAGCTGGAGCAGGCACCACCGCCGGGAACGATTGGAGATCATATCACGCCGCACGCATAGCGTGCCCCTCCGCCGCCAAGCGGTTTAGGCCGATCGGACATATTGTCGCCGCCGACATGGATCATCAGCGCTTTGCCTTTCACCTCATCCAGCTTTTTCAGACGCGGCGCGACGACGGGTTCGGTGGCTTTACCGTCGTTATTGACCACCAGCACGGGCAGATCGCCTAAATGCCCCATTCCATCCGGGCCTTCATGCTTACCGGAATGCTGGGGATCGAGGTGCCCCCCTGCCGCTTCCGCCGCCGACGGTTTACCTTCTTTTAAAGCGGGCTGACAGCTGCCTTTGGCATGAACATGGAAACCATGCTCACCGGGCGGGAGTGCTTTGAGGCTGGGGGCAAACTCCAGTCCTTTATCGGTTTCCGTGATTTTCACCGTTCCGATGGACTGACCCACTCCTTGTGGGGTGACGAGATTCATTTCCACTTCATCGCTGGCTGCCTGCGCCCCTGCGCAAACAACCAGCGTGATCAGTGCCAGAGCAAAACGCTTCATATGACCTCCGCGGGTTATTTTTTGCCCCTTAAGTGTATACCAGGGGCAAAGATTTCACCGGAAAGTCACCTTCTGGCGGTTTATGGCACGTCGTAACCCAGAGCGGCTTTGCGGATGCGGAACCACTGCTGGCGGGTCATCTGCAGCTCTTCAGCGGCCAGTGCAGAACGCACGCGTTCTATTTTGCCGGAACCGATAATGGGCAGCGGTTTTGACGGCAGGCGCAGGATCCACGCGTAAACCACCTGTTCGATGCTTTCCGCGTTCAGTTCGCGGGCGATCGTCTCAAGCTCGTTGCGCAGCGGCTGGAATTCATCATCATTAAACAGGCGTCCGCCCCCCAGGCAGGACCAGGCCATCGGGCGAATGCGCAGCTGTTGTAGCTGATCGAGGGTACCATCCAGCAGCAGCGGCTGGTGAACCGGGGAGATCTCAACCTGGTTTGTGGCCAGGGTAAACGGCAGACGAGACTGAAGAAGCGCAAACTGCGCCGGGGTAAAGTTAGAAACGCCGAAATGACGCACTTTCCCACTCTGATGCAGGTTCAGGAAAGCTTCGGCCACCTCGTCAGCATCCATCAGCGGGTCGGGGCGGTGGATTAACAGCAGGTCGATACGATCGGTCGCCAGATTGACCAGCGACTGCTCGGCGCTCTTGATGATATGCGCGCTGTCGGTGATGTAATGACCGAGGGCGTGTTCAGGTTTTGCCGTGGTGGCGATCCCACACTTCGTGACAATTTCCATGCGATCGCGCAGTGCCGGAACCAGCTTAAGCGCCTCGCCGAACGCGGCCTCGCACTGGTAGCCACCGTAAATATCAGCATGATCGACCGTGGTGATGCCTAAATCGAGGTGCTCTTCAATAAAGCTCGCCAGCTGGAGCGGAGACATATTCCAGTCCATCAGGCGCCAGTAGCCCATCACAAAACGGGAGAATTCTGGCCCCTGGGGGGCAAGGGTAATTCGCTGAACCATAACATTTTCCTCAAGGACGTGATGTCATGAGTATACGCAATTACCGTGTTAAAAAAGTGAAGGTTGCTGGGGTTCTTCGGTCTCACCCGCTTTGTTTGCGCGTATTTTGCGCAGAAGGCGCTGTCGACAGAGGCGTAGTACCTCCTGCTTTTGCGTGTCGCTAAAGTTTTGCCAGTTGAAACGCTCGTCACGGGTACGCATGCATCCACGGCAATATCCGCGTTCATCCACCTGACAAATACCCCGGCACGGGCTCTGGATGGGGAAAAACTCCAGCTGCTCTGCCACACTCACCTCCAGATAGCCACTCTCACCTACAGTGAAGACGCTAAACGCGCCACGTGCAAGGCCTATATCACAGATTTGTGGCATTAAGGTTTCACTAATCTTCCCTCTCTATACTCGGCCCATCATGACAATAACAGGTTTACCGATCGATGTGGTCAATCAAAAAGTTACACTGTAACGACATTAAATTTACTCTGGGTTGTGCTCTCTTCTTTACGTTAATCAACGGGCTGTTTATCCAGCGCAGCTGGGCCATCATCGGCCCAGTCCATCTGCACGACTTCCTCTTTGCCGCCTCCGTACCGCTGGTGCTGTTTTGCGGCTGGGTGATTGTCTTTAGCCTGCTTAATATCCCGTATATCCGTAAACCGCTGCTGATTGTTTTAACCATCGGTTGCGCCGCTGCGACGTATTTTATGTACACCTACGGCGCGGTGATCGATCAGAATATGATTGTGAACGTCTTCGAAACCAACTCTCAGGAAGCGACCGCCCTGGTGACCCCGCAGATGATTCTGTGGATTGTTATCGCAGGCCTCGTTCCCTCGGTGGTGCTGGCTCTTACCCGCATTCGTACCGGGAAATGGTGGTATGCCCTGCTGACGCGGGTTGCCGCGATGCTCGGCGCTCTGCTGGTGATTATCCTGGTGGCCGCGCTGTTTTATAAAGATTACGCGTCGCTTTTCCGCAATAACAAAAGCATCGTCAAAATGGTCACTCCGGCGAACTATGTCAGCGCCGTGGTGAAGTACAGCAAGATGCGCTGGTTTGCCGGCGATCAGACGCTGGTGCGGATTGGTGAAGATGCCCATAAAGGGCCACTGATTTCCGGTCAACAAAAGAAAACCGTTCTGGTGCTTGTCGTCGGCGAAGCGTCTCGCGCGGCAAACTACTCCCTGAACGGTTACGATCGTGAAACCAACCCGGAGCTAAAAAAGCAGGATGTGATTAACTTCCCGCAGGCCTCCTCATGCGGCACTGAAACCGCGGTTTCCGTTCCGTGCATGTTCTCCGGCATGACGCGCAGCAAGTACGATGCCGACCTGGCACACCATCAGGAAGGTCTGCTCGATGTGCTGAAGCATGCGGGAATCAATCTGCTGTGGCGCGACAACGATGGCGGGTGTAAAGGTGCCTGCGATCGCATCCCCCATACCGATATGACGCAGTGGAATCTGGATCAGTTCTGCAAAGATAAATCCTGTATTGACGACGTGAACTTCTACCGTCTGGACAACGTGCTGGATGGCGTGAAGCAAGATACGGTGCTGGTTATCCACCTGATGGGGAGTCATGGACCGGCGTACTATCGCCGTTACCCGGACAATTTCCGGAAATTCACCCCAACCTGCGACACCAATGAAATTCAGGATTGCGACCATCAGGCGCTGGTAAACACCTATGACAACACTATCCTCTATACCGACAGCATGGTCAGCAAAACCATTGATGCGCTGAAAGCGCGACAGGCAAGCATGAACACCGCGCTGATTTACCTTTCGGATCACGGTGAATCACTGGGTGAAAGCGGTATTTATCTGCACGGCACGCCGTACATGCTGGCGCCGGAGCAGCAAACGCATATTCCGTTTATGTTCTGGCTGTCACCGGATTATGCAAAAAACTTTGGCATCAACGGACAGTGTTTGCGTGACCAGGCAGCAAAAAATGCGGTTTCCCAGGACAATTTGTTCTCAACCGTATTGGGTATGATGGACGTGAAATCAACGGTTTATCAACCGCAGCTGGATATACTGAGTGCATGTCGTCAGTAAACTCGCTTGCATTAGACCGAACGGTCTATTAGAGTGCGGCCATGAGCAGAAATACTGAACACGATACCCGCGAACATCTACTGGCAACCGGCGAGCAGCTTTGCATGCATCGCGGGTTTACCGGTATGGGGTTGAGCGAGTTATTAAAAACCGCTGAGGTACCGAAGGGGTCGTTTTATCACTACTTCCGGTCCAAAGAGGCCTTTGGCGTGGCGATGCTGGAGCGTCATTATGCTGGCTACCACCAGCGTCTGGCGACCCACTTTGCGTCGGGTGAGGGGAACTACCGGGATCGTGTTCTGAATTACTATCAGGAAACGCTGAACCAGTTCTGTCAGCAGGGCATTATCAGCGGATGCCTGACGGTCAAACTGTCTGCCGAAGTGTGCGATCTTTCCGAAGATATGCGCTCGGCGATGGATAAGGGTGCCCGCGGCGTAATCGCCCTGCTGGCCCAGGCGCTGGAAAAAGGCCGCGAAGAAAAAACGCTGGCCTTTTCCGGCGACCCCTTAATGCAGTCTCAGGTGCTCTACTCCCTCTGGTTAGGAGCCAACCTGCAGGCAAAAATTTCGCGCAGTGCCCTGCCGCTGGAAAGCGCACTGGCACATGTGAAAAACAGTATTACTGCGCCAGGCGTATAACGGGCGCTTTTTATTTACCTTATTACTAGTCGACTGGTCTACTCAGGAGTCTTTATGTCAGCTGAAAAACTGTTTACCCCATTGAAAGTGGGTGCCGTCACGGCGCCAAACCGCGTGTTTATGGCTCCGCTGACCCGTCTGCGCAGCATTGAGCCGGGTGACATCCCCACCCCCCTGATGGGCGAATACTATCGTCAGCGCGCAAGCTCTGGCCTGATCATTACGGAAGCCACACAGATTTCTGCTCAGGCGAAGGGTTATGCGGGCGCGCCGGGCCTTCACAGCCCGGAACAGATCGCCGCATGGCAGAAAATTACCGCAGGCGTTCACGCTGAAGAGGGTCGCATTGCGGTCCAGCTGTGGCATACCGGTCGTATCTCTCACAGCAGCATTCAGCCTGGCGGCCAGGCTCCGGTCTCCGCTTCGGCCCTGAGTGCAAATACCCGCACTTCCCTGCGTGATGAAAACGGTAATGCGATCCGCGTGGATACCTCTATGCCACGTGCCCTGGAGCTGGATGAAATCCCGGGTATCGTTAACGACTTCCGCCAGGCAGTGGCCAACGCTCGTGAAGCCGGTTTTGACCTGATTGAGCTGCACTCCGCGCACGGCTACCTGCTGCACCAGTTCCTGTCACCGTCGTCTAACCATCGCACCGACCAGTACGGCGGCAGCGTCGAAAATCGCGCTCGCCTGGTACTGGAAGTGGTTGATGCCGTATGTCAGGAGTGGAGCCCAGATCGTATCGGGATCCGCGTTTCCCCAATCGGTTCTTTCCAGAACGTCGACAACGGTCCGAACGAAGAAGCCGATGCACTGTACCTGATCGAAGAACTGGCTAAACGTGGCATCGCTTATCTGCACATGTCCGAGCCGGACTGGGCCGGCGGCAAGCCATACACTGAGGCTTTCCGTCAGAAAGTGCGCGAACGTTTCCACGGAGTGATCATCGGTGCAGGGGCGTATACGCCGGAGAAAGCCGAAGATCTGATTAATAAAGGGCTGATTGATGCCGTCGCGTTTGGCCGTGACTACATCGCCAACCCGGATCTGGTTGCTCGTCTG
Organism: Enterobacter sp. PI-10; assembly: GCF_027947695.1. NCBI lineage: Bacteria > Pseudomonadati > Pseudomonadota > Gammaproteobacteria > Enterobacterales > Enterobacteriaceae > Enterobacter > Enterobacter sp. PI-10. The sequence goes on along the minus strand of NZ_JAJNOG010000002.1, from coordinate 138,547 downwards.
CAGAAAAAAGCAGCGCTCAACCCGCAGCGTCCGGAAAGCTTCTACGGCGGCGGCGCGGAAGGCTACACCGACTACCCTTCACTGTAATCTCGCCATTGTTCATTGATAGCGGCGACAGTTCGCCGCTATACTAAAACATCGTTTCTGATCAAAAAGCTTTTTTATTCCATTGGTTAATGAGGAAATTATGCGCCTACTTCACACCATGCTGCGCGTTGGCGACCTGCAACGTTCTATCGATTTCTACACTAACGTCCTGGGCATGAAGCTGCTGCGCACCAGCGAAAACCCGGAATACAAATACTCGCTGGCGTTCGTGGGTTACGGCCCGGAAACGGATGAAGCAGTGATCGAGCTGACCTACAACTGGGGCGTTGACAGCTATGAGCTGGGCACGGCCTACGGCCATATCGCGCTGGAAGTGGATAACGCGGCCGATGCGTGCGAACGCATTCGCAAAAATGGCGGTAACGTCACGCGCGAAGCGGGCCCGGTAAAAGGCGGCACCACCGTGATTGCGTTTGTGGAAGATCCGGACGGTTACAAAATCGAGCTGATTGAAGCCAAAGACGCCGGTCGCGGTCTGGGCAACTGATCCCTCAGGGCGCAACGTGCGCCCGTAGTTTTACTGCATCACCCCGCAAAATTTGCCATAATGCCCTCTGCTTTTTCCCCATGTAAGAGACCCTGATGTCCGATAACGCTCAATTTAGCGGTCTGTGCGACCGTTTTCGTGGTTTTTATCCCGTTGTCATTGATGTAGAAACAGCCGGATTTAACGCTAAAACCGATGCGCTGCTCGAAATTGCCGCCATCACGCTGAAGATGGATGAACAGGGCTGGCTTACACCGGACACCACGCTGCATTTCCACGTTGAACCTTTCGAAGGGGCAAACTTACAGCCGGAAGCGCTGGCGTTTAACGGTATCGATCCGCATAACCCGCTGCGCGGTGCCGTCAGTGAATATGATGCGCTGCACGCCATTTTTAAAATGGTGCGTAAAGGCATGAAAGAGAGCAACTGCAGCCGCGCCATTATGGTGGCCCATAACGCCACCTTCGATCACAGCTTTACCATGGCTGCCGCGGAGCGCGCGTCGCTCAAACGCAACCCCTTCCACCCTTTTGTCACCTTCGACACCGCCGCATTGAGCGGCCTGGCGCTGGGACAAACGGTGTTATCTAAAGCCTGCATTACGGCTGGCATTCCGTTCGACGGAACGCAGGCGCACTCCGCTCTATACGATACGGAGCGCACCGCAGAGCTGTTCTGTGAGATCGTCAACCGCTGGAAGCGTCTTGGCGGCTGGCCGCTGCCGATGGGTGACAGCGAAGAATAAAAAAAAGCGACCTTATCTGGTCGCTTTTTTATTTGCGCAGAAAATTACTCTGCGTCCGGCTCTTCCGTTTTATACTTCGCCGCCGTCTCTTTGATCAGCTGCTGCAGTTCGCCGCGCTGATACATTTCAATCAGGATATCGCAGCCGCCAACCAGTTCGCCGTCAACCCACAGCTGTGGGAAAGTCGGCCAGTTAGCGTACTTAGGCAGCTCAGCGCGGATGTCCGGATTCTGCAGGATATCAACGTAAGCAAAACGCTCACCACAGGCTGACAGCGCCTGAACCGCTTGTGCGGAGAAGCCGCAGCTTGGCAGCTTCGGAGAACCTTTCATATACAGCAGAATCGGGTTTTCAGCGATCTGGCGCTGGATTTTTTCAATAGTGGTGCTCATGTCTTGCTTCCTTTAACTTCTGTTACGGCATTCGTCTGACATTGTAGCGGTTCAGACTGGCATCGGAAAATAACATTTTTGTCACGTTTATACATTCTACCCCGAGTCACGAAAAGTTGCATTGCAAATGGTGTTTACCCCTGCCGCATTCAGGGTTTTGCTTAGGGAGCGGGCAAATGTGCGACAGAACGATGAATTTTTTTGCACTTGCTAACGAAACACGATTGTAGATTGAAAAATGCTATTAACTTTCTGGCTTTTTATAGATTAGAATCGACGGGCTTTGTAAATCACACGCGGGTATTATTGATGACCTGCATTTATCAGGGGACTGCCCAGTGGCGCGGATAAATAAAATCTCGATCACGCTCTGTGCTTTACTGTTTACTTCACTCACTTTCACGCCAGTGGCAAACGCCTCTCAGCAGGCGCGGCATTCTGCTGTACAAAAAAACCATCTGGTGAAAGCCACAGAACGTAAGAAAAAAACCACCGCTAAGAACGACAAGAAAAAAACACCGGCTCAGACGAAACGGACCGCTTCCAGCAAAACAAAAACAAAACCTTCCCGCACTGCCCACTCTGCCAAAAGTAAAGCTTCGCAAACCGCCGCTAACCTCGTTACTGAAAAATGCATCACGCGTAAAGGCCATAAGGCGAAATGCACGAAGGTCACGAAAATCGCGGAAGTGCATAAAGTGCGCGTACAGAAAGCGCAAAAAACCGCAATGAATAAGCTGATGGGGCAGATTGGTAAACCTTATCACTGGGGTGGGACTTCGCCGCGTACCGGTTTTGACTGCAGCGGCCTCGTCTATTACGCCTATAAAGATCTGGTCAAGTTCCGCATTCCTCGTACCGCCAATGAGATGTACCACCTCCGCGATGCCTCACCGGTTGACCGCGGTGAGCTGGAAAATGGCGATCTGGTGTTCTTCCGCACCCAGGGTCGCGGCACGGCTGACCACGTCGGCGTCTATGTCGGCAACGGAAAATTCATCCAGTCTCCACGTAGCGGTCAGGATATTCAGATCACCTCTCTCAGTGAAGACTACTGGGTACGCCACTACGTCGGCGCGCGTCGCGTGATGACGCCGAAAACCATTCGCTAACCCCTGCCCTGCCACACCCGTGGCAGGGTAAGTTCCTCTTTTGCATACCCTTTCAATTTGCTATCCTGTCCTTGTTATCTGTGTGGTTATTGGCAACGCAAAATACAATAAGGAGAGAAGCAATGTCGTTCGAATTACCTGCACTACCGTATGCAAAAGACGCCCTGGCCCCGCACATTTCTGCGGAAACCCTGGAATATCACTACGGCAAACATCACCAGACTTACGTCACCAACCTGAACAACCTGATCAAGGGCACCGATTTTGAAGGCAAAACGCTGGAAGAGATCGTCCGCAGCTCAGAGGGTGGCGTATTCAACAACGCCGCTCAGGTGTGGAACCACACCTTCTACTGGCACTGCCTAGCGCCGAATGCCGGCGGTGAACCTGTCGGTGAACTGGCTAACGCCATCAACGCCGCATTTGGCAGCTTCGCGGACTTCAAGGCGAAATTCACCGATGCCGCCATCAAGAACTTCGGTTCAGGCTGGACGTGGCTGGTTAAAGAGGCGGATGGCAAACTGGCTATCGTATCCACCTCTAACGCGGGCACCCCGCTGACCTCCAGCGCGAAGCCGCTGATGACCGTGGACGTATGGGAACACGCTTACTACATCGATTACCGTAACGCGCGCCCGAACTACCTGGAACACTTCTGGGCACTGGTTAACTGGGACTTTGTGGCGAAGAACTTCGCCGCGTAAAAGACACGCAGAAGGGTTCGCCCTTCTGCGTTTTTGGTTTATTCCGCAGCGCAGGCTGCTTCTGGCTGTTTACGCCCCGACATCATCACCAACAGCAGGCCGAGCGCGGCAATGATTGCCCCCATCACCGGCACAAAGCTGTATCCCAGACCACCTGAAATCACGGCCCCACCGGCCGCCGCACCGAGCGCATTGCCCAGGTTAAAGGCACCGATATTGACCGAGGATGAGAGGCCCGGCGCTTCATGCGCAACACGCATCACGCGCATCTGCAGCGGTGGCACCACGGCGAACGTTGCTGCACCCCAGACGACCATCGCCATCGCGGCGCCAAACTCGTTACGCGCCAGCCACGGAATGGCAATCATGATGACAATCAGCAGAGTTAAGAAGCCCTTCAGCGTCCCGCTCACGGAACGGTCGGCAAATTTCCCGCCGAGATAGTTGCCAATCGAGAAGCCCACGCCAATCAGCACCAGCATCGCGGTCACAAAGAGAGGCGTTGCGTGGGTAATGTCATGCAGTACCGGTGAAATATAGGTATAGAGGGTAAACATCGCCCCTGCCCCGAGAACGGTGGTAAGCAGCGCGGAAAGCACCTGCGGGCGCATCAGCACCGCCAGCTCCTTACGCACTTCCGGACGTTCTCCTGCGCTGCCTTTCGGCAGGGAGAAGAACAATGCCACCATCGCGACCACGCCCAGCCCGGCCGTCGCCAGGAAAGACATACGCCAGCCGATCGCTTCTCCCAGCCAGGTTGCAGCAGGAACACCGCCGATGTTAGCGATGGTCAGACCCATAAACATGGTGGCCACGGCGCTCGCCTGCTTATGTTTTGGCACCACGCTTGCCGCCACGACCGACCCCAGCCCAAAGAACGCGCCGTGGTTGAGGCTTGTCAGAATACGCGACAGCATCAGCGTGGTGTAGTCCGGCGAAATGGCCGAAAGCACATTGCCGAGGGTGAAAATCGCCATCAGGAAAATCAGCGCATTGCGGCGCGCGCGATGAGAAAGGAGAAGCGTCATCAGCGGCGCTCCCACCATCACGCCGATAGCGTAGGCGCTGATCAACATGCCAGCCGCAGGGATCGAGACGTCCACGCCGCGGGCGATGACGGGCAGTAACCCCATCGGGGAGAATTCAGTGGTGCCAATCCCAAAAGCGCCAATCGCCAGGGCCAGTAGGGGAAAATTGATTTTCATGCGTCAACTCCGGATGCCGTGTCATGTGGTGACACAGAACAAAGAAGCGGAAAGCATGACATCAATCACAAAAAATGAGAAGTTAACAAAATGGCAAAAGTTTTTTGCCAGAGAAGTAACAATCCGGGGAGTCGGGAGGGAGAAGGCTCTCCCTCCGCGTAAATCAGTGCAGCGCAGCCGTCAGACCGGCCGCAACAATCAGAGCCAGCACAACAACGGTGGTGAACAGCGAAAACTTAAGATCGGAACTCATCAATTTTTCTCCTTTTAATCCCCACACGAAAAGTGAGCTTGCTCATTTTTGCACAGATTACGTCAAAAATCTTCCTGGATTTATACTGATAACCACTTTACCTCTTCCCCTTTTCATCAAGATAGGACAAAATTCCACGCTAAATTTATTAGCGTACCGGCCATTGACCCCCTCCTGACGTCCCGTGTCGTTTTCCCGGCGTGCCGCAATTCAAGATTGCGTGATAAGGGTGAGAGAAGGCAAACGTTTACCTTCAAGTTTTTCAGGAGCTTAGGATATGGTCTGGAGTGACATTTAATGGCAACAATTAAAGACGTAGCAAAACGCGCAAACGTTTCCACTACAACCGTATCACATGTAATTAACAAAACCCGCTTTGTGGCGGAAGAGACGCGCAACGCCGTCTGGGCAGCGATCAAGGAGCTGCACTATTCGCCAAGCGCGGTTGCACGTAGCCTCAAGGTTAATCACACCAAGTCCATTGGATTGCTGGCGACCAGCAGTGAAGCGGCCTATTTTGCCGAGATCATTGAAGCTGTTGAGAAAAACTGCTTCCAGAAAGGCTATACCCTGATTCTGGGCAACGCGTGGAACAGCATTGAAAAACAGCGCGCCTACCTGTCGATGATGGCGCAGAAGCGCGTTGACGGCCTGCTGGTAATGTGTTCCGAGTATCCGGAATCCGTGCTGTCGATGCTCGAAGAGTATCGCCACATCCCCATGGTCGTTATGGACTGGGGCGAAGCGCGTGCGGATTTCACCGACTCCGTTATCGACAATGCCTTTGAAGGCGGTTACATGGCCGGCCGTTACCTGATCGAACGCGGTCACCGCGAGATTGGCGTGATCCCGGGTCCGCTGGAGCGCAACACCGGGGCGGGCCGTCTTGCCGGTTTTATGAAAGCGATGGAAGAAGCGCTGATAACCGTGCCGGAAAACTGGATCGTGCAGGGCGACTTTGAGCCGGAATCAGGTTACCGCGCAATGCAGCAGATCGTTTCCCAGCCGCACCGTCCGACCGCCGTTTTCTGCGGGGGTGACATCATGGCCATGGGCGCGCTCTGCGCCGCCGATGAACTGGGTCTGCGCGTACCGCAGGATATTTCCGTGATCGGGTATGACAACGTGCGTAACGCGCGCTTCTTCACCCCAGCGCTGACCACCATTCACCAGCCGAAAGATTCGCTGGGCGAAACGGCCTTCAATATGCTGCTCGACAGGATCGTCAACAAGCGCGAAGAGTCGCAGTCCATTGAAGTTCACCCGCGCCTGATTGAACGCCGTTCCGTTGCGGACGGTCCGTTCCGCGACTACCGTCGTTAATCCCTTTACGGGGCCAGCTACGCTGGCTCCCGTAACCATTCCCGGTTCAGCGTTTCGCTGTCCCCCAGATAATCCAGCAGCCAGGCCATGGCGGGCGAGACATCATTTTGTTGCCAGGTCAGGCAGCAGGCCGCGTCCGGGAACGGATTTTCCAGCGTCAGTTCAACCCATTCGCCGGTATCGATGCGCGGACGCGCAAAATGAACGGGCACCATCGCGACGCACAGTCCGGCACTGAGGCACGTCGCCGACGATTCCCAGTCCGGAGCCACCACCCGCCGCTGGTTGTCCAGAAGCCAGGTGATACGCTTGGGCAATGAACGGGACGTATCCTCCAGCACCAGCGAGGGCCAGTTGCGCAGCGTTTCGTCGCTAAGCGGACCTTCCATCGCTGCCAGAGGATGATCGCTGGCCACCACGCATTTCCAGCTCAGCATACCCATGTCGCGAAAGGCGTAACGTCCCCCGACCGGAATCGCCTGCGTCGCGCCAATCGCCATCTCCGCCCTGCCGTCCGCCAGCGCATCCCAGACGCCGTTGAACACCTCCTGCGAGACCCGCAGCTCGACGTCAGAGAAGTGACGATAGAAATCGACAATCATCTGTCGGGTGCGTTCCGGCTTCACGATGTTATCCACCGCGATGGAAAGATGTCCCCGCCAGCCGTTGGCGATCTGCTGGCACTGTTCGCGGGTGATCTGCATTTTTTTGATAACAGAACGCCCTTCCTTCAAAAACCACGCCCCAGCGGGCGTCAATTCCACGTCACGATGCCGCCGCTCAAACAGCGGAACCGCCAGCCACTCCTCCAGTTGACGCACCGTGTAGCTGATGGCCGAAGGGACGCGGTGCAGCTCCTGCGCCGCACCGCTGAAGCTGCCGTTACGCGCGACAGCATCGACCACTTCAAGAGAATAATCTGACCACATTTTCTGCCTGCAAAAAATTTGAATGCACCCGCCAAATATTAGCGTTTCACAAGCGGCTTTGCACTCCCTACACTCAGCGCCAATGTATACCTGCCTCCTCAGGAGAATAAAATAATGCAACCCAGGAACGGTTTTTTAGTCTGGCTCGGCGGCTTAAGCGTGCTGGGCTTTTTGGCTACCGATATGTACCTGCCGGCTTTTGCCGCGATGCAGGAAGATTTGCAAACCCCCGCTGCCGCCATCAGTGCTAGCCTGAGTTTGTTCCTCGCCGGTTTTGCTTTCGCGCAGCTGCTGTGGGGACCGCTCTCGGATCGCTTTGGTCGTAAACCGGTACTGTTGCTGGGCCTGGCCATTTTTGCTGCGGGCTGCCTGGGGATGTTATGGGTACGCGACGCCACCTGGCTGCTGGTGCTGCGCTTCGTTCAGGCCGTGGGCGTCTGTGCCGCGGCCGTGACCTGGCAGGCGCTGGTGACCGACTACTACCCGGCTAACCGCACAAACCGTATTTTCGCCACCATTATGCCGCTGGTGGGCCTCTCCCCTGCCCTGGCTCCGCTGCTGGGCAGCTGGATCCTCGCGCACTTTGACTGGCAGGCCATTTTTGCCACGCTGTTTGCCATCACGCTGGTGCTGATGCTGCCGGCGTTTGCCCTCAAGCCTGCGCATAAAAAAGAGGCGCATGCCGACGCGAAGCCGATTACCTTCACCTCACTGTTGAGCGCCAAAGCGTATCGCGGGAATGTCCTGATCTATGCCGCCTGCTCGGCAAGCTTCTTCGCATGGCTCACCGGCTCGCCGTTCATTCTGCACGATATGGGCTACAGCCCGGCAGCCATCGGCCTGAGCTATGTTCCGCAGACAATCGCGTTCCTTGTGGGCGGGTACGGCTGTCGCGCGGCGCTGCAAAAATGGGAAGGTCAGCAGATGCTGCCGTGGCTGCTGGTGCTGTATGCGCTGAGCGTCATCGGGACCTGGGCCGTTGGCTTTATTCCGGGTGCCGGTCTGGCCGAAATTTTGATCCCGTTCTGCGTGATGGCCATTGCGAACGGGGCGATTTACCCTATCGTTGTGGCGCAGGCGCTGCGTCCATTCCCGCAGGCAACAGGCCGCGCCGCCGCGCTGCAGAACACCCTGCAGCTGGGTTTGTGCTTCCTGGCAAGCCTGGTGGTCTCGGCGCTGATTGCTACGCCGCTTTTGACCACCACCAGCGTGATGCTGTTCACCGTAGCGCTGGCGGTATTGGGCTATCGCATGCAGGCCTCCGCGCAGCGTGAGCAGGATAACGGTGCTCAGGTGGAAACCTCGCATGCCTGATTGCGCCAGAAATCATGTTATATTTCAGTGATTAGGTTGCTAACAATTTTCTATTGAATCACCAAATTTTGAAGCCTATACTAAATTTGGTTCGATTAAATACGATAAATATTAAGTGTTAACGGGAGCCGGAGTGCTCCCGTTTTACCATGGAAGGCATTTCGGCAAGGGTTATCTCCCTTCCTCTGTTCTACGTCGGATACTAGCCTCGCGGTATTTACCGTGAGATTTCTCACAAACCAAAAAAAGCGTCTACGCTGTTTTAAGGTTCTGATCACAGTAGGGTGATGGAGAAGCTATGAGTTCATCGTGTATAGAAGAAGTCAGCGTTCCGGACGATAACTGGTCCCGGATCGTCAGTGAACTGTTAGGTCGTGCAGGCATCACTATCAATGGATCATCGCCATCCGATCCTCAGGTTAAGCATCCCGACTTTTTTAAACGCGTGTTGCGGGAAGGGTCGTTAGGCCTGGGAGAAAGCTACATGGACGGCTGGTGGGAGTGTGAGCGTCTGGATACCTTTTTCGCCAGCGTGTTGCGTGCCGGTCTTGAAAATCAACTCCCTCGCAACCTGAAAGACACCCTGCGCGTCGCCTCTGCCCGACTTTTCAATCTCCAGAGTAAAAAACGCGCGTGGATCGTTGGCAAAGAACATTACGATCTTGGCAATGATTTGTTCAGCCGTATGCTGGACCCTTTCATGCAATACTCCTGCGCCTACTGGAAAGAGGCCTCGACGCTTGAAGAGGCTCAGCAGGCGAAGCTGCGTCTGATTAGCGAGAAGCTGCAGCTACAGCCCGGCATGCGCGTGCTGGATATCGGCTGCGGCTGGGGTGGGCTGGCATATTTTATGGCGAAGCATTATGGCGTCAGCGTGGTCGGCGTGACGATCTCAGCGGAACAGCAAAAAATGGCGCGGGAGCGCTGCCAGGATCTCGATGTGGATATCAGGCTGCAGGACTACCGTGACCTGAATGAACAGTTTGACCGGATTGTTTCCGTCGGCATGTTCGAGCACGTGGGGCCAAAAAACTACGATACCTATTTTGAGGTGGTGGACCGGAATCTGAAACCGGACGGCATCTTCCTGCTGCACACCATCGGCTCTAAGCGGACCGACAATAACGTTGACCCGTGGATCAACAAATACATCTTTCCGAATGGCTGTTTACCGTCCGTTCGCCAGATTGCCAACGCCAGTGAACCCCATTTCGTGATGGAAGACTGGCATAACTTTGGCGCGGACTACGACACCACCTTAATGGCATGGCATGAACGTTTCCAGAAAGCCTGGCCAGAGATTGCGGACAACTATTCTGAACGATTCAAACGAATGTTTAGCTATTATCTGAATGCCTGCGCGGGGGCGTTTCGCGCACGGGATATTCAGCTCTGGCAGGTGGTATTCAGCCGTGGGATAGAACACGGACTGCGTGTCGCACGCTAAAAAAATAACCCCGGATATCCGGGGTTATTTTTTATTCTTCTTCGGCGGTCTTTATTATTGCGGCTTCTTTTGCTGCCAGCACGCGCTCAACCGTATCCACCACAGCCTGGGTCTGCGGATCGATTTCGATATTCACGCGATGCCCCAGTTTTTTCGCGCCCAGCGTGGTGCGCTGCAGCGTTTCAGGAATTAAATGCACGCAAAAACGCGTTGGCGTCACTTCCCCTACCGTCAGGCTAATCCCGTCAATGCCAATAAATCCTTTATAGAGGATGTATTTCATTAATGACGGGTCCTGCATTTTAAACCAGATTTGACGGTTATTTTCCGAGGTCACGATTTTCGCCACTTCGGCGGTGGTCATGATGTGCCCCGACATAAGATGACCGCCAATCTCATCGCTGAACTTCGCCGCGCGCTCAACGTTGATGGTATCGCCTACCACCAGCTCGCCCAGGTTAGTGATGCGCAGCGTCTCTTTCATTAAATCAAAGCTAATCTGGTTGCCGTTAATTTCGGTCACGGTCAGGCAGCAGCCGTTATGGGCAATCGACGCGCCGGTTTCAATGCCCTCAAGCATATATTCCGGCAGCTCAACAACATGAGTACGGAAATTAGGTTTTTCATCAATGGACACCACTTTGGCAGTGCCCTGCACAATACCAGTAAACATGCTTACAACTCCTGTTTTTTCCGAACGGTGATGACACCGTTTAATCCCTCCACAATAACAGTTGGAAAAACAGGTTGCCAGCAGAGCGCATTTTCTGGCGATTTTTTCACTAGATAAATAGCTAAAGCCCGCTACAATAGCTGGCACCCCCCTGCATTTTCTTCTTGCTGCCAGTTTCGGCGGCTTTTTTAGTCTCTCATATAACTACAAAATAAAGGTGTTCACGTGCAGAAGTACATGAATGAAGCGCGCCAGCTATTGGCACTGGCTATACCAGTGATCGTCGCGCAGGTGGCCCAGACCGCAATGGGATTTGTGGATACGGTAATGGCGGGTGGCTACAGCGCCACCGACATGGCGGCCGTAGCTATCGGTACGTCAATCTGGCTTCCGGCCATCCTGTTCGGCCACGGTCTGCTGCTCGCGCTCACGCCTGTTATCGCTCAGCTCAATGGTTCGGGGCGCCGCGAGCGCATTGCCCATCAGGTCCGCCAGGGCTTCTGGCTGGCAGGATTTGTCTCGGTGCTGATTATGGTCGTGCTCTGGAACGCGGGCCATATCATTCGCGCTATGCATAATATTGACCCGGCACTGGCGGACAAAGCCGTGGGTTATTTGCGCGCGCTGCTCTGGGGTGCGCCTGGCTACCTCTTCTTCCAGGTGGCGCGTAACCAGTGTGAAGGCCTGGCGAAAACCAAGCCCGGCATGGTGATGGGCTTTATCGGGCTGCTGGTCAACATTCCCGTTAACTATATCTTTATTTACGGTCATTTCGGGATGCCGGAGCTGGGCGGCGTCGGCTGCGGCGTGGCGACGGCCGCCGTTTACTGGGTAATGTTCTTCTCGATGCTTACCTTCGTGAAGCGCGCCCGCTCCATGCGCGATATTCGTAACGAGCACAGATTCAGCATGCCGGACTGGAACATCATGACGCGTCTGGTGCAGTTAGGGCTGCCGATCGCCCTCGCGCTGTTCTTTGAGGTGACCCTGTTTGCCGTGGTCGCCCTGCTGGTCTCCCCGCTGGGCATTGTGAACGTCGCCGGGCACCAGATCGCGCTGAACTTTAGCTCCCTGATGTTCGTCCTGCCGATGTCGCTGGCGGCGGCGGTGACGATTCGCGTAGGCTTCCGCCTGGGCCAGGGCTCAACGCTCGATGCGCAAACGGCCGCCCGAACCGGACTGGGCGTCGGCGTCTGCATGGCGATCTGTACTGCGCTCTTTACCGTTGCATTACGCGAGCAGATCGCCCTGCTCTATAACGACAATCCGGAAGTCGTCACGCTGGCATCGCACCTGATGCTGCTGGCCGCGATTTACCAGATTTCTGACTCCATTCAGGTGATTGGCAGCGGCGTGCTGCGCGGCTATAAAGATACGCGTTCCATCTTCTTTATCACTTTCATCGCCTACTGGGTGCTGGGTCTGCCGTGTGGCTATATTCTGGCCCTGACCGACCTGGTGGTTGAGCGCATGGGGCCGGCAGGGTTCTGGATGGGCTTTATCATCGGCCTGACCTCGGCGGCGATTATGATGATGATGCGCATGCGCTTCCTGCAGCGCCAGCCATCAACGGTCATTTTACAACGCGCTGCACGTTAACGACGCAGTAGCCGCCGCCTGGCGGCTACTTTCTCTTCACTTTGCGCGGTAATACAGCAATCGCGTGAAATCAGAGAGAAAATTGCATTTTCCCTCTTGCCACCTCGATGCTGTGCCGCTAATATTCGTCCCCGTTGTCACCGACAACACGTTGCGTTCATAGCTCAGTTGGTTAGAGCACCACCTTGACATGGTGGGGGTCGTTGGTTCGAGTCCAATTGAACGCACCATTCTGCGTCCGTAGCTCAGTTGGTTAGAGCACCACCTTGACATGGTGGGGGTCGGTGGTTCGAGTCCACTCGGACGCACCATTTCAGTCCTGAAATGGTGCAACTCCTCTTCTGATATCCTGAATTTTCCTAATCCCTTATTTTCTTCATTGTTCTCCTGCTACGCTTTTCCTATGGAAAAAAACACAGGAAACGTGTTGATGAAGAAGATCGCGATTATCGGCTCCGGCCCCACAGGGATTTACACCTTTTATCACCTGCTTAAGAACAGCACGCCGCTCTCCGTTTCCGTTTTCGAACAGGCCGATGAAGCCGGCGTGGGTATGCCCTATAACGACGACGATAATTCCCGGCTGATGCTGGCGAACATTGCGAGCATTGAAATCCCGCCCATTTTTATGACCTACCTCGACTGGCTCAAGGAACAGAGCGACGCCCATCTCGCACGCTTTAAGGTGGATAAAGCCAGCCTGCACGATCGGCAGTTCCTGCCGAGGATCCTGCTGGGGGAGTATTTTCGCGACAGCTTTCGATCAATCGTAAAAGAGGCGAAAAAGCTGGGGTTCCAGGTTGAGATCCATGAATCAGCGAAGGTCACCGACATCACCCCTTCGACAACCGGCGTGACGATTTCGGTCAACGACCGTGCCCTACCGGATAAATTCGACCTGGCGGTTATCGCCACCGGCCACGTCTGGCCAGACGAGGATGAAGCCACGCGCACGTTCTTCCCAAGCCCGTGGTCCGGCCTGATGGATGCCCGCATTCCCCCTTGCCGCGTGGGCATTATGGGCACCTCGTTGAGCGGTCTCGACGCGGCTATGGCGGTGGTGATGCAGCACGGTGAGTTTCGTGACGGTAAATTCATCCTCGACAACGGCAGCGAAGGGTTACACATTACGCTGATGTCCCGGACGGGCATTCTGCCGGAAGCCGATTTTTACTGCCCTATTCCTTACGAACCGCTGTCGGTTTTGACCGAATTCGTGGTGGAAAGCGAGATAGCCAAAGGACCGGATGGCCTGCTTGACCGCATTTTTGCCCTGATGGTCAAAGAGCTTCAGCTTGCCGATCCGGCATGGTGCGAGAAAATGTCTCTGCATACGCTGAATGCGGACACTATTCGTGAGGCCTGGTTTGAGGATCGTAAACGCCACGGCCCCTTTACCTGGGCGGAAGAGAATCTCAACGAGGTTGAACGCAACAAACGGGAACGCCGTACCGTGGCCTGGCGCTATACCGTGCTTCGGCTGCATGAAGTGGTTCAGGAGATCGTCCCCCATCTCGATGAGCAAGACGGTGAACGCTTCAGTCAGGGGCTGGCTCGGGTATTTATCGACAATTATGCCGCCATTCCTCCGCAGTCTATCCGCAGGCTGCTCGCACTTCGCGAAGCCGGCATCATCAGCGTGGCCGCGCTCGGTGACGACTACACGCTCGACGTTGGCAGCGATCGAACGGTGATAACCACAAAAGAGACCGTCTATCGTTTCGACGTATTTATTGACGCACGCGGACAAAAGCCGCTCAAAACGAAAGATCTGCCCTTCCCGACGCTGCGAAAACAGCTGGAAGCAACGGGAGATCGGATACCCGATATCGGCGAGGATTACACCTTAAAAGCGCCTGACACCGTGCGCGGACGCATCGCCTTCGGCGCGATACCGTGGCTGATGCACGACCGTCCCTTCGTTCAGGGGCTGGCAGAATGTGCAGAGATTGCAGAAGCGATGGCGAAGGCGGCTGAAAAACCCGCGTCGGGATCGCGGAGAAGGTTACCGTATATTGAGATCTGACAGGGCTTCCATGCCCTGCTGTTGGTAATTACTCGAAGAAGACTTCCGGGTTTTCCGACAGCGAAACGAAACTTTTCGTCGCTTTATCCAGCGCGAGGATTTCGCCGCTTTCAATATCGTACACCCAGCCGTGCAGTCGGATGGAGTTATTACGCAGGCCCACCGCAACGGACGGATGGGTCTTGATGTTGCTCAGCTGCGCAAACACGTTTTCCTGCACCATCGCATTGACCTTATCGATCGGCTTATCCCAGGTTTTCTTCTCAACCACGGCTTTCGCCGCGTCGGAATAGCGCAGCCAGTGTGACACCGCAGGCATCGGCTCCAGGTTCGCGTTATCGGCAATCGCCTTCATTGCGCCACAGTTGGAGTGACCACAAATCACGATATCCGTGACGCCCAGCGCCACCACGGCGTATTCGATGGTTGCGGACACGCCGCCAGGCTCCGGTCCGAACGGCGGCACGATGTTGCCAGCATTACGAATGACAAAGAGTTGTCCTGGCTCTTGCTGGGTGACCAGTTCCGGGACCAGACGGCTGTCGGAGCATGAGATGAACAGCGCTTTGGGATTCTGGCTGGACGCTAAACTGCGGAAGAGTTCTTTACGTTGCGGGAAAATCTCTTTTTGAAAGCTGAGAAAACCTTCAATGATATGTTGCATAGCAATGTCTCTTTTATCTGTTTTAGTTTAGGCATGATCGAGATCACACTCGTAAAGTTTACCCATCGTGGTTTACTTCAGACAAGCAATATATTTCTGGCCCGACCGCTGCACGATCTCGTCCGCACTGGCCAGGATGTTCTGCCCTTCGAACGCGCCGTAAAGACGTTCAAAGGTTTTGCCTTCGAGATGACTCACCACCGACGCCACCGTTCGGGCCGGCAGCGGGAGATAATTCGGGTAGCTCCACATAAACGAGACGGCGTCTTTACCCGGCGTGACCTGCAGAATATCGCCCACCAGCAATACCCCGCCCCCCTCCAGCCAGTGCAGCACCGTTCCCCCGGCAAAATGCCCGCCCAGACGCAGCAGGGTAACCGACGGGAAAATCTCCAGCGTATCCCCCTCCCAGAAATGAATGGCCGGGCTGTCGCGCATGACCCACTCTTTGTCGCTGGCGTGCAGGTACACCGGCGCGTCAAACGCCGCAGCCCACTCCTGCATCGTGGTGTAATAGTGCGGGTGTGAAATCGCAATCGCGCTGATGCCGCCAAGGGCGGTAATGAGGGTTTGGGTTGCGGGATCGAGGTTGGCGATGCAGTCCCAGAGGATATTGCCGTGGGGCGTTTGCAGGAGCAGCGCCCGCTGGTTAATCGCAAACGCAGGAACCGTTTTGATACCGAATAATCGCGGCTCCAGCTGCTGCCATTTGTTGCTGTGCGCCGCGGTGACGGTATCAAGATCGGTCCACGCCTGCCCCGTGATGGGCACATACTGGCGTTCATCCTCACAAATCGGGCATCTGTCCGGCTGCGTATCGTAGGCGGTTCCACAGGTTTTACAGAGTGTAATCATGTGCTCTCCTCAGCGATAAAGCACTGAGTATGGCAGGGATTATCCTTATGTGCTGCGAGGTACATTGCTGGCTTTTTTTGCCCTATACTGTGCCAGTATCGAAAACTGAACAGAGCAGGTGCAACATGGAAATTGATCTCGATAACTTAGTCTTTAACGGTCTGGATGAAGCTGAAGAGCGTAATGCGGAACGTCTGGACGATGCAGACAAAAAAGCGCAGGCGATTGTCGCCGACGATGACTGCGGCGACGCCTGCAAGATCTAATAAAAAAGCACCGGGAAACCGGTGCTTTTTTATTTCACTCGTTAAACGTCACGCACACCTCGTTCCAGTAGGTTTCGCGCGTGCGGCGCAGTTCAGCGTGACGTTTTATCATGGAACCACTCCGGGTCAATGTTGGCAACGTCTACGCCATACAGGCTGGCGACAGGCAGTATCGACTCAAGAACACGTTGCGCGCTGTTCTCCGCATTCGCTGGCCGGGCCGCAAAAAACCGCCGTAACGTGCTGATCCACTTTTTCATCGTCTTACCCTCTCTCGCCGTGTCTGACCTCAGTTAAGCACCCAAATCCCGTGCAGGGGAAATACCAAAATCCACTGTCTATGTGCAGGATCTGCAAATAGCACCCCGTCCTTTTCACGCTTCATTAACACCTTGTTCACTAATGCTTTTTTGCTCATAGCAAAGAACGATTTCTTATTTGGCGATAGCTTTCCCTTATGGGAGCGTAACGGGGTAAAACAAAAACAACGGGATGGCGAATGACTATGGCAGCAAATATGAAAGGGTTTACCAAACGGACACTGGTTCTGGGATTACTGGCGGCGGGGAGCCTGCTTTCAGCTCAGGCACAGGCCGATCAGCTGGCGGATATTAAGGCAGCAGGGGTGGTGAAAGTGGCCACGTTTGACGCCAACCCGCCGTTTGGCTCGATTGATGCAAAAACGCATGAGATCGTGGGTTATGACGTGGACTTTGCCAAAGCGCTGGCAAAATCGCTCGGCGTGAAGCTTGAACTGGTTGCCACCAATCCGGCCAACCGCATTCCGCTGCTGCAGTCCGGCAAAGCCGACCTGATCGTGGCGGATATCACCATCACCCCGGAACGCGCACAGGTCATTGATTTTTCTACGCCTTACTTCGTTACCGGCCAGCAGTTCCTCGTTCCGGCAAAATCACCGGACAAGCTTGATGACTATAGCCGGGCGCGCATTGGCGCAGTCAAAGGAACGACGGGCGAGCAGGCGCTGCACCAGCGTTTCCCGCAGTCCCGCGTCCTCTCTTATGACGACATCCCGCTGGCGTTGACCGCACTGCGCAATGGCAACGTCCAGGCCATTACCCAGGACAGCACCATTCTGGCCGGCCTGCTGGCGCAGGCGCCGGACAAAGCCAATTTCAAAATCCTGCCCGACCTGCTCAGTAAAGAAGAGATTGGCGTGGGGGTGAAGAAAGGTGAAACGGCGCTGCTGAAGGCCGTTAACGACGAACTGGTTAATCTCGAGAAGACCGGTCAGGCGGCAAAAATCTATGATGTCTGGTTTGGTCCTGGCACCCCTGCTCCACAGCCGCGCGCCTTTAAAATAGAAGCCAGGTAATTATGCTCTCAGGTTTATTTTCACACTCCGCGGCCGGTGCCGCGGATTTTTCACATCTGGAACAGGCCAGCGTCGAGTTTCGTCATGTGGACAAACGCTACGGTGACCATCAGGTTTTAAACGACATTAACCTCACCATCACGCCCGGTGAAGTGGTTGCCATCCTCGGCCCTTCAGGCTCCGGTAAATCCACCCTGATCCGTCTTATCAACCAGCTTGAAACCCTGAGCGGCGGGGAGATTCTGGTCGACAACAAGCCTACCGGAAAGCTCTCCGGTACCGGGCTGCGTCAGCTGCGAAGCCGCGTGGGGTTTGTGTTCCAGCAGTTCAATCTTTACGCCCATCTCACCGCCAGCCAGAACATCACCCTGGCACTGGAGCACGTTCACGGCTGGAAGCCGCATCCTGCTCAGGAGCGTGCGCTGGCCCTGCTGGAGAAAGTCGGGATGCTGGAAAAGGCCCACCATTACCCGGCAGAGCTTTCCGGCGGGCAGCAGCAGCGCGTGGCGATAGCCCGCGCCCTCGCCTCTTCACCGCAAATCATTCTGTTTGATGAACCCACCTCCGCGCTGGATCCGGAGATGATTGGTGAAGTGCTGTACGTGATGAAAGCCCTCGCCCACAGCGGGATCACGATGATCGTGGTGACCCATGAGATGCAGTTTGCCCGTGAAATTGCCGACCGGATTGTCTTTATCGACGGCGGGCAAATTCTGGAAACCGCGCCGCCGGCGCAGTTTTTCAGCCAGCCAGCGCATCCGCGCGCGCAGCGCTTCCTGCAAAAGATGCTCAACCCGCTGCATCAGGAGCATCTGTAATGCCCGCGCTCGACTGGCAGGGGGTACTGACCGGGCAGCCTCTGCAGTGGATACTCTCCGGATTCCTCACCACCCTGTGGGTGACGCTGGCGGGGATCGTGCTGGCCAGCCTGCTCGCACTGCTCTTTATGCTCCTGCGCCTTTCCGGGGGACGCGTCGGGAAAGCGATCGTCAGCGGCTGGGTATCACTCTTTCGCAATACCCCGCTGCTGGTGCAGCTACTGTTCTGGTATTTTGCCGCCTGGAACGGGCTGCCACAGGCGTTTCGCGAAGCGGTCAACGCCGATCACAGCTGGTCGATTCTGCCCGGCGACGTCTGGTGGTTTACGCCCGAATTTTTATGCTCTGCCTGGGGGCTGGGCGTTTTTACCTCGGCGTTTTTAATCGAAGAGGTGGAAGCAGGATTGCGTTCCGTGCCCGCCGGGCAGCGGGAGGCGGCGCTCGCCCAGGGATTCTCCGCGTGGCGCTTGTTTCGCTTCATCCTTCTGCCGCAGGGCCTGGCCAACGCCTGGCAGCCCGTTGTGGGCCAGTATCTCAATCTGATGAAGCTCTCCTCGCTCGCCAGCGGGATTGGCTTCGCCGAGCTCACCTATCAGGTCAGGCAGATCGAAAGCTATAACGCGCACGCGCTGGAGGCGTTTACCCTCGGTACCGTGCTCTATCTGCTGACCGGCCTGGTCATGGGGATGGTGCTGGTACGCCTTGGGCCACAGGCGAAACGTAAACGCCCGAACGTCGTCATCGCAGGGAGTGAAAAACATGATTGCCGGACTTAATGTCATCACCGATAACCTCGATTATCTGCTGTGGGGACGCGCGGCAACGGGTGAACCGGGAGGCGTACTGCTTTCGTTAATGATGGCAGCAGGCGCTGCGGTTATCGCTCTGCCCGGAGGGATACTGCTCGCGTGCCTGGCCTGGCGCTTTACCGGGCTCGTGCGAAAAGTCCTCTTTTTATGGGCAGAGCTGATTCGCGGTATCCCGCTCATCTTCGTAATTTTCTGGATGTGGTATCTCCTGCCGCTCATCACCGGGGGCGATCTGCCCGGGGCGCTGACCGTCACGCTGGCACTGGCCTGGTTTACGGCGGCCACCGTGATGCACTCGGTGCTGGCCGGGCTGAGCGCACTGCCGACCGGGCAGTACGAGGCCGCGCTGTCTCAGGGCTTCAGCACCCAACAAACCCTGTTGCACGTGCTGCTGCCGCAGGCGCTGAGGAATATTCTGCCGTCGCTGGTGGGGATTTTTATCAGCCTGCTGAAGGATACGTCGCTGGCGTTTATCGTGAACGTCCCTGAACTGACCACGGTGGCGGGACAGGTCAACAACCGGGTGCAAATCTACCCGGCGGCCATTTTTATCTTTACGGGCGTGGTTTACTACCTGCTCTGCTGCTCGCTCGAGCAGCTTGCGAAGCGCTGGCGCCTTACCCGGCCAGCGCTTTAACCACCGTTTCCATTGCTTCGGTTGTCAATTCACTGCGTTTAACGCGCTGGTTCGCCAGCGCGGTACGCAGGACTCCGGCAATGACAATATGCTTTGGCTCCTGCCCTAAATCACGCATCTCGAGCACCACCTTTCCGACCACCCGGCACATCTCCTGGTACAGCGCTTCATCTTTGGTCACGTTACCCATCGTCATCACTCCATTGCCTTTTAAACGTTGAGCTTAAATGATTCTCCAGCCGGATACAAAAAAGAAGCCCGGCGAGAGACTCGCCGGGCTTCATCAGTAAAATCAGTAAATTAGTTGTTTACAGGAATAACCGCGCCTTTGTACTTGGTGCGGATCCAGTCCTGAATCTCTTTCGAGTGCAGCACGTTCACCAGCGCGACGATATCTTTCTTCTTCTCGTCACCGCGGTGTACGGTAATGATGTTGGCGTACGGGTTGTTTTCACCGCTCTCTACCGCAATCGGGTCGTGAACCGGATCCAGACCGGCGTCAATCGCGTAGTTGGCGTTGATCACCACCGCATCGCCTTCGTTGTTGTTGTACATCTGCGGCAGCAGAGACGCTTCAACGTTAGGCGTGAACTTCAGCTTTTTCGGGTTCTCGACGATGTCGCTGATGCGCGCGGTCACTTTATCGATGCCCGGCTTCAGCTTGATCACGCCCTCTTTCTCGAAGATGGAAAGAATACGGCCCTCTTCAGAAACCGCGTCACGCATGATGATCTTGCCGCCTTCCGGCAGGTCTTTCAGCGACTTGTATTTTTTGGAGTAGATGCCGATTGGCTCAATGTGGATCGCGCCCGCACTGACAAAATCGTAGTCCTTATCGCCCGCATGATCTTTCAGCACGCTGTTCAGGTAAGGAATATGCTGGAAATAGTTCGCGTCGATGTCATGACCCGCCAGCGCGGTATTCGGCAGAATGTA
Organism: Enterobacter sp. PI-10; assembly: GCF_027947695.1. Lineage (NCBI taxonomy): Bacteria > Pseudomonadati > Pseudomonadota > Gammaproteobacteria > Enterobacterales > Enterobacteriaceae > Enterobacter > Enterobacter sp. PI-10. The sequence continues at coordinate 117,908 of NZ_JAJNOG010000002.1, read as the reverse complement.
GTCCTGGAACGGTTTAATCTCCAGGTCGATACCCTGCTTCGCCAGAATCGGCTTTGCCTGCTCCAGAATTTCCGCATGCGGCGTGTTGGATGCACCCACGGTCAGGGTGTCGGCCCAGGAGGCGAAGCTCAGGGCGCTCAGGGTTGCTGCGGCGATCAGTGTCAGTGTCTTTTTCATGATGTGGTTCCTGTGTGTATTTATTAGCGTTTATCTAACAGTGAAGTAATGACATCGCCGCAGAACTGGATAATGAAAACGATGATCAGAATGGTCACCGTTGCCACCAGCGTGACGTCACCATGGTTGCGCTGGAATCCTTCCAGATAAGCCAGATTTCCCAAACCACCGGCGCCAATCACCCCCGCCATTGCGCTGTAGCTCACCAGCGCAATCAGCGTCACCGTAATACCTGATACCAGTGCGGGTGATGATTCCGGCAGTAAAACCCGAAACACGAGCGTGCTCAGTCGTGCGCCCATCGAGCGCGTCGCTTCAATCACGCCTTTATCCACTTCACGCAGGGCGATCTCCACCAGGCGTGCGTAGAACGGTGCGGCACCCACTATCAGGGCCGGCAGCGCCGCGTTGGCGCCAAGAATGGTGCCGACGACGGTCTTGGTGAACGGGATCAGCAGCACAATCAAAATGATGAACGGAATCGAGCGGAACACGTTCACCACGATCGAAATCACGCTGTAGACCGTGCGGTTATGGAACAGACCGCCGCGCGCGGTTAAAAACAGCGCCAGACCCAGCACGATGCCCAGCACAAAGGTCGCCACGCCGGACAGCGCGGTCATGTACAGCGTCTCAAGCGTCGCCGCCCAGAGCTGATCCCACTTGAGGTGCGGAAAGAGATTCTCAGCCATGTTTAATCACCTCGCCTTCAATATCGCTGTGCTGCAGGTCGGCGAGGATATTGTTCAGTTGTTCGTCAGATGCCACGACGTGCACCCAGAGTTGACCAAACACGCCGTGAGCGGTTTGGGTCATTTTTCCGTGCAGGATGTTAAACGGCAGGCCGTAGCGCAGCGTCAGTTCGCCCACAATCGGCTTATGCGTGCTGTGCCCGGTAAAGGTCAGCCTGATGACCGTCCCTTCCAGATCGTTTGCCAGTTCGGTATTGAACGTTTCTTCTTCAGCGTACTGGCTCACCTGACGCACAAACTGCTGCGTAATCGGCTGCTGCGGATGGGTAAAGACGCTCAGCACGTCTCCCTCTTCCACCACCTTACCGTTCTCCATTACCGCCACGCGGTCGCAGATTTTGCGCACCACGTGCATCTCGTGCGTGATGAGCACGATGGTCAGCTTAAAGCGGCGGTTAATATCCAGCAGCAGATCGAGGATCTGATCGGTGGTCTGCGGGTCAAGCGCGGAGGTGGCTTCATCGCAGAGCAGCACATCCGGGCGATTAGCCAGCGCACGCGCAATACCCACGCGCTGCTTTTGACCACCGCTCAGCTGCGACGGATAGGCATGCTCGCGGCCTTTCAGGCCAACGAGTTCAATAAGCTCGGCCACGCGGGCCTTAATTTCGGCTTTCGGTACGCCGGCAATTTGCATCGAGAACGCAATATTCTCGCTGACCGTGCGCGACCACAGCAGGTTAAAGTGCTGAAACACCATGCTGATCTTCAGACGCGCCTGGCGCAGCGCTTCACCTTTTGCGGCAGAAATGTTCTGCCCGTTGATGGTTACGCTGCCGCTGCTCGGTTTTTCCAGCCCGTTGAGCAGGCGGATAAGCGTACTTTTACCTGCGCCGCTGTAACCAATGATCCCGTATATCTGTCCCTGTGCTATCGTCAAATTGACGTTATCAACGGCTGTGAGTGCCACCTTTCCGTTGTCAAAAACCTTCGAAATATTGCTCAGTACAATCATTCTTATTCATTATCCGTGCCGCCCGTGGCGGTTTAGCAGTATGGATGTCCAAACGATAGTAAACAGCCGTTACCCGCTTTTAAATGAACAAAAAAGAATGTGTTATAACTTTCCGAAATAAACAGCGGATTTACCGGGTGGGAAGCATTTAGACCAATTTCAGCAATGATTATCTGCCGGATGCATATCTGCTGGCGGACGGGCGCAAAAAACGGTCATTTTTGCAGCATTTTATCCCGATATAGCCATCCTCACATCCAGACAACTTTACGTCTTGCTGTCCTGCCATCCAGAAATGGCATTTATATTCCTTTCTGTTCTAAACGGCAGTGAATGGTTCTTTATTGAGAAAATTTCACCGCCCTATCATCCCGTCATGACATCCAGAAAGGAAAACATCATGACGATTTATCACTCCGTCACCGAACTGATTGGTCGTACCCCGCTGATCCAGCTGCATAAGCTTGATACCGGTCCCTGCTCGCTCTTTCTGAAGCTGGAAAACCAGAACCCGGGCGGTTCGATTAAGGATCGCGTTGCGCTGTCAATGATTAACGAAGCGGAACGTACCGGTAGGCTGAAGCCTGGCGGCACGATAATTGAGGCTACGGCGGGCAATACCGGTCTCGGCCTGGCCCTGATCGCCGCCCAGAAAGGCTACTCGCTGATTCTGGTGGTGCCGGACAAAATGAGCCGCGAGAAGATTTTCCACCTGCGCGCGCTGGGTGCCCAGGTGGTGCTGACCCGCTCCGACGTCAATAAGGGCCACCCGGCCTATTACCAGGATTACGCCCAGCGCCTGGCCAGTGAGCTGCCCGGCGCGTTTTACATCGACCAGTTCAACAACGAAGCCAACCCGCTGGCGCACCGCACCACCACGGCGCCGGAACTGTATGAACAGCTTGACGGCCGGATCGACGCCATCGTCGTGGGCGTCGGCTCAGGCGGCACGCTGGGCGGCCTGCAGGCGTGGTTCGCCGAGCACTCTCCGCATACTGAATTTGTCCTGGCAGACCCGGCCGGATCCGTTCTGGCCGACCAGGTGGAAACCGGACGCTACCACGACGCGGGCTCCTGGCTGGTTGAGGGAATTGGTGAAGACTTTATTCCGCCGCTGGCCCACATTGAAGGGGTGAATCGCGCCTGGCGCATCACCGACCGCGAAGCCTTCACCACCGCGCGCGAGCTGCTGAAAACGGAGGGCATTCTGGCGGGTTCCTCCAGCGGCACGCTGCTGGCGGCCGCGCTGAAGTATTGCCAGGCGCAGACCACGCCGAAGCGCGTGGTGACCTTCGCCTGCGACAGCGGCAATAAATATCTCTCGAAGATGTTCAACGACGACTGGATGCGACAGCAGGGGCTCATCACGCGTCCTCAGGCCGGCGACCTCTCTGACTACATCGCCCTGCGCCACGATGAAGGCGCCACCGTTACCGCGGCCCCGGACGACACGCTTTCCACCGTTCTGGCACGCATGCGTCTGTATGACATCTCCCAGCTGCCGGTGCTGGAGAACGGCAAGGTGGTCGGCATTATCGACGAGTGGGATCTCCTGCGGCATATCGGCGGCGACGGCGATCGCTTCGCGCTGCCGGTGACGGCAGCCATGACGCGTCAGGTGGAGTTTCTTGATAAACACGCCCCGGAAAGCGCCCTGCACGCCATCTTCGACCGCGGCCTGGTGGCCGTCATTAATGACAACGACCGTTTTCTCGGTCTGATTACGCGCAGCGACGTTCTGACCGCCTGGCGCAACCGTCTTCAGCAATAAAGGAACAGATGATGAAAAACCTGGCTACCCTGAGCGTCCACAGCGGCGAGTTCAACGACCAGCACGGCGCCGTCATGCCGCCGATTTACGCCACCTCGACGTTTGCGCAACCGTCACCCGGCGAGCATACCGGCTATGAGTATTCGCGCAGCGGCAACCCTACCCGCCACGCGCTGGAAACCGCGATCGCCGAACTGGAGGGCGGCGCGCGCGGCTACGCCTTCGCCTCCGGTCTGGCGGCCATCTCCACGGTGCTCGAACTGCTGGATAAAGACAGCCATATCGTTGCCATTGATGACGTTTACGGCGGGACGTACCGCCTGATCGAAAACGTGCGCAAGCGCAGCACCGGCCTGCAGGTCAGCTGGGTTAAACCGGACGACCTCGCCGGGCTCGAGGCCGCCATCCGCCCGGATACGCGAATGGTGTGGGTCGAGACGCCGACCAACCCGCTGCTGAAGCTGGCGGATCTGGCGGCCATCGCGGCAATCGCCCGTCGTCATAACGTCATCAGCGTGGCGGATAACACCTTCGCGTCGCCGGTGATCCACCGTCCGCTGGAGTCGGGTTTCGATATCGTGGTGCACTCCGCCACCAAATACCTTAACGGCCACTCTGACGTGGTCGCCGGGCTGGCGATTGTCGGGGATAACAAGGAACTGGCGGACAAGCTGGGCTATCTGCAAAACGCGGTGGGCGGCGTTCTGGATCCGTTCAGCAGTTTCCTGACGCTGCGCGGTATTCGCACGCTCGCGCTGAGGGTCGAAAAGCACAGCACCAACGCGCTGGCGATTGCGCAATGGCTGGAGCAACACCCTCTGGTCGAAAAGGTGTTCTATCCCGGCCTGGAGTCGCATCCGCAATATCAGCTTGCCCGCACCCAGATGGCCCTGCCCGGTGGCATGATTTCCGTCGTGGTAAAAGGCGATGCGCAACGCGCCGCCGAGGTGATTCGCAACCTGAAGTTGTTCACCCTCGCGGAGAGCCTGGGCGGCGTGGAAAGTCTGGTGAGCCAGCCTTACAGCATGACCCACGCGTCGATTCCGCTCGAGCAACGCCTGGCAAACGGCATTGTGCCGCAGCTGATCCGCCTGTCAGTCGGGATTGAAGATCCCAAAGACCTGATTGCCGACCTCAGCCAGGCGCTGCAAAAATAAGCAAAATGCGGCAGGTCCCTCACCTGCCGCCACAAGTTGTCATCATGGCTTAACGCATTGATAACAATATTATGTGAAACTGCACAGATTATTTCTGAAACACCGTTTCCATTTTCCTTTTATCTTCAAATCAGCGTATAATGCGCGCCTAATCCCTGGTGAATGGTTTCAGCGCTTGGAATACAAAAAACAACGTACAACTTCTCCTCTCCTTCGTTGGGCTGTCACTCAGGCACACTTTCTTCTGCACGCTCATTTGATGTCTCCTATCCTTAGTGCGTGTCATATACTCTTTTGCAACACAGGTTTGACTCCGCGGCGGTGCGCCCCCGGAGCGAGATTTCCATATCCTTCCCAACTTAAAGACTAAGACTGTCATGAAAAAGACGAAAATTGTTTGTACTATCGGCCCGAAAACCGAATCTGAAGAGATGCTGAGCAAAATGCTGGATGCCGGCATGAACGTGATGCGTCTGAACTTCTCCCACGGTGACTACGCAGAACACGGTCAGCGTATCCAGAACTTGCGCAACGTGATGAGCAAGACCGGTAAAAAAGCCGCGATCCTGCTGGATACCAAAGGTCCAGAAATCCGTACTATCAAACTGGAAGGCGGTAACGATGTCTCTCTGAAAGCAGGCCAGACCTTCACCTTCACCACCGACAAATCCGTTGTCGGCAACAGCGAAATCGTTGCAGTGACCTATGAAGGCTTCACCAACGACCTGTCCGTCGGTAACACCGTGCTGGTAGACGATGGTCTGATCGGTATGGAAGTCACCGCGATCGAAGGCAACAAGGTTATCTGTAAAGTGCTAAACAACGGCGACCTGGGCGAAAACAAAGGCGTTAACCTGCCAGGCGTCTCTATCGCACTGCCAGCGCTGGCTGAAAAAGACAAACAGGACCTGATCTTCGGTTGCGAACAAGGCGTTGACTTTGTTGCGGCATCCTTCATCCGTAAGCGTTCTGACGTAGTTGAAATTCGTGAGCACCTGAAAGCGCACGGCGGCGAGAAGATCCAGATCATCTCCAAAATTGAAAACCAGGAAGGCCTGAACAACTTCGACGAAATCCTCGAAGCGTCTGACGGCATCATGGTTGCACGTGGCGACCTGGGTGTAGAAATCCCGGTTGAAGAAGTGATCTTCGCGCAGAAGATGATGATCGAGAAATGCGTGCGCGCGCGTAAAGTGGTTATCACCGCAACGCAGATGCTGGACTCCATGATCAAAAACCCACGCCCTACCCGCGCTGAAGCAGGCGACGTGGCAAACGCCATCCTCGACGGTACTGATGCGGTTATGCTGTCCGGTGAATCCGCCAAAGGTAAATATCCGCTGGAAGCGGTGTCCATCATGGCCACCATCTGCGAACGTACCGACCGCGTGATGAAAAGCCGTCTGGACTACAACAACGACAGCCGCAAGCTGCGCATCACCGAAGCGGTATGCCGCGGTGCGGTAGAAACGGCTGAGAAACTGGAAGCCCCACTGATCGTGGTTGCCACCCAGGGCGGTAAATCTGCTCGCGCCGTGCGTAAATACTTCCCGGATGCGACTATCCTGGCGCTGACCACCAACGAAACCACTGCCCGTCAGCTGGTGCTGAGCAAAGGCGTGATCCCACACCTGGTGAAAGAGATCGCGTCTACGGATGATTTCTACCGTCTGGGTAAAGAAGTGGCTCTGGAGCTGGTTGATCGTGGTCTGGCACAGAAAGGTGACGTTGTGGTCATGGTTTCTGGCGCACTGGTACCAAGCGGCACTACCAATACCGCATCTGTTCACGTGCTGTAATAATTCCTGAACGAATTAATTTGGATAAAAAGCGCCCTCCGGGCGCTTTTTTTATTCCTGGCATTAGCCAAACGCATTCAAAATGCAAATCGGGTTTTTCTATTTAATTGCGAATTATCTAAGATGAATCCGATGATAAATGCCTTTTTTTCCTTAGATTTTTGCCCGAAAAGGGCTGATTCGATGCTTCTTTGAGCGAACGATCAAAAATAGGTGTATTCCCATCAAAAAAATATTCTCAACCCAAAAAACTTTGTGTAATACTTGTAACGCTACATGGAGATTAACTCAATCTAGAGGGTATTAATAATGAATCGTACTAAACTGGTACTGGGCGCGGTAATCCTGGGTTCTACTCTGCTGGCTGGTTGCTCCAGCAACGCTAAAATCGATCAGCTGTCTTCTGACGTTCAGACTCTGAACGCTAAAGTTGACCAGCTGAGCAACGACGTGAACGCAATCCGTTCCGACGTTCAGGCTGCTAAAGACGACGCAGCTCGCGCTAACCAGCGTCTGGACAACCAGGCTACTAAATACCGTAAGTAATAGTACCTGTTAATAAAATGGCGCACATTGTGCGCCATTTTTTTTGCCTGCGTCAAACGGCTACTGCGTCACCTTCTCTCCTTCATCTTCCGCTACCGCAGCAGATACCCGGCTGTTCTGCACCGACAACACGCTATTGCTGGCTGACGGGCCGCTACCGGACGACACGATAACCGGGATCCCGGCGCGACGTGACAGGGCTTTATCAATCAGCGCCTTATCGCTTCCCGCCTGAGAAACAAAGGTCGCAAAGTCAGCGGAATGGGTAATGGGCGAGACCTGCGGATTCTCCCCTTCTACCTGCGCAAGCGGACGGTGGACTTCAATATAGCGTTTACCATCCGGCTCAACGGAGAATTTCACGGGTTCATTAATAATCTGCACCCGCGTGCCCACCCGCACCTGTTCGAACAGGGCCTTAATGTCCGGGGCGTTCATCCGCATACAGCCGGAGCTGACCCGCAGGCCGACGCTGTCCGGCGCGCTGGTGCCGTGGATAAGATATTCCCCATTCCCCACGCCTAAACGCAGCGCGAAGCGTCCCAGGGGGTTATTTGGCCCGGCAGGAACCACCGGAGGCAATTTGATGCCCTGCTCCAGAGAACGTGCTCTGATGCCCGGCGTGGGCGTCCAGGTGGGATTAGGGATCTTCTGGCTCACCCGCGTGGTCGTCACCGGCGTTTCCAGCCCCAGCTGTCCGATACCCAGCGGGAAAACCTGAACAATGTTTTGCCCCGGCGGGAAGTAGTAGAGCCGAAGCTCAGCGAGATTCACCACAATCCCCTCGCGCGGCGTATCCGGCAACAGCATTTGCGACGGAATGGTAATGACGGTTCCCGGCGCAGGGTTAACCGGCGCAATGGTATTGTTGGTTTCCAGGATCACCTGCGCCGCCGTATTAAACCGACGGGCGATGGTCTGCAGCTTATTATCCCCTTCCTGTATCGTGTAGGTTTGATTTTGCCCAATCAGACGACTGCCTGCGGGCGGCAACGGATAGTCCATCGCGCGGGCCGAATTAAGGGCACCGAGCGAACTGAGGAGTAATAGAGTTATGAGAGACGCGCGCTTCATGCTGAGATTCCTTATTCACTGACAGAACGCCAGAAAGCTGAAAAACCAGCGAGGCGGGAACCACCTCGCGAAACAGAATGAATGCTGTTCTGTAAGTCTAGCTAAGGATTGCAGCTTTGGCGCGGATGGCGCGAATCATCGCTTCCAGTCCCTGAGAACGGGACGGGGTGAGGTGTTGGGTTAAGGCCATTTTTTCAAACCACGGGCGGACATCGAACGCGACAATATCCTGCGCCGACATCTGCTGATAAAGGCTAAAGACGACCGCAATAAGCCCTTTTACAATGGCGGCATCGCTGTCGCCGCGCAATTCTATCGTGCCGTCATCAGACTGCGTCATCACAATCCAGACCTGGCTCTGACAGCCCTGAATAATATTTTCCGGGCTATGCGCCTCTTCACCGAGCGGCGGCAGACGCTGCCCCAGCTCGATGATATAAAGGTACTTCTCTTCCCAGTTTGCGCAACGCCCAAAGTTGCGCAGCAATTTGTCTCTGTCCGGCAGTTCTGCCATCGTTTGCCTCTCCGTTAACCCAGCAGCTGGTGAATGCGCTTAAGCCCCGCCACCAGCCTGTCGACCTCTTCCGTCGTGTTGTACATCACCAGAGATGCGCGGCACATTGCCGGCACCTGGTAAAACGCCATCAGCGGCATGGCGCAGTGGTGCCCGGTGCGGACAGCCACGCCGTAGTTATCAAGGAAACTGCCCACGTCATAGGCGTGGTGTTTCCCGAGATTGAACGCGATCACCCCCTGACGATCGGCAGGCCCGTAGAGGGTCAAATCCGGCACGCTGGCAAGCTCCGCAAGCGCGTAGTGCATCAGCAGCCGTTCATACTCCTGAATGGCATCAAGACCGATGGCAGAGACGTAAGAGACCGCCGCCCCCAGACCGATAATCCCACCGGTGTTGGGCGTGCCCGCTTCAAAACGCCACGGCGCGCGCGCGTAGGTCGTGCCTTCCGTCAGGCTGACGGTGGCGATCATCGACCCGCCCCCTTCCCACGGCGGCATCGCCTGCAGAATGTCTTCTTTTACATACAGCACGCCTATCCCGGTCGGCCCATAGAGCTTGTGGCCTGAAAAGACGTAGAAATCACAGTCCAGCGCCTGAACGTCAACCGCGTGGTGCATCACTGCCTGGGCGCCGTCAATCAGGACCTTTGCGCCCGCCTGACGGGCTTTTTCCACAATCGCTGCCACCGGGTTTTCAGTCCCCAGCACGTTGGAAACCTGAGTAACCGCCACCAGCCGCGTGCGGCCATCCAGCAGTGCATCGAGCTGCTCAAGCTGAAGCGTCCCGTCAACGTTGAGCGGAATGACCCGCAATTGCGCACCAACGCGCTCGCAGAGCATCTGCCACGGCACGATATTGGCGTGATGCTCCATCTGGGTGATGATGATGTTATCCCCCGCGTGGACCTGCGCGTTGCCCCAGCTGTTAGCGACAAGGTTGATCCCTTCGGTGGTTCCGCGCACGAAGACCAGCTCTTCCGGCGAGCGGGCGTTAAGAAAAGCGGCAAGCTGCGTGCGCACGTTTTCCATCCGCTGGGTCGCCTCGGCGCTCAGGGTATGAATACCGCGATGCACGGCGGCATAGCCGTGGCGATAAAACTCGGCTTCGGCATCCACCACTTGATTCGGCTTCTGCGCGCTGGCCGCGCTGTCCAGATAGGCCAGAGGAAGACCGTTCACTTCACGGGTCAGAACCGGGAAATCTGCCCGTACTTTCTCAACGGGAAAACTCATGCTTCGCCTCCAGGCAGACGCTGACCGATACGCGCCAGCACCTGCTGTTTTAACTGACCATCGTGCAGCGCTTCCGTCAGTTCGGCGGCAAACGCATAGATAATCATTTTCTGCGCCGCCTGCTGGTCGATACCGCGGGAACGCAGGTAGAACATCTGTTCGTCGTCGATTCGCCCGACCGTCGCACCGTGGCTGCACTTCACGTCGTCGGCGTAGATCTCCAGCTGCGGTTTGGTGTCCACCTCCGCCAGTCGGCCCAACAGCAGATTGTTGTTGGTCATCTGCCCGTCGGTTTTAATGGCGTGCTGCGCCACGTTAATCAGACCGTTAAACACCGCTCGCCCTTTATCACTCACGATGGTTTTATGCAGCTGGCGGCTGTTGCAGTAGCCTTTGTTGTGCTCCAGCCACGTGCGCGTGTCGCACACCTCAGATTTAACCGGCATCGCCAGGCTGTTGATGCGCAGCGTGGTGTTTTCACCGTTAAGCTGCGTGCTGGTGTTGTGGCGCAGCACCGACCCGCCGAGCAGGAAGCTATGGCTGTACGCCGCCGCATCCTGGCCCAGGACAATGTCGTTATGGGCAAAGTGGTGGCTCTGCGCATTCTCAAACGCCAGCTTGATGTGGTGTAGCTGGGCATTGGCCGCCACGTTCATCGTCAGACGCGACCCGGTAAAGTGACGCGTCTCATTGAGGCTGACGTAATGTTCGATGATCGTGGCCTCGGCGCCCTCCGCCAGCTCAAGATGGTGACGATAGTGCGCGGTATTGATTTCGTCGCCGTCCAGACCCTGAGTGATGTGCATCAGCAGCAGCGGCTTAGCCGGACGCTGGTTACGCTTCACGCGGATGTGCGTCACGCTGCGGGCCAGGCTCTCGGTCAGGTGCAGGAAAACCTCAGGCTGAACCGGGGCGCTCAGGGGCTGGCGATCGTCGTTTATCTCAATCTCAAATCCGCTCGCCTGAAGAGCGTCGCTCAGCTCCGGACGGAACTGACCGTCGACAAACACCAGGCGCAGGGCATCGACACGCAAGGCCAGCGCGTCGCGCTGTGCTGGGGTGACATCCGCCAGACGAGTCACAAACTCGGCGTTTAGCAGGCCATCGAGCGGAGTATATTTCCAGTTCTCATGCTTACGCGTCGGCAGACCAAGACGCAGCATCTGCTGCAGATGCTGCTGCGCCTGCGTCGAGCGCGTGCCGCCCTGGGCTTCAAACAGCCGGTGCCACTGCTGGAGCGCATTACTGCTGTTCGGTAAGCCAGCCATAGCCCTGCTCCTCCAGTTGTTTAACCAGCGTGAAATCACCGGATTTCACAATGCGCCCCTGGTAAAGCACGTGGACGTAATCCGGCTTGATGTAGTCCAGAATGCGCTGATAGTGGGTGACGATGATGAATGAACGCTTGCCGTCGCGCAGGGAGTTGACGCCGTCAGCGACAATCTTCAGGGCGTCGATATCCAGACCGGAGTCGGTCTCATCCAGAATGCACAGCTCGGGCTCCAGCACCGCCATCTGCAGAATGTCGTTACGCTTTTTCTCGCCGCCGGAAAAGCCAACGTTCACCGAGCGGGTCAGCAGATCCTCCGGCATTTTCAGCAGCTTGATCTTCTCTTCCATCAGGTCCTGGAAGTCGAAGCGGTCGAGCGCCTCCAGCCCACGGTATTTGCGCACCGCGTTGAGCGCAGTTTGCAGGAAGAACTGATTACTGACGCCTGGAATTTCGACCGGGTACTGGAAGGCCATAAAAATGCCCTCTCCAGCACGATCTTCCGGCGACATCTCCAGCAGATCTTTACCGTTAAACTCGATCGAGCCGTGGGTCACTTCATAATCTTCGCGTCCGGCCAGCGTCGCAGAAAGCGTACTTTTCCCCGAACCGTTCGGCCCCATGATGGCGTGGACTTCGCCCGGCTTGACGTCAAAATTGAGGCCACGCAGGATGGCTTTGTCTTCTACGCTGACCTGTAAATCTTTAATGCTTAACATGTGCTTTCCTTAACCGACGCTGTGTTCAAGACTAATGGCGAGGAGTTTCTGGGCTTCAACGGCAAATTCCAGCGGCAGTTCAGAGAACACGTCCTTACAGAAGCCGTTAACGATCATCGAGATGGCGTCTTCTTCGCTGATCCCGCGCTGCAGGCAGTAGAAGAGCTGATCTTCCCCAATCCGTGACGTCGTCGCCTCGTGCTCAAGCTGGGCCGTATTGTTGCGGCACTCAACGTAGGGGAAGGTATGCGCCCCGCAGTCTGCGCCAATCAGCATCGAGTCACACTGGGTAAAGTTTCGCGCATTGGTGGCCGTTGGCATGATTTTCACCAGCCCGCGATAGCTGTTCTGGCTGTGCCCGGCAGAGATCCCTTTCGAGATGATGGTTGACCTGGTGTTTTTACCAATGTGGATCATCTTGGTGCCGGTGTCCGCCTGCTGATGGCCGCTGGTCAGCGCCACCGAGTAAAACTCGCCTATGGAGTTATCGCCGCGCAGGATACAGCTCGGGTATTTCCAGGTGATGGCCGAGCCGGTTTCGGACTGGGTCCACGACATCTTGCTGTTTTCGCCTTCGCACAGCGCACGCTTGGTTACGAAGTTCAGGATGCCGCCGGTATTGCCGTCGCCCGGGAACCAGTTTTGCACCGTCGAGTATTTCACCTCGGCGTCTTTATGGATAATGACCTCCACCACCGCCGCGTGCAGCTGATAGCTGTCGCGGACCGGGGCCGAGCATCCTTCGATGTAGCTGACGTAGCTGCCTTCATCCGCGACCAGAATCGTACGTTCGAACTGACCGGTTTTTTCGGCATTGATGCGGAAATAGGTCGAGAGCTCCATCGGACAGCGCACGCCTTTCGGCACGTAAATAAAGGTGCCGTCCGAGGCTACCGCCGCGTTGAGCGCCGCAAAGAAGTTGTCGTTAGAGGGCACCACGGTCCCGATGTACTTTTTCACCAGTTCCGGATGATCGTGAATCGCTTCGCCAAAGGAGCAGAAAATGATCCCCTGCTCTGCCAGCTTCTCGCGGTAGGTGGTTGCCACCGAGACGGAGTCGAAAATGGCGTCCACCGCCACCTCTTTCCCCTCACGCACGGGCACGCCCAGCTGGTTAAAGGCTTCTTCAACCTCTTTGCTGAGGAAGCTGTTTTCCGCGCCGGTTTGCTGCACCGCGCCGGGCTGTGAGGCGCAGGTGTCGTCGCAGCTACCGCATGAGGGCGCGGAGTAGTAGCTATAGTCCTGATAGTTCAGCTTGTCATAATGCGCTTTCAGCCAGTGCGGCTCTTCCATCTCCAGCCAGGCGCGGAATGCGCTCAGACGAAACTCCAGCATCCACTCGGGCTCGTTACGTTTCGCCGAGATCGCCCGCACGACATCTTCGTTAATGCCTTTTGCCAGCTCATCGGTCTGCAGCTGGGTGAAGAACCCCTCTTTATAGTTGAGGTGCCCACCGCTCCAGGTATTTACTTCACTCGTTGCTTCAGTATTACGAGACATAGTACCGCCTATACCCCAAAGCTTTCGCCGCAGCCGCATTCGTTCTGGGCTTTCGGGTTATGAAATTTGAATAACTGGTTTAAGCCCTCGCGGACGTAGTCCACTTCGGTGCCGTCAATAAACGGCATTGCCTGCAGCGCCACATACAATTTCGCACCGTCAGTCTCGAACACCAGGTCATCTTTTTCGGGTTCGGTGACGGTATCGAGCACGTAGCCGAAACCTGCGCAACCTGTCTGTTTGACACCCAAACGCACGCCGAGGATCTCGGGCTTTTTCGCCACCAGCTCGTGAATATGTGCCGCCGCCGCCGGCGTGAGCGTTAACCCGCGCCAGGCGAAATCGGCAGGATTAAAGGTTTCTGAATGCAGTTCCATAGGTCCACCTCATCTGATAAGCCATCAGGGCATAACACCATGTTAGTGATAACGATTATCACTTCAACCCTCTGTCAGCAGGGGCATTCGGCTTAACCGCCCTTTTTGCCTACTTTTATTAAGCATAGACCCTGTGAGAGGATGCAGTCAGGATGGATGTATTTGTTCAATGCATTGATTAATAATGCATTTCATCGCAGCGTTTATAACGCAGAGGAGAAAAGTAAAATATGCATCGGAAATGCCTATTTTTGAGATAGCTTTTGCGCAGAAAGTGATAAAAACAAAAAAGGCCCTCAAGGCCTCTTACACTCAGTGATGAAATGAGACAGCAAACCCCTGTTCACGCCAGTGGTCGAGCTGTTCCTGCTGGCGAGGCGTTGGGGATTTCCCCGTCCAGACGAAGATTTTTTGCCCCGGGAAGAGTTCAGGGCGCGGCGAATCAATAGGTTCCGCCAGGACGTCTATGTGCCAGCCCTTCTGCGATAGGCGCGCGGCTTCCAGCCACAGGTGGGTGCGGTCATCGCATTCCCAGCCAATCAGGAGCGCGTCTTTACCGGCTTTCTTGCGAGACTCCGCTAGGCTTGCTATCGCGAATTCGATCAGGACGCCGTCAAACAGGCTCGCCATGTGACGCACGGTGTTTTGATCCTGATTCATGCGCTGCCGGACGGGAGAGAGAATATTGTCAATCAACGCATCTATCGCGTGATCGCGGCGGAATTCGCCGATTTTGGCGCGCAGCTTTGCCGGGCTGGCATAGCGCAGAACGGTCATCATCTCTTCCTGGTACGAGACCCAGTTGCCCTGAGTCAATACTTCTTTGTTTTCCAGCAAGGCTTTAACTTTTCCGACCGAGACGCCGCTTTTCATCAGGCGTTTGATCTCTTCAATACGCAGGATATCTTCATCGTCAAACTGACGATGGCCCCCTTCGCTGCGCTGCGGCTTCAACAATCCATAACGGCGCTGCCAGGCACGCAGCGTAACGGGGTTGATACCGCATCGTTCGGCCACTTCGCCGATACTGTAATAGGCCATTAACTCCCTCACGCTCAGAACTTCCATACCTAACTGCACCAACCTTATCAGATTGTACACACCATTTGTATAACTAAGACCGCATTTTGAACGGGTGAACGGGCTGCTCCTCCGTTCACCTGTTAATACATTGTTGTATAAAATTTGCCGTTCGTACAGCTAACTCTGTCCGATTGTGTACAGCTTTATCAGAACTCGAACTTTTTCTCCGGCCACGCTATAGCCGGAATACCGCCGTGTCGCGGGCTGGCAAAAAGATGTCCCTGGAACTGGGAAATACCCGCGGATTCCAGCCACATCCACTCTTCAGCCTTCTCTACTCCTACCGCGCAGAACTGGATCTCAAGCGAGGAACAGCATTTGATAATCGCCTGAATAATGGCCTGTCGGGGGCCACTTTTATGCACGTTCGCCACCAGATCGCGATTAATCTTAATTCTGTCAGGCTGGAAGTGGGCCAGCAGCTGCAGCCCGGCAAAACCGGCGCCAAAGTGATCGATCGTCACGCTGATACCCGCGCTTTTTAACTGCCTGACCGAATCCGTGAATTCATCAAAACGGGAAATGGCTTCGCTCTCGGTGAACTCAACCACGATTTGCTCGGGTACAAACCCATTTGCTTCAATCGCGGTGAGCAGAAAGTCCACGGCGTTGGGAATGTTAACCAGCGTCATAGGCAGCAGGTTCAGGGATAACGTCTGGTCCTGTAACCCCAGCGCGCTGGCCATGGAGAGCGCCACCTGCTTGCTTTGCAAATCAGACGCGTACACTTCCTCATTCGGAAGGCTGGCGAAATAAGCCCCTGGCGAGTCGCCGGACGGGGTGCGCAAAAGCGCCTCCCAGGAGACAACCTGCTGCATAAACGGATCGACTATCGGCTGGAACGCGAAGCTGCAATCCGCCCCTTTCGCGACTACCTCAGGCTGCCCGGACAAGTGTGTTTCTTCGCGAACGAATTCCCATGAATCCGCAGGCGGCAGTTCAAAATAGTTCGCTTTTTCCGTGGCCTCGACAAAGGTGCGGAAAAACTGCAGAGGGCGATCGTTATAGGCTAGCTGATAGCGTGTCGTACCCTTATTGAGCACCTGCTGCAGCACTTCGTCCCTGTCGAAGTGGCGCAAATCAAAAAGCTCCATACCCACGTTGCCAAAACGCCGGACAGGCCCGTGATCGCGCATTAACTCGACCACGTTATGGTGGCGCGGATCGTTGCAAATCTGCTCATAGATAGCAGAGACGTGTTCCACTGGCCCTTCAAGCAGCTGAAAAAAATGAGTGCCGTTAAACAGCAGGATCCCCGTGACGTTGGATTGCCGGTTTTTACTATTTGCTGCAGCGACCATGGCTTCCAGCGCTTTCACTGGAACGTCCTCGCAGATATGGCTGCGGTAAATGATGGTTGTGAGCATGCGATTCCTGGGGTTAGGGTTTTGGCCACAAAAAAGGTGGATAAGTATCATTTATAGCACATTCATTGCCTGACAAATAATTTACATCTCAATCATTTACGGCAGTTAATGAAACATTTTTCTGCGCTGTACAACTTACCAGTGTCAGACCTTTTTGTACAATATATCCTGTAACATTATCGGTTCATGCCAGTCAGCCAACTCACTGAAAATAAAGAATTTTATAAAATATATCATAAAAATATTAAAAATTTGTACATTTTATATGTACAGATTTAGGAATTGTGTATACCTTAATTGTAACGTTAGTGATTACAAAATTTTACAGGAGCGAAACATGCAGCAGAAAGGTTACGCCACAGATTCCGCAGCAGCGATCGCACAGTACTTCGAAAAGGCCGCCCTACCTACTCAACAAGAGACGCTGGGCCAGGTAGTTGTCGAAATCCTCAGCGACGGGCGAAACCTCAATCGCAAATCGCTCTGTACCAAACTGCTCAGCCGTCTCGAAAGAGCCGATGGGCCAGAAGAGGAAGAGCATTACCACATGCTGCTTGGTCTGCTCTTCGAACGGTAAGGTTATGAATAGCAGTGACGCAGACCGACTGATTGACACGCTTATCGGTGAAGCCGTTCTTTCTCTTCTGAAAGAGCGGGGGCCAGTGACAACCGAAGGCTTGCTGCAGCGTCTGCGGAGCATGAAAGAACATGAAAAGGATCCCCGGCGGCGGGAGACACTTGAGGCGGTGATTGCCGAAATTGGCTCAAACAGCATCGCCTTTACACGTCGCAGAACCGCGCAAGGACGAACGAAAAGAGAGGGACCTCTCAACGATAACAGAGACAATGTAGTGCCGTTATTTGGAAGTGGAAAACCGTCCGACCCCAAAAAAATACATTGACTGCAATTTTACAGCTACGGTGAGAACAAATGAGACAAAATATTCAGCTTCAACCCGAATACCACTCTGCTTTTTTAGACAGTGCGCTGTCGGAATACTTCCGTCACGCAGGCGATCGTTTTGCTGAAGAGTCCGCTGTTTTTTCTACTGCAGTACGCTGTGTTCTGGCCTCCGAGGGGCATCTGTCTAATAAGGCGATCATCCTCTGGCTCATTCAGACGCTGGAAGCCACTCACGACGTGGTTCAGGCGGATGTGATTCGCAAGACGCTGGAAATCGTGGTGGGTTACACGATGGACGATCTCTAAGTTCCAGCTCGCCGCGCCTCCTGACGTGTCATCGTCAAAACTGACGAACAGCTTGACGATGACACGTGCCCTCCCCGTATAACTCCCTATAATACACGCAAAGACAACCTGGCACGCTTCCTGCTTACCTCTGCATACGGGACTGGGTTTTCCAGTCAACTTTGCTTCATTTCTTAACAGGTCTGTTATTGATGAAAAAGATCGCCAGCGTCTGCCCGTACTGCGGTGCAGGCTGTAAATTGAACCTTGTCGTTGAAAATAACCGTATCATCCGTGCCGAAGCGGCAGAGGGCGTCACAAACCAGGGCACCCTATGTCTGAAAGGCTTTTACGGCTGGGACTTCCTCAACGATACCCGTCTGCTCACCCCTCGCCTCACCCAGCCCATGATCCGCTACCGCAAAGGCGAAGCATTCACCCCCGTTACCTGGGAAGAGGCGATCCGCTACACCGCCCACAGGCTCAGCAGTATTAAAGCGCAGCACGGGCCGCGGTCGATCATGACCACCGGTTCCTCTCGCGGCACCGGCAATGAAACCAACTACGTGATGCAGAAATTTGCCCGCGCGGTGCTGAACACCAACAATGTGGACTGCTGTGCGCGCGTCTGTCATGGCCCGTCCGTCGCCGGTTTACAGGAAACGCTCGGCAATGGCGCAATGAGCAACTCAATCAATGATATTGAAAACTCAAAATGCCTGCTGGTGTTTGGCTATAACTGCGCGGACTCCCACCCTATCGTTGCGCGCCGCGTGCTGAAAGCCCGTGAGAACGGCGCAAAAATTATCGTCTGCGATCCGCGGCGCATTGAAACGGCACGCATTGCCGACCAACATCTGCAGCTGAAAAACGGCAGCAACATGGCGCTGGTTAACGCCTTTGGCTATGTGTTGCTGGAAGAGGAGCTGTATGACAAAAGCTACGTGGCGCGCTTTACGGAAGGGCTTGAGGCCTACCGACAAACGGTAAAAGACTATGCGCCGGAGAAGGTCGAACATATCACCGGCATCCCCGCCCGTGACGTCCGCCAGGCGATGCGCACCTTCGCGGCGGCCCCTTCCGCTACCGTGATGTGGGGGATGGGCGTGACCCAGTTTGGTCAGGCCGTTGATGTGGTCAAAGGGCTTTCCAGCCTGGCGCTGCTGACCGGCAACCTCGGCCGCCCTGCCGTCGGCGTCGGGCCGGTACGCGGTCAAAACAACGTCCAGGGCGCCTGCGACATGGGCGTTCTGCCGAATATGTTCCCCGGCTATCAGGACGTTACCGATCCTGCGGTCAGGCAGAAGTTCGCCGATGCCTGGGGGATTGACGTCAACAAAATGGACGATCGGGTCGGGACGCGCATTACCGAGGTGCCCCACCTGGCGCTGGAAGGCAAGGTAAAGGCCTACTACATCATGGGGGAGGATCCGCTTCAGACCGAAGCCGATCTCGGCCTGGTGCGCAGCGGTTTTGAGGCGCTCGACTTTGTTGTGGTTCAGGACATCTTTATGACCAAAACGGCAGAGGTGGCGGACGTTCTGCTCCCGGCCACATCCTGGGGTGAGCACGGCGGCGTCTTTACCTGTGCCGATCGCGGCTTCCAGCGTTTTGGCAAAGCCATCGAGGCCAGCGGCAACGTGAAGCGCGACTGGGAAATCATCAGCCTGCTCGCCACCGAGATGGGCTACCCGATGCATTATGACTCCAACCAGCAGATCTGGGATGAGATGCGCGAGCTGTGCCCGCTTTTCTACGGCGTGACGTATGAAAAAATGGGCGAGATGGGCCACGTGCAGTGGCCGTGCCCGACGCTGGATCACCCCGGCACGCCGTACCTGTACAAAGACAATCAGTTCGACACCCCGAGCGGTAAAGGGCAACTCTTTGCCGCACCGTGGCGCGCGCCGGCTGAAACCCCGGATGCAGATTTCCCGCTGGTGCTGTGTACGGTACGCGAGGTGGGACATTATTCCTGTCGCTCCATGACCGGGAACTGCGCCGCGCTGCAAAGCCTGGCCGACGAGCCGGGCCGGGTGCAAATGAACCCTGCCGATGCAGAAAAGCTGGGCATTACTGACGGGCAGCTGGTCTGGGTACGTTCACGCCGCGGCAAAGTGATTACCCGCGCCAGCATCAGCGAGCGTATCAACACCGGAGCCGTTTACATGACCTATCAGTGGTGGATTGGCGCCTGCAACGAGCTGACACAGGATAACCTCGATCCCATCTCCAAAACGCCGGAAACGAAGTACTGCGCGGTGCAGCTGGAGGCGATAGAGGATCAGCGTTGGGCGGAGGACTATGCAGCGTCTGCATATCAGTCCATGAAGTCTCGGTTGATGAGTGCGGCGAACGTCTGAGGAAAATGCCGGGTGCGCTATGCGTACCCGGTAATAGTTAACGCATCTCTCACTATCTCCAGCATTTCGAAATACTTTGTTTTTTCATGCCGTGACATCCTGCATATCCGCCGTGCCGCTGAAATACTTAGCAGCAGGGCTGCTTGAAACAGACTCAGCAGGATCCACGCTATACTGAACCGCATCACTATTGACAGGTTTAATGGATAGGCGTGCACATGGCTGATGAGATGTCCCAGACGTTAATATTCGATTGTTCTTCATCCACACAACTGCTGATCGATTATCTAAAACAGGGTGCAAATCTGAAGAAAGTGCTCCCCCGCCGTCGATTAAATTTTGTAGCTGGCGATGAACGCCTCTGTTATATCCTCCTCAACGGTCGCGTCATGATTCACCGTAACAACGACGATTTAGCCATGGCAACGGTTAAGGCGCCCGCTTTGCTCGGTCTCAGTAATCTGCATTACGCTCAGATGTTCGGTTACATCAAAACCTTTAATCACTGTGAGATCGTAACCCTTAAAATGGATGCTGTTTATGACATTATCAAGCATCATGAGCTATGGGAGCCGCTGGCTTATCACCTGATGAGCCTTGCAGGTAAGCTATTTCATAGCTACGAAGATATAACCGGACCTTCCGCTTACAATATTGTCCGCGCCCAGCTTTATGCACTCTCAAACGAAGAAGAATCATTCAGGCAGAACATTACTGCAGAAAGGTATATCCGGGATAAAACCCACCTGTCCCGTAGCGGCGTCATGCGTATTCTTTCAGCTTTAAAAGAAGGGGG
This sequence comes from Enterobacter sp. PI-10, assembly GCF_027947695.1. NCBI lineage: Bacteria > Pseudomonadati > Pseudomonadota > Gammaproteobacteria > Enterobacterales > Enterobacteriaceae > Enterobacter > Enterobacter sp. PI-10. Next base: position 97,264 of record NZ_JAJNOG010000002.1, on the reverse strand, counting down.
TTATATCGAAGTTGAAAGAGGTGTGCTAATCAATATGAGGAAATTGCCTGAAAGATTTTAATCTCACCGGCTGGTGATGGCCGGGCAGAAAATGATCTGACCCGGACACTGTAGCCGTCCTTTAACAACGAGTTGCCCGATACTGAATTTCAGACACAAAAAAGGCCGCACTCGCGGCCCTTTTATTCTCATGTACTCAATGGACGTGAACGCCCAACCGCCAGGCAAAATAGATCTCTTCTTTTAGTTCATTCGAAGAGAGCGCCAGCAAATCTGTAAATTCCAGCTCAAGCTGTTTCAGCTTTTTCAGGTACTGCGCCGGAGACAGGTTGCTCTTATCGCGACGTAAATATTCAATTGCCAGCTGCGTTGGGGTTATTTCAGTATCCATGATGTCCTCGCTTATGTACAAAACCTGACCAGTATATCACAACCATCTGGCTAGTTTTTGACCAAAGGCAAAACATCTGAAAACTTTACACAACCGCCGTGGTCAGCCGCGACGAGCAGCACAGGCGATCCTGCTCATCGAGAATATCTATCTGCCACACCTGATGGCGGCTACCGGCGTGCAGCGCGCGGCATACACCGCGCACGCGCCCGCTGCGCACCGAGCGGATATGGTTAGCATTCACCTCGAGTCCGACCACCTTCTGCTCCCCTTCGGTACAGAGATAGCCCGCCACCGAGCCCAGCGTTTCGGCCAGCACGACGGACGCCCCGCCGTGCAATAAACCAAACGGCTGATGGGTGCGACTATCGACGGGCATGGTGGCCTCAATCTCATCATCTCCAATGCGGATGAACTGGATATCCAGCAACCCCACCATATTCCCCTCGCCCATGGCGTTCAGCGCCTGCAGCGTCACGGCACGTTTCCAGATCATCCAATTATCTCCAGTAAAGCCTGCAGTGGGTGACGTACGCCGTTACCTTCTACCCGTTTCACCTGGCTGCGACAGGAGTAGCCCGTCGCCAGACAGCGGTTTCGCGGTAAACGCTGCATCGCCTGATGCCAGGACAGCTCATAGATGCCGAGCGAGTTGGCGTGGTTTTTCACTTCGTGTCCGTAGGTGCCGGCCATTCCACAGCAGCCTACGCTGACGCTCTCCAGCTTCGCGCCGAACCGGGCAAAGACGGACGCCCACTGCGCGGGCGCGCCCGGCAGCGCGGTGACTTCCGTGCAGTGTCCGAACAGATACCATGGTTCCCCGCTGACATCCTGTACCGCCTTATCTTCCAGCGCCACCGGCAGCCACTCGTGCACCAGCATCACGTTGAAATCACCGCGCTTGTCGCCGAGCGTCTGCTTATATTCATCGCGATAGCACAGCACCAGCGCCGGATCGACGCCGACCATCGGTATCCCGAGTTGCGCCACGCGGTTTAAGAAGTCAGCCGTTTTCTGCGCGGTCTTTGCAAAGCGCGTCAGGAAGCCCTTGATGTGCTGCGCCTTGCCGTTGGGTGAGAACGGCAGAACCACCGGCTGATACCCCAGCTTTTCCGACAGGCGGATGAAATCCGCGACCACCTGCGCATCGTAGTAGCTGGTAAACGGATCCTGCACCACCAGCACCACCTTCGCTTTTTGCTCAGGCGTGAGTGCCTCCAGCTGCTCCAGGGTCATGTTCGCCGAGCGGTGACCGACGAGCTGGCGCTGCAGAGACGGTACCGACAGCAGCGGCAGATCGATCATACCGATATGTTTTTCTGAGAGCTTGCGCACCAGCGGCTGGTTGATAAAGAAGTTAAAGGTCTTCGGCGCGCGCGCCATCAGCGGCGCGTAGCTTTCTACCGTTGCCACCAGATGGTCGTGCACCGGGCGGAGGTAGCGGGTGTGATACAGCTGCAGGAAGCGCGAGCGGAATTCCGGCACGTCGATTTTAATCGGGCACTGGGTGGAGCAGGCTTTACAGGCCAGACAGCCGGACATCGCCTCTTTCACCTCATGGGAGAAATCATACTCGCCCTTATTCGCATGCCAGCTGTTGCGGGTGCGCTCAATCAGCGAGCGCAGGCTGGCCCGTTTTTCCGGGAGCTGCTGCTCCAGCCTGAGCGGATCCACCCCGCGATCGGCCAGCAGACGCAGCCATTCCCGCACCAGCGTCGCCCGCCCTTTCGGCGAGTGGATGCGGTTGCTGGTGATTTTCATCGACGGACACATCGGGCTTTTCACATCAAAGTTAAAGCACAGTCCGTTGCCGTTGCACTCCATCGCGCCGCGCCAGGAGGAGCGCACCGCAATCGGGATCTGTCTGTCGTACGTGCCGCGCTTGACGGCATCCACCTGCAGCATTGGCGCGTCCACGCCTTCAGGAGGGCAGATTTTGCCCGGGTTGAGGCGGTTATGCGGGTCAAACGCCGCTTTCACCTTGCGCAGCTCCGCGTAGAGCTGTTCGCCGAAGAATGCCGGGCTGTATTCCGCGCGGAACCCTTTCCCGTGCTCCCCCCAGAGCAGGCCGCCGTATTTGGCGGTTAAGGCCACCACATCGTCGGAGATCTGCTTCATCAGGATCTCCTGCTGCGGGTCGCACATATCCAGCGCCGGACGCACGTGCAGTACCCCGGCATCGACGTGGCCGAACATGCCGTAGCTCAGGCCGTGGCTGTCCAGCAGGGCGCGAAACTCGACGATATAATCCGCCAGATGCTCAGGCGGCACGCAGGTATCTTCGGCAAAGGGAATCGGCTTCGCCGCCCCTTTCGCATTGCCGAGCAGGCCCACGGCTTTTTTACGCATCGCATAGATACGCTCAATCCCGGCCAGATCGTTACAGAGCTGCCAGCCGATCACGCCGCCTTCGCCCTGCGCAATCAGCTCATCCAGCCGCTGGCAGAGCGTGGTGACCTGGCTCTCAATCAGCGCCGCATCGTCGCCGGCGAACTCCACGATATTGAGGCCGAGCATCTCTTTATCCGGCACGTCGGTAATGAGATCGCTGACGGAGTGCCAGACAATATCCTCCCGGGCCAGGTTGAGCACTTTGGAGTCGACCGTTTCCACCGAGAGCGCTTTAGCTTCCACCATAAACGGCGCATTGCGCAGCGCAGAGTCGAAGGAGTCATATTTGACGTTCACCAGACGACGCACCTTCGGCAGGCGGGTGATATCCAGCCGCGCCTCGGTGATAAACGCCAGCGTCCCTTCGGAACCGGTTAGCACGCGGGTTAAATCAAACTGGGTCAGGTCGTCGTTAAAGACGTGACGCAGGTCGTACCCGGTCAGGAAGCGGTTCAGTTTGGGGAACTTATCGAGAATAAGCTGGCGGTTGTCGCGGCAGCGCTCCAGCACGGTACGATAGATGCGTCCGCTGGCGGTGTTATCTTTGCCCAGCGTTTCCGCCAGTTCGACCGGCATCGGCTGCGTATCGAGAATATCGCCGCCCAGCAGAACGGCACGCACGCCCAGCACGTGATCGGAGGTTTTGCCGTAGACCAGCGAGCCCTGACCGGAGGCATCCGTGTTGATCATCCCGCCGAGGGTCGCGCGGTTACTGGTGGAAAGCTCCGGGGCAAAAAAGTAACCGTAAGGCTTGAGGTACTGGTTAAGCTGATCTTTGATAACGCCCGCTTCGACCCGCACCCACCCCTCTTCCGGGTTGATTTCAATGATGCGGTTCATATAGCGCGACATATCAACAATGATGCCCTGGTTCAGCGCCTGACCGTTGGTCCCGGTGCCGCCGCCGCGCGGCGTAAAGACCAGCGAGGCAAAGCGCTCCTGCGTTGCCAGCCGGGCGATAAGCGCGACGTCGGCCGTGGAACGAGGGAAAACCACGGCATCGGGAAGAAGCTGGTAAATACTGTTATCGGTCGCCATCGTCAGCCTGTCGGCATAGTTCGTGGCGGTATCACCTGTAAAACCCTGTTGCTCCAGTGCTTGCAAAAAATTAAGCACCAGCTGAACGACGCCAGGTGCCTGAGAAATCTGTGGGATCATGACTGTCGACCCTAATTAGAGTTGTATGAAATCGTTTGCGTGTATCTTAAAAGTTTTATCACATTTTTTTCTTATAATCTCTGCTGAATTACAGGCAAAATCCGCCTGTCAAAAACCGCTGAGATCATTAATGATTAAAGAGACGCGGTTTTCCGTTCCCGCCAGTTGTACTGGCGTTCTTTTAAGGAAAGTTTCATTTATGGTCAATCTTCGCCAGCCCAGGGATGTTGCGCAAATTTTGCTGTCGGTGCTGTTTCTGGCCCTCATGATTATTGCGTGTCTGTGGATTGTTCAACCCTTTATTCTCGGCTTCGCGTGGGCTGCGACCGTTGTCGTTGCCACGTGGCCTTTGCTGCTGCGCTTGCAGAAGCTGCTGTTCGGCCGCCGCGGGTTAGCCGTGCTGGTCATGACGCTCCTGCTGTTCCTGCTGTTTATTATTCCGATTGCTCTGCTGGTCAATAGCCTGGTGGATTCCAGCGGCCCCGTTATTCGCGCCATTAGCAGCGGTGACCTGACGCTGCCGGATCTCGCCTGGCTGAACAGCATTCCGATGGTGGGCGCCAAGCTCTACAGCGGCTGGCATAGCCTGCTGGAGATGGGCGGCAGCGCGCTGATGGCAAAAGTCCGCCCGTATATTGGCACCACTACCACCTGGTTTGTGGGTCAGGCGGCGCATATCGGCCGATTTATGATGCACTGTACCCTGATGCTGCTCTTCAGCGCCCTGCTCTACTGGCGCGGCGAGCAGGTGGCTTTAGGCGTTCGTCACTTCGCCACCCGCCTGGCGGGCAAACGCGGTGACGCTGCGGTACTGCTGGCTGCGCAGGCCGTGCGCGCGGTTGCGCTGGGCGTGGTGGTGACCGCGCTGGTGCAGGCGGTGCTGGGCGGTATCGGTCTGGCGATTTCCGGCGTACCGTACGCCACCGTATTCACCGTTGTCATGCTGATGACCTGTCTTGCGCAACTGGGACCGCTGCTGGTGCTGGTCCCTAGTATTATCTGGCTCTACTGGACGGGTGACACCACGTGGGGAACGGTGCTGCTGGTCTGGAGCTGCGTGGTCGGCACCATGGATAACGTCATTCGTCCGATCCTCATCCGCATGGGTGCAGACCTGCCGCTGATCCTGATCCTCTCCGGAGTCATTGGCGGACTGATTGCCTTTGGCATGATCGGCCTGTTTATTGGCCCGGTGCTGCTCGCCGTCACATGGCGTCTGTTCTCCGCCTGGGTGCATGAAATTCCGCCGCCGGGAACCGACCCGGACGTGATCCTGAGCGAACTGGAAGAGCTGGAAGAGAAAAACACCCATTAAGTTTTTTGCCGGGTGGCGCTAACGCGCACCCGGCCTACATTCTCCCTCACAATACTTTAGCAGCGTTAAAGTATTTATTCGTTGCACACTGGTCAGACCCGCTATTCATGCACTCATTCTGCTCTTAACCTCAAGAAATCTTTACGTCTCTTTAACTATTGAGACGAATCCGATCGACGCTCAAAGATGACATGCCTACTATTAGCACACGGTTATAAATCAACACCTTGATTTATAAGCATGGAAATCCCCTGAGTGAAACAACGAATTGCTGTGTGTAGTCTTTGCCCATCTCCCACGATGGGCTTTTTTTTATCCTGACTACGCGCGCTTAATCTCACAGGCACTGAGCATCCGCCACTCCGCTGGCAGCACCCGCGTTTCCCCGGTCACATTGACCGTCACCGCCTCGCGGATATCCGCCGACGATGCGCCAACCTGCAGTTCAAACTCGCCCGGCTCAACGATGCGCTTCCCGTCCCGGCGGGTAAAGTTGAACATCTCAACCGGTAGCGTAAAGCTGAGCGTGGCGGTTTCGCCCGGCGAGAGCCTGACGCGCTGGAAGGCCTTCAGCTCCTGAAGCGGCCGTACCTGGGTGGCGACCTTATCCCTGACGTAAACCTGCACCACCTCGCTGCCGCTGCGTTCCCCGGTATTGGCGATATCTACGCTCAGCGTCACCTCGCCGTCAACCGGCACGCTGCTTTCGGTGAGGCGGGCTGCGCCCCATCTAAAGGTCGTCCAGCCGAGGCCGAAGCCAAACGGATAACGTGAACCGAAGTGGAAAGCAAACGGCGTGCCGCCGCTTTTGAGCTTGTGATTGTAGTAATACGGCATGGCCCCGGCGCTTTTCGGCACGCTCACCACCAGACGCCCCTGCGGCTCTGCGCGTCCCGTTAGCACGTCCGCAATCGCCCAGCCCCCTTCCTGCCCCGGCGCCCACGCCACCAGCAGCGCCGCGACCTTATCCTCCAGCCCCTGAAGGTTGTACGGGCGCCCGCCGGTCATCACGACGATCACCGGTTTGCCCGTCGCCACCAGCGCTTCCAGCAGCTGTTGCTGCACGCCAGGGAGGTTCAGGGAATCGGTATCGGAACCTTCCCCCACGGTGCCGCTCTGGAACAGCCCGGCAAGATCGCCCACGCAAGCCACCACCACGTCACTCTCCTGGGCGGCGTTCACGGCCTCGGGGATCAGGGCGGTACTCTGCGACACCGGCGACTGCTGCATCGGCTTGCCGCCGCTGTCGCCCGGGAAGACCGGCGCACCCGCCATCCGTTTCTCGATAATGTGACACCCTTTGGCATAGCGGACCTGCGACGCGCCGAGGTAGTGTTCCAGGGCCGCGCGCGGGGTCGTCACCTGCGAGGTCTCTTCAACCATATCGCTGATGATCAGATGCACCGGGAAGCTGTAGCCGCTGAGTAACGCCAGCGGATCGTCTGCCGTCGGCCCCACCACCGCCACGCGGGGCTTACCGCCGAGGGGTAAAATACCGTTATTTTCCAGCAGCGTGAGCGATTTCGTCGCCACCTCCCGCGCGACCTGGCGGGTCATGTCGTTTTGCAGATCGATACCGTTCTCATCCGCGTACGGGTTTTCAAACAGCCCCAGACGGAATTTTTCCGTCAGCACGCGCGCCACGATCTCATCCACTTTCGCCATAGAGATCAGCCCGCGCTCAACGGCGTCTGCCAGATGCCGCGCGCAGTCGTCTTTCGGCAGCTCAACGTCCAGCCCCGCGTTGAACGCCAGCGCGGCGGATTCCGCCGCATCGTGGGAAATCCCGTGATGCTGGTGCAGCAGGCTGATGCCGCCGTAGTCCGCGACAATAATCCCGTCGAATCCCCACTGTTCGCGCAGGACGGTAGTCAGCAGGAAGCTGTCGCTGTGCCCCGGCTGATTGTCGATATCGTGATAGGCGGGCATCACCGACCCGGCATTGGCCAGCTTCACCGCCATTTCAAACGGCAGCAGGAAGGTGTCATTCAGCTCGCTGAACCCCAGGTGTACCGGCGCGTGGTTGCGCGCCCCTTCGCTGAACGAGTGGCCCACGTAGTGCTTGAGCGTCGCCAGCAGGTCGCGATTATCGCCCTGTAAGCCTTTCACGTAGGCGGTCGCCATCACGCCCACCAGCCACGGATCTTCCCCGAAGGTCTCTTCGGTTCGCCCCCAGCGCACGTCGCGGGAAACGTCCAGCACCGGCGCCAGCCCCTGCTGACAGCCGACGGATCGCGCCTCTTTACCGATCTGCTCTGCCGCGCGCTGTACCAGTTCAGGATCCCAGGTCGAACCGTAGTTCAGCGACGACGGGAACAGCGTAGCGTCTTTGCACAGCAGCCCCACCAGGCACTCTTCATGGAACAAGGCCGGAATGCCGAGACGCGTCTCCTCCATCATCATCCGCTGCAGGCGGTTCGCGGCGCGCACGCCGGTTTTCGCATCAACGATATGGGTACCGAGCGGACGGGTGATCTGCCCGACGCCCAGTTTTAACCGTTCGCCTAGCGCTGCCTGCTCGCTCACGCCCGCGAATTCATCGCTGAGGTCGCTGCGCTCGCGGTGGTTACCGTTTTCATCGAGGATCAGCCAGTACGCATGCATCTGGGCGAACTTCTCTTCCGGGGTCATACGCGCCAGTAAATCGGCGACGCGCTCGTGCACGGGACGTCCCGCGTCCTTATAGATAGCTGTCATGTTTTACTCCTGTAGTGCGGAAGGGGTTGCCGGGCTGAGCTGCCCCGCTTCGGGTCTGACCTCACGTTTGCTGGCCAGCTCACGGGCGATGGAATCCACCAGCCGGCTGTTGAGCTTGTAGATGGCAAGCAGCGCGACCATGCAGAGGAACAGCGCGCAAGGGATAAGGGTGAACAGCGCGTTGATGGTCGAGAGAACGCCTGGCGCCTGGGTTGCCTGTCCCGGGGCGTAATCCACCATGCCAAGCACCCAGCCGACGACCGCGCCGCCCAGCGCCAGGCCGAATTTGATGGCAAACAGCGCGGTGGAGAAGACCAGCCCGTCCAGGCGGCGGCCGCTGCGATGCTCCTCGTAGTCGACCACATCGGAGAACATGGTCCACTGCAGCGGCGTGGTGAGGTTTTGAATAAAGCTAAAGACAATGTTGAGGCCAAAGATCAGCCACACCTGCGAAGGCGGCAGGAAGAAAATCAGCGCACCAAAAATCACGAAGGAAATTATCGTCCACTGATAGGCGCGCACGCGGTCAAATTTTCCCAGCAGCCGTTCAGATAATAATGCGCCGCTTAAGGAGGCAACCATGCCGGAAACAATAAAGGCAAAAACCAGATCCGGGCGCAACAGCACATAGTTCACGTAATACATCGTGGCGGAACCGCGCGTCACCACCGCCGTTAACAGCAAAATATTAAACAGGAAAACAATACGCCACTGGCTGTTCCCGGCCAGCAGTTTTAAATCGGTGAGCATCGAGCCGGAGGTATCATTGCGCGGCGAATAGCGCTCGCGGGTCATCAGGAAACAGCAGAAGAACAGAACGATTCCCAGCAGGCCCATCAGACTCATGGCATAGAAATAGCCTTTCTGCACGTTGCCCTGGCCTAACAATGAGACCAGCGGCAGGGCAATAACCGTCACAATCAACCCGCCGATAAACGACAGGCCAAAGCGCCACGACTGCAGGGAGTGACGCTCGCGCGGATCCAGCGTCAGCGCGCCGGGCATGGCGCAGTAAGGCACGTTAATCGCGGAGTAAATCAGGCTTAAAATTGCGTAGGTCACGCAGGCATAGACGATTTTCGCCGTCGGCCCCACGTCCGGTACATAGAAAGTGATAAGGCAGCTTACGCCAAACGGGATGGCGAACCACAGCAGCCAGGGACGGAAACGTCCGTGACGCGTCTGGGTGCGATCCACCAGGGCGCCAATGCACGGGTCGACAAACGCATCAACCACGCGCACCACTAAAAACATGGTGCCCATGATTGCGGCGGGCAGCCCAAATACGTCCGTATAGAAATAAGCGAGAAATAAGGTTGCCGTTTGCCAGACCAGCGCGCTGGCCATATCACCTAAGCCATAACCTATTTTATCTTTGGTACGCAATACAGAGGAAAGTGTCATTGTTATTTGCCTTTTTATCAGGTTAAAACGTATTTCAACCAGTTGCGCATCATCTGAAGGGAAATGCGCAGTAAGGCTCAAGTATTAGCAACGCGTTGCGCGCTAACAATTGTCTAAATTAACAGGCAAATTATGATATTTAGTTTTTTACTTTATTTGTGATGGGGAGCAAATAACAAATGAAATAAAAAAGGCGAGGAATAATATCCTCGCCTTTTCGGGTCAGCGCAGCGTTACTTGTTCAGTTCCGCCAGGCTCAGCCAGGTTTGCACCACGGTATCCGGGTTCAGGGACAGGCTATCGATCCCCTCTTCCATCAGCCAGGCGGCAAAGTCTTCATGGTCGGATGGACCCTGACCGCAAATCCCGACGTATTTGCCCTGCTTCTTCGCCGCGCGAATGGACATAGAAAGCAGCGCCTTCACCGCCTCGTTACGCTCATCGAACAGTTCGGAGACCACGCCGGAGTCACGGTCCAGACCCAGCGTCAGCTGCGTCATGTCGTTCGAGCCGATAGAGAAGCCGTCGAAATGTTCCAGGAACTGCTCGGCCAACAGGGCGTTGGACGGGATTTCGCACATCATGATGATCTTCAGCCCGTTCTCGCCGCGCTTCAGACCCTGACGCGCCAGCTCGTCAACAACGGCTTTCGCCTGATCGACGGTACGCACAAACGGGATCATGATTTCGACGTTGGTCAGCCCCATGTCGTTGCGCACGCGCTTCACCGCCTCGCACTCCAGCGCGAAACAGTCGCGGAAGCTGTCGGACACGTAGCGTCCGGCCCCGCGGAAGCCCAGCATCGGGTTCTCTTCTTCCGGCTCGTAGCGATCGCCGCCTACCAGGTTGGCGTATTCGTTAGACTTAAAGTCAGACAGACGCACAATCACGCGTTTCGGATAGAAAGCAGCGCCGAGCGTCGCGATCCCTTCGGTCAGACGGCCGACGTAGAACTCTTTCGGCGAGTCGTAGCCTTTCATCATCTCGCGGATTTCGTTCTGCAGCTTCGGATCCTGGTCGTCAAACTCCAGCAGCGCACGCGGGTGAACGCCGATCATACGGTTGATGATAAATTCCAGGCGCGCCAGGCCTACGCCTTCGTTCGGCAGGCAGGCGAAGTCGAACGCGCGGTCCGGGTTGCCGACGTTCATCATAATCTTCAGCGGCAGATCCGGCATAGTGTCCACGCTGGAGCTCTTCACGCTGAAGTCGAGGATATCGGCATACACGTAGCCGGTATCGCCTTCGGCACAGGAAACGGTCACGTTCTGGCCGTCCTTCATGCGCTCGGTGGCATCACCGCAGCCGACAACCGCAGGAATACCCAACTCGCGGGCAATGATCGCCGCGTGGCAGGTACGACCGCCGCGGTTGGTGACGATAGCCGCCGCTTTCTTCATGATCGGTTCCCAGTCCGGGTCGGTCATGTCGGTCACCAGCACGTCGCCGGGCTCAATACGGTTCATCTCGCTGATGTCGTGGATCACTTTAACCGGACCGGCACCGATGCGGTGACCGATAGCACGGCCTTCCGCCACGATTTTGCCCTGGGCGTGCAGCGTATAACGCTCCATCACCTGACCGCGAGAGCGGACGGTTTCCGGACGCGCCTGCACGATAAACAGCTTGCCGGTGTTACCGTCTTTCGCCCATTCGATGTCCATCGGACGGCCGTAGTGTTTTTCAATCTGCACCGCCTGCTTCGCCAGCTCCTGAACTTCAGCGTCGGTCAGGGAGAAGCGGTCGCGCTGTTCCTGCGGTACGTCTTCAATTTTAACCTGCTTGCCATGCTCCTGCGTCGGGGCATAGATCATGCGGATTTTTTTCGAGCCCATGGTGCGGCGCACTACCGCCGGACGGCCAGCTGCTAGCGTAGGCTTATGAACATAGAATTCGTCAGGGTTTACCGCACCCTGCACGACCATCTCACCCAGGCCCCACGCGGAGGTGATAAACACCACCTGGTCGAAGCCGGATTCGGTATCAATGGAGAACATCACGCCGGATGAGCCCACGTCCGAGCGCACCATGCGCTGTACGCCAGCGGAGAGCGCCACGCCGCGATGGTCGTAGCCCTGATGCACGCGATAGGAGATGGCACGGTCGTTGAACAGGGAAGCAAACACGTGCTTCACCGCCACCAGCACCGCATCGTAACCCTGGACGTTCAGGAAGGTTTCCTGCTGTCCGGCAAACGAGGCGTCCGGCATATCTTCCGCGGTCGCAGAGGAACGTACGGCAAAGGAGGCCTGCGCATCGTCAGCGGAGAGCTGGTTGTACGCGTCGTGAATGGCTTTTTCCAGTTCCGGCTGGAAAGGTGTGTCGATGATCCACTGGCGGATCTGCGCCCCGGCTTTGGCAAGCTCGGTGACGTCATCAATATCCGTTTTATCCAGCAGGTCGTAAATGCGCTGGTTAACACCGCTCTGGTCTAAAAACAGGTTAAAGGCATCGGCGGTGGTGGCAAACCCGTTCGGTACGGAGACACCCATACCCGAGAGGTTTGTAATCATTTCACCCAGGGAGGCATTTTTGCCCCCAACTCTGTCTACATCATTCATGCCGAGTTGGTTATACCAAAGCACCAGCGGTGACGAGCCATTGTTGGACATCGAAACAATCCTTTTGTGATATTTGATCGGAGTAAGTAACACCTGACTACGTTTTTATACTGGCATATTTATTTCCGCTAAAAAAACGGTGAATCGTGTAAGCAATTTAAAATTTCAACTTTTCGGATACTTTCCCATCAACGATTAACCCGATGATTCCTCTATATTCAGCCAGAAACCCCAAAAATAAAGTCGCTATTTGAAAAATGAAATCCACTTTTCAGGAAAATCAAAAACAGTGTTTCACTCATAATTAGGATAAGTTCTTTGCTGTGTAAATTACTTTTTTAATTTATGCTTTCAGACAATTACGTCTGATATTCAGGGTGGGTAAAATGGATAGTGCTGTCGATCGTCACGTTTTTTATATTTCTGATGGTACGGCGATCACCGCCGAGGTGCTGGGCCACGCGGTGATGTCGCAGTTTCCCGTATCGATCAACAGCATTACGCTGCCGTTTGTCGAAAATGAGAGCCGCGCCAAAGCGGTGAAGGACCAGATCGACGCCATTTACCAGCAGACCGGCGTCCGCCCGCTGGTGTTCTACTCCATCGTGATCCCCGAGATTCGCTCCATCATTCTGCAGAGCGAAGGCTTCTGCCAGGATATTGTGCAGGCGCTGGTGGCTCCGCTGCAAAGCGAGCTGAAGCTCGACCCGACCCCTATCGCCCACCGTACCCACGGGCTGAACCCCGGCAACCTGACCAAGTACGACGCGCGTATTGCCGCCATCGATTACACCCTCGCGCACGACGACGGTATCTCGCTGCGCAATCTCGACCAGGCGCAGGTGATCCTGCTTGGCGTGTCGCGCTGCGGCAAAACGCCGACCAGCCTCTACCTGGCGATGCAGTTCGGCATTCGCGCCGCCAACTACCCGTTTATCGCTGACGATATGGATAACCTGGTGCTGCCCGCTGCCCTCAAGCCGCTGCAGCACAAGCTGTTCGGGCTGACCATTAATCCGGAGCGCCTTGCCGCTATCCGCGAAGAGCGCCGCGAGAACAGCCGCTACGCCTCCATGCGCCAGTGCCGGATGGAGGTCTCCGAAGTGGAAGCCCTGTACCGCAAAAATCAGATCCCATGGCTGAACAGCACCAACTATTCGGTGGAAGAAATTGCCACCAAAATTCTCGACATCATGGGGCTAAACCGCCGCATGTACTAATATGCTAGTACATTAACTCAGATTCAGGTATCATCATCGGCAACCACGGGGCGGTGTCGCCCCGAACTTGAAATCAGCAGGGATTGGTTTAAGGTGATGCCCATCACTTCCCGGTAGTCTGCCGATGAAGCAAAAATTTTCTGAGACATTCCATGAATAAAACCGATGAACTCCGCACTGCGCGCATTGACAGCCTGGTTACGCCGGCTGAACTGGCCCAGCGGCATCCTGTTTCCGCTGCCGTTGCGGAACACGTGACGGCCTCCCGCCGCCGCATTGAAAAAATCCTCAATGGTGAAGACAAGCGTCTTCTGGTGGTGATTGGTCCCTGCTCCATCCACGACCTGGATGCCGCGATGGATTATGCAAAACGGCTTCAGGGCCTGCGGGATAAGTATCAGCACCGCCTTGAGATTGTTATGCGCACCTACTTTGAAAAACCGCGGACCGTGGTGGGCTGGAAAGGGCTGATCTCCGATCCTGACCTCAACGGCAGCTATCGCGTGAACCACGGCATCGAGCTGGCGCGGAAGCTGCTTTTGCAGGTCAACGAGCTGGGCGTGCCGACGGCGACCGAGTTTCTCGATATGGTGACCGGGCAGTTTATCGCCGATCTGATCAGCTGGGGCGCAATTGGCGCACGCACCACCGAAAGCCAAATCCACCGCGAGATGGCCTCCGCCCTCTCCTGCCCGGTCGGCTTTAAAAACGGGACCGATGGCAACACCCGTATTGCGGTTGATGCCATCCGCGCTGCCCGTGCCAGCCATATGTTCCTGTCGCCGGATAAAAGCGGTCATATGACCATCTACCAGACCAGCGGTAACCCTTACGGGCACATCATTATGCGCGGCGGGAAGAAACCCAATTACCATGCACAAGATATTGCGGCAGCCTGTGAAACGCTGGCCGAATTCGACCTGCCGGAACATCTGGTAGTGGATTTCAGCCACGGCAACTGCCAGAAGCAGCATCGCCGCCAGCTGGACGTCTGCGATGAGATCTGCCAGCAGATCCGCAGCGGCTCGACCGCCGTTGCCGGGATTATGGCGGAAAGCTTCATCAAGGAAGGCACGCAGAAAATCGTTGCCGGACAGCAGATGGTTTACGGCCAGTCGATCACCGACCCGTGCCTGAGCTGGGAAGACAGCGAGCTGCTGCTGGAAAAGCTGGCTGCAGCAGTAGATACCCGCTTCTGAAGCATGCGGGTCAGCCGGGTCACACCGCCTGACCCGGCTGATAAAAATCCTTCAGCGTTTCCAGCAGGGCATGCGCCGCTTTTGAGAGCTGCGTGTGCCCGGGATGGATCGCCCCAATGCACTTTTCAATCGGCGGGTTATCCAGCGGAATACAGACCGCGCCCAGCGCCGTCATCTGGGCTTCGCAGAGCGCCGGGACGGCGCTGCCGCCCAGCCCGCTCGCGACCATTCGCCCGACCGTAACCAGCTGATGGCTCTCCAGCGCGACGTCCAGCTTTCTGCCGCTTCGCGCCAGCTCCTCCTCCATCATCAGACGTACCGCTGAGGGGCGCTGCAGGGTGATGAAATCCAGCGTCAGCAGCGCTTCCCATGTCAGGCGCTTTTTGCCTGCCAGCGGGGAATCTTTCGGCACAATGGCAACAAAGCGGTCGAGACCCAGCGGGGTAAACAGCAGGTTGTGCGTGGGCGCGGGCTCAAAGGCGATGCCCATCTCCACGCGCCCTTCCCGCACCATCTCTATCACCTGCTCGTTGATAACGTCATGCACGGTGACGTTAATCCCGGCATGACGATCGCGAAACGCTTTTAGCACCTCGGGCAGGACATTCGCGGCAAACGACGGCATGGCCGCAACCGAAATTTTACCGCGCTGCAGGGTAAAGCACTGGTGCATCGCCTCTTCGACGTTATCCCAGTCGGCAAGCAGCTGGCGCGCCATCGGCAAAAACGTCTCGCCCTCCTGCGTCAGCGCGACCTTGCGCGTGCTCCGCTGCAGCAGCGGTCCGCCGAGCGCGTCCTCCAGCGCTTTAATCGTCAGGCTCAGGGCCGGCTGGGAAAGATTCAGCCGTTCGCTGGCGTGCGCGAAATTGAGAGTGTGAGCTACCGCTAAAAATGCGCGTAACTGTTTGACACTCATTCTCATTTTTCACCTTGTTAACTAATTGAAAAAATTTAGTTAACAGGAAATTAATAAAAAAACCAAATGAGTGGGTCACAAATTCAAAATTAACAAATGAGTTGCCGCCCCTAATGATACCGCCACGGTTAAGAGGAGGAATGACGATGGCGGGACTGGATAAGCGCGTCGACAGCTATGCGCAGGCGCTGGATGGGCTGACGGACGGAATGACTTTGCTGGCGGGCGGCTTCGGCCTGTGCGGTATTCCGGAGAACCTGATTGCAGAGGTCAGACGCCGTCAGGTGAAAGATCTGACGGTGGTATCAAACAACTGCGGCGTGGACGGCTTCGGTCTCGGGATTCTGCTTGAGACGCGGCAGGTTCGCAAAGTGGTGGCCTCTTACGTCGGCGAGAACGCCCTGTTCGAGCAGCAGGTATTGAGCGGTGAACTGGAGATTGAACTCACACCTCAGGGCACGCTGGCGGAAAAGGTGCGCGCGGGCGGTGCGGGTATCCCGGCATTTTATACGGCCACCGGCTACGGCACGCCCGTGGCTACCGGCAAAGACGTGCGCCAGTTTGCCGGTAAGCACTACATCCTCGAAGAGGCCATTACCGGTGATTTCGCGCTGATCAAGGGCTGGAAAGCGGACTGGTACGGCAACGTCGTCTACCGGCAAACCGCGCAAAATTTTAATCCGCTGATGGCAACGGCGGGCCGGATAACGGTCGTCGAGGTGGAAGAGATTGTTCCCCCGGGCGAGCTGCCCCCGTCGGCCATTCATACCCCGGGCATTTACGTCGACAGGCTGATTGTCGGCCAGTTTGAAAAACGTATTGAACAGCGCACCCTGCGCGCGGAAGGAGTGTGACGATGTTAACCCGTGAACAGATGGCCATGCGCGTCGCCCGCGAGCTGCGGGACGGATATTACGTCAACCTGGGGATCGGTATTCCTACCCTGGTGGCGAACTACATTCCGCAAGGAATGGACGTGATGCTTCAGTCGGAAAACGGACTGCTGGGGATGGGCGCGTTTCCAGACGAACAGAGTCTTGATGCGGACATGATCAACGCCGGTAAACAGACCGTGACCGCACGGACGGGCGCGGCCATTTTCGACTCGGCCCAGTCGTTTGCCATGATCCGTGGCGGCCATGTTGACCTGACGGTGCTGGGCGCGTTTGAGGTGGATGTCGAAGGCAATATCGCCTCGTGGATGATCCCCGGAAAGATGGTGAAGGGTATGGGCGGCGCGATGGATCTGGTCGCCGGAGCGCAGAACATCATTGTGGTGATGACCCACGCGTCGAAAAGCGGTGAGTCAAAGCTACTGTCGCGCTGCACGCTGCCGCTCACGGGGGCGGGCTGTATCCGCCGGGTCTTAACTGACCTCGCGTTGCTGGAGATAGAGGACGGCGCGTTCATCCTGCGGGAATACGCCCCCGGCGTCAGTATCGATGAAATCGCGGCGAAAACGGCCGGGAAAATGATTGTGGCGGACGACGTTCGCGAGATGCGCTTTAGCTGAGGACTCACCATGAAAGAGGTCATGATTGTCGGGGCCACGCGAACCCCCATTGGCAGTTTTCGCGGATCGCTCGCGCCCCTCTCTGCGGCCGAGCTGGGAGCCGTCGCGGTTCATCGTCTGCTTGAAAGCAACGGTCTTCCAGCAGAGACGATAGACGAGGTGATTTTCGGCCAGGCGCTGACGGCGGGATGCGGACAAAACCCTGCGCGCCAGACGGCCATCGCCGCCGGATTGCCCGTCAGCACGCCGGCGACAACGGTCAACCTGGTCTGCGGCGCGGGCTTGAAAGCGGTTCAGCTCGCCGCGCAGGCGATCCGCTGCGGCGACGCGGACGCGATTATCGCAGGCGGTCAGGAGAGCATGAGCAACGCCCCCTATCTACTGGACGGCGCGCGTTCAGGGCTGCGTTTTGGCCATACGGGCCTGCAGGACAGCATGATTACGGACGGCCTGTGGGACGCGTTCAACGATTACCACATGGGGATCACCGCTGAAAACGTCGCCCGGCAGTTTGGCGTTTCCCGCGAAGAGCAGGACGCCTTCGCTGCCCGGTCGCAGCAGAAAGCGGCTTCCGCCGCCGAAGCGGGTCGTTTTGACCCGGAGATTGCGCCGGTGACGGTGAAACAGGGTAAAAAGCCTCCGCTTATTGTCAGCCGTGACGAGCAGCCCCGGCCAGGCACCACCGCCGAGCAGCTTGCGCAGCTGCGCCCCGCCTTTTTGCAGGAGGAAGGCACGGTCACGGCCGGAAATGCCTCCACGCTCAACGACGGTGCCGCTGCGGTGCTGCTGATGAGCGGCGAAAACGCACGGGCGAGCGGACTGCCGATCCTGGGCCGCATCGTGAGTTACGCCGTGACGGGCGTTGATCCGTCGGTGATGGGCATCGGTCCGGTCAGCGCCTGCCAGACCGCGCTGGCGCGAGCGGGCTGGACGCTCGATGACGTGGACCTCATTGAAGCCAATGAAGCCTTTGCCGCGCAGGCGCTGGCGGTGGGTAAGCAGCTCGGCTGGGATGAGCGAAAGGTGAACGTTAACGGAGGCGCTATCGCCCTGGGCCATCCGATTGGCGCCTCCGGCTGCCGCATCCTCGTGACGCTGCTGCACGAAATGCAGCGCCGTGACGTTAAAAAAGGACTCGTCACCCTGTGCGTAGGCGGCGGGCAAGGCATTGCCCTCACCGTTGAACGTTAAGCATCTCGTTGGTACCCGAATAATAATTAAAGTGAGGAGTCGTAATGAGCGTGTTAATTGCCCTGGCGGCGCTGGGGCTGCTGATGCTGGCGGCCTATCGCGGATATAGCGTGATTTTGTTTGCGCCAATTGCGGCGCTCGGTGCCGTACTGCTGACCGATCCGGGCGCCGTCGGCCCGACCTTTACCGGCCTGTTCATGGAAAAGATGGTGGGCTTCGTCAAGCTCTACTTCCCGGTGTTCCTGCTGGGGGCGGTGTTTGGCAAACTGATTGAGCTTTCCGGCTTCTCGCGCTCCATCGTCGCCGCCGCGATTCAGATCCTGGGCCGTCGCCACGCCATCCCGGTGATTGTTCTGGTGTGCGCGCTGTTAACCTACGGCGGCGTGTCGCTGTTCGTGGTGGCGTTTGCGGTTTATCCGTTTGCCGCCGAACTGTTCCGCCAGAGCGGCATCCCTAAACGGCTGATCCCGGCCACCGTGGCGCTCGGGGCCTTCTCGTTTACCATGGATGCCCTGCCCGGTACGCCGCAGATCCAGAACATCATCCCCACCAGCTTCTTTGGTACCAACGCCTGGGCCGCACCGTGGCTGGGGCTTATCGGATCTCTGTTTATTATCGTCTTTGGCCTGCTCTGGCTGGAGCGCCAGCGGCGTAAGGCGTTCAATAACAAAGAAGGTTACGGCACGGATCTGAAAAATGAACCGGAAACGCCGGACAACATTAACCTCCCTCACCCGCTGATTGCTATCTCCCCGCTGCTGGTGGTGGGCATACTGAATCTGCTGTTTACCCGCTGGATCCCCGGCTGGTACGGCACGACCCACGAGCTGACCCTGCCCGGTCTGGCGAAACCGATCGTGACCGAGGTGGGCAAGATCACCGCCATCTGGGCCGTTGAAGCGGCGCTGATCTCAGGTATCGTGCTGGTGCTGATTTTTGGCTTTCGCAACATCCGGGGGCGTCTGGCTGAAGGCAGCCGGACCGCGGTAAGCGGCGCCATTCTTGCGGCGATGAATACCGCCTCGGAGTATGGTTTCGGCGCGGTTATCGCCGCCCTGCCCGGTTTTCTGGTGTTATCCCACGCGCTGGCGGCTATTCCGAATCCGCTGCTGAATGAGGCCATCAGCGTGACGGTGCTTGCGGGGATCACCGGCTCGGCGTCCGGGGGGATGAGTATTGCGCTCGCCGCTATGTCCGACTCGTTTGTCGCCGCCGCCCACGCCGCCAATATCCCCCTTGAGGTGCTGCACCGCGTGGCGTCAATGGCGAGCGGGGGGATGGATACCCTTCCCCATAACGGCGCGGTGATTACCCTGCTGGCGATTACAGGCCTGAGCCATCGCCAGGCCTACGGCGGCATTTTCGCTATCACCATCATTAAAAGTCTGGCAGTGCTTTTTGTCATTGCCGTGTTTTATCTGACCGGCATTGTGTAAGGAGAGAAAGATGAATCTGAACGGTAAAACCGCCCTGGTCACCGGCTCGACCAGCGGCATTGGCCTTGGGATCGCCCGCGTACTGGCGAAGGCCGGGGCGCAGCTTATCCTCAACGGTTTCGGCGATAGCGACTCAGCAAGAGAAGCTATTGCGCACCTGGGCAAAAAGCCGGGCTATCACGATGCGGACCTGCGTGACGTGCTGCAAATTGAAGCCATGATGCGCTACGCCGAATCGCAGTTTGGCGGCGTGGACATTCTTGTTAACAACGCGGGCATACAGCACGTGGCGCCGGTTGACGCGTTTCCGGTAGAGAAATGGAACGACATTATCGCCATTAACCTCTCGTCGGTGTTTCACACCAGCCGGCTGGCGCTCCCTGCCATGCGCGAGAAAAACTGGGGGCGCATCATTAATATCGCCTCCGTTCACGGGCTGGTCGCGTCAAAAGAGAAGTCGGCCTACGTGGCTGCCAAGCATGGCGTAGTGGGCTTTACGAAATCGCTGGCGCTGGAAACCGCGCGCACCGGCATTACCGCCAATACGATCTGTCCCGGCTGGGTACTGACGCCGCTGGTGCAACAGCAAATCGACAAGCGTATCGCCGACGGCATTCCGCCGGAGCAGGCTCGGGAACAGCTTCTGGCGGAGAAACAGCCTTCGGGCGAGTTTGTTACCCCGGAGCAGCTGGGCGAACTGGCGCTGTTTTTGTGCAGCGACAGCGCCGTTAACGTTCGCGGCGCCGCGTGGAATATGGATGGCGGCTGGGTCGCGCAGTGACGTTCAGGCCGGATAAGGCAAAGCCGCCTCCCGGCAAAAAATCTCTAGCTTGAGCAACTGACCTCCAGCCGCTTGCCCCAGTCAGGCGGGCGGCTGACGTAATCATCATCCCGGTCGGCAAACGGCGTGCGCAGCGCCACGTGCAGACGGTGTAACTCGTCGTACTCGCCCTGCTCCGCCTGCTCAATCGCCCGCTGCGCCAGCCAGTTGCGCAACACCATCGCCGGGTTCGTGGCGTTCATCTGCGTCTGGCGAGTCGCATCATCTACCTCTTCCTGCTGCAGCCGCGCGCGGTACGATGCAAACCAGTCGTCAAACGCCTGTCTGTCAATAAACTCATCGCGCAGAGGCGAGGCGGCGCTGTGCTGCTCCGTCTGCCCCAGCATCCGGAAGGTGCGCGTATAATCGCTGCCCTCGCGCGCCATCAGGGCAAACAGGCCATTGAGGATGTCGTTATCGCCCCTCTCCTGCGTCACCAGCCCCAGCTTGTTGCGCATCAGCGTGCCATATTCCCGCAGTAATATGTCCTGATAGCTGTCGAGCGCATCATTCAGGGCATCAACGTCGATAAACGGCGACAGGGTTTGCGCAAGCCGCTGCAGGTTCCACAGGCCCACCGCGGGCTGATTGTCAAAGCTGTAGCGCCCCTGATAGTCGGAGTGGTTGCAGATATACCCCGGCTGATAATCGTTCAGGAAACCAAACGGGCCGTAGTCGAAGGTCAACCCGAGAAGCGACATGTTGTCCGTATTCATAACGCCATGGGCAAAGCCTACCGTTTGCCAGCGGGCAATCAGGGTTGCGGTACGGGCCACCACATCCCTGAACCAGAGCACGTATTTATCCGCCTCGTCCATCAGATGCGCCCAGTGGTGGCGAATGGCAAAGTCTGCCAGCTGGCGCACCTTTTCCGGCTCGCGACGATAGTAAAAGTGCTCAAAATGACCGAAGCGCAGATGGCTTTGCGCGATACGCATCAGCATTGCGCCCTTTTCCACTGTTTCGCGCACAACCGGCGTATCGCTGGTAACGATCGACAGCGCGCGGGTGGTGGGGATCCCCAGGGCATGCATCGCTTCGGAGCCCAGGCATTCGCGGATCGTTGAACGCAGAACCGCACGCCCGTCGCCCATTCGCGAATAGGGCGTCAGGCCCGCGCCTTTCAGGTGCCAGTCAACCGTCTCTCCGTTGGGAAGCCGTTGTTCACCGAGCAGGATCCCCCTGCCGTCGCCCAGTTGACCCGCCCAGACGCCGAACTGATGTCCGCTATAAACCTGGGCCAGTGGTTGCATTCCGGCGAGTAACGTTTCGCCTCCCCAGACGCCAGCGCCCTCTGAACGCCGAAACAGCTCAGGCGGAATGGCCAGTTCTTCTGCCAGCAAATCGTTATGCCAGATAAGGCGTGAATTTTGTAACGGTGTTGGTTTGAGTGCGGTGTAAAAGCCGGGCAACTCGTCATGCCATTGAGCAGTAAAAGACAGGGTCATAGGTCCTCCTGCTTTTAGTGTAGAGGGTTTACCCGGACTTAAACACGGGCGAAAGCAAGGGTTATCGCTGCTGAACCAGCGTTGTAACGTGCTCGGCAGAGACGGCTGGCCAAAGTGCGCCCTGCATGGCGCCAAAATTGAAGGACAACACGCGTTGCAACAGGCTGTGATCGTCAATGCCCGAGACGATCACTGACTGGCAATGCGGTGTGATTTGCCAGAGGATGGCGCGCATAAAAGGCTCAAAAGAGAGCTCCGGTGCGCGCTGCTGAATGAATCCTTTATCGAGGATAACCCGTTTAAATAATCCATCATAGACAGCTTTGAGCGAGGCGGCGCCTGCGCCAAAGTTTGCCAGCACCAACGGGAAATGGATTGCCATTCTCGCCAGCTGCAGATCGTCCTTGCCGTTATTTAAACCTGGATAATTCTCATTAACAGTAAACTCAAGAAACGGATAACGCTCAAGAATTGAAACAGCGTTTCCATTACTTAATAAAAATTCAACTATTGCAGGTGTAATATTGATCCATGCAATTAACTGATGCTGAATAAAAAACAGTTTACAGGTATCAAGCAATTGCAGTTTTTCGTTAAAAAGCACTAACTCTTCAGTTGCTGAAAGCCGAGGGATAACGAGTTCAGTGGGGATCCTCACATCGCTGCCGACGCCAGTAAAGTTAACCAGAACCTCTAAACCTTTAAGCTCCCCTGCGCTATTACGGGCGGGCAGAAGCAGCAGTTCAGACTGGTAAGCATTATCTAGCGTAATAATCATTGCACTCGCTCCGCATTACAGATGAGAGAGGACATCCTGGAGCAATTGCCGACACAATTCCACTGTTTTGATTTTAATAAGATTAATTTCATTAGTTCCGTATTTATTTTCAGATTTATCCCTGAATCTAAAATAATTTTATCCTGGTTGCAAAATAATAGCCAGTTTTAGATAAAACAGACACATGCAGGATTCGATAATTTTAGATAAATTTAACTTTAAGCATCTTATTTGAGAAAAAACGGCATGATTTATTAGTTACCATGCCGTCATAAGAGAAGTTTCTGACAAAGACTATATACGTCGTGCCTGCCAGAAATTTTTACGCCAGTAAACATTATCAAGAGAAGAACGCATCACGCCGCGGCTGGTCGAGGCGTGAATGAACTGATTGTCTGTATCATAAATGCCCACGTGCAGACCACTTTCACCCGAGCCGGTTTTGAAGAAAACCAGGTCCCCGGGCAATAGATCGTCTTTATCAATTTCAGTACCAATTTCGGCCTGCTTGCGCGTTTCGCGAGGAAGCTGTAAATCAAACTTGTCGCGAAACGTCATCAGAACGAAGCCGGAGCAATCTACGCCGCCGCGGCTCATGCCACCGTAGCGATAAGGCGTACCGCGCCAGTTGCTCAGCTGGTCGTTGAGGCTGGCAATGACGGTGATCGAATCTGAAAGCCGTGGGTTAGGCGGCGGCGCACGATGGCTACTGCATCCAGCAAGAAAGAGTGCGGCCATCAGGATAAACCAGAATCGCATTTTCAGACGAATCCTCTGCTTTTTTTATTCTTTTCGTAATTTAGCGTGCAATTGTGCTAAGTGGCAAGAAACGGTTACGTTTGCCCGGTAGAAATCAGCATCTTATGTCCCTCTATATCCAGCCTGCGGAACGACATATTGTATGCGCGGGCAAGATGGGGCGGCGTAAGCACCTGATCCCGCGTACCGCTGGCGACCATCTTTCCCTGCGACAGTAGCCACACCCGGTGGGCATGACGCAGCGTGTGATTGAGGTCATGACTGCTCATCACCACGGCGATGCCTTGTCGGCTCAGGGCGCTTAAAAGCGTATCCAGTGCTGCCTGCTGCGCCACATCCAGACCGCTCATGGGTTCATCGAGAAGCAGCATCCGCCCGTGAGGATTGCCTGCCGGGTGGATCTGAAGGATGACAGCCGCCAGTCGCACCCGCTGCCACTCTCCGCCGGAAAGCTGGCTGGCGTGCCGGGACAGTTTATCTTCCAGCCCGAGGGCCGCGGCCACGTCAGTCAGCAGTGCCGTATGTTGTTTGTCGTGCAAATGCAGCATCAGATAATGCCAGACCGGCATCGCAAAGGGCGGCACCTGCTGCTGCACGAGGTAACTGCGCCGATGCGCCAGCGAGACCGGTGACCAGTCGGCGAGCGTATGCTCAAGCAGCGTTATCTGCCCTTCTCCGTCAGTCATGCCTGCCATCCGTGCCAGCAGCGTGCTCTTTCCTGCGCCGTTCGGCCCGACAAGATGCAGGATTTCTCCCGCATTGACGGCGCCGGTCATCGGCTCAAGACGTCCCCTCTCGGCAACGTCCATGAGCTGCATCAGCAAAGACATTATTTCGCCAGCGCCAGCTTGATCGATTCCATGACGATCGGATCCTCTGGGGTCATATCGGGCGAAAAACGCTGAACGACCTGGCCATCGCGACCAATCAGGAATTTTTCAAAATTCCACAGGATATCGTCCGGGTAAAGCGGCGCGCGGCCTTTGCTGGCCATGCGTTCATAAAAACCGCTTCCTTCAGGCGCAACGGCCTTCGGCGCGGCAGCGATCAGCTTCGCATACAGCGGATGGCGGTCTTCGCCGTTGACATCGATTTTGCTGAACATCGGGAACGTCACGCCATAGGTGGTGCTGCAGAAGGTTTTAATCTCTTCTTCGCTGCCCGGCTCCTGGCCCAGGAACTGGTTGCACGGGAAGCCCAGCACGGTAAAACCGTCTTTCTCCCAGGCCTTCTGAATATTTTCCAGCTGCTCGTACTGCGGCGTCAGGCCACATTTGGATGCCACGTTGACGATAAGCAGCACGTTGCCTTTGTAGCGTTCCAGCGTGGTTTTATCGCCATCAATGGTGGTCACTTCAGTATTCAGGATATCTGACTGCATAGCATTTCCTCAGGTTGTCGATTTAACGTCCAGCTTTTAATAGTAGCCAGATAAATACCGGCGCGCCCAGCGTGGCGGTCACCACGCCAATGGGCAGCTCTGCGGCCGTCAGGGCAAGCCGGGCGATGACGTCGGCCACCAGCAGCGTGACGGCCCCGGCAACCCCCGAGGCCGGAAGCAGGGTTCTGTGGTCCGTGAGGCCACACAGACGCAGCATGTGTGGGATCACCAGCCCGATAAAACCGATCGCGCCCGCCAGAGCCACGCTGACGCCGACCAGCCAGCCAATGGCTATTACCAGCACATTGCGCCAGAATCCAATCGGCATACCGAGCTGGCGGGCAGAGGTTTCACCCAGCGCGAGCATATTCAGCGGCTGCGCCTGCAGGGCAGCCCACACGATGACCGGTACCAGCAGCGCCATCAGCCAGCCCTGGTGCCAGTCAACGCCGCCAAAACCGCCCATCATCCAGTACATGAGCTGTCGCAGGTCAAAGGATGTTGAGAAGTAGACCGCCCAGGTCATCAACGCGCTACAGATGATCCCCAGCGCCACGCCGGCAAGCAGCAGACGGCTGGTCGATAAGTGCCGTCTGGCGAAACGAAGAAGGATCGCTGTGATCAGCAGTGCACCGAGAATAGCGCTCAGGCTAATACGCCATCCCGAGAGTTCTCCTCCTCCCAGCATTACCGCCGCTATCAGGCCTACGCCCGCTCCGTTCGACACGCCGAGCAGCCCCGGCTCCGCCAGAGGGTTATCAAACAACGCCTGCATTATGGTGCCGCATAGCGCCAGCGCGGCGCCGACCAGAACCACCGCGACGGTCCGCGGCAGGCGAATTTGCCAGACGAAGAGCTGCCCGTCAGGCCCCCACCAGCTTTCAGGCCCAATCCATTTGTCGCCCGCGCAGAGGCTCACGCCCACGGAGGCAATGAGCAACAGCACCAGCAAAAGCAGGTGACGCCGATCGGAACGGTGCTGATGATGGGCATAGTCAAGCATGTGTACGGTTTTAGTAGCGTGAGATGTAATTGATTTTACGGCGGGTTTGCCGAAGAGCGCAAAGAAAAAAGGCCGCATGGGCGGCCTTTTTAGTTAGTTCATATTACTCTGCTTTAGGCGTTGCGTTTTCGACACGGCTTTTTAACTTCTGGCCGGGTCTGAAGGTCACCACGCGGCGGGCTGTAATGGGAATATCTTCCCCCGTCTTCGGGTTGCGGCCCGGACGTTGGTTTTTGTCTCGCAAATCAAAATTGCCAAAACCGGAGAGTTTTACCTGCTCACCATTTTCCAGAGCACGACGGATCTCTTCGAAAAACAGCTCTACCAGCTCTTTGGCATCCCGTTTGCTAAGCCCAAGCTTATCAAACAGATATTCTGACATTTCAGCTTTTGTAAGCGCCATAGGTTCAATCCCTCAATGATGCCTGGAATCGCTCTTTTAATGCCTCTACACATTTGGCGACGGTAGCGGCAATCTCCTCTTCTTCGAGTGTACGGCTGGTATCCTGAAGGATAAGGCTAATAGCGAGGCTCTTGAAACCTTCTGCTACGCCCTTGCCGCGGTACACGTCAAATAAGTTTACGCCAACTACCTGATTTACGCCAACTTTCTTACATTCGGCCAAAATATCTGCTGCGGGCACATTTTCCGCGACCACAACCGCGATATCACGGCGGTTTGCCGGGAAGCGGGAGACGTCCTGAGCCTGAGGAATCACGCGGTCAGCCACCGGGTTCCATTCCAGCTCGAACACGATGGTACGGCCGTTCAGGTCCAGTTTACGCTCCAGCTCAGGGTGAACAACCCCAATAAAACCAACGCGTTTGCCGTCTAAATAGATGGCTGCGCTCTGGCCCGGATGCAGGGCCGGGATGGCTTCTGCGCGGAATTCAATTTCAGATAATTTACCGGTCAGATCCAGAATCGCTTCCAGATCGCCCTTCATATCGTAGAAATCAACCGTCCCTTTTGCCAGGTCCCAGTGCTCTTCATAGCGGTTACCGCTGATGGCGCCAGCCAGCATGAGATCCTGACGGATGCCTAAATTTGCCTGATTATCCGGTACAAAGCGCAAACCGCTTTCGAAAATTCGCACGCGGTTTTGCTGACGATTCTGGTTATAAACGATAGTACCCAGCAGGCCCGTCCACAGGGACAGACGCATCGCGGACATTTCGCTGGAAATTGGGCTTGGCAGGATCAGCGCTTCCTGGCCCGGATGGATCAGCTGCTGCAGTTTTGGATCAACAAAGCTGTAGGTGATCACTTCCTGGTAGCCTTTGTCGTTCAGCATGGTTTTCACACGCTTCAGGGACAGGTCGGCTTCACGGTGGGTGCCCATCACCAGACCTGCCTGCACAGGCTCGTCAGGGATGTTGTTGTAGCCATAAACACGGGCCACTTCTTCCACCAGATCTTCTTCAATTTCCATGTCGAAACGCCATGACGGCGCAACGGCTTTCCATTCGTCCTGGCCTTCGGTTACTTCACAGCCCAGACGCTTCAGGATATCGGTCACCTGCGCATCGGCAACGTGGTGACCAATAAGACGATCCAGCTTGCTGCGGCGCAGGGTGATGGTCGCACGCTTCGGCAGCGTCGCTTCGTTGGTGACGTCGATAACCGGGCCCGCTTCACCGCCGCAGATGTCGATCAGCAGGCGGGTCGCACGTTCCATCGCTTTATACTGCAGCGCCGGGTCAACGCCGCGCTCGTAGCGGTGAGAGGCATCGGTATGCAGGCCGTGACGGCGTGCGCGACCGGTGATGGAGAGCGGGCTGAAGAACGCGCATTCCAGCAGCACGTTTTGCGTCTCGTCGTTGACGCCCGAATGCTCGCCTCCGAAAATACCGCCCATTGCCAGCGCCTTGCTGTGGTCAGCAATCACCAAAGTGTCGGCGTTCAGTTTCGCTTCGCTGCCGTCCAGCAGAACCAGGGTTTCGCCCTCTTTCGCCATGCGCACAACGATGCCGCCGTCGATACGATCTTTATCAAACGCGTGCATTGGCTGGCCCAGCTCCAGCAGAACGTAGTTGGTCACGTCGACCACGGCGTCGATAGAGCGAATACCGCAGCGGCGCAGCTTCTCTTTCATCCACAGCGGAGTTGGCGCTTTCACGTTGATGCCTTTCACCACGCGACCGAGGTAGCGCGGGCAGGCATCCGCAGCGTCAACCTGAATAGGCAGCACGTCACTGATGGTCGCTTCAACCGGCGCGATCTCCGGCGCGTTCAATTCGGTCTGGTTCAGCACGGCCACGTCGCGCGCCACGCCGATGATACCTAAGCAGTCGGCACGGTTTGGCGTGACGCTGATTTCAATAGTGTTGTCGTCAAGCTTCAGGTATTCACGGATATCGGTGCCGATTGGCGCATCCAGCGGCAGCTCGATGATGCCG
The DNA here is from genome assembly GCF_027947695.1 of Enterobacter sp. PI-10. NCBI lineage: Bacteria > Pseudomonadati > Pseudomonadota > Gammaproteobacteria > Enterobacterales > Enterobacteriaceae > Enterobacter > Enterobacter sp. PI-10. The sequence goes on along the minus strand of NZ_JAJNOG010000002.1, from coordinate 69,283 downwards.
TTGTGATCGTCGGAAATACCCAGCTCGGAGAAGGAGCACAGCATGCCTTCAGACGGCTCGCCGCGCAGCTTAGCCGCTTTAATTTTGAAATCGCCCGGCAGTACCGCACCGACGGTCGCCACGGCCACCTTCAGGCCCTGACGGCAGTTTGGCGCACCGCAGACGATATCCAGCAGACGATCGCCGCCCACGTTCACTTTTGTCACGCGCAGTTTGTCCGCGTTAGGGTGCTGGCCGCACTCTACCACTTCGCCGACGACCACGCCGTTGAAGGCACCGGAAACCGGCTCAACGCCGTCCACTTCCAGACCCGCCATGGTGATCTGGTTAGAAAGCGCGTCGCTGTCCAGCGTGGTGTTCACCCACTCGCGTAACCACAGTTCACTGAATTTCATTGTTCTGTCCTGCCCTTATTTAAACTGTTTGAGGAAACGCAGATCGTTTTCGAAGAATGCACGTAAGTCGGTCACGCCGTAGCGCAGCATGGTCAGACGCTCCATGCCCATACCGAAGGCAAAGCCGGAGTAAACTTCCGGATCGATACCTACGTTGCGCAGCACGTTTGGATGCACCATGCCGCAGCCCAGCACTTCCAGCCATTTGCCGTTTTTACCCATCACGTCAACTTCCGCAGACGGTTCGGTGAACGGGAAGTAGGACGGACGGAAACGAACCTGCAGATCTTCCTCAAAGAAGTTGTTCAGGAAATCGTGCAGCGTGCCCTTCAGGTTGGTGAAGCTGATGTTTTTATCAACAATCAGGCCTTCCATCTGGTGGAACATTGGGGTGTGGGTCTGATCGTAGTCGTTACGATAGACGCGGCCCGGCGCGATAATACGGATCGGCGGTTCCTGCTCCTTCATGGTACGGATCTGAACGCCGGAGGTCTGAGTACGCAGCAGACGCGTTGCGTCGAACCAGAAAGTGTCGTGGTCAGCGCGTGCCGGATGATGGCCAGGAATGTTCAAGGCGTCGAAGTTATGGTAATCATCTTCGATTTCCGGGCCAGTCGCCACGGTAAAGCCGAGCTCACCGAAGAAACTTTCAATGCGATCGATAGTGCGGGTAACCGGGTGCAGACCGCCGTTCTCGATGCGGCGACCCGGCAGAGAGACGTCGATCGTCTCTGCGGCCAGACGCGCATTCAGCACAGCGCTTTCCAGCTCGGCTTTACGTGCGTTAAGCGCCTGCTGTACCTGCTCCTTGGCTTCGTTAATCACCGCTCCCGCTGCCGGACGTTCTTCTGGCGGCAGCTCACGCAGGGTTGTCATCTGAAGGGTCAGGTGCCCTTTCTTCCCAAGATATTCGACGCGGACATTGTCTAACGCGGCAACATCTGAGGCCTGATTAATGGCGGCTGTTGCACTGGCAACCAGCTCTGCGAGATGTGACATGATTTTCCTCATTATGTCGGTGCAGACACCGATTTGGTGGAGTTATTCTCTCAAATTCAGGCACAAAAAAAGCCTCCATCGGGAGGCTTATCTGGCGCTGTTTTTCGTTTCATCTTTCACGCGCTAGCCTCCTGAAATCAGGTGCTAAAGTAAAAGAAGAAGCGGAAAATAGCAGCATTCATGCTTGCGTTACCTTGTCTGGTAAAAACCGTTAAGACCTTATTGAAAAGCCTGCACGGGTAAATGTCAATCTTCTTACAGGGTTATATGAAAAGAGGGAGCCAGGCCCCCTCTCTCAACTGGCTTATGCCAGTGCTGCTTTCGCTTTTTCGACCAGAGCGGTGAACGCTACTTTGTCGAATACTGCGATGTCAGCCAGGATCTTACGGTCGATTTCAACAGAGGCTTTTTTCAGGCCGTTGATGAATTTGCTGTAAGAAATACCGTTCTGACGTGCTGCTGCGTTGATACGCGCAATCCACAGTTGACGGAACTGACGCTTACGCTGACGACGGTCACGGTAAGCGTACTGACCTGCTTTGATAACAGCCTGGAAGGCAACGCGGTAAACGCGTGAACGCGCACCGTAGTAGCCTTTAGCTTGTTTCAAAATTTTCTTGTGACGTGCACGTGCAATTACACCACGTTTTACGCGAGCCATATGTGCTCTCCTGTATCTATATTCTTAGTAAAAAATTAAACGTTAACGGCTTATGCGTACGGCAGGCACGCGATAACCAGACCCAGATCGCCTTTAGAAACGAGGCCTTTTGGACGCAGGTGACGTTTACGCTTAGTAGATTTTTTGGTCAGAATATGACGCAGGTTTGCGTGCTTACGCTTAAATCCACCACCACCGGTTTTTTTGAAGCGCTTAGCAGCACCGCGTACGGTCTTAATTTTTGGCATCTTAATAACTTCCACTTCGCATTGTTAAATAAACGAAACATAGGCGAACAAAACCTATGAAACCCGAAGGCTCCACAGATTTTGCTGCTTGAAGGCCTTACTGTTTCTTCTTAGGAGCGAGCACCATGATCATCTGGCGGCCTTCGATCTTCGTAGGGAAGGATTCGACTACTGCCAGTTCACTCAGATCGTCACGGACGCGGTTAAGCACTTCCATACCAATCTGTTGGTGGGCCATCTCACGACCGCGGAAACGCAGTGTGATCTTGGCCTTATCGCCATCTTCCAGAAAGCGAATCAGGCTGCGGAGTTTTACCTGATAATCGCCATCGTCGGTACCAGGACGGAATTTGATTTCCTTAACCTGGATAACTTTTTGCTTTTTCTTCTGTTCCTTAGAAGACTTACTCTTTTCATAAAGGAACTTGCCGTAGTCCATGATACGACAAACTGGCGGTTCGGCGTTAGGGCTGATTTCAACTAAATCTACTCCAGCTTCTTCAGCTTTTTCGATCGCTTCTCTCAGACTCACAATCCCCAGTGGTTCACCTTCAAGATCTGTTAAGCGAACTTCCTGGGCGCGAATCTCGCCATTGATACGATTCGGACGTGCCGTTTGAACTCGTTTTCCGCCTTTAATACCTTATTCCTCCAGTTGTTGAAGACTGCGGCTGCGAATCTCTTGTTGCAGCTTCTCAATCACTTCACTTACGTCCAGGCTGCCCAGGTCTTTACCACGGCGGGTGCGAACGGCAACTTTGCCTGCTTCCACCTCTTTATCACCACAGACCAACATATACGGGACACGACGTAAAGTGTGCTCGCGGATTTTAAAGCCAATCTTCTCATTTCTCAAGTCTGCTTTTACGCGAATGCCCGCATTTTGTAGTTTCTGCGTCAATTCTTTAACGTAATCCGCCTGAGAATCGGTAATGTTCATCACCACGACCTGCACTGGCGCAAGCCAGGTTGGGAAGAAGCCGGCGAACTCTTCGGTCAGGATGCCGATGAAGCGCTCCAGAGAACCAAGAATTGCGCGGTGAATCATTACTGGTACCTGACGTTCGTTGTCTTCGCCAACATAAGAGGCGCTTAAACGCTGCGGCAGGGAGAAGTCCAGCTGTACAGTACCGCACTGCCATGCGCGATCGAGGCAGTCATACAGGGTAAATTCAATTTTCGGACCGTAGAATGCGCCCTCACCCAGCTGGTATTCGAACGGAATGCCGTTCTCTTCCAGCGCCACGGCGAGATCCGCTTCTGCGCGATCCCAGGTCTCATCGCTGCCGATACGTTTTTCCGGACGCGTTGAGAGTTTGACCACGATCTTCTCGAAGCCAAAGGTGCTGTACATATCGTAGACCATACGAATACAGGCGTTAACTTCGTCACGGACCTGATCTTCAGTACAGAAGATATGCGCATCATCCTGAGTAAAGCCACGAACACGCATCAGACCGTGCAGCGCACCTGATGGTTCGTTACGGTGGCAGCTACCGAACTCCGCCATACGCAGCGGCAGGTCGCGGTAGGATTTCAGACCCTGGTTAAAGATCTGAACGTGACCCGGGCAGTTCATTGGCTTGATGCAGTATTCACGGTTCTCAGACGAGGTGGTGAACATCGCATCTTTGTAGTTGTCCCAGTGGCCGGTTTTTTCCCACAGCACACGGTCCATCATGAACGGGCCTTTTACTTCCTGATACTGGTACTCTTTCAGCTTGGAGCGTACGAACGTTTCGAGCTCACGGAAGATGGTCCAGCCGTCGTTATGCCAGAACACCATACCCGGCGCTTCTTCCTGCATGTGGTACAGGTCAAGCTGCTTGCCGATTTTACGATGGTCACGCTTCGCCGCCTCTTCCAGGCGCAGCAGGTACGCGTTCAGGGCTTTTTTATCGGCCCACGCGGTACCATAGATACGCTGCAACATCTTGTTGTTGCTGTCACCGCGCCAGTAGGCGCCGGCGATCTTCATCAGCTTAAAGTGATGACAGAAGCGCATGTTCGGCACGTGCGGTCCACGGCACATGTCGACGTATTCTTCGTGATGGTACAAGCCAGGCTTGTCATCATGGGAAATATTTTCGTCAAGAATAGAGACTTTATAGCTCTCGCCGCGCTTCACGAAGGTTTCACGCGCTTCGTGCCAGCTGACTTTCTTCTTGATGACGTCATAGTTCGTTTCGGCGAGCTCGTGCATACGTTTTTCGAGCGCGTCGATATCTTCCTGAGTCAGAGTATGGTCAAGGTCAACGTCGTAGTAGAAACCATTGTCGATAACCGGACCGATCGCCATTTTGGTGTTTGGCCACAGCTGTTTGATGGCATGACCTAACAGGTGCGCGCAGGAGTGACGAATGATCTCCAGACCTTCTTCGTCTTTCGCGGTGATGATGGCAAGCGTCGCATCGTTTTCAATCAGATCGGAGGCATCCACCAGCTCACCGTTAACACGGCCAGCAATAGTCGCTTTCGCGAGACCAGGACCAATGTCCAGGGCAACATCCATTGGGCTAACAGCACGGTCGAAATGGCGTTGGCTGCCATCAGGAAGAGTAATTACAGGCATTTTATATCCTTATTTGCAGTGATGCCCCACACATAAGAGCATATACAAAGAAAATAATCGTGATTTGACAATAGATTACGACACCATCTGACCAACAATCGTCAAATTGGTTCGTCATCATTCACCTGCCGAATTCAGATTAATTCGGATTTACGGCAAGCGACGTAATGTTAACACTAACGGAAAGGAGATTGCACCCTCTGCGGCCAGATTGATGGGCTGGCACTTTCGCACGAATTTGCAGGTTGCTTCTCCCCTGCGCTCGCATTTCGATGATGCTGGGCTACTCTTGAACAGGTCCTTAAACCCAAAGGTGCATACCATGAACGTATCCAGTAGAACGGTTGTGATATTGAACATCCTTTCCGCCACAGGTTTATTGTTGATTCTCGCCGAACGATTCCACTGGTTCTGAGCCAGACCCTTCGCTGGCATAACCCAATCGATCCTGAAAAGGGGCATATTTCGGCCCTGTTTGGTAGACTGTGGATATTAACGAACAAGGATTAGGTTATGCCAACAAAACGATTTGCCGTAAAACACTGGAAAATGGTGCTGGTGCTGATTGCCATCTGCGGCGCAATGCTGCTACTCCGTTGGGCGGCAATGATTTGGGGCTAGGGGCGAATGCAGGTCATCAGAAGGGACATCAAAAAGTCACAGACAATAAACGGGCCGACATCATCATCGGCCCGCTTTTATTACATTCTATAACCCAGTGAAACCGTGGTTCTGCGGTCGGTATGATCCGGTGCAGATTCTGGTGGTGAAGAGTTCCAGGTCACGTTGTAGGCGAGTTTCAGACCAAAGTGTTCGTTGATAGCCACGTTAAGCGCCGTCTCAGAGTTCAACGTCGTATCGTCGGCACCAAATACAGAAACACCCTGGGTAAATTTGGTGTTGTCAGTCATCTGCCAGGCATAGGTACCGGAAGCGTAACCGAGCGGTTGAGTTTTGGTATCGCCATTGGTGTATTCGTCATAACGCACACCCGGACCGAATTCAAAACGGAAGCTGTGTACCGGTCCGTTCAGGAACTGACGACCATAACCGGCGGTGAAGACATCGCGCTGGCGATAACCGTTGTAACGGTCGGTTAACCAGCTCCCCTGACCAAACAGATAGTCATAGTCGGTCATGTTGTAACGGCTACGTCCGCCTACCGCATATTTCTCGGAAGAACGTTCGTCGTTAGCGGAAGTGTTGCTGGCATTACCCCACAGAGACCAGGCGGTAGTATTACCGTACCATGTGAGCGTACTGTCCGCCGTCAGAGAAGAGCTTTTCGTGTTACCGGATTGTGCCAGGTACCCAGCATTCAGGTTACCTTCAAACGGTTTTTTCGCGGTGGATGGATCGTCCATGACAGTAAAAACGGAATCATCGGCGGTCGCGTTCATAGCCGCAAACACGCCACCCGCCAGCATCAGTGCAGCGGGCACTGTCTTTAAAAGCTTCATTTTATTAAGGAGTCCGTACAACAAAAAAAGAGACCACACGGTCCCGGAATCTTTCTTGAGGATCAATGACAAGGCGTCCAGAGAAAGGTAACAAATTATAAAAAGCCGCAAATAACATAGCAATGTTTTCTTATTTCATTTTTTGAATAAGAACGATCTCAAAAAGCGTTTTATTTTATATATCTCCGGCCTGACTTTTATTCAGTATTCATATTTAAAATCATACTGTTATTTACATTGCCTTCCTGACAAATGGTGCCAGACTAAAAGGAACCCATGCTAAAAGGAGGTAATGATGGTTTCTATCTACACCCTGACGCTCTCCCCTTCCCTTGATTCCGCCACCCTGACGCCGCAGATTTACCCGGAAGGTAAATTGCGCTGTAGCGCCCCGGTCTTTGAGCCTGGCGGCGGCGGGATCAACGTGGCGCGCGCCATTACCCATCTCGGCGGCAAAGCCACGGCCATTTTTCCCGCAGGTGGTGCTACCGGTGAACACCTGGTCTCTCTGCTGGCCGATGAACAGGTGGCCGTAGACACCGTCGAGGCGAAAGACTGGACGCGGCAAAACCTGCATGTCCACGTGGGATCCAGCGGCGAACAGTACCGGTTTGTCATGCCGGGCGCGAAACTTACCGATGACGAGTTCCGTCAGCTTGAAGAAAAAGTGCTGACGATAGAAAGCGGCGCGCTGCTGGTGGTAAGCGGCAGCCTGCCGCCTGGCGTCAGCACGGAAAAATTGACGGCGCTGATTCAGGCTGCACAGCAACGCGGTATCCGCTGCATCGTTGACAGCAGCGGTGAGGCCCTGCAGGCGGCACTGGTGCCGGGCAATCTTGAACTGGTCAAACCCAACCAGAAAGAGTTAAGCGCGCTGGTCAACCGCGAACTGACGCAACCTGACGATGTTCGCACCGCCGCGCAGGAGCTGGTGCGCAGCGGCAAAGCGCGGCGCGTGGTGGTTTCCCTTGGCCCTCAGGGGGCGCTTGCAGTCGATGAATCGTCATCCGTTCAGGTTGTTCCGCCGCCGATGAAGAGTCAGAGCACGGTTGGCGCGGGTGACAGCATGGTGGGCGCGATGACGCTCAAACTGGCGCAGGGCGCGTCTCTGCTCGAAATGACACGCTACGGCGTAGCAGCGGGTAGCGCCGCCACCATCAACCAGGGCACACGTCTCTGTTCACTTGCCGATACGCAAAAAATCGTCGATTACCTGTCCCGAAATTAACGCCTATTCCCCTTCGTCTTTACGGAGGGGAATGTCATCACCGAGTCGCCAAACGCAAACTATCGACTATGCTAAGAAAACTTCCATGATAACAATGAGGTGAATTATGAGCAGTGGTGACATCACACGCTACGTCGTGACCATCAACCTTCATGAGGCATCGCTGACCGAGCTGAATGAGCTCAACAATGCGTTTACCCGGGCTAATTTTCTCCTCACGCTGACGGATGACGAAGGCAATATTCATGATTTAGGCACCCTGACATTTGGTCTGGTCGGCGCCCTGAGTCAGGAAGAGGTTCAAGCGCTGGCCGCCAGTCTGGTGGAGAGCGTGACCGACAAGCCTGGCGAAATTAACGTGGATACCTGGGAAAGCTGGCGAAAAAAAGAACAATAAGTGCGCTGCATGAATTTAAACCGCTCAGGTGTGCGTTAGTTCGTATTTTTTTACCGCAATTATGCGCTAACTTTATGATCTGGCAGACAACATGGGAGAGTGAACATGTGGCAGGCTATCAGTCATCTTTTACGTGAGCAGCTGGGTGAAGGTGAAATTGAACTGCGTAACGAACTGCCAGGCGGTGAGATCCACGCCGCGTGGCATTTACGCTACGCAGGGCGCGATCTTTTCGTTAAATGCGATGAACGAGAGCTGCTTCCGATATTTACCGCCGAAGCCGATCAGCTGGAACTGTTGTCGCGCAGTAAAACGGTGACGGTCCCACAGGTTCTGGCCGTAGGTAGCGACCGCGATTACAGTTTCCTGGTGATGGAGTACCTCCCCGCCCGTCCGCTGGACGCGCATAATGCATTCATTCTTGGCCAGCAGCTAGCGCGCCTGCATCAATGGAGCGACCAGCCGCAGTTTGGCCTCGATTTTGACAACGATCTCTCCACCACGCCACAGCCCAATGCCTGGCAGCGTCGCTGGTCGACATTTTTTGCCGAGCAGCGCATTGGCTGGCAGCTTGAGCTTGCCGCCGAGAAAGGGCTGGAATTTGGCAATATTGATGCCATCGTCGAGCATGTTCAGCAGCGTCTGGCATCCCACCAGCCTCAGGCGTCTCTGCTTCACGGCGACTTATGGTCCGATAACTGCGCGCTGGGTCCAAACGGTCCCTACATCTTCGACCCGGCCTGCTACTGGGGTGACAGAGAGTGCGATCTTGCCATGCTGCCGCTGCATCCTGAACAGCCGCCGCAAATATATGACGGATACCAGTCTGTTTCCCCCCTGCCGCCCGGTTTCCTCGACCGCCAGCCGGTGTATCAGCTTTATACCCTGATGAACCGAGCCATTCTTTTTGGCGGAGAACACCTTGTTAACGCGCAGCGGGCACTTGAGCGTATGCTTGCCGCCTGAGACGCGAACGGGTGGCTATGCAGCCACCCGTGTCGCTTACAGAAAACCGAGCAGTGAGAAGAAGAAATATCCCGCCACAATGATAATCACGGGAAGAATATAGAGCGGGAAAATTTGCAGGAAAATGGTGTGACGCGGCACAACAATGCGGGATTCAATCTGCTCCCGACTCATGCCTTCCGGGCCTTTGGCCTGCTCCAGAATCAACTGATCCTCAACGCCTTCGCGTAAAAAGCGCGTCTGACGACTCATTCGCGCCCCAGAGGCCTGCAGTGCCAGCGCGACAAAGATCAGGGCGTATATCACCCAAAAGCCGATATTCAGCTGTTGATGAAAATCCGGGGTGGGTGAGTTAAACCAGAAGACATTCAAAAATGGCGTATTGAAACGCATCATCTCAATCATAACATGCGCAAAATCAAGCATTACCGCATTGATACCCGGCTGTTTTTCGCTGTGGTCGTACATAAATTTGAGTACAGAAATCAGCGTAGAAATGACGGCAGGAATAAAAATCACCCAGCCTGCAATACGTTTTAAGACCGCAATGCGTCCAGCTTGTTGATACGTCATCAGTTCCTCTTCATAAAGACGCGTTATTTGTGCCTAAGTCTACCTGCTGGTCATCAATTTCGCCCGCTCTTTAAAAGCAATATGCTAAATTGCAGATTGTGCTTAGCACTTATCGTCTGTCGTACACCCTGGATAAGGAGACGTTGTGATGTCGACACCGCGCCAAATACTTGCCGCAATTTTTGACATGGATGGATTACTGATCGATTCCGAACCGCTGTGGGATCGCGCCGAACTGGACGTTATGGCCAGCCTGGGCGTGGATATCAGCCGCCGTAATGAACTACCCGATACGCTGGGCCTACGCATCGACATGGTGGTTGACCTGTGGTTTGCCCAACAGCCGTGGGTGGGTCCCGGTCGAGACGAGGTAACCGCGCGCATTATCAGCCGTGCCATTTCGCTGGTGGAAGAGAACAAGCCGCTGCTGCCCGGCGTACGTGAGGCCGTCACGCTGTGTAAAGCCCAGGGGCTGAAGGTCGGACTGGCCTCGGCTTCACCGCTGCATATGCTGGAAAAAGTGCTCGTCATGTTTGAACTGCGCGACAGTTTCGACGCGCTGGCGTCCGCTGAAAAATTGCCTTACAGCAAGCCGCACCCGCAGGTCTATCTGGACTGCGCCGCTAAGCTCGGCCTGGATCCCCTCAACTGCGTTGCGCTGGAAGACTCCGTTAACGGCATGGTCGCCTCTAAAGCCGCGCGGATGCGCTCCATTGTGGTGCCTGCGGAAGAAGGCCGCCACGATCCCCGGTTTGCCCTCGCCGATGTGAAGCTAAATTCACTGGCAGAACTCACGGCGCATCATCTGCAGGGCGGTTAACGCCCTCCTCCGGTTTGTGACAAACAGTTACACCGTCACCTCTTCCGCCTACTGTATAAAAACCCTATACTGTATGAATTGACAGTTTTGTGGGTTTTATCATGACGGCGGAAGGCCACCTGCTTTTTTCAATCGCGTGCGCAGTATTTGCCAAAAACGCTGAACTTACCCCCGTGCTGGCACAGGGGGACTGGTGGCATATTGTTCCTTCCGCCGTATTGACCTGTCTGCTGCCCGACATCGACCACCCCAAGTCCTTCCTAGGACAGCGCCTGAAGTGGGTGTCTAAACCCATCGCCCGCGCGTTCGGCCACCGGGGGTTTACGCACAGCCTGCTGGCCGTGTTTGGCCTGCTGACGCTGTTCTATTTAAAAGTGCCCGAAAGCTGGATCGTCCCCGCTGACGCTATCCAGGGGATGGTGCTGGGCTATTTAAGCCATATCCTTGCCGATATGCTGACGCCTGCGGGCGTGCCGCTACTTTGGCCCTGCCGCTGGCGTTTCCGTTTTCCCATCCTGGCGCCGCAAAAAGGTAACCAGCTTGAGCGGGTATTGTGCATGGCGCTGTTTGCTTACGCCGTCTGGATGCCGCAAACGTTGCCCGAAAACAGTGCAGTCCGCTGGTCTTCCCAGATGATTAATTCGCTGCAATTTCAGTTCAATCGCTTTATTCATCACCAGATTGAACAGTAAACCAACAAAATTATCTCATTTGTCATAACCCATTCCATTTGGATATAAGCGCTACATCACACTTCTGCTAACCTTCCGCCAACAGGATCGGTAAAAACCGACCCGATAATAAATCAGGAGAACGGGGATGAATTTTCCACTCATCGCGAACGTCGTTGTGTTCGCTGTATTGCTATTGCTTCTCGCGCAGGCGCGCCACAAACAGTGGAGCCTGGCGAAAAAGGTGCTGGTTGGTCTGGCCATGGGTGTCGTATTTGGTCTGGCATTACAGGCAATTTATGGCTCCGATAATCCAGTTCTTAAAGATTCCATTCAGTGGTTCAACATCGTCGGTAACGGCTATGTCCAGCTGCTGCAGATGATCGTTATGCCGCTGGTGTTCGCTTCTATTCTGAGCGCCGTGGCCCGCCTGCACAACGCGACCCAGTTGGGAAAAATCAGCTTCCTGACCATTGGTACGCTGCTGTTCACCACGCTGATTGCCGCGCTGGTGGGTGTGCTGGTCACTAACCTGTTTGGCCTGACCGCAGAAGGTCTGGTTCAGGGTACCGCTGAAACGGCGCGTCTGACCGCGATTCAGACCAACTACGTTGGGAAAGTGGCTGACCTGACCGTGCCGCAGATGGTGCTCTCCTTCATTCCGAAGAACCCGTTTGCTGACCTGACCGGTGCGAGCCCAACCTCGATCATCAGCGTGGTTATTTTCGCCGCGTTCCTGGGCGTAGCGGCGCTGAAGCTGCTGAAAGACGACGCGCCTAAAGGCGAACGCGTGCTGACCGCGATTGATACCCTGCAAAGCTGGGTGATGAAGCTGGTACGTCTGGTGATGCAGCTGACCCCGTACGGCGTGCTGGCGCTGATGACCAAAGTGGTTGCCGGCTCTAACCTGCAGGACATCATTAAGCTGGGCAGCTTCGTTGTCGCCTCTTATCTGGGCCTGGGCATTATGTTCGTGGTGCACGGCATCCTGCTGGGCGTGAACGGCGTCAGCCCGCTGAAGTACTTCCGTAAAGTCTGGCCGGTACTGACCTTTGCCTTCACCAGCCGCTCCAGCGCCGCGTCTATCCCGCTGAACGTGGAAGCGCAGACCCGTCGTCTGGGCGTGCCTGAATCCATCGCCAGCTTCTCTGCCTCCTTTGGTGCTACCATTGGTCAGAACGGCTGTGCGGGTCTGTACCCGGCGATGCTGGCGGTGATGGTTGCTCCTACAGTCGGCATCAACCCACTTGATCCGGTCTGGATCGCCACGCTGGTCGGGATTGTTACCGTAAGCTCCGCAGGCGTTGCAGGTGTTGGCGGTGGCGCAACCTTCGCCGCGCTGATTGTGCTGCCTGCGCTGGGTCTGCCCGTGACGCTGGTCGCCCTGCTGATCTCCGTTGAACCGCTGATCGACATGGGTCGTACCGCGCTGAACGTGAGCGGCTCCATGACCGCTGGCACGCTGACCAGCCAGTGGCTGAAGCAGACCGACAAAACGATTCTGGAAAGTGAAGACGACGCCGAGCTGGCGCACCGTTAATCACCGTCTGAAATAAAAAAACCGCCTGATGGCGGTTTTTTTATGGCTGTTATTCCTCAACCTCTTCATCCTGGCGGATCTGCATCGCCCACCGCTGCGCTGACTCCGGCACCGTAAAGGTGGGTGAGCGACGGAAATGTTCGCCGATCAGCACAAAGGCCACGTATTTCCCCCGCAGCAGCCAGACATCGCGAAAACCCTCCACTTTCAGGGCATGGTCAGGCGGCGCGGGCTCAACGCGGGGCACATAGCTAATAACCTGGCGGTTTTGTTGACGAAGAGGTTTCATAAGCGACTGGTTCACTAAAGCAAATTCTTGAAGCAGGAAAACTCTATGATAGCCGATCCTGCTGCCTTCCGTCGCGCCCCGAGTGGGTGAGAGGGCTCCTTTCGTTAATCACGTCATGTGAAAACTCTTAGTTCGCGAACCATGTCGCGACATTGTTCTATCCTTAATAGGGTTTTTAGCAATGGATAAAGGAGAAGCGTGCAATGTCGAACAAAGATAAAACACATCAATCACCGATTCATGGCACTGAAGAATCTCAACCGGGTATGGACTCTCTCGCCCCTGCTGACGGCTCTCACCGCCCCTCCCCTGGCCCTTCCGCGCTGGGAGAACAGCCTACCGCACCGGGAAGCATGAAATCGCCGGATACGGGAAACGAGAAGCTGAAATCTCTTGAGCCACACCGTAAAGGCGGCGAAGGTTTTGCGCTCACCACCAATCAGGGCGTACGCATTGCTGACGATCAGAACTCCCTTCGCGCAGGCGCGCGCGGGCCTACCCTGCTGGAAGACTTTATCCTGCGGGAAAAAATTACCCACTTCGACCACGAGCGGATACCGGAACGTATCGTCCACGCGCGCGGTTCCGCTGCGCACGGCTACTTCCAGCCCTACAAGAGCCTGAAAGCGATCACCAAAGCGGATTTTCTCTCCGACCCGGATAAAATCACCCCGGTGTTTGTGCGTTTCTCCACCGTGCAGGGCGGTGCGGGGTCGGCAGATACCGTCCGGGATATCCGCGGCTTTGCCACCAAGTTTTATACCGAAGAGGGGATTTTCGATCTGGTCGGCAATAATACGCCGGTGTTTTTCATTCAGGACGCGCATAAATTTCCTGACTTTGTCCATGCGGTAAAACCGGAGCCCCACTGGGCCATACCGCAGGGACAAAGCGCGCACGACACCTTCTGGGACTATGTCTCCCTGCAGCCTGAAACCTTACACAACGTGATGTGGGCGATGTCAGATCGCGGCATCCCCCGCAGCTACCGCACTATGGAAGGGTTTGGCATCCACACCTTCCGGATGATCAACGCCGAGGGGAAAGCCACGTTTGTCCGTTTCCACTGGAAGCCGGTGGCGGGTAAAGCCTCGCTGGTGTGGGACGAGGCGCAGAAGCTAACCGGGCGCGATCCGGACTTCCATCGCCGCGAGCTGTGGGAGTCCATTGAAGCGGGCGACTTCCCGGAGTACGAGCTGGGTCTGCAGCTCATCCCGGAAGAGGACGAATTTAAGTTCGATTTCGATCTTCTGGACCCGACGAAGCTGATCCCGGAAGAGCTGGTACCGGTGCAGCTGGTAGGTAAAATGGTGCTCAACCGCAACCCGGATAATTTCTTTGCCGAAAACGAGCAGGCCGCGTTCCACCCGGGGCATATCGTGCCGGGGCTGGACTTCACCAACGATCCGCTCCTGCAGGGACGCCTGTTCTCCTATACCGATACGCAGATCAGCCGACTCGGCGGGCCGAACTTCCACGAAATTCCGATTAACCGCCCAACCTGCCCGTACCACAACTTCCAGCGCGACGGGATGCACCGTCAGGATATTGATACCAACCCGGCAAACTATGAGCCGAACTCCATCAACGATAACTGGCCGCGTGAAACACCTCCCGGGCCGAAACGCGGTGGCTTCGAATCGTACCAGGAGCGTATCGATGGCAACAAAATTCGCGAGCGTAGCCCCTCGTTCGGCGAATATTACGCCCACCCTCGCCTGTTCTGGAACAGCCAGACGCCGATTGAGCAACAGCACATCATCGGCGGCTTCAGCTTTGAGCTGAGCAAAGTGGTGCGCAGCTACATCCGCGAGCGGGTAGTCGATCAGCTGGCGCATATTGATATTCAGCTAGCCCAGAGCGTTGCGGACAACCTGGGCATTACGCTGACCGACGAGCAGCGCAATCTTGCCCCGCCGAAAGAGGTTAACGGGGTGAAGAAAGATCCGTCTCTGAGCCTGTATGCGGTGCCGGGCGGCTCGATAAAAGGCCGCGTGGTCGCCATTCTGCTGAACGACAGAACCCGCGCCAGCGACGTGCTGGGAATTATGCAGGCGCTTAAAACCCAGGGCGTGCATGCCAAACTGCTCTATTCCCGCATGGGTGAAGTGACGGCCGACGATGGTTCTGTGCTGCCGGTCGCGGCGACCTTTGCCGGTGCGCCATCGCTCACAGTCGATGCGGTAATTGTGCCGGGCGGAGATCTTGCCAGCCTGCTGACCAACGGCGACGCCGTCTATTATCTGCTGGAAGCCTATAAGCACCTGAAGCCGATCGCGCTGTCCGGCGACGCGCGACAGTTTAAGGCGCAGCTGAAGGTAGCCGATCAGGGTGAGGACGGGATTGTCGAGGGCGATAACGTTGACGATGCCTTTATGACGAAGCTGTTTGATTTGCTCGCCGCGCACCGCGTCTGGTCGCGAAGCAGCAAGATCGATCAGATTCCGGCGTAAAAAAAGCCGGGTGGCGCTTGCGCTTACCCGGCCTACATTCGATTGGTTTTGTAGGCCCGGTAAGGCAAAGCCGCCACCGGGCTTTATTTCAAAGATCCCCGAACGTCCCCAAACGATACCCTCGCTCGGCAATCGCGTATTTCAGCGACGGCGACGTCAGGACATCCAGCTCCGCCAGGCGCGGCCAGCAGTAGGCGCTTTTATGCACGGTGTTATCGACAAAGGCAGGATGCGCCATGACCTCCAGCGACCGTTCCCCTCGCGCGGCGGAATCATCCAGCACCGTCAGGAACAGCGCGTCGCTGATCTCTTCTCCGTAAAATGCGCTGCTGAACCCCTCAGTGGTGGTGACAGCGCAGTCCGGCAATCCGCGCACCTCCCGATCCACGCGCATCGCGACGCCGTTGCGCTTTGCGAAATCAGCGACAATCGGGAAAATCGCCGGGATCATATGCACGTGGTGATGGCTATCGATGTGCGTCGGCGCCCTACCAAACACATCAACAAAGCGGTTGAACTGACTCTCCAGCTCGCGGGCAATCTCTTCGAGCGGCAGAGCACCCTGCTCTGCCAGTTCCCAAATCCACTTGCCCAGCTGGCCATCGCGCGTCAGGCCCGGCATTGGAGAAAGCGGCATCCCGAGCGTCAGTACAAAATGCATGCCGACGCCCAGCTCAGGCACCTCGCGGCTCAGCTGCGCCGCGTGTTCAACCGCCTCACCATTAACCAGCGCCGTGGTAGAGGTCACCACACCCCGGCGACAGGCTTCAATAATGCCGTAGTTCTGGCCTTTCGAGAGGCCAAAATCATCAGCATTAACGATCAGCAGGTTTTCCATTGTGCGTCCTCTTATTGCTGTTTGAACTTCAGCTTCTCGATCGTAGCGGCAAAGTTTGGCAACCATTTCTCATGCGCCAGGATCATCTCGCTGGCCAGCTGCTCCGCGTCGCGGTCGGAATGCACCAGCGGGCTAAGGTTCAACGCCAGCAGCACGTCATTGAGTTCGCCGCTTAGCGCCGCATTGCTTGCCGCCACTTCAAAGCCTTTGATGGTATGAATCAGGCCCATGACCTTGTCATCGAAGTGGGTGATACGGGGATGCGGTTTAGCCCCCTCGCGCCCCAGGATGCAGGTCATTTCAACGGCCCAGTCAGCCGGAATATTGTCGATATGGCCATGATGCGGCACATTGACATAGTGCTCCGCCTGCTTGTCGTTGTAGATGGCGTTGATCACTTCGCACGCCGCATCGGAGTAGTAGGCCCCGCCGCGCTGCTCCAGCTCTTTCGGTTTGACGTTCAGGTTCGGATCTTTATACAAATCGAACAGCTGCTTCTCGACCTTCTGAACGATCTGCGCACGCGCGCCGCCCTTATAGTACTCGCCCATTTCGATGGCCAGCATCTCTTTCTGCTTGAAGTAGTAAAGCAAATACGAGCAAGGCAGCAGATTCAGCGAGCGGATCAACCCTTCGCTGAACGGCAGGTCAAAGATGTTTTTCACCGATGCCGCCGTCAGGCGACCGGAAGCCACGCCGTCCAGCAGTTCGGCAAACCGCGATTTACCGTTCACGATAACGTCTTTAATGAACACCATGTGATTCAGGCCGAACAGGTCGATGGAGAGGTCGTCGCTGTCGGTCAGCTCCAGCACGTCGCGGATGAACATCTTCATGCCGATCGGAATATTACAGACGCCGATAAAACGTTTGAAGTTCGTATGCCGATAGACCGCCTCGGTCACCATCCCGGCCGGGTTGGTGAAGTTAATCACCCACGCGTTCGGGCAGATCTCCTGCACGTCTTTGACGATGTCGAAAATGACCGGGATGGTACGCAGGCCTTTAAAAAGGCCGCCCGCGCCGTTGGTCTCCTGCCCCAGATAGCCATGGCTCAGGGGAATACGTTCGTCCAGCTCACGCGCTTTCAGCTGGCCGACGCGCAGCTGGGTGGTCACGAAATCCGCATCTTTCAGCGCCAGACGACGGTCCAGGGTTTTATGCACGGTCAAAGGCACGCCGGCTTTTTCCACCATGCGCTTGCACAGGTCGAAAATAATATTCAGCTTTTCCTGACCTTCCTCAACGTCCACCAGCCATAATTCGCTGACCGGTAATTCATGATAACGTTTCAGAAAGCCTTCCAGTAATTCCGGGG
Organism: Enterobacter sp. PI-10; assembly: GCF_027947695.1. Lineage (NCBI taxonomy): Bacteria > Pseudomonadati > Pseudomonadota > Gammaproteobacteria > Enterobacterales > Enterobacteriaceae > Enterobacter > Enterobacter sp. PI-10. The sequence continues at coordinate 51,855 of NZ_JAJNOG010000002.1, read as the reverse complement.
TATAGCTGCTGCCGCCACCAATGGTTACGACTTTTAATTTCTTCTGCATAATATCTCCCTTAGCGTATCAGGTTAATCGCCTGCAAGGTATAGCGTGCTCTTCCCGCTATTTGGGCAAGCCATTAAAGCAATATCCGTGGCGGGTAATCCGCCGACAGTTAATTAATTACCGTTAAATTTTTCCGGTAACTGTTCGGGGTAAATGACGTCAATTTCTTAAAGGTTTTAATAAACAGGCTGGGACTGCTGTATCCTGACTCGTATGCAATATCGGTGACAGAATAGTTGGTGATTTCCAGCTGTTTTTTAGCAAAATTAATGCGGATTTCATTAATAATTTGCACGGGCGTTTTACGATAATAGCGCTGCGTCGCGCGGGTCAGATATTCCTGGGATTTGCCCGACAGGGAGACCATATTTTCCAGCGCATTTTCGCTGAACTGGCCTTTATCGTGCATCAGCTCAACGGTGCTGCGCAGCCACTGTGGAATATCATCCGTTACCTGCTGCTCTTCCCGATGGTGGCGCAGCCGGTTCATCACGTAGAAGGTCACCGTTTCAATAAACTCATCAAATTCATTGTCGCGGAAGTTAAGCGAGGCGATAACCGTTTCAATCCAGGTCATGAACTCGTTTTTGACCCGATAGACCTGAGAGGCCACAAAGCAGAACGGCACCAGCGGCAGATAGTGCTTCTCGAAGAAACGTCTGCTGACGCCCACGTTCAGAATGCGGGTGGCACCAAATTCGTAAAAGCTCTGGTGGTAAGACCCCATCGGCAGGAAGACGAAATCCCCTCGTTCAAGCAGGACGCGCTTACCGTTGATCTCCTGATAGTAGCGACCGGTCAGAACAATCGTGAACTCGTAGTAGTCATGCTGGTGCAGACCGCTGGCGCTCTCCGTTTTGTTGTAGATAACCACGTGAAAATTTTTGCCGTTAAACAGCTGCTGTTCAAGCGCGGTTTTGATTTCCATCGTGCTGACCTCCTGCTACTCAGTCTGACTTACTGCATCTTCTCGTGAAGCTCAATGAGCTCCGCCACCAGCTCGCGCGCCAGCATCGAGGTCATCAGGTGATCCTGCGCGTGGACCAGCACCAGGCTGACCTTCATCTTTCCTTCGCCCTGATCGCTTTCAATCAGCTTTGTTTGCACCAGATGCGCTTCGTTAAGCGCCGTGCGGGACTGTTCCATCATGGTTTTCGCGGCGGCGAAATCCCCCTGCTTGGCCTGCTTCAGTGCGCCATAGGCCAGGCTGCGGGCCTGCCCGGAGTTGATGATAAGCCCCATCACCACTTCTTCCAGATCGTTCTCGGCGGCTTCGTCTGCGACGATACTATCCAAATCTAACATGTTTAAGCTCCTTGTGGCTGGCGCGGGTTTCCCCGCGCCGGTCAATCTTAAAATTTCAGTGAGAGGGCAATATCCTCTTCGCTCTCTTCTTCATCAATGATGGTGGCGGCTTTGTTGGCAATCGCCACGAACGGCATGTACAGCAGGGTGGCAACTCCGAGGTTGAATATCGCCAGCAGGAAGGCCGCGACGCTGCCGTTGGTGTTGAAGAAGGCGCCCAGACCCGCCGGCATGGTCCACGGCGCAATGTTGGTGACCGGTGGGATGATGCCCATGTAATACGCCGTCAGGGTGATAGCGGCCAGCAGCGGCTGAATCAGGATGAACGGAATGAACATTACCGGGTTCATGATGATTGGCAGACCGAACAGAATCGGTTCGTTAATCTGGAAGATGCCTGATGGCAGCGCCAGCTTCGCGACCTGACGGTAGTCAGCACGGCGAGAAACAATAAAGACCGCGATGATCAGACCCAAGGTTGCCCCGGTACCGCCCAGGAAGATATAGGAGTCAAGCATCGGCTTCGCCCACACATGGAAGGTTTTACCCGCTGCCAGCGCCGCGTCAACGGAGCCGTACTGTTGGTAAAGCGCAACGTTTTCCAGTGCCCATGGGGTCATAATTCCGCTGTCCAGCGCGGCCAGTGCCAGTGAACCATGCACGCCAAAGAACCACAGCAGAGAGGTGAAAATCACATACGCCCAACCGACCACGCCACCCATCGAAGCCAGCGGCGTAGAGATAGAGTCCATGATGATCTGGTGGAAGTTTGTGCCCCAGTGGGAGAGCGCCCAGGCGATAATCCCCATGATGGAGAGAATAATGAAGCCCGGAATCAACGCGGAAAATGAACGAGAAACAGAAGCCGGTACGCTATCCGGCAGGCGGATAACCCAGTTGCGGCGGATAATAAAGGTGAACATCTCTGCCACCACCAGACCGATAACAATACCGGAGATGATGTTGGCCCCGCCCAGCCAGTTGGCACCGACGGCATAGGCTTCACCCACGCTGTATGGCGTTACGGTCATAAAGGCGGCGACGGATAATAACCCGGCGGCCAGCGGATCCACCTTACGCTCTTCTGCCAGTGCCATCCCAATAAAGAAAGGCGCCATCAGCGACATAATCCCCAACGTACCGTTGTAGACGTTGCCGCCGATGGCTTTAAAACCATTAAGGGTTTCAATAGTAGAAGCGTCTAACCGAATTCCTAATGAATAAAAGAAGGAACCTTCACCAAAGCTCAGAAAAACGTTGTTAATTAAAACGAACATGGCCCCGGCCAGCGTCAACGGCATTAATTTAATAAAGCCGTTTTTGATGGCATTAACGTGAGGCTGCTTTCCTATTTTAACAGCAAAAGGAAGGAGTACCTTTTCAAGTGAAGCGATGACTTTACTCATAGGAAAATACCCTTAAATGCCGTAACGCATGTTACGGCGTATTGTGTGTGAAATAACTCTTTGACGGGAAAAATAAAAATTAATTAGCAGCTTTTTTAATGGCTGCCACAGCAGCTTTAAGAACACCTAAACCATCAATTTTGCCGTACAGCCCCGAGTCGATCACTTCGACCGGTTTATTCGGTAACAGTCGTTGAATTTCGGGCAACATATAGGCAATTTGCGGTCCCAGTAAAACGACATCGGCTGTCTGACCTTTTTCGCCCGCCAGCGTCTCGGGGAACGCTTCAATCACCACAGGGACTTCATACTTTTCAGCCTGCGCACGCATCTTTGAAACCAGAAGCGAGGTTGACATGCCCGCTGAGCAGAACAGGTAGATATGTTTCTTTTCCATCGTGATTTCCCTCTTGTATGACTACCTGCCATCGCGCTATCACTCGACTCGCTGTCCCGGCAGACAGGTAGCTTGCGTACTGTTGTTTATCGTTGGAGTGAGTATACGCAATGGTACAGACAGGGGATAATTCTGGATAGACTCAAATTGTCTCTCATTGACCTGGCTTGTTGACTCCCTTCACATTTCGGGCAAATAATTCGCGCAAAGAAATAAGATTTTCTGATGCATAAAAAAACCGGCCCTGGGGCCGGTTTTTTACATCCTCAGGCAAGCAGGGTTACTGCGCCTTAGGTGCCTGCGGATCGGTATCGTATTCAGCACAGGTCTGATAGCCGGAGTTAATCACATGGCCGGTATCATCCAGGGCGACAAAGTAGGTTTCTGCCTTACCATCACGTTGACCCAGGATATAGGTCTGGCAGGTCCCTTTCGCATGAATCATGGTCACTTCAGAAGAAGGTTTACCGGCAATCGCAGCCACCTGCGAACGGGTCATCCCTTTTTTAACGTCTTTTACTACGGGCTGCGTAAACTGATCCTTAGTGCGATCGTAAGCCGTACACCCTGCCAGCATAGTCAGTACCGCCGCTGCGCTAAGAATTCCTGCTACGTTCTTGTTCATATTCCGTCCTCTTGTTTATCAGCGTGTTATCTAAGCATGGGATAAAAAGTACTATTGTTCAACTTTGTGAGTTACGCCAGACGAATTTCGGAAAATTCTAATAAAACAACGATAAGCTGCTAAATCGGCGCAAATTAGCGCACTCGAAACTGTGATCCTTGTCGTTTCTCGCCCAAAGGGTTAGTTTTAACAGCTAACACATTCTGTTTATGTACTGCATATGGAGGGCGTGATGGCTCTGCAACAAGAGATTATTCAGGCACTGGGCGCGAAGCCTACGGTAGATGCACATGAAGAGATCCGCCGCAGCGTGGATTTTTTAAAATCGTACTTAAAAAAGAACGCTTTCCTGAAATCCCTGGTGCTGGGCATCAGCGGCGGCCAGGATTCTACCCTGACCGGTAAACTCTGCCAGATGGCGATTTCAGAGCTTCGCGAAGAGACGGGCGATGAGACGCTGCAGTTTATCGCTGTGCGCCTTCCTTACGGCATACAGGCGGACGAGCAGGATTGCCAGGATGCCATTGCCTTCATTCAGCCTGACCGCGTGCTGACCGTGAATATTAAGGGCTCGGTGCTGGCAAGCGAGCAGGCGCTTCGCGAAGCGGGCATTGAGCTGAGCGATTTTGTCCGCGGCAACGAGAAAGCCCGCGAACGTATGAAAGCACAGTACAGCATCGCCGGGATGACCAAAGGCGTCGTGGTCGGCACCGACCATGCGGCCGAAGCGATCACCGGCTTCTTCACCAAGTACGGCGACGGCGGCACCGACATTAACCCGATCTTCCGCCTGAACAAGCGTCAGGGCAAGCAGCTGCTTGCCGCGCTGGGCTGTCCTGAGCATCTGTATAAGAAAGCGCCGACAGCCGATCTGGAGGACGATCGCCCTTCCCTGCCGGATGAAGCAGCGCTTGGCGTCACCTATGACAACATTGATGATTATCTGGAAGGCAAAAAGCTGGATGAACGTACCGCGAAAATCATCGAAGGCTGGTATCTGAAAACCGAGCACAAGCGCCACACGCCCATTACGGTGTTTGACGACTTCTGGAAAAAATAAAGCAAAACGGTAACCCCGTTTAGTAGGCCGGGTAAGGCGTCGCCGCCACCCGGCTCTTTTTTAACCACCACACTCCTGCTACACTGTATACCTGAACAGTATATGGAGCAGTATGTGAGCAGGCGTCAATCCGCCCCGCGACTTGAGTTTGAAGCGGCGGCTATCTACGAATATCCCGAGCACCTTCGCCCCTGGCTTGAAGCATTGCCTAAACAGCCGGGCGTGTACATCTTTCACGGCGAAAGCGACACCCTGCCGCTCTACATTGGCAAGAGCGTTAACATTCGCAGTCGGGTGTTATGCCATCTGCGTACCCCGGACGAGGCCGCCATGCTGCGCCAGTCGCGACGCATTACCTGGTTCCAGACGGCCGGAGAAATGGGCGCGCTGTTGCTGGAGGCTCGGTTGATAAAAGAACAACAGCCGCTGTTCAATAAGCGCCTGCGCCGCAACCGTCAGCTCTGCTCCCTGCAGATAAACGATGGCAAGCCGCAGGTCGTCTACGCGCGCGAGGTCGATTTTTCACATGCCCCGAATCTTTATGGGCTATTCGCCAATAAACGCGCCGCGCTCCAGGCGCTGCAGACGCTGGCGGACGAGCTGCAGCTTTGCTACAGCCTTTTAGGTCTGGAGGCAACCACCCGCGGACGCGCCTGTTTCCGATCCGCGCTGAAGCGCTGCGCCGGTGCCTGCTGTGGGAAAGAGAGCATTGAGGCGCACCACGCCCGGCTCCTCTCCGGTCTGGGGGCCATCAGCGTGAAGTGCTGGCCCTGGGAAAGCGCCGTTGCGCTAAAAGAAGTGGGTGACGCGATGACCCAGTATCACATCGTCAATAACTGGCTCTGGCTGGGCGCTGTCGACGACATCAACGACGCGGCAACCCTGCTGCGCACGCCCGCCGGATTTGACCACGATGGCTACAAAATTCTCTGTAAACCTGTCCTGGCCGGTAAGTTTGAGATCATCGAACTCAATGGCCTGGCAGCCACGTGATTTCGCTGAACAATAAGGTGCCCTGAGCCTCCAGCAGACGCAGCGTATGGGTACCCTCCTCCCAGCTGGCGCCCTGATCGGCCGTCAGCAATTTATCACCCAGCTGCCACGCCCCGCTTAACACAAACACCACCCCCCCGCGTGAGCCAAAGGTGGTAAAGGTACGGTCAGCCACGCGCACCTTCGCCCGGCAGCAGTCGCGCCGGGTCATGATGTTGAAGTCCATCGCCATCCGCCCATCGGAAAGCAGCGCTTTCACCGGCAGATCGCCGGCAAAGCTGTAGGGCTGATGGTGCTTGAGGGTATGGAAGAATGCCTGACCGGCATCCAGCGTCACCTCCCCTCCTTCCAGTAACGTGATCACCCGGTCAACGCCTGGAAACGAGGAAAATTCGCCGTTGCTGGCAATAGTCGCGATACTGGCACGCCATTGAAAATCCCGCGTCGCGGGAGGGAAACAACAAATCTCACGCGTTTCACCCGCACCATTGCGCCAGAGGCTGACCGGCATCTTACGGATATCAAAGAACTCCATCACCACTCCTGAATGGCACAACCCGTGCCAGGGCAAGGATATCGCTATCGTTGCTGTCTTGTTTGTTATCGTTGGGTATTCAAAGAAACAGTATCGGCAGCAGAGCGGGCAGGCCTTAGCGGAACGTTAATAAAAATTCTAACGCCATGACTCTACAAACATTCTCTGATGCGACTACAGGAGCATACCGCGCTGGCGGCGGCAGACAAGAGGGCAGGAAAGAAAAACCGCCGGTCCTGTCCACAGCGATTGCGCTTTTGTGGACAGGATCCCGGCGGTCTTAAGAGAGTGAACCGATTATTCGGTTGGTGCTGGCATTTTACCTTCCATCGCCGGACGTTCTGTCAGACGCTTCTCAAAATTCGCATTAAATTGTTTTTTCTGTTCCGGGGTCAGAATGTTGTAGATCTTGTTCTGGGTTTCCATGTGAGCCAGCATGCGGGCTTTGTGCTGCTCGGCCATTTTGTCGATCTGCGCTTCGGCTTTCGCCTTATCGAAGCTGTCGCTGGCGATGATGTCATGCATCGCACGACGCTCTTCAAGCGGTGGACGTTTCATCTGGTCGCGTTCGCCTTTTCTGATATCGCGGATCTGCTGCTTCTGCGCATCCGTCAGGTTGAGATCCTTGAACATCATCATCTCGTTGTGCATACCCGGACCTTTATGATGCATCATCATTTTGCCTTCAGCAGGCGCGGCAGCGGTAGTGGTCGCAGTATCTGCGGCGAACGCCATGCTGGTAGCGCCCAGAGCCAGGGTAGAAGCAACAAACAGTGCAGTAAACTTACGCATAATTTATTTCCTTTCTTTCAGTTATTCTTCGGCGCTATGCCGTGTTGACGAGATTAACTTTACGGGGTTTATCGTCAATTAGTCAGAGCAACGGTAAAACAATGAAAGTGTAAAAAACAAATTTTCGCCAAATGTGGAGGAAATAAGGATAAAGCGTGGAGAGTTGCAACCAAAAATATTCAATGCGATGATTTTAAAGCGACTTTGCAGAAGTATAACGGAGTGAAGGTGAATAATAAAGCAATTCACCAGGAATATTCTGCAAAACACGTTCACGCGCTTTAATTGCTAAGAAAAGGTATTTTACTTCCCCTCCCGGATGAAGAGAGGGGAAAGGTTCAGGATATTTTTTCCAGCATCAGTCCGGCACGCAGGCCAAACGCCACGCTGGGGTTAGGGAATAAAACATACTCGGTGGTTTTCTGCACCTCGTAACGCTCCTCGCCATCCTCGGCCAGCAGCGCCCCTTTGCGAAACGGCGTGAAGTTTAGAGTATGCGCGGCCATATGGAGCAGGAAGGCGTCGCTGCGCCGCGTGATCTGCTGTACGACCCGATACCGCTCGACGGGCAGATGCGTAGGCTCGGGAGCCGTTCCGCCCAGCAGCGCCCGAAGAGCGAGATGCGTTGGCGCAAAGCGGGTAAGATCGTTTTGCCCAAACGGCAGCGCTTTCCCCAGCTCCAGCGTACAGGACAACGCCCCAAAGTGTTCACAGGTGAAGTGCGTAAAGGTTCCCCCCGGCGACTGGTGAAACACCAGCGCCTCCAGCCCGGCGTCTCCCAGCCAGCTCAGGAAATCTTCCTCCCACGGCTGATTGCGCTGCGGCAGAACGCCGAAGCGAACGTGGTAGGACGCGCGAATTGCCGTATGCAGATCCAGATGCCAGCGCACGGGTCCCGCAGCGGCAAAAAACGGGGTCACGATGTTCTCCAGCCACTGTGCCCGCGCCGTTTCGTCACTCTGCGGAAACTGCGACCAGCGCCCGCCGAACATGCGGTTGATATCGCTGACCAGATACCGCTTGTTTTGCGCCAGCGCAGGCGGATTGCCGAGCACCACCAGCACGCGGCACTTCAGGGTAATCTCATCGCGATACAGCGCGCGCAGCAGCAGATCGACAATCTCAACGGGCGCCGTTTCATTCCCGTGGATACCCGTTGAAAGCAGCAGCGAGAGATCGCTTTTTGCTGTCGGCGTCAGCTCAAGCACCCCGCGGCCCAGCCACCGCCAGCGAAATGAGGGGCCCTCCCCCTCTTTCTGTTCCGGTGTCTTATCGGCCAGGGTCAGCGCCGGTAAATTTTCCATATCCACTCCTTCAGCGCTGGAACGGGTAAACCGATCCCAGCTGCAGGATTGCCGATAACGCGTCCAGCGCCTCGCGTCCTTCACGCAGAAGCTGCGGGTCAACCAGATCCGCCTGCGTTAACCGATCGCGATAGTAGCGATCGACCCAGTCATTCAGGCGCGCAAAGAGCGTATCGTTCATCATGACCGCCGGATTAACCGCCTGCATTTCGGCCTGAGTCAAGACCACGCGCAGACGTAAACAGGCTGGACCACCGCCGTTGGCCATACTTTCGCGCAGGTCAAACACGCGCAGTTCGGAAATGGGGTTATCGGCCTTCACCAGCTCGGTCAGATAGCGCCACACGCCCTGATGATCCCGGGACTCCTGCGGCAGAACCAGCATCATGCTGCCGTCGTCGCGGCTCAGCAGCTGGCTATTGAACAGATACGTTTCTACCGCATCCTGCACGCTCACCGCCTCCGTTGGCACCTGGATTGGCGTGAAGCCACGCACGCGCTCATGCAGCGTGGCGAGCAACTTTTCCTGATGGGCAAACGCCTGCTCGTGGCAGAACAGCACCTGGCGGTTAGAAACGGCGATCACGTCGTTATGGAATACGCCCTGGTCAATCACATGCGGGTTTTGCTGGGCAAAAACCACCTGGGAAGGATTGACCTGATTCAGGCGGGCAACCGCCTGGCTGGCCGCCAGCGTCTGACGCGCAGGGTAACGGGTTGGCGCGGCGTGGCCCCCCTCTTCTCGCCCGTAGATAAACAGCTGCAGGCCCGGGTCACCATAATCGCCCCCCAGGCGGTTATGGTTGGCCGCGCCTTCGTCGCCAAACATCGCCACCTGCGGCAGGGCCTGATGCACCGCAAAAAGGGCGTCCTGGTTGAAAATGGCGCGCAGCACGCGCTCGGTGGTTTCCGCTTCGGTGGCGCGGTGAAACTTGTTATTCAGGTTCGCCACCGTCAGGTGGACTTTGCCATCCAGCGTATCGGCTGACGGCGCGACGGTTGCCGCGTTGGCGACCCACATCGAAGAGGCCGAGCTTGCCGCCGAGAGCAGGTGCGGCGTCTGCGTACCCGCTTTTTCAACCACCTGCTCATCGGTGCCGCTAAAGCCGAGCTGACGCAGCACCGCCACGTTCGGACGCTCCTGCGGCGGGATCACCGCCTGCGGGAAACCGGCATCCGCCAGCGCTTTCATCTTAAGCAGCCCCTGCTTCGCCGCCAGCTTCGGGTTGGAAACCTGAAAGCGGTGCTTCGTGGAGGCTTCATTACCAAAAGAGAGACCGGCGTAGTGGTGCGTCAGCCCCACCAGCCCGTCAAAGTTGACTTCACGCGCTTTCATGGCGATCCCCTCCGGTAAAGTCCAGCCCCGGATTAAGCGTCTCCGGCAGCGTCAGCGCCGGGGTTTCCAGGCTCGCCATCGGCCAGGCACAGTAATCGGCGGCATACCACGCGCTGGCGCGATGGTTGCCCGATGCGCCCACGCCGCCGAACGGCGCGGTGCTCGCGGCCCCGGTCAGCGGTTTATTCCAGTTCACGATCCCGGCGCGCGCTTCCAGCAGCAGTCGATCAAACTTCTCGCGATGAGGCGAAATCAGCCCGCTCGACAGGCCGTAGCGGGTGTTATTCGCCATCGCAATCGCCGCATCAAAATCGTCGTAACGCCAGACGCACAGCAGCGGACCAAAGACCTCTTCATCCGGGACGTTGCTCGCGCCACTCATCTCTACGATGCCCGGCGTCAGCAGCGAGGTTCCTGGCTGAACCAGCTTCGGCTCCAGCAGGGTTTTCGCGCCGCGCGCGACGTGGTCCTGCCAGGCCTTCAGCACGTTCAGCGCGGCCTGTTCGGAAATCAGTCCGCCGATAAACGGCTGCGGATCGGCATCCCACGCGGCAGGCACCAGACGCGCGCTCACTTCAACCAGACGTTTCAGGAAGGCATCCCCCTGTGCGCCCCGCTTCACCAGCAGACGGCGGGAACAGGTGCAGCGCTGTCCGGCGGTAATAAAGGCGGACTGAATCGTCAGGTGCACCGCGGCGTCGATATCGTCAGGGTCTTCCACAATCAGCGGGTTGTTGCCGCCCATCTCCAGCGCCAGGATTTTCTCCGGCTGCCCTGCCAGCTGGCGGTGCAGCTGATAGCCCGTACCGGCGCTGCCGGTAAACAGCAGGCCGTCGATATCGCTCAGCGCGCTCAGCGCCTGACCGGTTTCCCGTCCGCCCTGCACCAGGTTTAGCACGCCCGGCGGCAGGCCTGCCTGTTCCCACAGCTTAACCACCGCTTCGCCGGTTAATGGCGTGAGCTCGCTCGGTTTGAAGATGACGGTATTGCCCGCCAGCAGCGCGGGCACAATGTGCCCATTCGGCAGATGCCCCGGGAAGTTGTACGGACCAAACACCGCCAGCACGCCGTGCGGACGGTGGCGCAGCGTGGCCGCGCCGTCCGGCATGTCGGTGTGCTGTTCGCCGGTACGGGTGTGGTACGCCTTCACCGAAATGGCGATTTTGTTGATCATCGCCGTCACTTCGGTTGTCGCTTCCCAGCGCGGTTTACTGGTTTCAGACGCGATGATGCGCGTCAGTTCGGCCTTGTTTGCCTCCAGCAGCCCGGCAAACTTTTCAACAATTTCCTGGCGCACGGCGAAAGGCTGTTTTGCCCACGCCGGAAACGCGCGGCGGGCGGCATGGCAGGCTTGTTCCACCTGCGCGGCGCTGGCGTCATTCCCCTTCCAGAGCGCCTCTTTTCCTACCGGATTGGTCTTTACGCGCTCTTCGCCTTCGCCCGTGACCCAGTCACCGTTAATCCATAATGTCATGCTGTTTTCTCCTCAGGGCAGAGACGCACCAGGCGAACCGTATCGCCGGCGTTACATTTCAGGGCATCCAGTTCTGCAGCCGTCAGCACCAGACGTTCACATTTGGGGTTGGTCCGCACCAGCATGGCGCGGAAGTTGGCATAATTTTCGTTCGCCACCAGGCACGCCGGCCAGTCGCCCGGCGCGGGCTGGCCTTCAGAGACCTCAACCAGACGGCTTTTACGGATCGCGCGCACGCGGTCGATGTCGCACTCAAGCGTAGGCCCGCCGTCAAAGATGTCGACATAGTTGCGGTAGCGGAAGCCTTCTTTCTCCAGCACCGCGCGGGCGGGTGCGGTTTGCGGATGCACTTCGCCGATCACCGCCTGTGCTTCCGGGCTGAGGAAATGGGTATAGATAGGATGCTTCGGCATCAGCTCGGCGATAAAGGCTTTCTGGCCGGTACCGCAGAGATAGTCCGCCCGGCTGAACTCCATCGAGAAGAAGCGCTCGCCCAGGCTCTCCCAGAACGGCGAGTAGCCGGTGTCGTCGATCACGCCGCGCATCTCCGCAACCACTTTTTCGTTAAAGCGATCGCGGAAGGCGGCCATAAACATAAAGCGCGATTTGGAGAGCAGATAGCCGTTGCCCTCTTTTCGCCACGCCGGGTCGAGGAACAGCGTGCACAGCTCGCTGGCGCCCGTGTGGTCATTGCAGAGAAACAGCGTGGGCAGCGCGTTATAGACGTTCAGCTCTTTCGAGGCGTGAACCATGGTGCCGACGCGGTAGTTGTACCACGGATCGTTAAGCCCGACGGCCACTTCAATGGCGCAGATCCCGGCCACGGTTCCCGTGTCGGTGTCTTCCAGCACGAACACATACCCCTGTTCGCTTTTAGGCAACGTCCCCTGCCAGGTTTGCAGGGCGCGCTCAATGCGCGCCGACAGCGTATTTTCATCGGCAGGAAGCGAGGTCAGCCCGCCTCCCGTCTTACCGGCAAGCTGCATGAGCCCGGCGAGGTCGCCGCGCTCAACGGGACGGATGACCATCATGATGACACCCCGGATTTCACTTTTTCACACGCCAGCGCAAAGCGGTCCAGACCGGTTTGCACCTCTTCCTCGCTGACGATCAGCGCGGGAGCAAAACGCACGACGTTGGCACCGGCAATCAGCACCATCACGCCCACTTTTGCCGCTTCCTGTGAAATAAGTTTAGCTTTCCCGGCAAACTCAGCTGTGAGCTCGCAGCCGATTAACAGCCCCAGGCCGCGGATCTCTTTAAACAGCCCCGTTTTGCCGTTGATGGCGTTCAGACGCTCAACAAACCAGTCGTGGCGCTGCTTAACGCCCTTCAGCACCTCAGGGGCGTTAATGATGTCGAGCACCTGCCCGGCGACGGCGGTGGCCAGCGGGTTGCCGCCGTAGGTGGTGCCGTGGGTGCCGACGGTCATCACGCTGGCGAATTTATCGGTGGTCAGCGTCGCGCCAATCGGGAAGCCGCCGCCCAGCGCTTTGGCGGTCGAAAGCACGTCCGGCGTGACGCCGTAGTGCATATAGGCATACAGCTCGCCGGTGCGGCCCACGCCGGTCTGCACTTCGTCGAAAATCAGCACCGCGTTATGACGATCGCACAGCTCGCGCAGCCCCTGCAGGAACGCTTTTTGCGCAGGAAGCACGCCGCCCTCGCCCTGCATCGGCTCGACGATCACCGCGCAGGTGGTGTCGTTAATCAGCTCGCTGGCGGACTGCAGATCGTTATAAATACCGTGACGAATATCCGGCGGCAGCGGCGCGAAATCCTGCGAGTAGGAAGGCTGCCCGCCTGCGCTGACGGTAAAGAGCGTGCGTCCGTGGAAGGCATTTTTGAACGCAACGATACCGCTCTTGTGGGTTCCAAATTTATCGTGCGCATATTTGCGCGCCAGCTTCAGCGCCGCCTCGTTGGCTTCCGCCCCCGAGTTACAGAAAAAGACTTTTTCGGCAAACGTCGCGTCGATCAGTTTTTTGGCCAGACGCAGCGCGGGCTCGTTGGTAAAGCCGTTGCCGGTATGCCAGAACTTCGCCGCCTGGTCATTGAGCGCCTGACGCAGCGCCGGGTGCGCATGACCCAGCGCATTGACCGCAATCCCACCGGCAAAGTCGATATACTCTTTACCCTGCTGATCCCACAGGCGCGAGCCTTCCCCACGAACCGGAATAAAAGCCGCCGGAGCGTAAACCGGCATCATCCATTCATCGAAATTTTCACGCGTAATTGACAGAGACATAGCGACCTCATCCGGTAAATAAAAAGTTATTTGAATGTTAAATAATTGAGTGTTTGCACTGTGAATGTAGATTGCAGCCTTCGTGCCAGCCAGCGATAAAATTGCATAAACGGGTTGAGGTAACAGAATATCAACAAGTTACGACATGGATTTATTCACTGTTAGTGCATAAAAAGTGAATATTTTTACGACAAGCGGCGCTTTGCCGCATGAAAATCAGAAAGAGTATGCACAGGCCAAATATAATTCTGGAATTGTGATCGCTCGCGAAATTTATCGGTCATTTACGCCCTGTTTGAGGGCGAGGCGCGTCAGAATGGTGCAAATATTGCACCACCGGCATTATCTGTTGCAGTTATTGGCCGAAGCCGGTAACAGTTGACGCAAATTCTGCTACCATCCTTGCACTATTCACCTTGCACTGGCAGCGACTATGAAATTTGTCTCTTTTAATATCAACGGCCTGCGTGCCCGCCCTCATCAGCTTGAAGCTATCGTTGAGCAACATCAGCCAGATGTGATCGGCCTGCAGGAGACAAAGGTTCACGACGACATGTTCCCCCTCGAAGAGGTGGCGAAACTCGGCTACAACGTCTTTTATCACGGCCAGAAAGGTCACTATGGCGTCGCGCTGCTGACCAAAGCGCCGCCGGTTTCCGTGCGTCGCGGCTTCCCCGGCGACGGTGAAGAAGCGCAGCGCCGCATCATCATGGCGGAAGTCCCTTCCGCGCTCGGAAATATCACGGTCATTAACGGCTATTTCCCGCAGGGTGAGAGCCGTGACCATGAAACAAAATTCCCGGCTAAAGCCAAGTTTTATCAGGATCTGCAGGACTACCTGACCACCGAACTCAAAAAAGAGAATCCGGTGCTGATCATGGGCGATATGAATATTAGCCCGACGGATCTGGATATCGGTATTGGCGAAGAGAACCGCAAACGCTGGCTGCGTACCGGCAAATGCTCCTTCCTGCCGGAAGAGCGTGAGTGGATGGAGCGCCTGCTGGGCTGGGGCCTGGTGGACACGTTCCGCAACGCCAACCCGGAAACGCAGGATCGCTTCTCCTGGTTTGACTACCGCTCAAAAGGCTTTGACGACAACCGCGGCCTGCGTATCGACCTGCTGCTGGCCAGTTCGCCGCTGGCAGAGCGCTGCATCGAAACCGGGATCGACTACGACATCCGCAGCATGGAAAAACCGTCTGACCACGCGCCGGTGTGGGCTAAATTCAAGCTGTAATGACGCGTGAACATTCGAAAAACACTCTTCCTGTGCGCCCTTCTGGGCGCATTTATTCTGACGTTTGTCATGCTTTCCCCGGGAACCCTCTCCCTGGAAGGGATTAAAACCCACCAGCAGGCACTCCTCTCCCATGTTGACCACGCGCCGCTGCGCAGCGCGCTGACCTTTTTTGCGATCTATGTGGCGGTCTCCGCCCTCTCGATTCCCGGCGCGGCGATCCTTACCCTGCTGGGCGGGGCGTTGTTTAGCCTGTGGGAAGGCACCGTGCTGGTCTCGTTTGCCTCCACCCTCGGGGCGACGCTTGCGATGCTCGCAAGCCGTTATCTGCTGCGCGACTGGGTTCAGCAGCGGTTTGCTCAGCAGATGAAAACGGTAAACGCTGGCATGGCGCGCGACGGAGCGGGCTATCTTTTTGCCCTGCGCATGATGCCGCTGTTACCGTTTTTCCTGGTGAATTTGCTTATGGGGCTGACCCGCATTGGCGTCTGCCGCTACTGGTGGGTCAGCCAGACAGCCATGCTGCCCGCCACGATTATCTTTCTGAACGCCGGGCGCGAGCTGGGGAAAGTGACCTCGCTGCGCGATATTTTGTCGCCTGGCATGGTATTCGCCTTTACACTACTGGGGTTATTACCGCTGGTCACCCGCTGGCTGTTTTCCCGTTTTCTCCCGTCTGCTAAAAAGTGAGGCATTATGCGCCGTGTGCGTTTTTGCACGTTTCTGACCGGTCTGCTGCTGGCAGCCCCCCTATTTGCCGCCGACGGCTGGCAGGCCATTCAGCAACAGGCTAAAGGCCAGACCGTCTGGTTTAACGCCTGGGGCGGCGATCCGGCGGTCAACCGCTATCTGGAATGGGTCAGCGGCGAGATGCAAACGCACTATGCCATTACCCTAAAAATCGTCCCGCTGGCGGATGCTGCCGACGCCGTAAAACGTATTCAGACCGAAGCCGCCGCGGGGCGTAAGACCAACGGCTCGGTTGACCTGCTGTGGATTAACGGCGAAAACTTCCGCACGCTGAAAGAGGCGAACCTGCTGCAAACCGGATGGGCGCAGACGCTGCCAAACTGGCGCTATGTTGATACCCGCAAACCGGTCACGGAAGATTTTGCCGTCCCAACCGACGGGGCGGAGTCGCCATGGGGCGGCGCGCAGCTGACCTTTATCGCCCGCAAGGCCAGCATGCCGACGCCGCCTGTGGATCCTCAGGCGCTGCTGGCTTACGCGCAGCAGCACCCCGGCAAGATCAGCTATCCGCGCCCGCCCGATTTTACCGGCACGGCATTTCTTGAGCAGCTGCTGCTGATGCTGACCGCTCACCCGGACGCGCTGCAAAAGGCCCCCGATAGCACCTTTGCCGAGGTGACGGCACCGCTCTGGGATTATCTGGACAAACTCCACCCGCTGCTGTGGCGCGAAGGAAAAGATTTCCCCCCTTCCCCTGCACGGATGGATGCCCTGCTTGCCAGCGGCAGTCTGAACCTGTCGCTGACCTTTAACCCGGCCCATGGTCAGCAAAAAATAGCGAGCGGCGAACTGCCTGCCGACAGCTACAGCTTTGGTTTCCAGAGTGGGATGCTCGGTAACGTCCATTTTGTAGCGATTCCGGCCAATGCCGGCGCCAGCGCGGGTGCAAAAGTGGTCGCTAATTTCCTGCTGTCACCGCAGGCGCAGATCCGCAAGGCTGACCCGGCCATCTGGGGCGATCCGAGCGTGCTGGATGCCAAAACGCTGCCCGAAGGTGAAGCCAAACAGCTGCTGGCCCATACGCCTCAGGGGTTGCCGAAGGTGCTTGCAGAGCCGCAGTCCGACTGGGTGAACGCGCTGGAGCAGGAATGGCTGCGTCGTTACGGCACCCGCTGAGCGGGCTAGTCTGGCTGGCGATGGCGGTAATTTATCTACCGCTCCTGCCCGCAGGCGCCATGCTGTTGGCACCGGCGTTTTCGTTGACAAACTGGCAGCGGCTGGTGAACGATCCGCAACTCCCGCAGGCGACCGTCGCCACGCTGGTCTCAACGCTCATCGCCACGCTGGGGGCGTTGCTGATTGCCCTTTTCCTCGTCAGCCTTTTATGGCCCGGTAAGCGCTGGCGCCGTCTCACTACCCGCCTGCCATGGCTACTGGCGATCCCCCATGTGGCGTTCGCCACCGGCGCATTACTGCTTTTTGCCGAGGGCGGTCTGTTTTATCAGATCTGCACCGTCTGTTCGCCGCCGTTTGACCGATACGGCGCCGGGCTGGGCCTGACGCTCGCGGTCAAAGAGAGCGCGTTTGTGCTGTGGGCGATTTACGCCGTGCTGCCGGAGAAGCGGCTCGCGCAGCAGAAGATCGCCCTGCAAACCTTTGGCTACGGGCGTTTTCAGACGCTCAGCTGGCTGATTCTCCCGGCCATCGCGCCAGTCCTCGGCGCAGTGATGCTGGCGGTGCTGGCATGGTCGCTCTCGGTCGTGGATGTGGCGATCGTTCTCGGGCCCGGCAACCCGCCTACCCTGGCCGTGCTGGCCTGGCAGTGGCTGAGCCAGGGCGACGCGCATCAGCAGGCAAAAGGGACGCTGCTGTGCCTGCTTCTCCTTCTGCTGCTGTCCGCGCTTGCCGCCCTCGGGTACGGCCTCTGGAAGGCATGGCGTCGCACAATTCCGGAAGTCGCGGGGACGCGTCCCCGGTCTCAGCGCATCCTGCCTGAGCGAGCACTGAGCGGGTTCCTCCCCGCGTGCGGCGTGCTGTGCGCCGTGGTGCTGTTGATGCTGGCGCAAAGGAATGACGTTGGCCCGGTGGGAAGCAGCCTTTCCTTCGGTCTGCTTTCAGGCCTGATCGCCCTGGTCGTCGGCTTGCTCTGGCTGGAATGGGGGCCGCAGCGCGGCGCACTGTGGGTGTGGCTACCGCTCGCCCTTCCGGCCCTCCCGCTCGTCACCGGCCAGTACGCGATTGCGCTTCACCTGGGCGTCGACGGGCACTACGCCGCCGTGCTCTGGAGCCATCTGCTCTGGGTGTTGCCGTGGATGCTGCTGGTGCTGCAGCCCGCCTGGCGGCGGATCGATCCCCGGCTTATCCTTACCGCCAGAACGCTCGGCTGGCGACGGGCAAAAATCTTCTTGCTGCTGAAATGTCCCCTGCTGGTGCGCCCTGCGCTGCTGGCCTTTGCTACCGGTTTTTCCGTCAGCATGGCGCAATACATGCCGACGCTGTGGCTGGGCGCGGGGCGGTTCGCCACCCTTACCACCGAAACCGTCGCGCTCAGCAGCGGGGGCAGCATCCCGATCCTCGCTAACCGGGCGCTGGGACTACTGCTGGTCACGGGCACGGTGTTTGGTCTTGCTGCCCTGCTATCCCAGCTCGTTGGCCGCTACCGACAAGGATTACGTTAATGCTGAAGGTAAACAATCTCACCATCGAACCGCTTTTCCGCGAGGTTAGTTTTTGCGTGCCCCGCGGGGAGATCGTCACCCTGATGGGGCCGTCCGGCAGCGGCAAATCGACCCTTTTTGCCTGGATGGTCGGCGCGCTGTCAGACGATTTCCAGGCGCGGGGCGAACTGTGGCTGGACGCGCGTCGCTGCGACGGTCTCCCCGTGGAATCCCGCGGGCTGGGTATTCTCTTTCAGGACGCGCTGCTGTTCGAACAGTTCAGCGTCGGGCAGAATTTGCTGCTGGCGCTGCCCGAGCGCATCACCGGACGCGCGCGTCGGGAAGCGGTCGAGCAGGCTCTGAATTCCGCGGGGCTGAGCGGTCATTACGCCAGCGACCCGGCCACCCTTTCCGGCGGGGAGCGCGCCCGGGTGAGCCTGCTGCGCGCCCTGCTCGCGGAGCCGCAGGCGCTGCTGCTGGATGAACCGTTCAGCCGCCTCGATAAAGCGTTGCGGGCCTCGTTTCGGGAATGGGTTTTTGACGCCGTCCGCTCGCGCAATATCCCGGTGGTGCTGGTCACGCACGATGAGGACGATATTCCACCCGGCGGCAAGCTGATTGAGATTTCTCGCTGGCAATAATGTGCTAACGCAATGTTTTCCGTTTCGGGAGAGACGACAATGCCCCCCTCTTTTATTGACGTCAGGTTATTCGATGAAACGTGTTTCTCAACTGACCGCGCTGGCTCTGCTCTGCGGCCTCGCGTCCTTTTCCTCTCTGGCGGCTGATATGCCCAACGCGATGACGCTGTCTCAGCTTCAGGCGCAGCACGGCACGCCTGTCGATACCCGGCCCAGCGCCTTCTATAACGGCTGGCCACAGACTTTTCGCGCGCCTTCCGGGCATGAACCCGCCGCAATCAACCTGGCTGCCGCCTGGCTTGACAGCATGAGCGACGAGCAGCTTGCGCTTTGGGCAAAACAGCATCAGTTGACCCCTACGACGGCCATCGCTCTGTACGGTGACGATAGGGATAACCAGGCGGTGAAAGCCCGTCTGGAGAAAGCAGGATATCGCCACGTTTCGCTGCTCAGCGATGCTCTGCAGACCCCCGGCCGTCTTCAGCGTCTGCCGCACTTTGAACAGCTGGTTTACCCGGAGTGGATCCATCGCCTGCAACAAGGGGAACGTATCACCGCGGCACCATCAGCCGACTGGAAGATTATAGAAGCCGGCTGGGGGGCGCCTAAATTTTATCTGCTCGGCCATATTCCCGGGGCGGGCTACATCGATACTAACGAGGTTGAAAGCGAACCGCTGTGGAATAAAGTCTCTGACGACAAGCTGAAAGCGATGCTGGAGAAACACGGGATCCGCCATGATACTACCGTTATTCTGTATGGTCGCGACGTTTACGCCGCCGCCCGTGTGGGCCAGATAATGCTCTACGCCGGCGTGAAAGATGTCCGTCTTCTGGACGGCGGCTGGAAGGCATGGTCTGATTCGGGACTGCTGGTACAGGGCGGTGTGCCCGGCCCCGTCAAACCCGCCCCCGATTTTGGCGCGCCGATCCCCGGCCAGCCGCAGCTGATGGTGGATATGGAACAGGCGCGCGGCATGCTGCACCGTCAGGATGCCTCCCTGGTCAGCATTCGCTCGTGGCCGGAGTTCATCGGCGAAACCAGCGGCTACAGCTACATCAAGCCAAAAGGTGAAATTGCCGGTGCCCGCTGGGGCCACGCGGGCAGCGATGCGACCCACATGGAGGATTTCCATAACCCGGATGGCACCATGCGCAGCGCGGACGATATCGCCGCCCAGTGGAAGCGCTGGAATATTCTGCCGGAACAGCACGTCGCGTTTTACTGCGGCACCGGCTGGCGGGCGTCCGAAACCTTTATGTACGCCCGGGCGATGGGCTGGAAGAATGTCGCCGTCTATGACGGCGGCTGGTACGAATGGAGCAGTCACCCGCAGAACCCGGTCACCAGCGGAGAGCGTGGGCCAGAGAGCGCTCTCTAAGGGTTGAGTGACTTCAGCGTCACATAGCCGCTCCAGACGCGCGTTGTGGTGGTCAGCCAGCACAGCGCGCCGAATACCCACGCGAACAGCGTAAAGTGTGCCGGGAAGAGGCAGCACAGCACGAACAGCGCGATGGTCTCCGTCCCTTCTGTTAACCCACCGATGTAATAAAACGACTTGTGCGCATAGCCGGGGTTGTCGATGTCGTGCTTTGCGGCCAGCGCCGCAAACGCCAGAAAACTGCTGCCGGTCCCGATAAACGCAAACAGCAGCCATGCGGCCGCCAGCGCATTCTCTGCCGGAGCAGCGAGCGCAAAGCCAAACGGCACCAGGGCGTAGAAAAGAAAATCGAGCGCGATATCGAGAAATCCCCCCGCATCGCTCAGCCCTCTGCGGCGCGCCAGCGCCCCGTCCAGACCATCCAGCAGGCGGTTAAGCACGATGGCGACCAGCGCCGCCGGATACCAGCCGAGGGCCAGAAACGGCAGCGCCAGCACGCCGATGGCAAACCCTGTCAGGGTCAATCCGTCGGGCGTAATGCCCGGTCGGTCCAGCACGGAGACCATACGATTCAGAGCGGGTTTTATCCGCGGGTGAAGATGGCGATCAAGCATGAGGCGTCTCGTTAAATGTGGCGCACAGCCCCTGCGCCGGGATGTCCAGCGCGGCGTTAAAGCGGGCAGAGAGATTCTGAAAGGCAATAAGCGCCGTCATCTCGGTGATGGCGTCATCCGTAAAGTGGCGCTTCAGCGCCGCTCTGATGGCCTCATCCGCCCGGGGCGGCGTGGCGGTCACCGCCTCGGCGTAGGCCAGCGCCGCGCGCTCCTGCTCCGTGAACAAGGCGGAACCCTGCCAGTCGCTCACGGCCTGCACCTTATCCAGCGCCCCGCTGCGCTCGGCCAGCCGCAGACTGTTGGCATCAATACAGAAAGCACAGTGGCAGAGCTGGGATACCCGCGTCATGAGCAGCGAACGAAGAACGGGCGTCAGGCGCGCGCGACGACGCTCCAGAAAACCGACGAACAGCGCCACCAGCCAGAACAGACGCGGCATGCGCCCCCACCAGCGCGTGGGATTCAGCACCGCGCCAAAATGCCTTTTCTGCATGACGGCAATCGGTTTAAGGCTGGCGGGAAGGGATTCGATAGGGGCAACCCAAGCGGTAGTCTCTTTCACCTGATTCTCCTGATAGCTGGACTCTGAGAAAGGGCACGATAATATGTCTTTTTTCGCAATCAATTATTGACGACCATGCTGAAAACACTCGATGTCGTTGCCGCCATCATCGAAAAAGACGACAAAATTTTACTGGCACAGCGCCCTGCCCACGCCGACCAGCCGGGCATGTGGGAATTTGCAGGCGGCAAAGTCGAGGCGGGTGAAACCCAGCCCGAGGCGCTTATCCGCGAGCTGCGTGAAGAGTTGGGTATTGAAGCGCTGCCCGCTCAATACGTGGCAAGCCACCAGCGTGTAGTCTCGCAGCGGTTAATCAACCTGCACGCCTGGCACGTTCCTGCGTTTAGCGGTGCGCTCACGGCGCACTACCACAGCGCGCTGGCGTGGTGTACGCCGGAAGAGGCGTTCGGCTACGCCTTAGCCCGCGCGGATATTCCCCTGCTGGAAGCGTTTATTGTTTTACGCGACGCCAGACCAGCGGGTTCGTGCTGATGGCGCGCTCGTCGCGCTGGCACTGCAGCAGAATGCCGTCCGCTTTCACCACGGCGCCTTCCGAGTAGTTCTGATTCTGATAGATGCAGCACTGATTACAGGGCTGCACCGTTTGATTCTGGCCGCTGGAGCTAAACACTTCCGGCGGCACATTCACTTCCACGTCCGGACGAATGCGGTCAGCCTGCGCGCCAGCGGTGAAGATCAGACATAACGCGGTTAATAGATAACGTTTCATAGACACATCTTCCTGTTGTTCCCTTGATAATGACTATAACGGTAAACCCGCGCGGAACCTTTAATTTATCTCGTCATCGCTTTTGGTTATGACGCCCGCGCTCTCATTAATTTCCCTTTCGCCCTAAATTTCTGCTTGCCAGACAAAGCAGTACGGGTGGTATAGTCAAAAAAACAACACAAATCGCATAAGTCATATACAAACATTATTATAAGAGGTTCTTATATCTATGGATCAGACACGCTCTCTGGAAAGTTTCCTTGCCCACGTTCAGCAGCGCGACCCGCACCAAAGCGAGTTCGCGCAGGCCGTGCGTGAAGTGATGACCACCCTGTGGCCCTTCCTTGAACAAAACCCGCGCTATCGCCAGATGTCTTTGCTCGAACGCCTGGTCGAGCCAGAGCGCGTGATCCAGTTCCGCGTGACGTGGGTTGACGATCGCAATCAGGTGCAGGTTAACCGCGCGTGGCGCGTACAGTTCAACTCGGCCATCGGCCCGTTTAAGGGCGGCATGCGTTTCCATCCGTCCGTGAACCTGTCGATTCTTAAATTCCTCGGCTTCGAGCAGACCTTTAAAAACGCCCTCACCACGCTGCCCATGGGCGGCGGGAAAGGCGGCAGCGATTTCGACCCGAAAGGCAAAAGCGAAGGTGAAATCATGCGTTTCTGCCAGGCGCTGATGACCGAACTCTATCGCCATCTTGGTCCTGATACCGACGTGCCTGCCGGTGATATCGGCGTCGGCGGACGTGAAGTGGGCTTTATGGCCGGGATGATGAAAAAGCTCTCCAACAACAGCGCCTGCGTCTTTACCGGTAAGGGGCTGTCGTTTGGTGGGAGCCTGATCCGCCCGGAAGCGACCGGGTACGGCCTGGTTTACTTCACCGAGGCCATGCTCAAGCGCCACGGTTTAGGCTTTGAAGGCATGCGCGTCGCGGTGTCCGGCTCCGGTAACGTGGCGCAGTACGCGATTGAGAAAGCGATGCAGTTTGGCGCTCGCGTGGTAACCGCCTCTGATTCCAGCGGAACGGTGGTGGATGAAGCGGGTTTCACGGCAGAGAAGCTGGCGCGCCTGTGTGAAATCAAAGCCAGCCGCGATGGCCGTCTTGCAGATTATGCCCGGGAGTTTGGCCTGACGTATCTTGAAGGGAAACAGCCGTGGGGCGTGCCGGTGGATATCGCCCTGCCGTGCGCCACGCAGAACGAGCTGGATGCTGAAGCCGCGCGCACGCTGATTAGCAATGGCGTGAAGGCGGTAGCCGAAGGGGCGAACATGCCGACCACAATCGAAGCGACGGATCTGTTCCTGGAAGCGGGCGTACTGTTTGCACCGGGCAAGGCCGCTAACGCGGGCGGCGTGGCGACGTCCGGCCTGGAGATGGCGCAAAACGCCGCGCGTCTCGGCTGGAAGGCGGAAAAAGTGGATGCCCGCCTGCATCACATCATGCTGGATATTCACCATGCCTGCGTGGAGTACGGCGGCGAGGCATCGCAAACCAACTACGTGCGCGGGGCGAATATCGCCGGATTCGTGAAGGTAGCGGATGCGATGATTGGGCAGGGTGTGATTTAAGGTTTATAGCGTGCGGCCGGGTGTATCAGGCCGCGCTCTTTTTCTTTTTAAACGGTTTCTTCGCGCCACCACCGGGTGCAACCATCCCTCTGAACGTTTTCACCGGCGTGCTGCGCGCCTGATCGATCAGCTGGTAAAGCGTCCCGACCAGCGGCTGCATAAAGTCCTGGTAGCGACACTGCTTCTCGCTGATCTGCGTCAGCACCGATTCCCAGTGCGCGGTCATGTCCGGCCTGGCGGCCAGCTCCGGCAGGGAATGAATCAGCGCGCGTCCCGGCTCGGTCGAATGGATATAGCGCCCCTTCTTCTCAAGAAAACCGCGCTTAAAGAGCAGCTCGATGATCCCCGCGCGGGTTGCTTCCGTACCCAGACCGTCGGTGGCGCGCAGGATCTTCTTCAGATCTTTATCCTGCACGAACCGGGCGATCCCGGTCATCGCCGACAGCAGCGTCGCATCGGTAAAATGGCGCGGCGGCTGGGTCTGGCGTTCCACCACTTCCCCTTTCTCGCACAGCAGCTCATCGTCTTTAGAGACGACGGGCAGCGGCGTGCCGTCGTTCTCCTCGTCACGCTCTTTGTTGCCGAGCAGCGTGCGCCAGCCTGCTTCCGCGAGGAAACGGGCTTTGGCGATAAACTTCCCTTTTGCGATTTCCAGCTCGATCACGCATTTGCGGAACACCGCGTCCGGGCAGAACTGCATCAGGTACTGACGAGCGATCAGGTTGTAGACCTTCGCTTCGTTATCCGTCAGGTTGACGCTGCTGGCGCGCGCCGTCGGGATAATCGCGTGGTGGGCATCGACTTTTTTATCGTCCCAGCAGCGGTTATGGGTATCCGGATTCACCGCCGGCTGCGGGAGCAGATCCGGCGCGTGCACGCTGATGGCATTCATCACCGAATGACGTCCGGCAAAGTGCTCTTCCGGCAGATAGCGGCTGTCCGAACGCGGATAGGTGATCAGCTTGTGGGTTTCATAGAGCTTCTGGCAGATATCCAGCACGTTCTGCGCGCTGAGGCCAAAGCGCTTCGCGGCCTCAATCTGCAGGGCCGACAGCGAGAACGGCAGAGGCGCGGGTTCTGATTCCCGTTTATCGTTATAGCTGGTGACGATAGCGGGCTGTCCGGTAATGCGGTTAACCACGTGCTCCGCCAGCGGACGGTGCAGCAGACGCCCCTCTTCATCCTGATACGATTCGCAGGCATCGCTCGGCTGCCATACGGCGGTAAAACGCTCGTCTTCAGGCGTAACGATATGCGCTTTGACCTCAAAGAAATCTTTGGCGACGAAGTTTTCAATCTCTTCATCGCGACGCACGACCAGCCCCAGCACCGGCGTCTGCACGCGCCCCACGGAGAGCACGCCCTGATAGCCCGCGTTGCGCCCAAGAATGGTGTAGGCGCGGGTCATATTGATGCCGTACAGCCAGTCGGCGCGGGCGCGGGCTAATGCCGAGACGCACAGCGGGATAAATTCGCTGTTGGCGCGCAGGCGCGAGATCGCACGCTCCACCGCCTGCGGGTTGAGGTCGTTGATCAGGCAGCGCTGCACCTGCTGACGCTTTTCCGGCGCGAGCTCCAGATAGTCCAGCACCTCATCCACCAGCAGCTGTCCTTCCCTGTCCGGGTCACCCGCGTGCACGATTTCATCGGCTTCATGCAGGAAGCGCTTGATCACGTTGAGCTGTTTGGTCACCGAAGGTCGGGGCTGCAGGCGCCATTTTTCAGGCACGATGGGCAGATCGTTCAAATTCCAGCGGGCGTAGCGGCTGTCATAGACATCCGGCTGCGCCTGCTCAAGCAGGTGACCAATACACCATGTGACCACCTGCCCGTTACCGCATTCGATAAAGCCGTCGCCTTTGCGATGCGGCTTAGGCAGCACGTCGGCGATGGCACGGGCCAGGCTCGGCTTTTCGGCAATAAACAACCGCATCGAATTAACGGATCTCAATCATCGGTCGACCACCGCGCGCGGTCACCAGCTCGCCGATCGCCGTCAGGGTAATGCCGAACTCAGCGGCCGTGGCCTGAACCTCGGCTTCGGATTCCGGCGTCACCGCCAGCAGCAGGCCGCCGGAGGTTTGCGGATCGCACAGCAGGTTGCGCCACTCCTCAGGCATTTCGCCCATCAGGTGACCGTAGCTGGCGAAGTTACGCTGGGTACCGCCCGGAACCGCGCCCTGAGCAATATACTCTTCCACGCCCGGCAGCTTCGGCACGTCCTGATACCAGACCTGCGCCTGCACGCCCGCGCCCTGACACACCTCGGAGAGGTGTCCCAGCAGACCAAAACCGGTCACGTCGGTCATCGCCTTCACGCCGTCGATATTGGCAAACGCCGCACCGGCGAGGTTCATCTGGCACATGACTTCGGTTGCCAGCCCTTTGTGCTCCGGTTTCAGCAGGGATTTTTTCTCGGCGGTGGTCAGCACGCCAATGCCCAGCGGCTTGGTGAGAAACAGCTTGCAGCCCGCCTGCGCGGTGCTGTTGCGCTTCACGCGTTCGGTCGGCACCACGCCGGTAACGGCCAGGCCGAAGATAGGCTCCGGCGCATCAATAGAGTGACCGCCGGCCAGCGCAATTCCCGCCTGCTGGCAGGCGAAACGGCCGCCATCAATCACTTCACGGGCCACTTCCGGCGGGATGGTGTTGATCGGCCAGCCCAGAATGGCGATCGCCATAATCGGCTTACCGCCCATT
Organism: Enterobacter sp. PI-10; assembly: GCF_027947695.1. NCBI lineage: Bacteria > Pseudomonadati > Pseudomonadota > Gammaproteobacteria > Enterobacterales > Enterobacteriaceae > Enterobacter > Enterobacter sp. PI-10. Next base: position 25,543 of record NZ_JAJNOG010000002.1, on the reverse strand, counting down.
GCGAAGATATCGCTGATGGCGTTGGTGGCCGCAATGCGTCCGAAGTCGAACGGGTTGTCGACAATCGGCATAAAGAAGTCGGTGGTGCTGATAATGCTGGTGCCGTTACCTAAGTCATAAACCGCTGCATCGTCACGCGTTTCGTTGCCGACAAGCAGGTTCGGGTCGACAAACTTCGCCTGTTCGCTGTGCAGGATGGTCTCCAGCACTTTCGGGGAAATTTTACAACCGCAACCGGCTCCGTGGCTGTACTGCGTTAAACGAATGGTTTGCTCGCTCATGGACGTCTCCTGTCATCTCAATCGCGCTATGGTAGCGCTCATTCCATAAAGAGGTAAGTATGACTGTCTGAATTCTGCGGCAGATGCTCAGAATCCAGACAGTTTAGCGCGCGTTATCAGAAACGGCTGACGAAAGGCGTGGTGTCCGGCACGCTGATGGTGCTGGAGGCTTTAAGCTGCGGAGTACCGAGATAGAGGAAGCCGACAATTTTGTCATGCTCGCCACAGGAGAATCCTTCCCGTACGGCTGCGCTCTCCGTCAGCGGCCCGGTGCGCCAGATGCCATTGAAGCCCTGCGCGACGGCGGCCATTTGCATCGCCATTACCGCACAGCCCGCGGACATTTCCTGCTCCCAGACCGGCACCTTATGGTCGGCCTGGCATTTCGCCACGACAGCAATAATCATCGGTGCACGGAACGGGGCATTGCGCGCCTTGTCGATGCCCTTCTCATCCTGCCCGGCGGCCACCGCACCCTGCTCCAGCAGCTGGCTGAAACGATCGCGGCCTTCGCCTTCAATTACAAAGAAGTGCCACGGCTGCAGTGTGCCATGATCGGGGGCACGCATGCCGGCACGCAGAATGTTCTCCAGCTGCTCGCCTGCCGGGGCAGGTTCGGCCAGACGGGAAGCGCTACGGCGGTTAACAAGCAGTTCGAGTGCGTCCATTGGTTAACTCCTTTCTTGAAATTTACTCACAAAATTAACACGACGGCAGATTTTGTTACAGCCTGGCAGGCGATTCCTGCTGACAAGTGGCGGTTGGGTCATTACGATAACCCAACATTACCGTCCAGTGGCGACGGAAACAGTCATTTTCTGGTTAGGGAGAATACATGCGAACCCTTTGGCGAATCATTGCCGGTTTCTTTAAATGGACGTGGCGACTGCTCAACTTCGTCCGCAACCTGGTGATGAACATCTTCTTCATTTTTCTGGTTCTGGTTTGCGCGGGAATCTGGATGCACATCAGCAACGCGAATCAGGCGCAGCATTCGACTCGCGGGGCGCTGTTACTCGATATCACCGGCGTTATTGTTGATAAACCTTCCGCCAGCAGCCGTCTGGGCGTAATCAGCCGTCAGCTGTTTGGCGCGACATCAGACCGCCTGCAGGAAAATTCCCTGTTCGATATCGTCGATACCATCCGTCAGGCCAAAGACGACCGCAACATCACCGGTATCGTGCTGGATCTGAAAGATTTTGCCGGTGGCGATCAGCCTTCCATGCAGTACATCGGTAAAGCGCTGCGCGAGTTCCGCGACAGCGGCAAGCCGGTGATTGCCGTGGGCGACAGCTACAGCCAGGGGCAATATTATCTGGCGAGCTTCGCCAATAAGATCTGGCTCTCCCCGCAGGGCACGGTCGATCTGCACGGCTTTGCCACCAACGGCCTGTACTATAAATCGCTGCTCGACAAGCTGAAGGTCACCACCCACGTCTTCCGCGTCGGTACGTACAAATCTGCCGTGGAGCCGTTTATCCGCGACGATATGTCCCCTGCCGCCCGCGAAGCGGACAGCCGCTGGATTGGCGAGCTGTGGCAGAATTATCTCGGCACCGTTGCCGCTAACCGTCAGATTACGCCTGAGCAGGTGTTCCCTGGCGCGCAGGGCGTGCTCGAAGGCCTGCGTAAGGTTGACGGTGATACCGCAAAATATGCGCTCGATAACAAACTGGTTGATGCCCTGGGCACCAGCGCCGAGATTGAAAAATCCCTGAGCAAACAGTTTGGCTGGAGCAAAGAGGACAAAAATTACAGCGCCATCAGCATGTATGATTACTCGACGAAAAAACCGGATGAGAACGGTGACAGCGTCGCGGTGGTCTTTGCCAACGGTGCGATCATGGACGGTCAGGAGACCCCGGGAAACGTGGGCGGCGATACTACCGCGTCGCAAATCCGCGATGCTCGTCTCGATCCGAAAGTGAAGGCAATTGTCCTGCGGGTCAACAGCCCTGGCGGCAGCGTCAGCGCCTCAGAGGTGATCCGTGCTGAACTGGCCGCGGCCCGCGCCGCAGGCAAGCCGGTCGTCGTCTCAATGGGCGGAATGGCCGCCTCCGGAGGTTACTGGATCTCCACGCCAGCCAACTACATCGTGGCTAACCCAAGCACGCTGACCGGCTCGATTGGCATCTTCGGGGTGATCAACACCGTGGAAAACAGCCTGGATTCTCTGGGCGTGCATACCGATGGTGTAGCAACCTCTCCGCTGGCGGATGTGTCGGTGACCAAATCCCTGCCGCCGGAAGTTTCTGAGATGATGCAGCTCAGCATTGAGAACGGCTATAAACGCTTTATCACCCTGGTCGCGGACTCGCGTAAAAAGACGCCTGAGCAGATCGACCAGATTGCACAGGGCCACGTCTGGACCGGCCAGGATGCGAAGAGCAACGGTCTGGTCGACAGCCTGGGTGACTTCGATGACGCGGTGAAGAAAGCCGCCGAACTGGCGAAGCTGAAGCAGTGGCATATCGAGTATTACCAGGACGAACCGTCGTTCTTCGATATGGTCATGGACAGCATGTCCGGCTCGGTACGTGCCATGCTGCCGGAGGCGCTGCAGGCTTACCTGCCTGCGCCGGTCGCCACGGCGGCAAAAGCGATGAAGGCAGAAAGCGATAAGCTTGCGGCCTTTAACGATCCACAGAGTCGTTACGCGTTTTGCCTGACCTGCGCGAACGTCCGTTAAAACCGTCCCCTCTTCCCGCGAAGAGGGGATTTTTTTCTTTTGAAGAACAAGAATTCACTACCATGCAGAAGAAATCGATTTATGTAGCCTACACTGGCGGTACCATCGGTATGCAGCGCTCCGAAAACGGCTATATCCCCGTCTCCGGCCACCTGCAGCGTCAGCTTGCGCTGATGCCCGAATTCCACCGTCCGGAAATGCCTGACTTTACCATCCACGAATACGAGCCGCTGATGGACTCCTCTGACATGACGCCGGAAGACTGGCAGCACATCGCGGATGATATTAAAGCCCATTACGACCATTACGACGGCTTCGTGATCCTGCACGGCACCGACACCATGGCGTTTACCGCCTCGGCGCTCTCCTTCATGCTGGAGAATCTGAGCAAGCCGGTTATCGTCACCGGGTCGCAAATTCCGCTGGCGGAGCTGCGCTCGGACGGGCAGATCAACCTGTTGAACTCCCTGTACGTGGCGGCGAATTACCCGATTAACGAAGTGTCGCTGTTCTTTAACAACCGTCTGTATCGCGGGAACCGCACCACCAAAGCCCACGCCGACGGCTTTGACGCCTTTGCCTCACCCAACCTGCAGCCGCTGCTGGAGGCCGGGATTCATATCCGTCGTCTGGGAACCCCTCCTGCGCCGAACACCGCGGGCGAGCTGATTGTGCATCCGATTACCCCGCAACCGATTGGCGTGGTGACCATTTATCCGGGTATCTCTGCGGACGTGGTGCGTAACTTCCTGCGCCAGCCGGTGAAAGCGCTTATCCTGCGCTCCTACGGCGTTGGCAATGCGCCGCAGAACGGCGAGTTCCTGAAAGAGCTTCAGGAAGCCAGCGAGCGCGGAATTGTGGTAGTGAACCTGACCCAGTGTATGTCCGGTAAAGTGAATATGGGGGGCTATGCCACCGGCAACGCGCTGGCGCATGCGGGTGTGATCAGCGGCTTCGATATGACCGTTGAGGCAACGCTGACTAAACTTCACTATTTACTGAGTCAGGATCTGGACATTCAGTCCATTCGCAGCGCGATGATGCAAAACCTGCGCGGCGAACTGACCCCGGACGAATAAGGAGGTCTCATGAAGCAACGCGCCCTGCTACTGGTCGATTTGCAAAATGATTTCTGCGCGGGCGGTGCGCTGGCCGTCGCCGAAGGTGACAGCACCGTTGACGTGGCCAACAAGCTCATTGACTGGTGCAAAGCCCGTGGTGAAGCGGTTGTCGCAAGTCAGGACTGGCACCCTGCGAATCACGGCAGCTTTGCCAGCCAGCACAACGTAGAGCCCTTCACCCAGGGTGAACTCGACGGGCTGGCGCAAACTTTCTGGCCGGATCACTGCGTACAGCAGACTGAAGGCGCGGCGCTGCATCCGCTTCTGAATCAAAAGGCCGTCGACGCGGTGTTCCATAAGGGTGAAAACCCGGCTATCGACAGCTATAGCGCGTTTTTTGATAACGGGCATCGCCAGAAAACGGCGCTGGACGCCTGGTTGCGTCACCACGAAATCACGGAGCTGATCGTACTGGGCCTGGCGACGGACTACTGCGTGAAGTTCACCGTGCTGGATGCGCTTCAGCTTGGCTACACCGTTAGCGTCATCACCGACGGCTGCCGCGGGGTGAACATTCAACCACAGGACAGCGCTCAGGCGTTTATGGATATGGCTGCGGAAGGCGCAACCCTGTATACGCTCGAAGACTGGCTGGAAACGCAGGCATAGTCTTTTACGCCCTCTCCCTGTGGGAGAGGGCATCAACCCGCACCGTTATTGCATTTTAATCGTCGCAATCGGCTTCGGCGTGATACCGAAGTCCTCTTTCAGCTCGCGCTTGCTCTTCATCACCATCTGGCCTTTGGTGTCGATCGTCATGTGCTGTGCGTCGGTGTTATTGCGCGCCTGCCACAGCATCACCAGCTGCAAGCTGTTCTCTTTTTGATCCGGCGTCAGCGCAACGCCGTCGGGCCATTTTCCCAGCTCCACGGCGGTCACCAGACGCTGATAAATCTCCGGCGTCATGCCGCTAATCATGTCATCAATATTCACACTCGCGCCCTTTCAAAGGAATAATTTGCTGAATCGTTTTTTCAACCCTTAATCTGGTCACCGTTTTCATCATCGGTGAAGCTCATTGAGGCTGAATTTACGCAGAAACGCTCGCCGGTAGGCTGAGGTCCATCCGGGAAAACGTGCCCAAGGTGCGCGTCGCAGTTGCCGCAGCGAATTTCCGTACGCACCATGCCGTGCGACGAGTCGGTCAGATAGCGGATTGCCTCATCGCTCACCGGCTCATAGAAACTCGGCCAGCCGCAGCCAGAATCAAATTTCGTTTGTGAATTAAACAGCGGGGCATCACAGACCAGGCAGTGGTAGACGCCGTCCCGCTTGTTGTGCAGCAAACGCCCGGTGAACGGCGGTTCCGTTCCGTGATTCTGCGTCACGTAAAACTGCATTTCTGTGAGGTTTTTTTTCAAATCGTCAGGGTTACGTTGGTTCGACATATGCTTACATCTCGCTGTAGAAACAGACATCTTTCAACCCGGATTCTAACAAAACATTAACACCCTTGCGTGCACTTTTGATCTAAACTTATGTGTCGCGAATAAGCGGTCAGGCAATTGTGATCACGTTCACATTTTTATCCTGCGAGGACTTTAAAATCCCGGCGCAGCCCCCATATGGGTGCAAGCTCAAAGGGAAAGTGAGGCGAGTCAGTCGCACAAACGTTAGTCACAGGATTGATTTGTCGCAATGATTGACACGATTCCGCTTGACGCTGCGTAAGGTTTTTGTAATTTTACAGGCAACCTTTTATTCACTAACAAATAGCTGGTGGAATATATGACTATCAAAGTAGGTATCAACGGTTTTGGCCGTATCGGCCGTATTGTTTTCCGTGCTGCTCAGAAACGTTCTGACATCGAAATCGTTGGTATCAACGATCTCCTGGACGCTGAATACATGGCGTACATGCTGAAGTACGACTCAACTCACGGTCGTTTCGACGGCACCGTTGAAGTGAAAGACGGCCACCTGGTTGTTAATGGCAAAACCATCCGCGTTACTGCTGAAAAAGACCCAGCTAACCTGAAATGGAACGAAATCGGTGTTGACGTTGTTGCTGAAGCAACCGGTATCTTCCTGACCGACGAAACTGCGCGTAAACACATCACCGCTGGTGCGAAGAAAGTTGTTCTGACCGGTCCTTCCAAAGACAACACCCCAATGTTCGTTCGTGGTGCAAACTTCGAAACTTACGCTGGCCAGGATATCGTCTCTAACGCATCCTGCACCACCAACTGCCTGGCACCGCTGGCTAAAGTTATCAACGACAACTTCGGCATCATCGAAGGTCTGATGACTACCGTTCACGCAACCACCGCTACTCAGAAAACCGTTGATGGCCCGTCTCACAAAGACTGGCGCGGCGGCCGTGGCGCGGCTCAGAACATCATCCCATCCTCTACCGGTGCTGCTAAAGCTGTAGGTAAAGTACTGCCAGAACTGAATGGCAAACTGACTGGTATGGCGTTCCGCGTTCCAACTCCTAACGTATCCGTTGTTGACCTGACCGTTCGTCTGGAAAAAGCTGCTTCTTATGAAGAAATTAAGAAAGCAATCAAAGCTGCTTCCGAAGGCGCAATGAAAGGCGTTCTGGGCTACACCGAAGACGACGTTGTTTCTACCGACTTCAACGGCGAAGTGTGCACTTCCGTGTTCGATGCTAAAGCAGGTATCGCACTGAACGACAACTTCGTTAAACTGGTTTCCTGGTACGACAACGAAACTGGCTACTCTAACAAAGTACTGGACCTGATCGCTCACATCTCCAAATAAGTTGAGATGAGTGCTTGATCCAAAAAGGCGACTTCGGTCGCCTTTTTTTATTTATAAGACAGAGGATTGCTTAATGATTAATAAAATTTTTGCACTTCCGGTAGTCGAACAGCTTACCCCTGTGCTCTCCCGCCGTCAGATTGACGGTGCTGATATCATCGTCGTTGACCATCCGCGTGTTAAAGCGTCCGTGGCGCTGAATGGCGCTCACCTGCTCTCCTGGAAACCGGAAGGCGAAGCCGAAGGTTTGTGGCTGAGCGATGCGACCTCCTTCAAAAAAGGGGCTGCGATCCGCGGTGGCGTGCCTATCTGCTGGCCGTGGTTCGGCCCGTCAGCCCAGCAGGGTTTGCCTTCTCACGGTTTTGCCCGTAACCAGCAGTGGACCCTGAAAGCGCACAACGAAGACGATAACGGCGCCGTGCTGACCTTTGAGCTGCAGGCTAATGATGAAACCCGCGCCCTGTGGCCGCACGATTTCACCCTGTATGCCCGCTTCAAGCTGGGTAAAACCTGCGAAATCGAACTGGAAGCTCACGGCGAGTTCGAGACCACCTCTGCCCTGCACACCTATTTCAACGTGGGTGATATCAGCGCAGTGAAGGTGAGCGGCCTGGGCGATACCTATATCGATAAAGTCGATAACGCGAAAGAAGGCAAACTGAGCGACGGCGTTCAGGCATTCCCTGACCGTACCGACCGCGTCTACCTGCACCCGGAAGCGTGCAGCGTGATCCACGACGGCGCCCTGAACCGCGGCATTGAAGTGGTCCATCATCATCACAGCGATGTGGTGGGCTGGAACCCGGGTCCTGCGCTGTCCGTCAGCATGGCCGACATGACGGATGAGGGTTATAAAACGTTTGTCTGCGTGGAAACGGCTCGCGTGACCAACCCGCAGAAAGCGAGTGAAGAAAAACCGTCTCGTTTAGGGCAGACGATTCGCATTGTGAAGCGATAATTTCTCCGCACCACGCTAAAGCAAACGGGGCGCAAGCGCCCCGTTTTGATGCATAGATTGCACTAAATTAATGCACAATCAGAACTTGTAGCTCACACCCACAGAGAAGATGCCTGCCCAGGACTTATCGACCATCGGGCTATCCTTCACTTCGTCGCTCAGACGCTCGTAGCGGCCGGTACCGTACACGCTCCAGTCGCCAAGGAAGTTGTAGCTCGCTGTCAGCTCCAGGTAAGGATCCCAGCCGTCATCTGCACTATAACTTTTCAGACCACTGCGGCGGGACTCGTTTTTAGAGACGCCGTAGTAATAGTCGTTGTAGTTCTCGCTGTTGTACTGCACACCAATACCCGGCGTCAGGGTCAGCCCACCGTTGGTATAGCGGTACAACCACGCCAGATCCCAGATAAAGCCGTTGCTATTATCCAGCGTGTCACCCGCCAGGGCCGTACGCAGGAAGCCATACTGGGTGTTATGCACGTATGAGAGGCCAGCCATCATCGAGCTTTTACGCTTGTCGAGCTGGCGAAGCGCGTGGCTGTCGCTGTCACCCGGCTTGAAGTGCGTTGGATCGTAGTAGGCCATGATGGAGAGCTTATCGGCCTTGTCGTTCCAGAGATAGTAGCCGCCGCCGAGCCCGCGGAACCAGACGTTATCCCCTTCATAGGTGATAACCGGAACAGGATACACATCACGGTCATACTGTTTGTACGGGCTGTTAATGACGCCAACACCCGCGCCAAGCGTCCACTGACTTTCCGCCTGTGCGGTACTTACTGCGGTCGCGGCAAGGATGCCTAATGCCAGAAGTTTGAGTTTGGTCACAATCCATTCTTTCCTGTAGTCAAATAATCAGCGGGTGAAGTGTAACCGCCATTCCCGTACATCCCAAAATTTTTTGCCTGCTAATCAGTCTGATTAACCCGTTATTCTTAACTTTTCAGATGACAACACGCTTTCATTTATATGACCGCTGAATGAAAAGCGTGCATTTGTCTTATAACGACAGTGGAAATTTTTGGATGAGTTATTGATATGTCATTGAAAGTAGATTTTGTGGGCATGCAAGTTTTGCAAATGCCATCTACGCTTTAATTTAAGAAGAGTTTTCCTGAACACCCTGCGGTTCTTAGCGTCTGACCTGGCATACAGGTTGCTGCTCTGGCAGTGAGGTGCGAGAGATTCTCTTCCGGGAGCCTCCACTACTCATACGAACGGCTCTTATCCTGTGCTAAAAAACGAAAGGACGGCATGCCATGAATATATTCGATCACTATCGCCAGCGCTATGAAGCTGCCAAGGACGAAGAGTTCACACTGCAGGAGTTTCTTACCATCTGTCGGCAAGATCGCAGTGCCTATGCCAATGCGGCAGAACGGCTATTGATGGCTATTGGTGAGCCAAACATGGTTGACACTGCCCTGGAACCCCGGCTTTCCCGTCTCTTTTCGAATCGGGTGGTCGCCCGATATCCGGCGTTTGAAGAGTTCTATGGTATGGAAGATGCCATCGAACAGATTGTCTCCTATCTGAAGCATGCCGCTCAGGGTCTGGAAGAGAAGAAACAGATCCTCTATTTACTCGGCCCCGTGGGCGGCGGTAAATCCTCGCTGGCGGAACGCCTGAAGTCGCTGATGCAGCGCGTGCCTATCTATGTGCTGAGCGCCAACGGCGAGCGCAGCCCGGTGAATGACCATCCGCTGTGCCTGTTCAATCCGCAGGAAGATGCGCAGATTCTGGATAAAGAATACGGTATTCCGCGTCGCTACCTCGGCACCATCATGTCGCCGTGGGCGGCAAAACGCCTGCACGAGTTTGGTGGCGATATCACCAAATTCCGCGTGGTGAAGGTCTGGCCATCTATCCTTGAACAGATCGCCATCGCCAAAACTGAACCCGGCGATGAGAACAACCAGGACATCTCGGCGCTGGTGGGTAAAGTTGACATCCGCAAGCTGGAAAACTTCGCGCAAAACGATCCGGATGCCTACGGTTACTCAGGCGCGCTGTGCCGGGCTAACCAGGGGATCATGGAGTTCGTTGAGATGTTTAAAGCACCGATTAAAGTGCTGCATCCGCTGCTGACGGCTACCCAGGAAGGCAACTACAACGGGACGGAAGGTATCTCCGCCCTGCCGTTTAACGGGATTATTCTCGCCCACTCGAACGAATCTGAATGGGTGACCTTCCGTAATAACAAAAACAATGAGGCCTTCCTTGACCGCGTGTACATCGTCAAGGTGCCTTACTGCCTGCGGATCTCCGAAGAGATCAAAATTTACGAGAAACTGCTTAACCACAGTGAGCTTGTGCACGCTCCCTGCGCGCCGGGCACCCTGGAAACGCTGTCTCGCTTCTCCATCCTTTCGCGCCTGAAAGAGCCGGAAAACTCCAGCATCTACTCGAAAATGCGCGTGTATGACGGTGAGAGCCTGAAGGATACCGATCCGAAAGCGAAGTCGTATCAGGAATACCGCGACTACGCCGGGGTCGATGAAGGGATGAACGGTCTGTCCACGCGCTTCGCGTTTAAGATCCTCTCCCGCGTCTTTAACTTCGACCATGCGGAAGTGGCGGCCAACCCGGTTCATCTGTTCTACGTGCTGGAACAGCAAATCGAACGCGAACAGTTCCCGCAGGAGCAGGCTGAACGCTATCTTGAGTTCCTGAAAGGTTACCTGATCCCGAAATACGCCGAGTTCATCGGCAAAGAGATCCAGACGGCCTACCTGGAATCCTATTCAGAGTACGGGCAGAACATTTTTGACCGTTACGTCACCTACGCTGACTTCTGGATCCAGGATCAGGAGTACCGCGACCCGGATACCGGCCAGCTGTTTGACCGTGAATCCCTGAACGCGGAGTTGGAAAAAATCGAGAAGCCTGCCGGGATCAGCAACCCGAAAGACTTCCGTAATGAGATTGTGAACTTCGTCCTGCGCGCCAGAGCGCATAACAACGGGCGCAATCCGAACTGGACCAGCTACGAGAAGCTGCGCACGGTCATTGAGAAGAAAATGTTCTCCAATACCGAAGAGCTGCTGCCGGTGATCTCGTTTAACGCCAAAACCTCAACCGATGAACAGAAAAAACACGACGATTTTGTCGACCGTATGATGGAAAAAGGCTACACCCGCAAACAGGTGCGCCTGCTCTGCGAATGGTACCTGCGCGTGCGTAAATCGTCTTAAAACAAGTGCCCGGCGGCGCTTAGAGCCTGCCGGGCCTACAAAATGCAAGTTGGCAAATGCAGTACGGGGGGTATATGACCTGGTTTATTGACCGGCGTCTTAACGGCAAAAACAAGAGCACGGTGAACCGCCAGCGCTTCTTGCGTCGTTATAAAGCGCAAATTAAACAGTCTATCTCCGAGGCCATCAACAAACGCTCGGTGACCGACGTCGACAGCGGCGAGTCTGTCTCCATCCCCACCGATGACATCAGCGAACCGATGTTTCATCAGGGGCGAGGCGGCCTGCGCCATCGCGTACACCCAGGTAATGACCACTTCGTTCAGAACGACAGAATTGAGCGCCCTCAGGGCGGCGGAGGTGGTTCAGGAAGCGGTCAGGGACAGGCCAGCCAGGACGGTGAAGGTCAGGACGAATTTGTCTTCCAGATTTCAAAAGATGAATATCTCGACCTGCTGTTCGAAGACCTGGCGCTGCCGAATCTGAAAAAGAATCAGCATCGTCAGCTTAATGAATATAAAACCCACCGCGCGGGCTACACCGCCAACGGCGTACCCGCCAACATCAGCGTCGTACGTTCGCTGCAGAATTCGCTGGCGCGACGCACGGCCATGACGGCAGGAAAACGGCGCGAGCTGCGCGAGCTGGAGAGCAGCCTGAAGGTGGTGGAAAACACGGAACCGGCGCAACTGCTGGAAGAGGAGCGCCTGCGTAAAGAGATTGCAGAGCTGAGGGCGAAGATCGAACGGGTCCCGTTTATCGACACCTTTGACCTGCGCTACAAGAACTACGAAAAACGCCCTGAGCCCTCCAGCCAGGCGGTGATGTTCTGTCTGATGGACGTGTCCGGCTCGATGGACCAGGCAACCAAGGATATGGCGAAGCGTTTTTATATTTTGCTCTACCTTTTCCTGAGCAGAACCTATAAGAACGTGGAGGTGGTCTATATCCGCCACCACACCCAGGCGAAGGAGGTGGATGAACATGAGTTCTTCTACTCTCAGGAAACCGGGGGGACCATCGTCTCGAGCGCGCTGAAGCTGATGGATGAAGTGGTCAAAGAGCGCTACGACCCGGCGCAGTGGAATATTTATGCTGCGCAGGCGTCGGACGGCGATAACTGGGCCGACGACTCACCGCTGTGTCACGAGATTCTGGCGAAGAAAATTCTGCCTGTGGTGCGTTACTACAGCTATATCGAAATCACCCGCCGCGCGCACCAGACCCTGTGGCGAGAATATGAGCATCTGCAGGCGATGTTCGACAATTTTGCCATGCAGCATATCCGTGACCAGGATGATATTTATCCGGTGTTCAGGGAGCTGTTCCACAAGCAGTCTGCTACCAGCAACGCATAATCCAACAGCCAGCGAGCCCGCTGGCTGTTTTCTTTCGACCCCGCTCATCCCGTGCTAATGTAGAACGCTGCATACTGGATTATCACCGGGAAATCGTTATGACTGATGACGTTATTGGGGCAGGAACCCACCAGCAACTGATTACCTTACTCACCGAGCAGGGCGCGCGGTTTCGCGTCATGGAGCACGAGGCGGTCGGGAAATGTGAAGCGGTAAGTGAAATTCGCGGGACCGACCTGCGGCAAGGCGCAAAAGCCCTGGTCTGCAAGGTGAAGGGAAACGGCGTAAAAAAACACGTTCTGGCGATCCTCGCCGCCGATCTGCAGGCTGACCTGAGCCAGCTTGCAAGCCATTTTGGCGGGCTAAAAGCCTCCCTCGCCAGCCCGGCGGAAGTCGATGCCCTGACCGCCTGCGTTTTCGGCGCTATCCCGCCCTTTAGCTTCCATCCTGATTTGGCACTGGTTGCCGACCCGCTGCTGTTCGAGCGTTTTGACGAAATCGCGTTTAACGCCGGCCTGCTGGAGAAATCCGTGATTATGGATACCCAGGATTACCTGCGCATCGCCCGTCCTGAGCTTGTCACCTTCCATAAAGCGTAACTGCGATGGCTGACGCCCTGTCAGCCTTTTCGTTCCAGAAACAGCACGGAGGCAACGAGAATAGCGGCAATAGCGAAAAACGATGAGGAGATAATCAGCGTTTCAACAAACATGTGATCGTTCATGATGGCGACCCTTTTGCGATATCTGCTTTCGTTTTAATCCGCGTAAGTGACAAGGTTATGACAACGACAAAATCTTTTTAACCCTTTTCTCTGCCGCGTTTGCGCGTACAGTAAACAGAACAATTTTTCTGGCAAGGATTCCCTATGTTTGACCCTACTCTGCTCATTCTTCTGGCACTGGCCGCGCTCGGCTTTGTCAGCCATAACACCACCGTCGCCATCTCGATTCTGGTGCTGATTATTGTACGCGTGACCCCGTTAAATACCTTTTTCCCGTGGATAGAAAAACAAGGCCTCACCATCGGGATCATTATCTTGACCATTGGGGTAATGGCGCCGATCGCCAGCGGCACGCTGCCCGCATCAACCCTGCTGCACTCGTTCGTAAACTGGAAATCGCTGGTGGCGATCGCGGTGGGGATTTTTGTTTCGTGGCTGGGGGGACGCGGCGTCACGCTGATGAGCAGCCAGCCCTCGCTGGTGGCGGGTCTGCTGGTGGGCACCGTGCTGGGCGTGGCGCTCTTTCGTGGCGTACCGGTCGGCCCGCTGATTGCGGCAGGCCTTGTCTCTCTGTTTATCGGGAAGTCGTAGTCAGGCTGGCCATATAACGCGCTGGCGTCTGGCCCAGTCCTTTTCTGAACATGGTGATAAACGCGGTGGTAGAGTCATAGCCCAGTGACTGGGCCACCTGCTGTACCGATTTCCCGCCGATCAGGTGCTGTAATGCCATAATCAGCTGCAGCTGGTGACGCCAGCGGCGAAAGCTTAAACCGGTCTCTTTCACCACCAGCCGCGCCAGGCTGCGTTCGCTCATGGCGAAGTGGCTCGCCCACTGCGCCAGCGTCTGCCAGGCGGCGGGCTCTTCCGCCATTTTCTCGCTCATCAGCCGAATTTTGGGATGGGGCGAGACGGGCAGCTGCAGATGCTCCTGACGCTGGAGCGGCAGCTCGTCAAACAGGACGTCCACCAGACGCGATGTGGCCGCGAGCTGCAGCTGTTCACGAGATTTTTCCGCGAGCGATAAAATCAGCTCCCGCACCAGGGTGGAGATTTTCAGGGTACAGCAGCGCTCGGGCAGGCTGACGGCCCCCGGCTCAATAAACAAAAAGCAGAGCTGCGCGCCCGGCGTGGCCCTGTTGCTGTGCGGCATCTGGCCGGGGATCCAGACGGCATACTGAGGTGGAACCATCAGCATCGCATTTTCCACTTCACAGGTGATTGCGCCGCCGAGGGCCAGAATCAGCTGCCCCTTACGGTGATGATGTCGGGGAATATACTGTTCCTCCGCCACCACGCGGATGCGAAATGCGACGGCCGCATTGTACTGGCTATCTGGATCGTAGCCTTCCAGTCCCAGACCAATCATCAGTTTGTCCGATATTAGCGATAAACTGTCATTTTAGCCTGATTTCAACCGCTGATAAAATGGGTATTGTGTGCGCTCGCTTGAACGTATGAGAACATAATGACTACTGCTATTCGCACCTCAGGAAAACACGGCGCGCTGTTGGTTGCAGGCATCCTGATGATTGCCACTACGCTTCGCGTCACCTTTACCGGCGCAGCGCCGCTGCTCGATACCATTCGTCTTGATTATGGCTTAAGTACGGCGCAAACCGGTCTGCTGACCACCCTGCCCCTGCTGGCTTTCGCCATTGTCTCGCCGCTCGCCGCGGGCGTTGCCCGGCGTATCGGCATGGAGCGCAGCCTGTTTATCGCCCTGCTGCTGATTTGCGTCGGGATTGCCGTTCGCTCCCTGCCTTCCGCCGCTTTGCTTTTCACCGGAACGGCGATCGTCGGCTGCGGTATTGCGCTCGGGAACGTGCTGTTACCCGGATTAATTAAGCGTGATTTTCCCGGCCAGGTGGCGAAGCTCACCGGCGCCTATTCCCTGACGATGGGCGTCTCGGCGGCGTTCGGTTCGGCAATGATCGTTCCCCTGGCACAGGGTAGCGCCGGCTGGCATGGCGCGCTGCTGATGCTGATGGCGTTTCCGCTGGTCGCGCTGCTGCTCTGGCTGCCCCAGTGGCGTCAGAAACACGTCGCAACGGTAACGGCCGCAGGCGCGCTACATAACCGCGCGATCTGGCGCTCGGCCCTCGCCTGGCAGGTCACGCTCTTTTTGGGGATAAACTCGCTGATTTACTACGTCATCATCGGCTGGCTGCCGGCGATACTGCTGAGCCACGGCTACAGCGAAGCGCAGGCCGGCTCGGTGCACGGTCTGTTGCAGCTGGCTACGGCCGTGCCGGGACTCGCCGTTCCGCTGATCCTTCACCGTCTGAAAGACCAGCGGGCGATCGCAGGCGCGGTGGCGCTGATGTGCGCGATAAGCGCGGCGGGATTATGGTTTATGCCGGGCATGGCGGTGATGTGGACGCTGGTGTTTGGCTTTGGCACAGGGGCAACGATGATCCTCGGCCTGACGTTCATCGGTCTGCGCGCCAGTTCTGCACACCAGGCGGCGGCGTTGTCCGGCATGGCGCAGTCGATTGGCTATCTGCTCGCCGCCTGCGGTCCCCCGCTGATGGGGAAAATTCACGATAGCGCGGGAGACTGGCAAATCCCGCTTCTGGGCTGCGCCCTGGCCGCCGTGATAATGGCCCTCTGCGGCATCTTAGCCGGGCGAGACCGGGAGATCGCGCCCCGTTAAACAGTGTGGCAGACCCTCGGGTCTGCCTTTTTTACCCGCGAGCGGCGCGCAGCATCGCCTGCACCAGCACGACCGGACGCCCTTCGAGCGCGGCACGCTCGTGCTGGAATAAGGTGATCACGAAGAACGGGTGCGTAACCAACTCCGCGGCGCGAATTTCCCCCCGATCGTCCCAGCCCGTAACATGCATATCACCGCTTTCCAGCGCCTGTGCAAACGCCGGCGACACACCATAGTTACAGTGATACCCCTCTTCAATTTCCGGCTTGCCGTATGCTTTGGCGATCAGCGTATTTTTGCGCAGTTCAATCGCATCGGTTTTTTCCACCAGCGAGCAGGTCAGCGGCGCAATCACCATGGTGCCTTCGGTATCCGTCTCAGCGTGTGCCGCATCGGCCCAGCCCAGCACGTTTCGGGCATACTCAATCAGCGCGTGCTGGAACCCGCCGCAGGTGCCCAGGAACGGGATGCTGTTTTCACGGGCGTAGCGCGCGGCGATAAAAGCGGCCTCGGTGTTTTTGTAGGGGCTGGCAGGAACCAGCCAGATGGCATCGTAGCCCACCAGATCTTCAGGGCTAGTCAGCTCCGTGGTGGCCAGCCAGTCGTAATCGGCGGTGAGGTCAAGGACTGCTGCAGCGTCGTCAATGGCCAACGGGATCGCCTGATGCGCAATAACATTGGGATTGTAATCGCCAACCAGCGCAATGCGCAGCGTCGTTTTAACCGGGAGGTGTTCCATGAAAGGTTCCTTATGCCAGAGTATTATCAGATAACATAAGGAACCTCAGACTACCGATCTTTTGCAATTATCACAATACCTTAAATTGGGAGGGTGAAATCATGATTCAGTGCAAACGCGTTTACGAACAGGCAGGTCCGGACGACGGCTATCGGGTGCTGGTGGACAAGCTCTGGCCTCGCGGGGTTAAAAAAACGGACCTCGTTTATGACGAATGGTGTAAAGCGCTCACGCCCTCGAATGAACTACGCAAGGCCTTTCATAGCGAAACCATTGATTTCACCGCCTTCAGTAAGGCCTATCGGGAAGAGCTTGCGCAGCATGCTAACGAGGGAGTGCGTCTGGCGACGCTGGCGCGCAGGCAGACCGTCACCCTGCTCTTTGCTGCCAAAAACACGGAGCAAAATCACGCCCTGATCTTAGCCGACTGGCTGCGTCATCTGTGATCAGCCGATCGTCAGTTCATCCAGAATTTGCGGCGCTTCATCCGGGGTGAGCGGCATCAGATGTTCGGCGCGTACAAACGCAAAGCCGTGCTGGTTGTCAAAGGCGTAGACATCACCCGTCACCAGCCAAAGCGCGCGATCTGCGGTGGCCGGTAATTGCGTCATCACGCCGTTGACCGGGTTAACAAAACGCAGACCAGGCTGGCAGAGGCCAAATAGTTCAACAGATTTACCAATATTGCGACGGCCTGACGCCGTGCGGGCACCCACGATCATCGCCATGCTGCCCGGTTTTAGCTGAAACATACTTCTCTCGCGGAAACGAATGCCAGAAACTGGCTAAGATTAATCCTAAAGAGAAGTGTATCGCAGGCGGTATCCGTCTGTCACCTGGTGGGTTGCGGACGATCGCGACGATAGAGCGTCCATTCATCGATCACTTCCCCGCCCGGTAATTTGCACTCGGTGCGAACGCCCTGCGGGCTTTGAACCGGGATCTGTTCCCCGCCTTTCTCCAGGCAGTAGACGGAGGCCGGGTTCGCCATACCAATAACGTGCGGCGGTTTCGGCGCATCGGGTGGCGTGGGTTTTGCGGTACAGGCGGTCAGGGGAAGCGCCAGCGCCAGAAGCAGAAATCTCATCTCATTGATCCTTTTGACGTCATTACACCCTAAGGGTAACGGGTCATCGCCGCGTTCTCCATGATTTCTCCATTTTAACTGCACTTTTCAGCACTATAGTGTGGCATGTTCTCGATATGACCAGAGAACATCATTCCGTAATCAAGATGTCTTTGCCCCGGTCTCAACAACGGGGCTTTTTTTCACGCATGCTGCCCTCTCCCTGCATATATTAAATTTTCTGTATTCATGTTTTACTATGCCTGAAGCCTCAAAACTCAGCATAACATGCAGATGCAGACGTCTTCTGCCTGGGAGTCATTCTACGTCATGTCGGATCTTATCCTCGCTCGCGTTTCAGAAACCCTTGCCACCGAGCAGTCCCTTGAAAGCCTCGTTCGCCAGCTGCTGGAGATGCTGGAGATTGTCACCGACATGGAGTCGACCTACCTGACGAAGGTCGATATCGAGGCGCGGCTGCAGCACATCCTCTACGCCCGCAACAGCAAGCAGATGACGATCCCGGAGGGTCTGAGCGTCCCATGGGACGAGACGCTGTGCAAGCGTGCTCTGGACAGTGACACGTTATTCAGCAATGACGTACCCGAACGTTGGCCCGAGTGTGAAGCCGCAAAAGCGCTTGGCATTACGACCTACATGAGTATACCTGTCCATCTTGCGGATGGTTCACTCTACGGCACGCTCTGCGCCACCAGCACGGCCAGAAAGCCGCTTAGCGAGCGCGGGGAACAGGTTCTGAAGCTCTTCGCCGGGCTGATCGCCCAGTCCATTCAGAAAGAGTCGCTGGTAACCCAGCTTCGCGAAGCCAATGCGGCCCTCATCGCGCACTCCTACACGGATGCCCTTACCGGTTTACCCAACCGTCGCGCCATTTTTGAAGATCTGACCACGCTGTTTTCTCTGGCCCGGCACCTTAAGCGTAACGCCATCATCGCGTTCATCGATCTGAATGATTTCAAACTGATTAACGATCGTTACGGCCATGAGGCTGGCGACCAGTTCCTGATAGAAGTGGGCAAGCGTTTGACGGAAGAGAAACAGGAGGACGATATTATCGGCCGACTGGGCGGTGATGAATTTCTGGTCGCATCGCTGAGCCAGCTCCACGAGGACGGAGATAACGCGCAGGTTACGCTGCTCAAAACGCGCCTCAGCGCCTGTATCGCAGGCGAATACTGGCTGGGCAGCGTTCATATTATTTATCCGGGCGCCAGCCTCGGCGTTATCGAAGTGGACCCTGCCGCAACCGATCCTGACAGCGCATTACGCGACGCGGATGTCGCGATGTATCAGGATAAGAAAGGAAAAAGCAAAACACGCTTTCTCACTATGGATTAACCCCGTACACTCTACGGCGTTACAAAAACCGAAACAGGTGATGATATGAGAATAGGGATCCTCTTCCCGGTCGTTATTTTTATAACGGCGGTGATTTTTTTAGCGTGGTTTTTTGTCGGTGGTTACGCGGCGCCTGGGGCATAAATGAGAAAAACGACCCTCATTATGCTGATCGTTGCCATCGCGGCGTTTGCCGGCACCCAGCTTGGCTGGTGGTAAACGCCAATACGTAAAAAGGCCGCCATCTGGCAGCCTTTTTTCAACGCTTTTAAGCCTTAGCTTTTGATTTTTCTGTAGATAAACAGAACAACCAGCGCACCAATCACCGCGACGGCGAAACTGCCGAAGTTAAAGCCATCGACTTTGCCAAAACCGAACAGCGTACTGATCCAGCCGCCGACTACTGCGCCGACAATACCCAGTATTACGGTGACGATAAACCCACCGCCATCTTTGCCCGGCATGATCCACTTCGCCAGAATACCCGCAATAAGCCCAAAGATAATCCAGGATAAAATTCCCATAACTTTCCTCTCTGTATGGTTTTTGTCATTAAATCAACGACACAAAAAAGAATAGCACAGGATTTCAGAAAGGAAATTTGTGATAGGCGTCACAATGAGAGAGTGAGTGATTATTCATCAACAAAAAGAGCGTGCCACATAAACTGTGGGGTTGCATCTTTTGTTGAGAAAGATTATCTTTCTCAACACTGAATAGTTGAGCGAAATACTCAGGTATTCAGTACGACATTGCTCACATTGCTTCCAGTATTTCTTGCCCACTCCTGAGTGGGCTTTTTTTTCTGCTCATACCCCAACAAACGCGTAACGGTTACGTCCTGCGCGCTTTGCCTGATAGAGGGCCTGGTCAGCGGCAATAATGATATTTTGCTGGCTGCCAGCGATGTCGACGGCACGTGCGGTAGAAATCCCGACGCTGACCGTTACCCGTCCGAAGGGGCTAAAAGCATGCGCAATTTGCAGGGAAAACACATTGCGAATAATCGTCTGCGCCAGTCGGAGCGCATCCTGGATATCCGTATCCGGCAATATCAGCGCAAACTCTTCTCCGCCGTATCGCGCCACAATCTGATTATCACGCGTAAGGCTCTCCCTGAGGCTGTTTCCGAGCATTGCCAGACACCGGTCCCCTTCCGGATGACCGTAGTTATCGTTGTATTTTTTGAAGTAATCCACGTCTACGATCAGTATCGAAATCGGTGCGTCATGCTCAGCACACATAGTGATTTCCGAGAGGATTTTTTCATCAAAGAAGCGGCGGTTGTACAGCCCGGTCAACGCATCTTCTGAGGCAATAATCTTCAGCGCTTTGTTATCCCTTGTTTTTCGGGACAGGTCGGAATACAGGAAGTATGACGCCACAATGAGGATCGCCGTGAACACGAAAATGAGCACCGCCAGCTGAATGGCCTGTTTGCGCCAGGGTGCAAGGGCTTCATCAATGCTAACGGCCACGGTGGTGACCAGTCCGTAGCGTCTGTTTTTCTCGTAGGCATAAATGCGCTCGATTTTATCAAACCGTGAGATGGAGCTGGCTATCCCCGAATTTTGTACCTTGAGATATTTCCTGAATAGCGGTGAATCAGAAACAATCGTGCCGATATAAGTATTTTTAAAGGGATAACGGATCAGCAGCACGCCTGATTGCGTCGTTAAGCCGATGACGCCCGAGTGACCGATATTAATCTGCCCGTAGAGTGCCAGAAAATTTTCGATACCCAGCGTCACCACCACCACTCCGTTAAATGCCCCGCTCTCGGTTTCAAGGCGTCGACTGATGGTGATAACCCATTTGCCATTGGTTCTGCTTACCACCGGCTCCCCAATAAAAATCTGCTGAGTTTTATTTTCTTTGTGATAGATAAAAAACTCTCTGTCCGAGCCTTTGCGTGACCCGGTAAAACTTTCATGCAGTGCGGTGAAGATATCGCCCTGAGCGTTGTAAACAACCACATTATTAATCTGGGTAAGAAGGTTATCCTGATTATTGATCACGTGCTGAATATTGGTCGCCTGCTGCGGGGTCATACCATAAATTTCGATTATGTCGGAAACGGTAGTAATTAACATTTCACTCTGGCGCATGATCCCCTCGGTGTAGACATCAAGGGTATGGCTCAGGTTAGCAACGCTGGTATTAATTTGCTGGATTGACTGCTGTCTGGACGTGGCTATTTGGACGGCGAGCGACAGCGAGAGGATCAATGAAACAATGATGACGGTAATGGTTGTTGTGTAAAAAGTATTTTTCACATGCACGAGCTTTTCCACCTTATCACGCCTGACATCCCTGGCTGACAACTCTTGTCACTGTAACAAAGCTCGGGATAAGAGGAAAATGAATTGCACTTAAGCAGACAACGGAAGCTTGCCTTTATTTTGTTTTACAAACTTACGATCTCCCTGGGTTTAGATAAAATGACTTTAATAAAATCGATATAGGAGACGGGCTTACCAAAATAATATCCCTGTAACAGGGTTATCTCATTACGGTTGAGATACTCCAGCTGCTCTTTTGTTTCTACTCCTTCAGCTACAATGCGCAATGAGAGTTTTTTCGCCAGATCAATGACGCAGTCCAGCAGGATCGTTGAGTCCTTTTCCTCTGAAACCCGGTTCACAAAGCTTTTATCAATTTTAATATAATCAATGGCAAGCGCATTAAGGCATGACAGCCCGGAATAACCCGTACCAAAATCATCAAGGGCAATAACAAAACCGGCGTTATGCAGCATGTTGAGGTTTTCCACCAGGTGAGGATTATCGATCAGCGGTTCACGCTCGGTCACCTCGAGAACCAGTTTGACTTCTTTACCCTGAAACCCCTTCCCGAAGACGCGACAGTCCCCGATAAAGGAAGGTGCATTGATGTGTCTGGCGCTGATGTTCACCCCGATATGAAACCCGTCCGGTAGCTTAGGCAACAGTGGTTTAAGCTGTGCGACCACTTTCGCCATCAACCCTTTGGTTAACGGGATAATTAAACCGCTACGTTCGGCAATCGGAATAAAGACATCCGGCGGGATAAAGCCTGACTTTGGATGTTTCCATCTCGCCAGGACCTCAACGCCGTACAACCCGCCGGTATCCCCGTTCACGATCGGCTGATAATAAGGCTCGATCTCCCCCTGCAAAATGGCTTTGCGCAAATCGTCTTCGAATGAGGTGCTTTTCCCCTTGTAACGGCGGATCAAAATGCCCACCGCCACGGATAATGCAAGAATAAGCAGTGTCAGGCTCCATCCCTGCTGCAGTAGCCGCGTCAGGCTAAAAAAGGCAGGAGGCTGCCAGGCCAGGCTAAAGGGGAACTGCGAAGATGTCGTCAGTGACCCCGTCCACGAGGCCGCTTTCCAGCCGGTCACATCACCGCTGCGGGTAAACATTCTTTCGCCGACAACCAGTCCCAGGCCAACGCTATTTGATGCGCTCGTAATGGCATCCTGCAAATGCGCGTCGCTGATGCTGACCATGACGCGCCCTCCCGCAACGGGCATCTGAAAGACAAGCACCGGCATGCCGTTCACCAGCCGATTGCCGGGTAGCAGCATCAACTTTTCGGCAGGTAAGGTCTCAGGGTGAATAATCAATACGCCATTCCCGGGAAGGGAAGTACAGATGATCCTGCCCTGCTGCTGGATCATGATGGCGCGCAGATGCGGTTTTAGCGCGGCTTCCGTCCCTAGCGCCAGCTGTCCGCTACTGGTACACCCCTGCTCCGCAACGCGCTTCGCCGTGCTGGCCGCACTGACTGCTTCAGCCAGAATACTTTCTATTTTTTGGGTGCTTGCCGTCGCGGCATGACTATTACTCAGCTTCGCCATCTGCCATAGCTGCCAGTTAATAATCAGAATGCCGCTCAGAAAAAGAAACAGGGCACTCATAATAGGGATCATCACGTTGCGCATGATGTTTTCCTTAATAGAAAAAACAAGCATGGATGTACTAGAAGAAAAGCCTGTGCTAATCCGGCGTTGCTTATGACAATGAAAATAGCTTAGCTGAGAATTGTCTTAAAAAACTGATGCTTTCGTATGAGTTCACCTGCCCGAATTTGCTCACATGACGTGACTATCAGGCTTGTTCCTTGCCCAGGCTGTGTTAAGCTTTGTGAAATCAGGGAGCGGACTGGATATCTGGAAAATGAAAAAGCGCATTGCCGTTGCTATCGTTTCAACGCTTCTGGTCTTCCTGTCTCTTTATGCCGTCAATGCTGTCATCACAGGACAGCAGAAGAGCAAACAGCTCGAAATATCCCGAACCCTTTTACATTATTCAGAAGACCTGTCCCAAAACGTTGCGCTGGGCCTAAAAAGCATAACGACGCAGGGATGTGATAAAGCCAGCCTTGATAGCTACAGACAAATCAAGCTTCATAATCTTTATTTTGGCGATATAGGTTTTATCGAAAAGGGAAAAATAGTCTGTACCGCTTTTTGGGGGAAACTCGCAACGCCCGTTGCACTTCCTGCAGAACTGCATAAAACGCCGAGAGGCTTTCTCCTGGCCCAGTTTTCGCGAAAAGACTTTTTCACGGGCAACGCGGCAATTTATAACAATATTATTATCTTCACCTCCCGCTATGCTTACGATAAATTCAGCCCGGTTACCGCAAGTTATTCGCTAAGTGCTACCACGAAAGACTTCGGCAGAGTCTTTTTTTCGGCCGCTCCGGAGCTAAATCAGCAGAGCTGGCTGCATTCGACGTTGTTTACCCTGACCCTGACGCAGTGCAGCGCCTTCTGGGACCTGTGCGTCATCGTGAAGCATCATGACGCTGGGCTGGCCTCGTTACCTCCGTTTATCTTTGCGCTTCTTGCGGTCATTCTCTGTTTGATCTGGATCGCGATTACGTTGTTTATCTTCCGAATCTATGAAGATCGTTTTTCTCTGGAACGCACGCTGATCAAAGCCGTCATCACGAATACCATCTGCGTTAACTATCAGCCCATTATCCGCATTCACGATAAAAAAATCGTGGGTGTTGAAGTTCTGTCGAGATGGCGCGATCAAAAGCACGGGGACGTCTCTCCGGAGCTGTTTATTCCATTAATTAAGAAGATTGGTCTGTATAAAAAATATTATAGTAATATTATCGAAAAATCCCTTTCCGAAATTGCCCCACTGGCAATAAAACACCAGCTGATAGTCTCAATCAACGTTGGGCGGAAGGAAATTGAAGATGGACAGTTCATTACCATTTTGCGTCGTGCGTGTTTTGCCAATCACCTTCCCCTTTCCCTGATGAAGGTCGAACTCTCTGAGAAAGCCGTTTCAACGGCAGATATCCTCGAGGGGTTCTGTCGGGAGCTCAAATCGCTCGGCGTTAAAATATCAATAGATGATTTTGGCGTGCAAAACTCGAACCTCGCCCGCCTGTCGCTGCTTGAATATGATGAAATCAAAATTGATAAGTCGCTGGTTGACGGCATCAGCGAGCATTATAAGCAAAACATCTTCGCTATCTTCAGCGATGCTCTTGCAAGATTGAATAAAACGCTTGTATTCGAGGGCGTGGAAAATGAAATTCAATATCGCTTTATTGCGGACAGATATCCCGATGCCCTGATCCAGGGATGGTATTTTTCAAAAGCACTCACCCGCAGCGAACTGGCGAAGCAACTCACCGGCGTCACACCGTAATTCAAAACTGGCGTGCCCGTTTTTTTCAGTCGGGCATTTCAATTTTTTACGCAAAAACATATAGTCGTCACAATCAGACGGTAGATTACCCTGAAGCACACTCATATTTTGGTTAAAAACGTGAAATTATCCTTACTATTCCCAGTGGTACTCTTTTGCCTGACCGTTATTTTCGCGCTGCTTATCGACGCCCCCGCTTCGCATATTCTGCGGAAAAAGTGCATGTGGTCCGATAGCGTGATGCTTAGCTGTATCGCAAAGCATCAGCATAACGGTTTTTGAAGCAGGCTATTCATTTCCCCACTGATTGAGGAAGTTCGCAATATCATCAATGCGCCCCGCACGGATCCCGGCCTCTGCGGCCATCTCCTGCTGGGCTTCCTCGCTAATCTCGTCGTTATTCGATAAACGGGTAAGCAGCAGCTGGAAATAATGCGCAAGCGCGTCGAGCTCTGACTCAGCGACGGACTCTGCGGCTTCCGTAGCATACTCATCGGCAATGTCATAATATTTCAGTGGGATATCGTTGTTCATAACTGTCTCGTCGCTAACCTGTAAGGGTGAAGCCATCAGTATATCGGACGCCTTATCTCAACCAAAGCATTGCTTCAGATGAGCAACGCAAGCAGCGCCGCGAGAGCGGGTACGGCCTGTACATACAAAATTTTCCGGCTGGCGGTGGCTGCGCCAAAGAGCCCGGCGATCAGCACGCAGGCCAGGAAGAAGATGGCCACCTGAATACCCTTTTCGCCGAGCCAGAGGCTCCAGAGCAGACCTGCCGCCAGAAAACCGTTATACAGCCCCTGATTCGCGGCCAGTACGCGGGTATCGCGCGCAAAATCAGGACGCAGATTAAAGGCCTTGTGCCCTGTTTTGGTATTCCACAGGAACATTTCCAGCACAAGAATGTAGAGATGGATGAGTGCAACGAAAGCGATAAGAAGAGTAGCTAGCATCGTGTTGTCTCCCGCAGGCAGAGGCAAAAAAAACGGGAACCCTCAGGCCCCCGCTCTT